>JBCCFY010000004.1:0-152249 GCA_039110515.1 Pseudomonadota bacterium
ATCCTGGTTGGCTGCCAGCCAGTTACCTATATACGTCTCGGTGAGGCCATAGGTTTCCTTGCGCGGCGGCACAGAATACATCTCGGCGGTATCGATAAAATTGATTCCCTGCTCCAGCGCGTAATCGATCTGCTCAAAGGCTTCCTGTTCGGTATTTTGCTCACCCCAGGTCATGGTGCCGAGACACACCTCGGAGACCTGGATTCCACTGCTTCCTAAATTCTTGTACTTCATGGTGGTTTTTTTGTTCGTTGATTTATGAATCTGCTTGATAGTCCCAGCTGCGCATTCTAGCAAGCATTGGGAAGTACACCACCAGTTTCACTGGCCTTGAATCAATTTGGCTCATCAGTTCGCCGTAACGCTCCAGTTGGGCACGGTGGCGTTCCTGAACCTGTTCATCCACAAAAGCATCGATATCGCTGGCTCGCGTGGTGGTCGTTTTGTAGTCAACCACCCAGCGTGTATTGTTTTCGTCGACAAAGGTGCGGTCTATCCGATACGTTTTTACTACCCCATCTTCGGTGCACGACAGCTCATACTCGTTATGTTGTTCCGCATAATCGCGCAGCAGAAACCTGGCGCTGTCGTCTTGCTGCATATTTGTAAGAGCTGAACTCAGACGAGCTATGCCATAACCTATTTTTGCCGGGGCCACCCCCAGCGAACGAAGATCGGATTGCCACTGCTGCTGCAAACTGTCGTTTAGCTCGGTGTCGAAAACACTGGCCTGGTTGAACTGCAACCAATTGTGCATCACCACGCCGATTGCAGTAGCCACCTCGGTCGACCACTCGAACTCGATGGCCTCGGTCTCGTCTTCTGTCACATCGGTAGTGAGTTGTGTCTTAGTCAACCACTCAACTGCATCCCCAAGATCAATGCTTGCCGCAGCGGGCAAACGGCTCAGACCCTGGTCTGGCATGTCGGCCAAAGAATCATCTGTTGCCGTCACAAGAGGAGATTCAGCAAACGAAAAATGGCTTTCCACCGCTTCCCAGATAGTGCCCAGCAAGGTGTTTGAATACGGTTTTCTGGGTGCGCCGCTGTCCTGATCCTCGTTGAGCTGGCCGAGTAATACGAGTCTGTGTTCTGCGCGCGTACAGGCCACATACATCAAGCGGATGGCTTCATTAGTAGCGCGCTTTTTCTCCAGCTCACGCAGATAATGATAATGACTGCCCGGTTCATCCTGGACTCGCAGGGGTGCCAGCAGCAATTGTGATACACCGCTATTGGACTGGTGTTCTGCCCACATCATCATTTCCTTGGTATTCGCGCCGGGCGGACGACTTAGCCCCGGCAGAATGACTGTGTGATATTGCAGACCTTTGGCCTTGTGCATGGTGCTGACTACCAGCCTGGCTTGCGGGTCCCCGGACGGTTCTGCGTAGAGGCGCTCTACGGCCTGGTCCAGTTCCGCCACTGACACCAGGTCGCCGCCAATTTGCAGATTTTGGATAAGCTTAAACACGGTATCAATGTCACGCGGACTCGCTCCAAACAGGGTTTCCTGGCCGCCCAGCGCCTGCCAGGCCCACCGCGTCAGGCTGGAAAGATCAACCTGTTGTCGCTGTTGCATAGCATGTTGCATGGTGACCATGAAGCGACGCAATCTCTGGGCACTATCCTGGTTGAGGACTGAATTGTCTCCGCCGCTTTCCATCTGGCTTAGATGTGAAGAAAGTTGCTCCCAGATTGACAAGCTTGACTCGCCGCACAGCGCCATCAGCTCCGTCAGGATCAATCCACACCACGGGCCTCGTAACAGGGCGAGCCAGGAGACGCGATCATCTTCTCGGCAAATGGCTTTGCATAAGGCAATGAGGTCGACCACTGCCTGCTGGTTTTGCAGGGGACGAATATCGACCCCTTGAAACGCAACCCCGGCTTCGGTCAGAGCCGGCAGCAGATTGCTCAGTTGTCCACGACTGCGGACCAATAACGCGACCCGACTCCGTTGGTCAGGAAGTGCAGCGATGGCGTCTTGCACGGCAGTGACGACCTGTGCTGCTTCTTCGTCTCTGTCGTAAGCTGCATAGTAGCGAACACTATCGCTCGCCGACGCTCTACTGCTGGTTGAGTCGGCGTATCGTATTGCGCCCGACAGCACATTGTTCTGTTGCGGGAAACTGGCTGCGAACACGTCGTTAAACCAGCCTACCAAGGCTGAGTTGGAACGGAAGTTTTCACTCAGCCTGAGCGACTGGATGTCGATATTGTCAAACACCCGCGTCCGGGCATTTTGCGCGACCCGCAAAAACAAGCTGACGTCGGCTTCGCGAAACCGGTAAATCGATTGCATGGGATCGCCAACCAGGAACAAGGTCTTGGGTGGCCCGGTGTCTTCTATAGACCAACCTTTGGTGAGGCGTTTGAGCAGCTCTATCTGCCCATGCGAGGTGTCCTGGAACTCATCCACCAGGATATGTTGCAGCTGGTAGTCCATACGCAGAGCCAGGTCGGTGGGCGCATCCAGCTCCTGCAGCGCAAGATTTGCCCGTTGCGTCACCTCGGCATGATCGCATTCTCCGGCTGCACGAAACTGCAATTGGAGCAGGCCTGCCAGCGAACGCAGCACTTCTTCGAGTGCCAGCAGTTGCTGCCAATCCTCATGGCTGAATTGCAATCTTGGAATATGGTCGGTCTCCAGCAGTGCGGATCGCATGCTGTCATCGTCTTCGATAATCGACAAGATTTCCTGCAACCGTTCTTTCTCTGCGCTCCCGGCGGGAAAACCAAGGCGTTTATCCACGCGCTTGCGAAATGTCTTACCTTTGCCGCAAAGCAAAAACCGCAGGGCCTGCCATTGTTCTACATTGAGGAAGCGTACCGATTTGTCGAAGTCAGCAAGTGCCCGCAGAGACGGCTGCGTAGTGTTTTGTTCGCCTGGGTCTGAAGAGAGGTTTGCCTGTGCAAACTGCCCCAGCGTTACCAGTTCCTCTAACAGGTCGGAAGAGAAATGCTCACTAAGATTGGCCAGCTGCTCGCTGCTTACCGTTTGCCAGGCACTTTCAAGGGCGGCCCTGAGCAGATTGAGTTCACCGCTCGAGAGGTGCCGTAACCACTGATCGCGCCGTGCCAGCATGGATGTAAACAAACGCCGTGCACGATTGTAGTCGTAGTCGATTTCCAACATGACCACCTGCAAGGCGCGGCTTAGCCGCGTATCGTCTTGCAGCAGCTCGGCGAGTAATTGCTCCACTGCGGCCGCGTAGTGTCGCTCGGCATTGTCCGTGGTTCGTGGCCGATCTCCCAGACGGCTGAGCCACGGCATACTGGTGGTAAGACGCGCACCGAACGCATCAATGGTCAATATTTGCAGTTGGTGGGGAGCATCCAGAAGATGCCAGCCCAGCATTTTATCGCGCTCGACCACTGCCCAGGCCAGGTCAATGCCCTGTTGTTCAAAGGGATCGTCACTGGTTTCGCCAGACTCGGCTTTGGCTATGAGTTGCAACAGGCGTTCGCGCATCTCCGCGGTCGCCTTGCGGGTAAAGGTAATCGCCAGCACCTGTTGCGGTTGATCGACGCGGGCCAACAACGTCAGTATGCGATAGACCAGCAGCCCGGTCTTGCCGGACCCCGCCGGGGCTTGGACAATAAAAGAGGCCTCGGGGTTGAGCGCCTCCAGGCGGGCGGCGTGATCAGACGGCACTTTGGCCTCCTTCGGGTTCGCCCGCCACCTGGTTGTCCTGATTTGCAACCTGATCACGTAATTGTGAAATTCGACACACCGGCTTTAATTCACAATAAGTGCAAATATCTTCATCGATCGGGTTCACCCTTGCATCACCAGCCAGGAATTCTTCAGCCAGCTGCTCCAGCTGGGCGGGCCATTCGGCACGCCGTTCCTGCCAGAGCTGTGCATACTTTTCTGTATAGCGACTGGCCTTGCGCACCATATCGGTTTCACACAATTCGACAAACTTGGGTTCGGTGGGATGCAGTTGGGCATAGGTGATGCCCGACACCGGCACCCGCTTCTGACTGTCCTGGACCAGCGCGTAAAGTGGCATCTGCGGGCTGCGCAATCTCTCACCCAACCAGTCTCTGCGATCCACCTGCCCGGTTTTATAGTCAATGATCAGGCTGCGTCCATCGTCGGTCAGGTCAACCCGGTCTACCGCGTAAGCAAAGTTGATTCCGCCCACAGTGCCAGTGCGGTGCTCCTCGGTTTCAACCACCGAGAAGCCAACAGGTCGGCTCTTTTCAACTTCCAACCAGGTCTTTAACAGGGAACATAATCGAGGTTTTTCCAGCGCCAGCAAACGATCTTTATCAGTACCTAAAGTCAGTTGCGGGTCGGCGCAAAGCTGATCCACGGTGGCAGAGATAAACTCGTCTAACTCACCATCACTGAATTTGAGCAACTGTGCCTGGCTCTGCAGGCCCTGCCAAACTAGTTCCATCAGGCGGTGTACCACGTTTCCGCGATCCAGGTTATCCAGTCCAAACTCGGCTTCATCGTCACGCTGAAAGCCGAGACGAAGACTCACGAATGCGCGAAATGCGCAAACCGATTGCAGCTCAAAGAGACGACTTCCACCTTTTGCATGCCCCCCACGAGACCAGGGTGGACCACTGGCATCGACATAGCTTTCCAAAGCAATTAATGAGGCAGCAGTTGGCGTTGGTTGATAGTCAGTAAATTTCTGGGTTCGGAATATAGGAGAAACCTGGTTTTCGATTTCATGATCCAGTTCGTTGCGTCGGCTGAAGCTGACGATTTTGTTTCGAGCCGGAGCCAACAGGCTGTTTATGACCTTTTTTGCCTGCTTAAAGCTCGACTCGGCATCAGCATCGGGGAAGCCTTGCTCAGCCAACAGGCGTTTAGGTAGAAAAGCATCTCCTTCAGACTGGGCGGGATAGCCCTGGTCCATGCCCAGCAGAAAACACCAATCGGCCGGCCGACCAATCGCCTCGAACACACCTGAGATCAAAATGGGTGAGTCGTCTGCCTGCGGCTGAAAAACAGAGTCCCTGGCCATTTGCCGGAGAAGTTCCAGCATGCGGGGAAGACCAAGCTGTTTTTGCACCAATGAGACACCGTAAAACTCTTCCAGCAGTGCTTGCCAACGCTGCGATAACTGGTGTTCAACGCTGTTTTGCGCCGCCTCGGTCACGTGCGTTTGCCAACCCCAGGCCATCAACCAGGCGTTAATCTCTTCAGCCCAGTCAGCAAAATCGAGTGCGGCAAAGTTATTCTGTTCCTTTTGTTGTTGCAGTCGAAGCTGCAAGGCTTGCCGCTTGCTAACCAGCTCCGTTATCAGGCTAAGAAATTTGCTATCAGCGGGTGCTTGCTGGTCAGGCTCTAGCTGTTCCTGGTGCTGTTGATATAACTCGGGCAAAATATCAAACGTCATCCGGCGCACTCTCTGTCGCTTCAGCCAATGCTCAAATTCGTGGCTGTCACGCCGGTATTCGCGACCCAACGCGGTGAACTGATTTCGCAGTAAGTAACAGATTTCCGTCACGCTGGTATGATTGGTCAACAGGCTTACTACGCGCAGCGCTGCCTGCACAGCTGGCCATTTGGCCAGCGCTTGCCCCAGGCTAAATCGATATACCGTGGCGTTTTGTTGTACTTCAACAGGAGACGCCCCCGGGTAAAAGACTTCGCGCGCCTGTTCCTGAACCGCGGCATAGCGATGCTGTAAGTCAGGCAGCACAATGTTTATTGTTTGCCCGGGGTTTTCTTCCAGCAGAGCACGTGCTTGCATCAGGCTGGCGCGCAGCTCCTCTGCAGAATCATCAAAACGCCAATAGACATCTGGCTGACTGGCGCCGGCAGGTGCATGTGCCGCTGCAAATTGCACACTCACGCCCTGAGATTGTGCCTGCTCTATCAACCTTTGTTGTGCCGCAGTAATCAGATCGTAGCTATACCAGATGAAGGATTTAAATGGGCATTCCGCCTCAAGATCGATCAGTATCGATTGCAATGTTGGGTCATCAAACAAGCCTCTGCGCTGCAGCACCTGCTGGTAACTCTCGATCCATTGCAGAAAGCGCTCGGTGTCTGCCACATGGTCTTGAGCCAGCGTCTCTGGGGCAATCTGCCAATCATGCATTAACCGCCAACTGCGTTCGACCACTCGCACAGTCTGCTGCACGTCCAGCAGCACCAATGCATCTTCTTGGCGACGGGTTTCTTCTATAATTTGCGTCCACAATACATTGGCCTGGCGTGCCGACACGATGGCCCGGGCGCCGGTACTGTCATTGATTCTTCGTTGATTGTACTGCCAGCAGAGACGAAGGTAGTCCTGCCACAATAGAATCGTGGGCGCTTCCCAGACCTGGTGTCCCTGTGCCATGTGTTCCGCGGCCAGTTGCTCGCGAAGCGTACTCGCCAAGCTGCGCGTTGGTACGATAATCGCAGCACTTGGGTCGAGCTTTAGCAGGGAGAGGTCATCCATTCTCGGAGTTTACCACCCTCATGCCTTTGGTTTCCTGCTCCTTCGAGTAATCCCTATTGGCAACCATAACGGACACAAAAAAGGCAGCCAATGGCTGCCTTCTTGGGTTTCTTGCTGTTGCCTACGCTCCTAATTAAGCCCTGCGATATAGGCAGACAATTGCTTGATTTGCAGTTCAGACAGGCCAAACGCAATATCGGACATAATCTCATTGTACCCGGTGCGCTCGCCTTTTTTATACGCCAGCAATTGTTGTTCCAGGTACTCTTTGTGCTGGGCAGAAATACGTGGGTAGTTTTTCGGTATGCCGTGACCACTTGGTCCATGACAGCTCATACACGCTGAAATTCCACGATCTGCATAACCACCGCGATAAATCGCGCGGCCAGCCTCGGCCAGTGCCTTGTCTTCATCCGTCATCGCGGCCGACGCCTTGGCTGGTAGTGACGCATAATAGGCATCCAGATCCGCCATGTCTTCATCAGTCAGTTGTGCCACCTGTCCAGCCATGATGGCGTTGTCGCGATCACCGTTTTGGAAGGCTTTCAGTTGCGCCGCGGTGTACCCTGGCACTTGGCCAGCCAGGTTAGGATAAATGGCAATAGTGCTAATGCCATCTGCGCCATGGCAACTTGCACAAGTGGCTGATTTCGTTTCACCTGCCACTGCATCGCCGGCAGCCTGCACGCTGCTATTTGCAGCGAAAACTAACCCAGCGATCATGAGTATATTCTTCAACATGTTTGAGCCTCCAAATTAAGCTCGAATAAGGGTAACACGAATTCGGGTGAGTCTTATAGCATGTCAGCTTATTAGCCTCAAGAGGGAGTCATATTATTCAAGGAACTTCTTGATTCGGGCCTCATTCGCACTTCCGGCTGGCTATTTCTTGTTACAATCCGCCGATGTCGAACACCCCGGACAGCAACAACCATAAAGAAGGCAATGCGCATAATGTATTGCCTGAGATTTTCCGCAATCCGGAGTTCTTGTTGGGTGCCGCCGAGACACAACAGTTCCCGCAGGATTCGCTGGTGGAAATCGCTTTTGCCGGACGTTCCAATGTCGGTAAATCCAGTGCGATCAATGCGATTACCAATCGCCGAAAACTGGCTCGAACCAGTAAAACGCCTGGCCGCACTCAGCAGATTAATTTCTTTTCGCTGGGACCAGACGCGCGCCTGGCGGATTTGCCCGGATACGGGTTTGCCCAGGTACCGCTGGCAGTAAAGGAAAAATGGCAGAAGACCATCCACAGTTATCTGCAGGATCGTCCCAACCTGATTGTCCTGGTGTTACTCATGGACATTCGACACCCACTCACCGACCTGGATAAACAGATGGTCGCCTGGGCGAGTAGCGCCCAATTGCCAACACAGATTCTGCTTACCAAGGCAGACAAATTAAAACGGGGCAAAACTTCGGCTACCGTTCTCAAGGTTGAAAAATACCTGGAACAGGTTGAAGGGGAGTTTGGGGTTGAGCCTTTTTCTTCGCTAAATTACCTGGGCGTGAACAAAATGCGTCAGCAGATGGCCGAGTGGGTTGACCAAGCAATTGAAACTCCATGAATAAACCAAAAGTGTCTTGAATTGGCCAGACTTTTGATTTATCTTATTATTTCTCTGGACGGGATTAATATTTAAGTATAAGCCCTTGAATATTGAAAGAATTGTCTAGGGTAGACAGTCCCCCCAAACGACATCCCCTTGGAATACCACACACACGGTATTTCGTCTACCCTAGGCACTTTCCAGACTTGCCAACCCCCTCAAACACTCTATTCAAACTCAATTTTCGCATGGCGCCCTGTTCAGCTTGAGCCTTGCTGGCGTGTTATTTGCGCTCCGTCAGCACGGCCAAACTCAAGCTTAATTTTTTCCCACATGAATGTCGCCAGCTCAGCCTTGAGTTATACTTTGGCGATGGAATTATCTCTTCTCTGACCTGAACAATGTTTTTACGGTTAAGCAGCTGCGTGACCTCTAATACGCCGTGTTTTCACTAAGCTCATTCGTGCCCGGTGCCACCATGTTTCGTACAACTCAAAGGAACCCGCTTAAAAACGCCACATGGCGGCTCGTGTTATTGAGCTGCGTTGCATTACTGCTTACGGCCTGCGAGCGTCAATCCAGCCACTCTGAGGACAATGCACAAACAGCCGAAGTGCTCGCTGATCAGGAGTTAGTTGAGAGCCCGGATAGTCAGGACTATAAGAAAGATGAACTCAGCATACTTGGCGAAGGGTTCTACCAGGATACCGATCATGTCGAGCCAGCCTTTGATACACAGGGCGCAGAGGAATTTGTTGGCAACCAGTCTGAATTCATAGGCGACGAAAGAGACAGCATCGTGGAGGATTTCGCTTTTTCCACCCTGGATGATGGCGTGGTTTCAGGAACACTCAAGCCAGCCATGCCAGGACCGTATTGCCTGGGGTTGCCAAGTACCGAGACGGAGCATACAGCCGTGACGCTACCCCAGGCCTGCAAGCGCATTTCAGACCGCCTGGCCAGCGTATCCTACCAGGACTGCGAGCTGGCGCTGCTGGAACGGAGCTTTTGTGATTCAGTAACTGGCTTTCCGATTCTGTTTCGTGAGTTTCCACCCCTGCCTAGTAAGAAACCACAAGGCCGTATACTTGTCATCGGTGGCACCCATGGTGATGAACTGACTTCGGTAAGCGTGGTTTTTCGCTGGATTAAGAAATTGAACAAATACCACTCCGGTTTGTTCCATTGGCATATTGCGCCAATGATGAACCCCGATGGGGTATTAAAACGAGCCGCCACTCGGGTCAACGAAAATGGGGTGGATCTAAATCGAAATATGCCGTCAGATGACTGGCAGGCCAATGCACTGAGATACTGGGAAGACAAACAAGGTAAAAATCCTCGTCGTTATCCGGGCGAAGAAGCTGCCAGCGAACCCGAAACACAGTGGTTAATCGATGAAATCAACGAATTTAAACCCGATGCGATTATCAGTGTCCACGCACCCTATGGCGTGGTGGATTTTGATTCCCTACTGCTGAATACCGCACCGAAAAGCCTGGGCAAGTTGCATCTTAACCTGTTGGGAACTTATCCTGGTTCACTCGGTAACTACGCGGGAATCAATCGCAACATTCCCGTCATCACCCTGGAACTCCCGCACGCCTGGGTAATGCCATCGGAGGCAGAAACAACCAAGATCTGGGAGGATATTGTAAGCTGGATGCGTAAAAATATCGGTCAGGATATCGCCAACCAGGAGTAAGAAGCGCCTGGCAGAACGGTGTGTTACCTGCGCTCCCTCCTTTGGTGCGCCCACCTCAACAACAAGAAACTAGACAGGAAAAAGCTAGCCCTCGTAGATGATTTTCCACCGACCCCGTTTATTGCGTTGCCAATATTGTTCTTTGTTGGTTTCGCCAGCATAGTTATTGCTTAAGTAACGTTGTTTATACTGCACGATGAACATGTCCTCTTCACCTGGGTAGAGAAACAGACTCTCTATATCCAGGTCAATCTGTACAAAGGTCTTGGAGCGGTTGATTTGTTGTTTCCGCGATGCCCAAGGTCTAAAGCCCTTGCCGCTGAAGTTAAACTGTTCTTGTGAGTAGTGGTCCAGGTAGGCATTGGTATTGAGGCTTTCCCAATCCTGTTTCCAGCTACTTAAGATACTCATAAATTGTTTGCGGCGCGTATCCAGCTCCGCCAGGCTAATCCACTCGATGGAATCGGCCAGGATCACCGGCGTGCGTTCATCGACGTCGATAAATTGCTCAATATCGAGTAAATCGTCATTACTCAGTACAAAGCAACCCTCGCTGGCCCAGGGTGCACGCGCATAGGTATTTGACGGTGTGCCATGTAACCAGATTCCGTAGCCGGTGCGCTTGCGCGACCGATCGAAGCGATTCGGATAATTTACCGGGTAGGCGCCTTTGCCATATAAATCAGGTAACTCTTTACCTTCTATATGTTTATAGATTGAGTACACGCCAACCGGGGTTTTATTATCCCCTTCAAGTTCTTTGCCAAAACCCTGTGATCCAACACTAAGATAATAATCTCGCACCAGTTCTGGGTATTTTTCACCATTGCGGTACAAATACAGGCGCCCGGCTTCCATATCGGTAACGATTACATGTTTGTGTTTACCAATATCCAGCAAGCTGGCCGGAACCTTGTTGTCCAGCATCGCGCTGGTCTCTTTAAGATGCCGCCAGCGGTTTTTAATCTGTTGCTTTAAGCCGTGCAGGGCTTCCGATGGCAGATCTGATCGCGCTCCGATATCAACCGGTACGCTGGACATGGCAAGCAGGATATCGGCCTTTAACAGGTGACCAATGCGGCTTTTTGGCACGGCTTCTACGTGCTGTTCTGCCAGCTGCAAAGCCTGCTCGAGGTCGCCATTTTGGATCGCTGTCACAATGGCCAGCACTTCAGCCTCATAGGCTACGCCACTATTTTGCGCACTTGCATTGATCGAACCAAGGAGTAGCAACAACGCCGTGGCCAAAGCCATAACAGGCAAAAACCGGCTTTGATCTGCGCGCGTTGAACCTGGTTGCCGCAATGCCATCATCATCTGAGCACTCGTTCACCGACAATTTTAGCGTTACTGATAGCGCCGCCATTTGCCGAAAAAATTAATTGCTTGCGAATCGTGTCGTCCATGGTATTAGAGCGATAATGTTGAGAAAAAGTAACGGAAATTCGTTCATCCAACTGCCGCACATCAAAATCATCTACCGCAACCTGGATAAAGCTTTTATTGGTTAAGCGGATACGTCGCTGTTCCCGCCAGGCCGCATGGCTAATCCCGCTGCCAGGGGGGGTGTAGCCATCGGCGTAGTGGGACACATAATTACCAACTTGCTGCGCTGACCAGGCTTCGGCCCAACTCTTAACCAGGGCAATTGCCTGTTGATCACGCTCCTGTTTCGCGCGCGCGGCCTGGGCCACGGCTGCCTGTTGTCGACGCTCGGCGGCCCGGGCTGCGGCCAGGCGATTCGCTTCAGCCTCGCGCTGCTCTCGAGCCTGGCGTTCTTGCTCCTGGCTCGCCAACTGGCTAGCCACCAAAGACTGGTTGTCCAGTTGTTGCTGGTAGTCTTGCTGCAGTCGTGCCAGTTCATTCTTGTGCTCTACTTGCAGTGAAGCGATGCGCTGTTCAGCGACGGCCAGTTTGGCTTCTAATTCCTGATCGGCTGAGTTGGCATTCACCTCCGCCTCGGAAGATTGCAAACGCTTTTGCAGGTCCGAGTTTCGATTGTTCGCCGCCAATAACTGCGCATCCGTTTCTGCCAGCTTGGTATTGGTATCCGCAAGCTCGGAACTGGTTTGAGCGAACTCGCGGTTTACCGTATCAAGTTGGCGTTTGTAAGATTCGAGTTGTTGCAGGGTAGCCAGGTTTGCGGCACCAAACCGGGTCGACTCATCTACTGCATCGATAATCGGCAGCTCGACAGAATCAACGGCATCAGCGAGTGATTCTCCACTCTCAGCTAACGCGGTTTGATACGCATTTGCGGCCAGGGCACCGTGCACTTTCTGCAGATTAGTAAACAGCATTGCATAGTTTTTGTTTGCTTGCATACCGTCCATCAGCGTCTGTCGCGCCTGCGCCAGCTGGCCATCAGCAGCATAGACTGACGCCAGGTTGATATATGGCTCTACTTGCCGCGGATGTTGTTCTATCAGTTCGCCCAGCATGCGGATTGCGGATTGCGTTCGGCCGTCGTCGATTGCTTGCCGCGCCTCGCTAAACCCGTTCCTGAGTTGCTTTAACGACATGGCATCGCCACCTGCATCCAGATCCGGTGACTGTAGAGCTAGAGCTACTGCGTCCCGTTTTGCCGCCGCACCAGCCGTTTCAATAGGCTGAATCGCTGACACCAACGGACGATTAACACCCTCTTCCTCACTGTTCTCTGGCCCGGTTCGTTCGACCATATTAGGCCACTGCCACCACAGCACCAGCAATAGCACAGCGGCTATCAATATGTATCTTATTGGTTGATTACTAACCATTACCCTTGTGTACCCTCTTTACCCAACATGTTAAACATGCCCAAACTCAAGCGGTAGTCACAGCCACACACCAACCACAGAATTCTGCTAACCCAATTCACACAGAGTGACGCCACTTATAAACTGTTTACATTTTAACCAATTGTCGTTGATTTTAAACTAAAAATGGGTGATCTGTAAGTTTAATGCGCCGCAGACCAGTTATCCGCCGCGGCTGCGTCAACCACCAGTGGAACGTGCAGGCTGGCTACGTCCTGCATGGTTTCACAAATTGCTGACTGCAGTGCATGCGATTCGCTGGCGGGCACTTCAAACACCAGCTCATCATGCACCTGCATGATCATGCGCGCAGAGCTTTGCTGTGCGACCAGCAACTGATCTACCGCCAACATTGCACGCTTGATTATGTCTGCGGCGGTGCCTTGCATAGGGGCATTGATCGCGGTGCGTTCGGCATACTGGCGAATATTGTGGTTACGCGCCTTGATATCAGGAAGGTATAGGCGGCGCCCATACACAGTCTCTACAAAGCCTTTTTCACGGGCAAACTCTCGGGTACTCTCCATGTAGTCTTTCACGCCGGGATAGCGGGCAAAGTACTGATCGATATAGTCCTGCGCCTGCTTGCGCTCAACATTCAGTTGCTTGGCCAAGCCAAATGCTGACATGCCATATATCAAACCGAAGTTCACTGCCTTGGCGTAGCGTCTTTGCTCGCTACTGACCTCATCAAGCTTGGTATCAAATATTTCCGACGCGGTAGCGCGATGCACATCAAGATTATTGTGGAATGCGCTAAGCAAGGAGTCGTCACCGGACAAGTGCGCCATAATCCGCAACTCTATCTGCGAGTAGTCTGCCGCCACGATCACATTACCTGGTTCTGCAACGAATGCTTCACGAATTCGCCTGCCTTGCTCAGTGCGGATCGGGATGTTTTGTAGATTGGGATCGGTTGATGACAAGCGCCCGGTGGCTGCCACTGCCTGATGGTAGGAAGTATGCACACGACCGGTTTTCGGATTCACCATGGTCGGCAATTTATCCGTGTAGGTGGATTTCAGTTTACCGAAGCTGCGGTGCTCAAGAATCAGGCGCGGTAATTCGTGTTCCACGGCCAATTCCTGCAATACATCTTCCGCCGTTGACGGCGCACCCTTGGGTGTTTTCTTCAACACTGGTAAATCCATTTTGTCGTACAAGATTTCCTGGATTTGCTTGGGTGATGCCAGGTTGAACTCACCTTCCGCCACCTCATAGGCCCTGGCCTCGGTCTCCTGCATACTCATGGCCAGTTGCTGACTTTGTTGCAGCAACATATTGTCATCGATCAGTACGCCATTGCACTCCACCTTGGATAGTACCGGCACCAATGGCATCTCCAGTTCAGTAAACACGCGGTGCAAGCTTGGCTGGCTAGTCAATTTGGGCATTAGCGCGTGATGGAGGCGCAGCGTCACATCCGCGTCCTCAGCAGCATAATTACCCCCCGTGGCAATTTCGATCTGATCGAAGGTAAGTTGCGCCTTGCCCTTACCAGCGATTTCCGAGAATGACACGGGGGTATGTGCCAGGTGCTTTTTCGACAGGCTATCCATGTCATGTTTGGAGCCAACGCTATCCAGCACATAGGATTCCAGCATGGTGTCAAATGCAACGCCTTGAACGTGGATATCATAATTTGCCAACACGCTCATGTCGTACTTCAGGTTTTGGCCGATCTTGGGTATGGATGGGTCTTCTAGCACCTCTTTAAGTGCATTCAGCACCCAGTCACGATCCAGTTGCTCTGGCGCGCCCATATACGAGTGTGCCACAGGTACATAAGCGGCCTCACCCGCATCGATGGCAAATGAGATTCCTACCAATTCAGCTTGTTGGGCTGCTAGCGATGTAGTTTCAGTATCAAAGGCGAAGCCTTCGCAGGTGCGCAAGCGATCCATCCAGCTCAACAACTCTTTCTCAGTAAAAACGATCTGGTAGTTACCGGCTTTAAACTCGGTGACCTCTTCGGGTGGCGGGGTTGCTGGTAACTCCTCACCAAGCTCTGCCAACCAGCGTTTGAACTGCAACTGGGTGTAAATCTCTATCAGCGTCTCGTCATCCGGCGCGCTTGGCGCTAACTCCGCCAATGGCGGGTCGACATCGAGCTCGCAACGAACCGTCACCAGGTCCTGAGACAAGGGTAATTGCGGAATAAAATCGCGCAGGTTTTCACCCACCTTGCCACCGATAGCATCGGCATTCTTAATAATCTCAGCGATAGAACCATACTCCAGCAACCACTTCACCGCGGTTTTCGGGCCTACTTTTGGCACCCCTGGCACGTTGTCGGAGCTGTCGCCCATCAACGCCAGGTAATCAATAATCTGGTCTGGTCGAACCCCGTATTTTTTCTCTACTCCGGCTTCATCAAAAATGACCTTTTTCATGGTATCGATCAAATGCACGCGCTCATTGACGATTTGTGCCAGGTCTTTATCACCGCTCGCCACCAATACGGACTTGCCCATGTCGCTGGCCTGCCGTGCATAGGTGCCGATGACATCATCGGCCTCTACTTCTGGCATGGCGATCAGCGGAAAGCCCAGGGCCTTGATGGATCGATGCACATACTCAATCTGGCTGCGCAGCTCATCCGGCATAGGGGGCCGATTAGCCTTGTACTCAGGATACAAGTCATGTCGGAAGTTTTTTCCCTTGGCATCAAATATGGTGATTATCTTTGAGTCGGGGTAATCCTTGGCCAGGCTTTTCAGCATATTAATCACGCCGAACACCGCACCGGTTGCCTGGCCACTGCTGTTTCTCATTCGGTTCAATTGGGGCACGTAAAATGCACGGAACAGATACGAGGACCCATCGACAAGAATAAATTCAGGTTGATTCATAAGCGTTTGAAGATAATGAACAAAAAATAACCAAAAAGATCAGGCTAATTGGGGCTGGCAAGGCTTGCGGCTAGTCGCAATATGATACCATGACCGCTGATGACCGCATTTGCCAAACACTCCTCTATTTCGCGTAGCACTGTAACAACCTGCGGAGCAACCATGAAAACACATCAGCCTCTCTCTCTGACTCCCTCTTCCCCGATCCGGGTTTTATCCTGTTTGTTGGTTCTGTTCATGATGAGCATGCCGTTCAGCCATGCACAGGATGGTGGCGTAATTGCCCCGCCTGAACTGGGCCAGGAGACCAAGGGCACGCCGGCTGTTGAAGAACAGTCCGCCGCAGAACAAGCGATTACTGCCAAACGGGAAAACCAGCAAGAAGAAGAGGAAGAAGTCAGCAACAGTATTTTTGGTACCGCTACTGTCACCGAGTCAAAACGCGAAAGCGGCCAGGTGTACCTGATTGAATTGGAACATTCCGCGGGCACTAAGCAATACATCGAAGAAACGGATTCGGATGGCAAAATCGAATCTACTTCAAACGATATTGAAGAGACTCCCAATCTACCAAAATGGAAACTTGGTAGTTGGTAATGCAGCAGTTGCTGTAGCAGCACTTTTCCAGATACAAATAACCAGAACAAACATCTACCCTATGGCTACTGATACTTCCACGCGTTCGCGATGGTCGCTCGCTACTGTTTGCAGCGTCCTGATCATTTTCCTGGCAATGGGCAGCGGCGATGCGCTGGCCAAGAAGGACAAAAAGAAAAAGAAGAAGAAAGAGGAAGAAGGCAAGATCGTTAAGGTACTACCAGAACCGGTCAGCCCAAAACAGCTGATACGTTTCTATAAGGTGAACAAGCAGATCCAGGCCGATCGAATCATGGTGACTAATGAGAAAGCGTCGAGCGCGGGATGTCAGAACTTTTTGAAAAAAGTGCGCGTACACCGCACCGTTCAGATTGGCTTTTTGGCTTGTACTCTGTACGAGAAGAAAAACTGCGATGATCGGTACATCGTCACTGCAGAAACTGAAAAAAACCCTCGCCGAAGTTCGTTACTCACGGAAGGTAGAGGTTGGTATCCTCATTCAGAGAGCGATCGCGGAGCAACCGTGGGCTCCTGGAATTGTGCGATGGGGGTAGAACCTGATCAATTGGAGTTTGAAACACGGCTTGCCAAGAAGGAAGTTGCGCGCCTTAAGCAAGAATCGACCAGGGCTGCCATAAAAGCAGCTGAAGCTCAGAAAAAAGCGAATCGAGCCAAGAAATCTGCGGAGGACGCCGTAGACCAAGCGTACTCGTTCAGAGAGCTGGCACTGGCAGCTGGTGTAGAATTTTTTGAAGACCGCGAAACCGAGACCGTGCTCAAGTCTGAGGATGAGGAAGATGAAGATGAAGACTCTGAGGATGGCGAAAAAAAGAACAAAAAGAAAAATAAGTCAGAGTCCGATGACTAGTCTGAATCGACTGAAGAACCAATTCGGATAAACTAGGTTTTGTGGCTCAGTGCCAGGTAGTCGTGCGATTGCATTTCCTGCAGGCGGCTGATGGTACGCTGAAACTCGAACTCCACCCGCGTTCCCAGGTATAGCTCGGTAGCGCCCGCCGCAGCGGAGACAATCAGTTTGACATTGTGGTCATAGAACACATCGACCAAATTGATAAATCGGCGTGCCTGGTCTTCTTTCAGGCGATCCATAACTGGCACATTCTCCAACAAGATGGAATGAAAACAGCGTGCCAACTCAATATAGTCGGCCTGGGAACGCGGCCCGTCGCATAACTCTTCAAAGTCAAACCAGATTACGCCGTCCGCCCGACGGATTGACGTCAGCTCGCGACCTTCGATTTCTATCGTAGCATTGGCTACACCAGCATCGGGTGCCAGGTGATCGAAATTGTACTGCATGCCCTCATGTGAGGCCTCATTGATAGGTGTGAAGTAGGTTTCCGCCTTATCCAGGAACCGCAAGCGATAATCAATGCCGGAATCTATATTGACCACGTCTGCGTATTCATAGATTAAGTCTATAGCGGGTAAAAACAGGTCCCTTTGCAAGCCACCTTTGTACAAATCCACCGGCTCAACATTGGATGTCGCTACCAGCGTTACTCCTTCAGCAAATAAACCCTGCATCAGCTTCACCAGGATGACGGCATCGGCAACATCGTGCACAACGAACTCATCAAAACACAGTACCCGTGCTTCGCTGGCCAGTTTCTTGGCGATGATGGTCAGAGGGTCCTGTTTTTCACTAAGGGCCCGACGTTCCAGGTGAACGCGATGCATAAAGCGATGAAAGTGCATGCGCAGCTTGTTCTCGAATGGCAAACAGTCGTAAAAGGTATCGACCAGGTAAGTCTTGCCGCGGCCCACTCCGCCCCAAAAATACAGCCCCTGTATAGGCCGTTGCGATGGTTTTTTACGCAAGCCAATTCGCGTCAGCAATCCTGTAGATGGCGCTTCGTATGCCACCAGTTCGTCGTACAGTCGCTGCAGATTCTCCACCGCCAGCTGCTGGGCTGGGTCGGCTTCAAAGTCGGGTTTTTGGAGGTCTTCCTGGTAGCGGGAGAGCGGCGTGTCGGCCATAGATGGTGTATTGGGTGCTGTGCGCGAACCGCGAGATAATTGCTATTGTTATCGATTGAGTTTACCGTATTGATCTAGACCTGTTCACACTAATTCGCATTGCTGAGATGTCTGGAATCGAACTCACCAACAATATTCTGCCATTCAATGGCATTGTCCCAAAAATTCATCCCACCGCATTTATTGCGCAAACTGCCACCATCATCGGTGACACCGAGATTGGTGAGGAGTCTGGAATCTGGTATGGCTGTGTGGTTCGTGGTGATGTGAATGATATCCGCATTGGCAAGCGCACCAATATCCAGGATCTGACTATGATTCATTGCGCCGAGCTGGGCCAGGGGACTTACCTCGGCGATGATATAACCGTCGGACATTCCGCTGTATTGCATGCCTGCAGCATTGAGGATAATGCCCTGATTGGTATTCAAGCCTGCGTGATGGATGATTGCATTGTCGAGCGCGGTGCCATGGTGGCCGCTGGCGCATTGGTGACGCCAGGCAAAATTGTGAAAGCCAACGAAGTGTGGGGTGGTCGCCCGGCGAAGAAACTACGCGATATTAACGAGCGCGACCTCGCTTTTTTTGAGATTAACCGCAAGCGCTATGTGCGTCTGGCCCGGCAATACAATCAAGAACAATATGGCCAATCAGCAGACGACGATTAGGCTGAGGAGCAGCCTAGTTGCTATTCGCGTCGCTGGCGGCGGATTTTTCCACCGTGTAGATAAACGGCCTGACACCTATTTTTTGTAGCTGGTTTTTGGCTGTTTTAGCTTTGCGCTTATCAGCATAGGGGCCCAGTCGCACACGGTAAAATGTACCCTTGCCTTCTACATCCCGAGCCTGGCTCACCGATTTATAACCTTTCAGGGCCAGCCGCGCGCGCAGTTTTTCAGCGTCTTCGTATTCTCTGAAGGAGGCTGCCTGCAGGTAGTAATCCAGGTTGTCAGGCTGTGCGTCCGGGGCTGCTTCCGGCAGATCATCCGGCATCAGCTTTTCGATATCCGGTAATAATTCATAAAACTCGAACTCCTTTTCTGAGCTCTTGTTTTGAATCAAGGCCGAGATTTCAGGATCTGCTTCAGATTCCCGCTGGCTGTTCTTGAAGATCTCGCTCAACCCGGCACCAAACCGTGGGTCTCCGGTCATCGCACCGTTGATCAGCATGCCAAGCACCACGCCAGACACCAGGATAATGAACAACAGGCCCCAGGGCAGATTAAACGACTTGCTGGCTTTCTTCGCCTTGCTCTTGCGTTTGGGTTTTATTCTTCGTGCCTGGGCCATTACATACTCTCAGGCGCACTCACCGCAATGATATCCAAACCGTTTGCTAACACCTGACGCGTGGCCTGACACAAAGCCAGGATCGCATTACGTTGGGCTTCCTCGGCCTCAAGGAACTTCGTAGAATTGTAGTAGGAATGAAACGCCGTGGCGACGTCGCGCAGGTAGTAATTGAGCTGATGAGGTTCGTAATTGTTCGCCGCGCTTTGAATCACTTCCGGAAAGCGTTGCAACAGCGTTAGCAACGCCTGCTCGTGGTCGCTGCTCAAATGGGAATAGTCGCAGTCCACCGGATCAGCGATGGTAATTCCGCGTTCCTCGGCCTGGTTAAATATGCTGCAAATACGCGCATGGGCATATTGCACATAGTAAACCGGGTTGTCATTGCTTTGAGATTTCGCCAGGTCAAGATCGAAATCCATATGTTGTTCGGATTTACGCTGTGCATAGAAGAAGCGCGCTGCATCTACCCCAACTTCCTCTCTTAGCTCGCGCAAGGTCACAAAGCTGCCACTGCGGGTGGACATCTTTACCTTCTCACCACCGCGATACAGAACCGCGAACTGCACCAGCAGCACGTTGAGCTTGTCCGGGTCCAGGCCAAGCGCCTGCATAGACGCTTTTACCCTGGCAATATAGCCGTGGTGATCGGCGCCCCAGATATTGATGCACTCATCAAATCCCCGATCAACCTTGTCTTTGTGATAGGCGATGTCCGATGCGAAATAAGTCGGCTGGCCATTCTCGCGCACCACAACGCGATCTTTTTCATCACCAAACGCGGTGGACTTAAACCACCATGCTCCGCCTTTTTCATACAGATGCTCTGTGCCTTTCAGTTGCTCAACCGCTGCCTGGATCTTGCCGTCGTCAAACAGGGATCGTTCTGAAAACCAGGTGTCGTAATCCACACCGAAGGCGGACAGGTCTTCGCGAATATCGACCAGAATGGAGTCAATAGCGCGACTGAAAAATACCGCGAAGCCATCTGCCCCGAGATTGGATTTCGCCAGCGCTATCGTGGCATCCAGCGCGGCCTCATCATCGAGGTCGGCCCGTGCATCGCTGATATCCTCCGCTGCCACCAGGTATTTGTCGCCATGTTTCGCATGCAGGTCCGCTGCCATCTCCTGGATGTAATCGCCCTGGTAAGCATTGTCCGGCAGCGCTACCGCCACCTCGTTGCGTTGCAGATAGCGAACCCATACGCTGACCGCAAGGATATCCATCTGGCGGCCCGCGTCATTTACGTAGTACTCCCGTTCTACCTCGTTACCAGCAGCGGCCAATACTCTTGCCAGAGCGTCACCATAGGCTGCACCTCGGCCATGTCCCACATGCAATGGGCCGGTTGGGTTGGCAGACACGAACTCCACCATGATCTTGCGCTTGGAGTTGGCTTCAGCAAGTCCAAATTGCGATCCCGCGGCGAAGATTTGCGGCAACACGGCATATTGCGCATCCTGGGCCACAAACACATTGATAAAACCCGGGCCAGCAATCTCAACTCGGGTGATCAGAGGATCTTGTGGCAGGGCAGCGGTAATCAGCTCGGCCAGCTCACGTGGGTTTTTGCGCGCTGGCTTGGCCAGGGTCATCGCCACATTGGTGGCAAAATCACCATGCTCTTTTTGCCGGGTGCGCTCAAACATCAACCGAACCTCGTGATCATCCGGGATAATTGAATCGGTTTTAAGTTGATCGATGGCCTGCGAAAACAGGTCCACTAGCTGTTGCTTCATGACTGGTTTAGGTGCTTGGAAATTAGCCTGGCAAAAACATCTGCTGACGGGAGTTTCAAGGCGCAGATTTTAACGTGTTCTGCAGCGTGGGGATAGCAGGGGAACAGTAAATACAGGTCCAGCCGAAGATATTCTGCTCAGTAGTGATCTAATGGATCAACATCAAGGCTCCAACGTACTGAACCACTCTGTTTCTTCAAGTCTGAATTCTCATTCAATGCCTGCAACCAGCTCGATAAGACGTTGTTCAGGTTGGAACGGAGTTTAGCGCAGACCAGCAACTGCGCGCGATAACGGCCAGCGCGACGCTCCATGGGCGCGGGAATCGCATCCATAATGCGAATGTCCGACGGCAATGTTGTTGCTCCTGCCGAACTGACCGACTCCAATAGCGTTTGTTTCGCCTGACGCAGAAACTGCAGCGCCCGGGCCTGGTGGGTGGATTCGGCTCGCAAGAGCGCGAAATACCCAAATGGCGGATAGGCCACACGTTGACGTTCGGCCAACAGCTGTTCGGCAAAGCCATCGAAGTCGTGTTGGCGGACCCAGGCAAAAAACGGATGGGTCGGGAACGCGGTCTGGATATAGACCCGACCCACTGCGTCACGGCGGCCAGCCCGACCAGCCACCTGGACCAGTTGTTGGAACAGCGTTTCGCTGGAACGAAAATCGGTGCTGTACAAGCCCTGGTCAGCATCCAATACACCAACCATCGCCACACTGGGGAAATCATGCCCCTTGGTTAACAGCTGGGTACCCAATAAGATATCGGCCTTGCCATCGCGCGCCTTGGTCAGCAGGTCAGCCAACTCACCCTTGCGCCTGGTGCTGTCTCGATCGATGCGCAATACCCGTGCGTCAGGAAAACGTAATGCCAGCGCATCTTCGACTCGTTGCGTCCCCTCTCCGACCTCCACCAACTCAGAGGCCTCACAGGCACCGCATTTTTCTGGCGCGATGCCTTCATAGCCACAGTGATGACAGCGCATGCGGTTGGCTCGACGATGCAGGGTCAGGTGTGAGTCGCAGCGATGGCACTTGGTTGTTGCATAACAACTCTTGCAATACAACACCGGCGCAAAACCGCGCCGATTAAGAAACAGCATTACCTGTTTACCGGCATCCAGGGTAGCTCCGATGGCTTCCAGCATCGGCGGGCTCAAGCCGTCAGTACAGGGTAGAACATTGGTATCGAATAACTCTATTTCAGGCAGGGCAGCTCTGGTGGCGCGCTTCTCGAGACGCAGACTGAAGTAGCGGCCCTGCCTGGCGTTGGCATAAGATTCCAATGATGGTGTTGCTGATCCCAGGACGATGGGCACGTTTTCTTGCTTGGCCCGGTAGATGGCCACATCGCGCGCCTGGTAGCGCACACCATCCTGTTGTTTGAACGAGCCATCGTGTTCCTCGTCGACAATGATCAAACCAAGTCTTGCAACACTGGAAAACACCGCCGATCGGGTACCAATTACGATACCAGCATTACCCTGTTTGCCATGCCACCAAGCCAGGTGTCGTTCGCTCTCATTCAAGCCAGAATGCATGACGCTGATTGGGCAATCGAAACTCGCTCTTACACGCTCTAAAAGCTGTGGCGTCAGGCCTATCTCCGGTACCAGGAACAGCACCTGTTGGTCACGCTTGAGAACCTCCTTCATCACCGCAAAATAGACTTCGGTTTTGCCACTGCCGGTGACGCCGTGGAGCAGGCTACAGGCAAACGTTTGTCCCTCGATGATTTCCTGCAATGTATCTACTGCCTGGCGCTGTTGGGTGTTCAATACAATCGGCGCGCGCGCTTCCGTCTTGGATGAGTCAACATCGCTTGAGCCATCGCCCTGGCTTGCTGGCAATTGCGGTGTAATTTCTGTTTCAACTAACCAGCCTTTTTCCAGTAGCGCTCTAACAGCCTGGCGCCAGCCACCGGAGTCATCCCTGAAGTCCGCCGAGCCCAGCGTGGTGTTGCGCATAAACCGCTTTAAAATGGCTAGTTGCAATGGCGCATTGTTCAACTCCTCAAGCGCTGAACTGCGCCCTTTTTCACTGAGTTGCCAATGCCTTTTTCCCGCTGGTTTGAGCTCCTCTCCCTGTCTTAACTTGACTGGCATCGCCGCTTCCAATACTTCACCAATCGGGGCTAAATAGTAGCGTGAAATCCAGTGCAAGGTAGCCCACAATTCGGGTTCAAAAAGTGGTTCGTCATCCAGCACTTCAAGGGCCTCTTTAAGCCGCTCCGCCGGATAGTCCGATTGCTCCTTAAGTGCGACCACAATGCCAACCAGTTTGCGCTTACCAAATGGCACTTGCACCCGGCCACCCACCACCGGCTGCACCGTTGAAGCCGGCTTGAGAAAATCAAAGGTCTGCCGTAACGGTACGGGTACCGCGACACTGAGCACCTTATTTTGTGCGCTATTGTCAGGCATTGGTCATTTTGTGAGTAAGGTAAATTTGCGCAACGAATTGGCTAAAAATGTCAAAAATTGCCTGTGGATAACTTTGTTGATAAATCCAGTTCGGTAATTTTGGTCGTCAACCCCTGTTCTCTGCGAAAATTTGGGCAAAAATGAGGCTGCTTACATTTAACTATATTAATCAATCACTTAAGAAGCCTTGTTGATATTTTCGGTTTTCGCAGCAAAAAAATTTCAGAAAAGTCTTGACAACAAAAAATTGTGTATAAGTCACGATTTTAACGCACATCTTCAATTTTCAATGTTTTAAAAAATTCAATAGCTTAGAGGTTGTTATTGGCAATACCACTCAACAGCTTACGCTCCATAGCTCTGACAAATTGGCTGCGACGCCCTGAGTATAAGTGAATTGTCCGGGATGCCCGGCAAAAAGTTTATCCATGCGTGCTCGAGTCGATGACCAGCACGACCCGTCTTCTAGCACTCGTTAATTTGCCTGCATCATCTCTATTTTGCACAGTCTATTTCAGATAGACTCTAGCCAGCAAAAACTGCCTGGAACCGGGCTAGCATACGAGCTTTTTATGACACATAAATTTACCGCCAAAAGCGCTGATAAATATGTCTTGTATCAGCAGGCAGTACAATCCGCAGAACAGGATGTTGAGTTTTTGCTGGAGACCTACAAAACACTTAAAAATAAAACGCCCGAGCATATGCGCGAAGACTTTTGCGGCACCTGTTTACTGTCTTCTTATTGGGCGCGATTGGGCGACAACTTCACCACCGAGTCCTACGACATCGATCCGGAACCACTGGCCTGGGGCAAGACTAATAATCTTGATCCGCTGGGTGAGATCGGCGAACGGGTAAGTCAGTACTGTGAAGATGCCAGGGCGCCCAGCCGGCGAGCTCCTGATGTACGCTGTGCGCAAAATTTTTCCTACTGGGTGTTCAAGACTCGTGCAGAAATGCTGGATTATTTTAAAGGCGTGCATGCGGATTTGGCTGACAATGGGATTTTCGTGGTTGACCTGCATGGCGGGCCAGAGAGCTTTCAGGAGCTCGAAGAAGAGACCGAGATGGACGACGAAAGTTTCACTTATGTGTGGGACCAGGATTCGATCAATCCGATCACAGGGGAGGCCAGATTGCACATCCATTTTCGCTTCCCGGATGGCACCGAAATGACCGATGCATTTACCTACGATTGGCGCCTGTGGGGACTGCCCGAATTAAGCGAAATAATGCAGGATGCTGGCTTTAGAAACGTGGACTGTTATTGGGAAGGCACTGACGAAGATGGCGAGAGTGGCAATGGCATCTTTACCGTCTCTACCGAGGGTGAAGCCTGCTTATCGTTCGTGGCTTACCTGGTGGCCCAGAAATAAGTGAAAGCAGTTACATGAGCACCAGCACCAAAATAATTATCGCGCTACTGGTTCTTGTCTTGCTGGTGGTAGCACGCAAACCCAGGTCCGCCAGTGATAAGCACGGCGATTCGATAAGCCCCGCTCTGCAGGTATATGAAGCCCCTGACCCAACGTTAACGGAGTTAACCGTCGCCAGTTTTAATATTCAGACTGGTAAAGACATCCAGGGCGAGCGGGATGTAAGTCGCTCTGCTGCAGTATTGCAGGCCGCAGATATTATCGGCGTGCAGGAAGTCTATGCACCCAGCTGGCTCAATCGCCTTGGCGTTGGTACGGCCCAGGCCAAGGTATTGGCTGGAGATTATTTTGCCCACCTGTTTGCAGCAACTCGGGTTCGCTGGTTCCTGGAACACCGGGGTAACCTGCTGCTGAGTAAGGTACCGGTTGGCCAGTGGCAAGTAAGCATGCTCCCGGATGTCACAGGCAGTAGCTTTCGCAATATGACCATCGCGGAAATGGAGTGGCTTGGGACGCCATTCGTCTTTATTAACACTCACCTGCATACCAGCACCGGCCGAGAACAGCAGCTTGAGGCGGTATTGGCAGAATTTGCCAAGCACCCAAGGGCAATCCTAGTCGGCGACTTTAACAGCAGGCCGGATACTCCCCAATTGCGCGAGGCAATTGATCGCGGCGATTTCATCGACGCAATCAAAGCCGCCAGGCTCGACGTGGACAATCCGAATCGAATTGACTGGATTTTGTGTAAAGGTTTCAAAGTGATGGCGGGAGAAATGGTGGAAAAGGGCATCTCCGATCACCCTTACTACCAGGTCTCCTTGACATTGGACTAGTTGGTAAGCCGGGGCAATGCTTGCGTTTCCGCCAACTTACAGTTTAAATGATCGCGGGTAGCAGCGGATTGCACCACAAGGCAACACTGCGCGGTAACCCTCTAATCTTCCCAAGCCGTTAACAATGAACGGCTATTACAAACCAGGAGAATTACCATGTTTAAAGAATTTAAAGATTTCGCCATGAAGGGCAATTTTGTCGATATGGCGGTGGGCATCGTTATCGGGGCTGCCTTTAGCACCATTGTGAAATCATTTGTGGACGACATCATTATGCCGGTGGTAGGGGTGCTCACTGGCGGCGTTGATTTCAGCAATATGTTTTTTGTTATTAAAGGCGGTGCAGAGGGCGTTGCGTACTCGACGGTGGCGGCTGCCCAGGAAGCGGGCGCTGTGACGATAAACTACGGCCTGTTTATCAATGCCATGGTCACCTTTGTAATCGTGGCCTTTGCCCTGTTTATTGTCATTAAGGGCATGAATGCTGCACAAGCCGCTGCTGAGGAAGAGGAGGCGGCCGCAGCACCAGCAGAGCCCTCGGACGAAGTAAAACTGCTGACGGAAATTCGCGACGCCCTAAAGCGTTAGTTCGGCAACGAATAAATACGCAGCAGGGCTGAGTGTCAGTCAGTCTTGCTGCGTAGCACCTCGGATCCCATCAAGGTGCCTATTTCATTGGTTTCCAAGTACGGCATGTCTCGATTCGCCATGGCAATGGCCGATTCAACATCATCCAGGTTGAAAATTGCCCATTGCCAGCTGCCGCGCCAGATATCCGCATCGTCTTCCGGAAGATCTTCGGTGTAACAAAACAGAAAGTCCGGTTTAAATTCTTCTACCACTTGATGATTCGTCTCAGACCACTCAGGTAAAACCCAGCCCACCCGCATCGCTGATACTTTACGCGTATATTCCAGCACTTCGTGGTTATAGGAAATCATCACACATTGCGCCTCGACCTCGGTGCGCAATATGCGACTGTAAACTTCATCAACAAAAACAGGTACGCCGAAACGATCAATGGATTCCTGTTTTATTTCCACGAAAATCGTTACCTCAGGGTGTGCCTTAAGCCAACGACAAAATTTCTTGAAGGTGGTAAAGCTATTGTCCGCAAACTCATCGCCAAAGCGATCTGGGTAACTCGCGTTTAAGGATTTAAACTTCTTTGCCTTGATATCCCGCACATCAACATCCACTCCTGCCATACGCAGCAGGCTGCGATCATGATGCAACACTGGCACTCGATTCCGGGTCATCTGCAAATCCAGCTCCATGTACACAGCGCCATGTTCTCGTGCTGCCTGGTATGCAAGCAGAGTATTTTCTGGATATCGTCCTGAATACCCTCGGTGTGCGACCAGTATCGGTGGCGTGCCTGTAAGTTCTACCATTGCCAACCTCCTGGTTGCTGGTTCAATGCAATCGCCGGTCTGATACCGGGCGTGTTAAGATCGCTCATCGTTTTAAACTGCAGAATAAATGCTGATTCAACTGTCGCGTAAAAGCCTGAAAAAGTAAACCCCACCCGATGAGCGAACTGATTGACAATGCCTATGCCGCACTGAGTCCGGATGACGTGCTGAACAGCGTTGAGCAGTTTGGCTTTAAATGCGACGGACGCTTGCTGGCACTGAACAGTTATGAAAACCGGGTATACCGCCTGGGTCTGGACGATGGCAGCAGCATAGTTGCCAAGTTTTATCGTCCGCAGCGCTGGAGTGATGAGGCGATTCTTGAAGAACACCGATTTACCCTTGAGTTGGCTGAGCTGGAGATTCCGGTGGTCGCGCCGATCGAACATGGGCAACAAACCCTGTTGCACACTGAGCATTTTCGCTTGGCGTTATTTGAGAACCGAGGCGGACGAGCCCCTGACCTGGAAGATTTTGACCAGCTCGAGCAAATGGGTCGATTTATGGGGCGAATTCACCAGGTTGGTCAGGCCGAGGCATTTGCCCATAGGCCGACTTTATCGATAGAAACATTCGGACACCAGCCGCGCGCCTTTATATTGGAGAACAATTTTATCCCCGCCGACCTGGTGGAGGCTTATGGCTCTTTAACGGAGCAGTTGCTAAGTGAGGCCGCACAGTGTTATGAGCGGGCCGAAGTAGATGGCCAGATCAAATTGATTCGCTGTCACGGCGATTGTCACCCCAGCAACGTGTTGTGGACCAATGATGGCCCGCATATCGTGGACTTTGATGATGCAAGAATGGCACCGGCGGTTCAGGACTTGTGGATGTTTCTAGCTGGAGACAGGGCTGACCGCACCGCAGGCCTGGATGCAGTATTGAGCGGCTACACCGAGTTTTGCGATTTCGACGCCAGGCAATTGCACCTAATCGAAGCCTTGCGCACCCTGCGCCTGATCCACTATTACGGCTGGCTGGCGAGACGCTGGGACGACCCAGCTTTCAAACTTGCCTTTCCTTGGTTTAATACTCAGCGTTGCTGGGAAGACCATGTGCTCAGCCTGCGCGAACAGGCCGCCTTGCTGCATGAAGCGCCGTTGGAGTGGTATGGCTGATACCGCGTCGGGGATGTTCAGTTAGAGAGAGTAATCTGCTGCATGGTTTGCTGGTCACTCTCACGGCCGAGTCGATAGGCTCGACCGAGCAGATCAAATATGGTACCACTGGCAGGATCAACAAAACCACCGTACCAAGCGGCATCCCGTGGTAATTGTGGCGGAGCCTTTTTGCTGTAACTGATCTGGATGCCATCACGAGCACCCGAAGCACTCAGCGCACAAACAGGGACCGACACTGGGCACCCACTCGTTGGATCGAGTAAATACGGCTGCAGGCTGATCAAGTCTTGCCGCTGTTGCCCGCTAATTCGGCTAATCCAGGCTGCTTGTCCGTTAATTCTACGCCCGACTGTTTGGCCGGGTGCAATATCGTCAAATTCGACTGAGGATGACTGTTGTTTGCGACCAGCCTCACCGCCCAAACTACTAATGAGCACATAGAACAAGGCCAGGCCCAGCAAGGCAAACATGATCTTGACCGCTCGAAGCAGGGACGCACGGCGCTGGTTCAACATGAACCCTCCTTAACGCGTTGCCTTGACGGAAACTACTTCCACTTCCCAGCTGAGATTTTCAGCGTCCTTGGGTACTTTATTAAAGGCGATGTTTTCGGTGTTATTGATGGTTTCCTGTGGCGCAATCTCAATTTGCAGGTCCTTCTCGACCGATTCCAGCTCCGTGCACTCCCCGTCGGCACAAGCCAGCGCAGAAAACTTGAGCCCAAGGCGCTTTACGCTGGCCGACGTAGAATTGTTTTGCAGGCAATGGTCGACATTAAAATTGGTCAGGTAACTACGTTCCCCGGTAGCACCGCAGCTCACCACCTCCTCTACCTCGATCAGGCCCATGCGCGGCGTGCTTCCGCGCCCTTCCAACCACAAACCACCCACCACCAAAAACAGCGCTAGGAGGGTGAAGTCGATTTTGCGTTTTCTCGGGAAGTCGGAAAAAAACAACATCCAGATTACAAAGAGGCCAATCGCTAAAACAATAATTCTTATCATGGTTTACAGGGGTTGCGAGCATTGCCCGGCAAGAGAGTATTAAACGAATGTACTGGAATGATAACATTTCATGTCATAACATCGTTGCACTACCCAAAAAGGTCGCTGTTTCACTCTATTTAGCTTGGAACTTGGCGATAAACATAATAATGAGCATAAATCAGTTCAGCCCCAAATCCGTTTTAAAAATGATGTTTAAGGAACAGCAGATCACCGCTGCTGAAGCCCGCCGCATCGACGCCAATCTGAAACAACCCGGCAGTGAGTTGTTACACCCAGTCGTGGCCGTCGCACGCAGCTTGCCAACTCATGCAAAAACGGAAGCCAAGATTAACCTGGAACAGATGTGCGAGTGGTTTGCAGATAAGTGCGGCATCCCTTACTACCACATCGATCCACTTAATATCGATATAACTTCGGTGACATCCGCAGTAGCCCCCGACTACGCCAAGACCAACGGCCTGTTACCGGTAGAAGCAAACCGCTTCAGCGTAACGCTGGCGGTGAAAAATCCGTTGGATCTGTCCTGGAAAGATAACCTGGCGAGTCTGCTGCGCAAAGATATTGAAATTGTCTTCGCCAATCCAAACGATATAGATCGTTACATCAACGAGTTTTACAGCCTGGCCCAGTCGATCAGCAAATCCAGTGTGGCCGACGCTGAAACCGGTGTCACCCTGCAACAAAACCTGGAACAGCTGGTGGAACTCGGGCGACGTGGGCAGCTGGATGCGGAAGATCATCACATTGTGCAAGTGGTGGACTGGCTATTGCAATACGCCTTTGAGCAACGCGCCAGCGATATCCATCTTGAACCGCGTAAAGAACGTGGCGAGATTCGGTTTCGCATAGACGGTGTGTTGCACTATGCCTATCACGTGCCACCCAATGTGCTGATGGCCATTGTCGGCCGCCTGAAAACCCTCGGGCGTATGGATATTGCCGAAAAGCGCCGCCCGCTGGATGGCCGGCTGAAAACCCGCACCCCCGATGATCGCGAGATTGAATTGCGCCTGTCCACTGTGCCCACCGCCATGGGTGAGAAGATGGTCATGCGTATCTTCGACCCCGAGGTATTACAACGCAGCTTTAGTGAGCTTGGCCTAAGTGATCGAGAGCTGGATTTGTGGAATCGCCTGACCAATCACACCCACGGGATCATTTTGGTAACCGGCCCTACCGGCTCTGGTAAAACCACCACCTTGTATTCCACGTTGCGCAACCTGGCTGACAGCGAAGTAAACGTCTGCACCATCGAAGATCCCATCGAGATGGTAGAGCCGAGTTTTAACCAGATCCAGGTTCACCCGGCCATTGAACTCACCTTTGCCGCGGGCGTGCGCGCCCTGCTCAGGCAAGACCCGGACATCATCATGATTGGCGAGATTCGCGATCTCGGAACCGCCGAAATGGCGATCCAGGCCGCCCTGACCGGCCACCTGGTGCTGTCTACGCTACACACCAATGATGCACCGTCGGCGATCACCCGCTTAATGGAATTGGGTGTTCCCGCCTACCTGATCAATGCCACCATGCTGGGGGTAATGGCGCAACGCCTGGTGCGCACGCTCTGTCCACATTGCAAAGAACCAGAACCCATTGATGCCGAGGCTTGGCATGAATTTACCTTGGGCGTGGAAATCGAACTGGTCAGCCCAGCCAAACCAGTTGGCTGCCTTGAGTGTCGACAAACCGGCTTTAAGGGCCGAGTTGGCTTGTATGAAATGCTGGAAATGACAGATGCACTGAAATCGCAGGTAACGCCGGGCAGCGATCTGCAAACCCTGCGCGAGCAGGCCAAGTCTGATGGCTTGCAATCCTTGCGCATCAGCGGGGCCAAGAAAGTAGCCGAAGGACTGACAACCATCGAAGAGGTGCTGCGGGTTACGCCAATTGATTTATAGGTGTCGCGTTGGTGGAAGTATGAAGTGTGTCGTGATAACAAAGAATGTGGGAACGCTGGAATGCGTGATCTAATTCGTCCCCGTCGCCAAAAGGCAGTCTCTCCTAGGCCTGTCGCTCCGCCAAAGGGCAAGAAAAAGAAACGCGGCTTTACACGCTGGCTGTTCCGGCTGGTGTTGTTTGTTTGCATAATCTCGGCCTTACCCATGATAGCGCTGCGCTACTATGATCCGCCAACCAGCATGTTTATCGAGCTAAACAAGCAGAGCAATAATAAGGACATCAAGCACGAGTGGCGCGATATCGAGGACATTTCGGCCTATTTCCCGGTAGCGGTCATCGCTTCGGAAGACCAGGCTTTCCCCACGCACTTTGGCTTTGATTTGAAGCAGATCCAGCTGGTGTTGGAGGATCGTAAGAATGGCCTGTCGCGTGGTGCCAGTACTATCAGCCAACAAACCATCAAGAACCTGTTTCTGTGGCCGGATCGCAGCCTGGTGCGCAAGGCCATTGAAGCCTGGTTAACACTTTGGTTGGAGCTCATTGTGCCGAAAAAGCGCATTCTTGAGCTGTATGTGAATTTTGCCCAGTTCGGAAAATCGGTTTTCGGGGTAGGGGCGGCCAGCCAGTACTACTTTAAGATACCGGCCTCGCAGCTGACGCCTCGGCAATCAGCCTTGATTGCTGCCAGCTTGCCGACCCCGTCCCGATCTAACCCGGCCAAGCCATCGGATTACCTGAAAGAACGTGCAGCGTTCATCCAGGACCAAATGCCGCGCATCGGCGGGCGTCGTCTAATCTCTGAGTTGTAAACCGTTTTTGATGCCTTAGACAAACTTTAGGCAATGGGTTTATTCCGCAGGGATGACGTGCGAATATAAGCCCCCATTGCGAGATAAATTATGAATAGAACTTTTCCTGCAAGCCGACTGCGTCGGCCTCGTTCACAGGATTATGCCCGCCGCCTGGTGCGCGAAAATCAACTGTCTGTGAATGATCTGATTCTGCCGGTGTTTGTTATCGAAGGCGACAAGCAGTCGGAGGCGGTTGCCTCCATGCCGGGTGTAGAGCGACTGAGTATCGACCTGTTGCTCACCAAGGCGGACAAGCTGGTTGAGCTTGGCGTACCTGCGTTGGCACTGTTCCCGGTAGTGAGTGATGGCGCTAAATCATTACAGGCTGAGGAAGCCTACAATCCCGAAGGATTAGCGCAAAGAGCGGTTCGCGCTTTAAAAGAACGGCAACCTGATTTGGGAGTGATCACCGATGTGGCACTCGACCCGTTCACCACACACGGCCAGGACGGCGTGATTGATGACAACGGCTATGTACTGAATGATGTGACCACCGAGGTGCTGGTAAAGCAGGCTCTGTCACACGCTGAAGCGGGTGCTGATATTGTGGCGCCCTCGGATATGATGGATGGCAGAATTGGAGCGATTCGCGTGGCACTGGAGTCAGCCGGGTATGTGAACACGCAGATACTTGCCTACTCGGCCAAATATGCCTCATCTTTTTATGGCCCGTTCAGAGATGCAGTCGGCTCGGCGGGTAACCTGGCGGGCGGGAATAAGTACACCTATCAAATGGACCCGGCCAATACCGATGAAGCATTGGCAGAAGTAGGTATGGATATCGACGAAGGCGCGGATTACGTGATGGTAAAACCGGGGCTACCTTACTTGGATATCGTGCGACGGGTGAAAGGCGAGTTCCAGATGCCTACCTTTGTGTACCAGGTGAGCGGCGAGTATGCGATGCTGAAAGCCGCCGCCCAGAATGGTTGGTTGGCAGAACGAGAGGTGGTGTTGGAATCGCTCTTAAGCATTAAGCGGGCCGGGGCCAATGCCATCCTAACCTATTACGCTGAGCAGGTAGCTAGCTGGTTGAACGAGGGCACAAAATGAGTTTGCAATACCTGCACAGCATGATTCGTGTTGGCGACCTGGATGCTGCACTGGACTTTTTCTGCGACAAATTGGGCCTGGTTGAAGTCAGCCGGAAAGACGTCGAAGCAGGGCGCTTCAGCCTGATCTTTTTGGCCGCACCTCTGGACCTTGAAACTGCCAGTGAACAATCTGCGCCATTGCTGGAACTGACCTATAACTGGGACGAAAACGAGTATGGTGGTGGCAGAAACTTTGGCCACCTCGCTTATCGTGTGGACGATATCTACGCTACCTGCCAACAATTAATGGACAAGGGCCTTATCATCAACCGACCTCCGCGCGATGGTCACATGGCGTTTATTAAATCGCCTGATGGCATTTCCATCGAGTTACTGCAAAAGGGCGACAGCCTGCCCCCCGCCGAGCCTTGGGCGTCGATGGACAACAGCGGCAGCTGGTAGAGGCTAAGTGCAAAACTACCAACTAGCCCAAATAAACATTGCCCGGCTGGTCGTTCCCGAAGGAGATCCGCAAGTAAGTGATTTCTTCGACAATATTGAGCGCATAAACCAGCTTGCTGAACAATCACCCGGCTATGTTTGGCGCTTGGAAGACGACTACGAACCGGATCCCATGCTGTTGTTCAACCTATCGATCTGGGAATCGATAGAGCAGCTGGCAGCGTTTGCCTATCGAACAGAGCATGTGCAATTTTTACGCCGCAGGGCAGAGTGGTTTATACCTATGGAAACGCCAAGCCTGGCTTTGTGGTGGGTGGAAGAGGGCGAACGCCCAGATCATGAAGAATCATTGCGACGACTGGCGCATTTGGAAGAGCATGGCCCCACCCCGGAGGCCTTCACCTTTACCGAGAAGTTTGCCGCGCCTTCAGCTTAAGCCTGATCAAGTTTTGTCTTATCCACGATAGGAAAACAACTTTTGTTCCTTGATCTCCTGCACGGCTCTTTCCGGTAGGGAATCCTCCCAGCCCGAATCGCCGTTTTGTAATTTCTTCAACACATCGCGCGAATAGATTTCGAAGAACGACTTGTCGCTGGACTCGATCCCAAAAATAAAATTGTTATCAAGCAAATGGTGGTAAAGACGGCGAAGGTTTTCAGGTACTTTGGCCTGGGTGTAGTCACGCACATTGCCGTCTGGGTCTAATTCAGGATAGACAAACAAGCGGGTGTGATCGGGGAACAGCTTGCCGAAACCTTCGAGGATGCCACCCTCGACCCCCTCGTAGCTTTCTTCATCAAAAATCTGCGTGATGTTGATCATGCCCAGCACAATGCCGATTTGCCCGTCGGTAAACTGGCGGAAGTAGGCACGTAAGGAAAAGTAGCGCGTGTAGTCCGACACCATCACGCTGTAACCCAGCGAGTTTAGCAGCCGTACCCGTTCGATGATGTCTTCCTCCGGCACCATCAAATCATGGCCGTGAGTGTCATTCAGTGAAATCTCGGCCAACGCAATGCTGTTATCGCGGGACACGTCGTCAAGCTTGGCAAAGGTTTTTGAGCCTTGCTCGATCATATCTACATTGAGTTTGGTCACCGGGCGAAATGAGCCACGAATGGTGAGCACATTCTTTTTGTACAACATCTCGGCAGGGATCACAACAGAGCCATCCGGATCAAACATAACCGCACGGGTCTTCCAGCTGCGGATCAGGTGCAGATTAATGCCGCGGTTGTCGACTTCTTCGAAATACGGCCCATGGAATTCAATGGAATCAACTTCCAACCGATCTTGCTCGATATTGTCGGTGAGTGAATCGATCAACATCTTGGCATCTTCGAAAAAGTAAAACGCTGCGTAGATCAGGTTCACCCCAAATTCGCCCAACACATGTTGCTGCATGTCTGCGTATTTATCGCGCAGGCGAACATGCACCACAATTTCTGAGGGTTCTGCGCCCGGATACATTTGCACACGGATGCCACACCAGGCATGGCATTCGTTTTCGCGATTGAAAGCCTTAGCGGCGACGGTGGCTGCATATGAGAAAAAGCGAGAAGACTTGGAACGCTTGCCGGCAACCCGCTCGATCACCTGGTTAAACTCCTTTTTCAGCATCGCCTTCACGCGCGCCTTGCTCACATAGCGACCACCTTCCTGAACGCCGTAGATCGCGTCAGAAAAATCCATATCGTAGGCCGAGATAGTCTTTGCCACCGTACCCGCAGCCGCGCCAGCCAGGAAAAACTGCCGGGCTACTTCCTGCCCAGCACCAATCTCTGCGATGGTGCCGTATTTTTTTTCATCAAGATTAATGCGCAGTGCTTTCTCGGAAATACTGCGGCTACTAATGTCTTTATCCATGGAACTTTTTAGGTGAAACAGATTACAAATATGGCCAAACTAACTGTTCGACCAAATGGTTTTATAGTTTAACCTGAAACTTTCAGCATTTTGGCGCGGTGCTCCACAAACTTGTGGTCTATAACTTCTCCACAATGCCAAGGCGTTGAATTGCTGGTTAGCCAAAGGAGAGGTTTTTATCGCCGCTAGCGCGGTCACCCCTAATCCATTAACATACTCCGCAAACGATGGATATCAGACGAACACTGGCCGATTGGTTTCAATAAGAATGAAAACCCTCACCGATTTTAATCAAATGTTGCTGGAAATGGATCGAATCCAGTTGCTCCCCAGTGAACAAGCAAGGATTGCCGAGCTTTGTGAAATCGCTTTCGACCCAGGTTTCGAGGAATTTGCAGACCTTGATCCGTTTTCGGAAGAGTACAAGTGCCTTGCCATCGATCTGTATAAACGCGTCTCTGGTCGGTCAGATTATAATCCGGAGATCAACGAACTGGCACCATATCTCGAAACCGGCCCCGTCAAAGACCAGAAATATGAAAGCACTGCCCTCCTAGGTGATTATTTAACCTCAGTGGGGCAAGTATTAGTCACACTTAACGCTTCGCCCGGTCAACATGTTTTGGAATACGGCGCTGGGGAAGGCGAAATAGCTCTTCAGGCAGCCTCGGCAGGATGCCGTGTGACAGTCGTTGATATTGAAGCACGTTATTTAAAACTAATTTCTGCTTCCGCTAAAGCTCGGCAGGTTGAGATATCTACTGTCCAAGGTGAATTTGGGCACGACTGTGGGAGGTTTGACAGAATTCTGTTTTATGAAGCTTTCCATCATTGTCTTGACCACATAGAGGTTAGCCAAAAACTAAGAACAATGTTGAACCCCGGTGGCTACGTCGTTTTTGCCGGAGAACCAGTGATCGGGGACCACAATGAGCAGTGGCGTCCCTCACTGAAGTATCCGTGGGGAGTACGTTTAGATGGATTATCCTTCCGCGCGATTCGAACCTATGGCTGGATGGAGCTCGGTTTCGATCAGGATTACTTTGTAGAAATGCTCATGCGAGCTGGTTTTCTGGTTGAGTACCATCACTGCAGCTGGAATCCAAGAGCTTCCGCTTATATCGCGAGACCGTATGCCGAGCTTATTAATTTTGGAGATAGCTTCCTGCTACCGGGTGCCTGGCATATCGGTCAAATTGATCATCGATGGACAGGTGCCAACGAGGTGATTGTCCCGCTAAGGGCACACAATGGAAACGTGGAGATCAGCATTAAGAATTACGGGCCAACTCCACGAAGCTTTGAACTTGTTTCTGGCGAACATCGTGTGTCTGGGCATTTGGAATTTAACGAAGGCCAAGTGTTCACAATCGGGGCCACGGCTAAAATTAGCATCATCACTGAAGCGCTGGAAGACGTTGTCTCGGACCCCAGACTGCTTGGCGTAGCGGTCGAAACATTAAGATTCTTATAGGCCTTCCTTGCTCATAATTTCTGCTTCCGTATTAGCTCGGATACAACAAATTTACTTTTGGTAAGACCCGTCTTGTCGATCATTAGAGTTACGTAGCCGTTAAAACCTAGGCGTCACCCCAAAGGTAATTTCTCCTTCGCTGGTGCTCACTGATTTGATCGACAACAGGTTAATCGGCAGGCTGTTTTTAGCCACCCGTTCGACCGGAACACCCATTTGTTTCAGCAGCGCATTCGAAAATGGAATCGCGCCGATTCTGACGCTGAAGTCGTCATCGATTGCGAGATTGCCATCACGGGCGATGGGTTGACCTTTCACTGCCAGAAAGATCCGAGAGCCCTCCAGCAATGGTAGAACCTCCAGTGCGTCTTCAACCCGCTTGCGGGTACGGGCATCGAGTTTGGATACTTTATCCAGGCTTACGATCACGCCGAGTTCTATTCCATCATCGGTGATCTCGGTATGAATGGCATCACTCACCTGTAACAGCAACCGGCCATCACGGCTGGAGCGCAGACTGGCCTGGAACAGCGCGTTGAACTCAGGCTCACTTAACACCAACTTGCCGTTCATCACATCCGCGAACTTGCCGCCCAGGAACTTGCCCACGCCTTGTTGCTTGATCTGATCGGCAAGCGCCTGCGACGCCTGTTGCTCGCGAGACTGGTCTGCTTGATACCAGTCGGGCAGTGATTGCGCCGAGTACCAGGCGTAGGCGATAAACGCCAAGGCGGCGAAGATCAACAGCATTAAAAATCGAATCATTGTTTCTCCTTCGCGATGGAAATCGCCTTGGCTCCGGCTGGGGGCTCATCCCCATAATGCCATTGGCCATTTTCACGCCATTTGTACGTTGGTTCGGTCGGCGCTTCTACCGGTTTTCTATTTTCCGTGGCACTGGTGGTGTTTAAATCAAACTCAGGTACGGACAGTTGCGAGATAGTTTGGGGGAATGTGGGTATCCAAAACTGCCCGGTCCGCAAATAACCTAGATAACTCGCGATGGCCAGCATCAGCCCGCAAATCAGCAGCGCCTTGAACAGCACACGAATCGCCATGTTCTGAGTTCTGATCTCTAGAGTAGGTTAAAGCTGACGTTGACCGTAGCCCGCACTTTCTGGGTGCCAAACATTTCGGGCGGTGGCGCAGCTTCGGCCGCCATCGAGCGCGCCATTACCGGGCTGTCTTGCATCACCATTTGCGGCGCATTGTTATTGTGCTCGGTTATCTTGTAAGCGGCGCCAAGGTTGCGGTCTAGGCGTTCCGCCAGGAATTTCGCCTTGGCTTTGGCATCGTCGGCAGCGGCAGCCAGGGCTTTTTGTTGCAGGGCTTTGGGGTCTTTAAAACCGGTGTCCATGCCATCTATGGTTGACACACCGTTCTCTACCAGCGCTTGCATAAGTGGCGACACTTTATCCAAATCATTGATGGTGACTCGCAAGGAACGGGATACCACTTCACCTTTATAGACGCGTTTATTGCTGCGCCATTCGTATTCCGGTTGCGCATTAATGCGTGTAGCCCTGACCTGCTTCTTATCGATCCCGGCTTTTTTGATCACTTCCAGCACGCTGCTGTAGCGTTGATCGGCTTCCTTCTTGGCCGCCACCAGGGTCGGTTGGCGAGCATTGATGCTGATGTTCAGGGTCGCCTGGTCAGGTTCCTGTTCTACTTCGCCAACCCCGATCACGCTGATATGGTCTTGATCTGGGGTCAGCTCATGCGCACACGCTGTCATTGGCAACATCAGTGCCAGCGCTATTAATAAAATTTGCTGCATGGGTCTGTCTCCTATTGATTAGTCGGGTCCATTATCGCACGCGGGGAGAACACTCGAATTAAACCGTGTTCAGGTTTGCTTGATTTTCGCTTTGTTGCCTTCGCTGTCCACACACACAAAGGTAATGTTGTTTTCAAACAGGACTTCACTGATATCCGTTTCATAACGCGCCCGGTAAACCTTGACGTTGTAGGTTACCGAGGTTTGGCCGATGCGGGTTTTCTCGCAGCAAAACCGCAGGATTTGACCCTGGCGAATGGGGTGCCGAAACTCCACGTGATCCAACCCGATGGTGACAAAGTGCTGACCCGGAAAATCCAGGCTGACGCGGATATAGGCAATTTCATCCACCCACTTCAGCAGAGTGCCGCCGAACAGGCTGCCGTAATCGTTGAGGTCTGCCGGCAGCACAATCTTGAAATGTTCCATTCTGTTTTCGAGCCATTATCGTTGGTGTATTTCTGCCCGCTATTATGCGCCAGAGCACGATGCATCAACAAGCATGGCACTCCTACTCTGCTGAAAATGAATGTAAATTCGGTGTTTCTTGTTTTCTGCTTTGTTGGATATACTCGGGATACCTTGAGGTTGATGGAGAGTCAACGATGCAAAGAACGCCAAGTGATATACGTTTACACAGCAAGTCACGCTTGCTGGAAGTAAAATATTCAGACGAGGATTTTTTCTTGCCTTGCGAATACCTCAGAGTGCACTCACCCTCGGCGGAGGTACAGGGTCACGGCCCCGGTCAGGAGGTGCTGCAAACGGGCAAGGAAGACGTTAATATCGTTTCCATCGAGCCGGTGGGGAATTATGCTGTGCGCCTCATTTTCAGCGACTCACACAACTCCGGTATTTATTCCTGGGACATATTGTATAAACTCGGCCACGAACGACAAAAACTGTGGCAACGCTATCTCGACCGACTGGCGGAAGCGGGTGTTGAGCGCGAAGCCCAGGAAAACGATCACTATCTTAGCTGATATTACGCTGCCACAGTGATCCCGGTGAGCATACCCAAGCCGCCGAATAAACAGTAGAATACAAGGTTCCTTTTTTATTTGGGCTAGCCCAACCAGGGCGCATCGGCCCTCGCAGTCATGGCAAACAAACAAGAGAAAACTCACTTCGGCTTTCAGGAAGTCGATGAGAACGAAAAACAGACCCTGGTCGGCAACGTGTTTCGCACCGTGGCTGGCAATTACGATGTGATGAATGATGCCATGTCGCTGGGAGTACACCGGGCCTGGAAGTGGTTTACCGTTGCGCAAAGCGGAGTCAAACCCGGTCATAAGGTGTTGGACCTGGCGGCTGGCAGTGCAGATCTATCAATCAAGTTTGCCGACAAGGTCGGTGATGAAGGTCTGGTGCTTGTGACCGATATCAATGCCGCAATGCTCGAGCAGGGGCGTCGTCGCATGGCGGATGCAGGTCATGCGGGCAATACCGAGTTTTGCCTGGTTAATGCGGAGAAACTGCCGTTTGCAGATAATTATTTCGACTGCATCACGATCAGTTTCGGCTTGCGCAATGTCACCCACAAAGACGTGGCGCTGGCGGAAATGCAACGCTGTGTTAAACCGGGCGGCCGCGTGCTGGTCCTGGAGTTTTCGCAACCCACCAACGAGACCTTTCGTCGAGTTTATGACGCCTATTCCTTTAATGTCATTCCAATGCTCGGTGAACTGATCTCTGACGATCGCGACAGTTATCAGTACCTGGTGGAATCCATTCGCCAACACCCGCCGCAGGAAGAACTGAAACAGATGATGCTCGACGCTGGTTTCGACCGCGTCCGCTATCACAATCTCACCGGCGGCATTACTGCCCTGCACATCGGATACAAGTACTAGCTTGTGCACGATATGTTAATCGACCTTCTCGAGCTGGCCAGCAACAATGCCCTGGAATATGACCCGGCTGCACAGCAGCGGCTGGCCAAGTTGGCGGGCAAATCCATGACGCTGGAAATCCGCCCGATAAACCAGCGGCTCACGGTTAGCCCGCAACCTCATGGCCTGGAGTTTTCCAACGATAATACTGAAACCGACGTAACCTTAAGCGCAACGATTGGTGCGCTGATCAAAATCGGTCGAGACGGCTTTGAAGATGCCGAGCTCGCTACCGGCGAACTGGAAATCCACGGCGACCCCATCGTTGGCCAACGCTTTGCTTCAGTGCTGTCGGGCCTGGATATTGATTGGGAAGGCCTGCTGGCCGAGCACCTGGGGGAAACCCCGGCGGTGCTGCTCAGCACCGGTTTTGATAAAGCCCGGGAACTGGCCGTGGAATCTCGCGGTGTGATCGGTAAGCATCTTTCCACACTGCTCACTGACGAGCTGGGCGTGGTAGCCGATAAAGATGAAGTGGAACCCTTCCTGGATGCGGTAGATAATCTGCGCGCTGATGTGGAGCGCCTGCAACAACGCGTTCAACAACTGCAAAATCACCTCTAATACTCCTAGCCACACCGACCATGCGCCGCAAATCAACTCCGCTGTTGCGTCTTTGGCAGATTCGCCGAGTCATTAAAAAGTACGGGCTCGTCGATTTGCTGGGAGAGCTACAGCTTAATCGTGGCGCCCGGTTCTTCAGTGTGTTGTTGTTTGGTTTTGGCGCCAAAGACCCTGACTCGCGCGCAATTCGAATTCGGCAGGCACTTGAAGAGTTGGGGCCAGTGTTTATCAAGCTGGGCCAGGCGCTGTCTACCCGCCCGGACCTGCTGCCACCTGATATTGCCGAGGAGTTGGCCAAACTGCAGGACCAGGTACCGGCGTTTCCGGCAGATAAGGCAATCCAGATTATTCGCGATGCCTATGGCAAGGAGTTTGATGAAATCTTTGCCTCGGTAGAGCAAGAGCCCATGGCCAGTGCCTCAGTGGCCCAGGTGCACGCTGCCAAGCTGCAACCCGGCAAAGCCTTGTTGGGTAAGAACGGCAAGGCCAGCGATGAGGTCATCATCAAAGTGCTGCGGCCCAATGTACACGTCAGCATCGAACGAGACTTGTCGGTGATGTACACCTTTGCCGGTCTGCTGCAAAAATACTGGAGCCGTGGCAAACAGTTCAGACCGCTGGAAGTGATTGCGGACTACGACAACACCATTCATGGTGAACTGGACCTGCGCCGCGAAGCGGCCAATTGTTCGCAGATGGGCGCCAATTTCGAAGGCAACGACATTATCTATGTGCCAATCGTCTATTGGGACTACACCAGCGACCAGGTCATGGTCATGGAGCGCATTTACGGCACCTCGGTGCGCGATGTGCCGAAGTTGGTGGAGCTGGGTTACGACATGAAGCAGCTGGCCGCCGACGGGGTGGAAACCTTCTTTAAGCAGGCCTTTGAAGATAATTTCTTTCACGCCGATATGCACCCGGGCAATATCTTTGTCTCCGACCAGGGGCGCTGGATTGCTATCGATTTTGGCATTATGGGTGTGCTGGGCGAGAGCGATAAGCAATACCTGGCGGAAATGCTGCTGGGCTTTTTCAATCGCGATTATCGCGGCATTGCCGAGTCGCATCTGCGCGCTGAGTGGATTCCGGCTGACACTAATATCGCCGAATTTGAGTCAGCAGTGCGGATGGTTTGTGAGCCGAATTTTGCCAAGCCGATCAGCGAGATCTCGTTTGGCATGGTCCTGGTGCAACTGTTCCAGACCGTGCGCCGCTTTGAAATGCCGGTGCAGCCGCAATTGGTGTTGCTGTACAAAACCTTGCTTAACATCGAGGGGTTAGGGCGTCAGCTTTACCCTCAACTGAACCTGTGGGATACCGCCAAACCCTTCCTGGAAAACTGGATGAAAGAGCAATTGTCGCCGCAAGCCCTGATGCAAGATTTGAAACGCGACTGGCCACGATGGCGAGTGGTATTAGCTGAGTTACCGGATCATTTGCAACGGCTCAGCGAACATTCAAAACAGCAAAAGGAACACCAGGAAAAAGAACTGGCCCTGCAAGCTCAACTGGCGCAACAGCGTCGGCTGGCAAGCTTCCACCAGGTGCTGGGCTTTGGGGTGGCTCTCACCGGTACGGTGATTCTGCTGGGTGAACTCAGCGGGTTGATGCCCACCGCGCAGCTCAGCGAGGCCGCCCCGTGGTTGATAGCCGGTGGCCTGCTTTGGGCGTATTGGCGATCTCGCTGATGCTGTTACTGGACAAAAATCAATTTAAAAGTTAAACATTGTGTCAAGCAGCCAGCACGGTTGCATTGTTTGCGGCAATCCGTGTATGTTGTTTAACCGCGTTCAGTAGTAGCGAACACCTTCAATTAAATCTAACTGGCCTAGATAGAACAGGCAGGAGAAAGAATGGGATTATTTGATTTTGCGGCCGATATCGGCAAAAAGGTTTTTGGTATTGGCGACGCAAACGCAGCCGACCAAATTAAAGAGAACATTGAAGCCAATAATCCGGGCGTGAGTGATCTCAGCGTGACACTGGATGATGAGGTGTGCACCATCTCTGGCACATGCGATTCAATCGAGGCAAAGGAAAAGGTTGTCTTGATGGCTGGCAATATGAAAGGTGTGGGCTCTGTCAATGGCGATGGCCTGACTGCGCCTGATCCAGAACCAGAAGCCCCAGAGCCAGAGTACTATGTGATTGAAAGCGGCGACACCCTGTGGGGTATCGCAGCCAAGTTCCTTGGCAATGGCAGCAAGTACCCAGAGATTTTCGAAGCAAATCGCGAAGTAATCGAAGATCCAGACAAAATTTTCCCAGGTCAGAAAATTCGCATCCCGCGTTAATGCTCTGATACGCAGAAAATGAAGTCTCTAAAACAGCTCCTTCGGGAGCTGTTTTTTATTGAGCATAAGAATTCGCACAACAATCTTATTAACCGAATCTCAACAAAGGTGAACGTCATACTCACACTTTTGTCACCGTGAATTCACCACACGTTTTTAAAATCGCCGCATGTTAATAAAAACCCCCAAAGCGAGCGCGACGATGACTAAACACCTGGCAAGTATCAGTATCTTCCTCTCGATGAGCGCCAGCTTGGCGAGCCATGCCAGCCAACATGATTTGATTGGTACCGCGGTGAATTTGAAAACTAACGTGCCGCTCTATACCGAACATCACTCCTTTGCCGAGGAGAATGGTGAAACTGTGATGACCACTCGCTACACCACGCCAGACAACCGGCTGCTGGCGGAACGCAAGGTGGCCTACGAAGGTGATCGGGTCAACCGCTATGAGCTCATCCAGGAATTTATTGATCACCAGGAGTCGGTTGCGCGGGAGCAGCAATCACTGACAATTCGTGAGAATCGGCAGGGCGTCGCAAAACAGAAAACCATTGATGTTGATGATGAAAAAGAGGTGATCATCGATGCCGGCTTTAACAACTTTATTGAACGCAACTGGGATCAGCTGTTAGACGGAAAAACCCTGAAAGCCCATTTTGCCAGCCCGGCGCGAATGAGCGTGGTAAAGCTGCAAATCAGTCGCGCCCCCAAGAAGGAACAACAGGACAACACAGTGGTTTTTGAAATGACCGCCGCCAACCCGATCATTCGCCTACTGATCAAACCGGTGGAAATTGGGTTCTACACCAGCAGTAAACAATTGGCGTTTTACAAAGGAGTCTCAAACCTGCGCGATGAGTCTCGCGAATACTTCAATGTCAAAATCAGTTTTGACGAACAACAAGCCGTTTCAAGCCCCACTTTAGCAGCTCGATAGCCGCCCGCAAGGACCGGAAAATAGCGCTTAATTCATTGAATTATCACATTTGTGTCCCTATACTCTCAATCCCGAGTAATTTACTCAGGTTTACTTTAATTTTTACCGAAAACCCATGAAATTAACCACCAAAGGCCGCTATGCCGTTACCGCGATGATGGACCTGGCTCTGCATGCCCGGATCGATTGCGTGACCCTGGCTGATATCGCCGAGCGACAGAACATTTCGCTGGCCTACCTGGAGCAATTGTTTGGCAGCTTGCGAAAAGCTGGCCTGATTGCATCCTTGCGCGGACCCAAGGGTGGGTATCGACTGGCGCGAGATGATAAAGAGATTTCACTGGCGGATATCCTGGTGGCGTCCGAGGAAGAGATCGATTTGACCTGCGGTGGTGGCAGCAAGTGCAGCAGCACCGATCCCTGCCTTACCCACAGCCTCTGGAATAATCTGAGCCAGGAGTTTTTTGAGTTTCTCGACAGCAAAAAATTGAATGAATTGGTGCGCTCTCGGTATGTACAAACCAAGGCCACCCAGCAAGATGTCACACAAATTGGTGATATCCCAATCCATTTTGGAAGTAGCAGGTAACCCGCATGTCACAAGCTATTGACGTTGAAGAAAAGAATCGCGACCTGAAAGAGCTGGTCAAGCGCGAGTATAAAGAGGGCTTTGTCACTGACATCGAGTCCGACACCATTGCGCCCGGGTTGACCGAAGACACGATTCGTATTATCTCGGCCAAGAAAGAAGAGCCAGAGTTCATGCTGGAATACCGGCTGAAAGCGTTTCGTCGTTGGCAGAAAATGCCGGAGCCAAACTGGGCACATATTGATTACCCAAAGATCGATTTTCAGGACATCTCCTATTATTCTGCCCCCAAGGAAATGCCCAAGCTGGAGAGCCTGGACCAGGTCGATCCAAAACTGCTGGAAACCTATGAAAGACTGGGGATCCCGCTGGAAGAGCAAAAAATGTTGGCGAATGTGGCCGTGGATGCGGTGTTCGACAGCGTCTCGGTGCGCACCACCTTCCGCGAAACCCTGGCCGAAGCCGGGGTGATTTTCATGCCGATTTCCGAAGCCGTGCACGAGCATCCGGAATTGGTGAAAAAATACTTGAGCAGCGTGGTACCGGTGCAGGACAACTATTACGCGGCCTTGAATTCAGCGGTATTCAGTGATGGTTCCTTTGTCTACATTCCCAAGGGCGTGCGCTGCCCGATGGAACTGTCCACTTATTTCCGTATTAACGAAATGAACACCGGCCAGTTTGAACGCACCCTGATTATTGCCGAAGAGGGCGCCTATGTGAGCTACTTGGAGGGCTGTACTGCTCCCCAGCGCGATGAAAACCAGTTACATGCGGCAGTGGTGGAACTGATCGCACACAAAGATGCCGAGATCAAATACTCCACCGTGCAGAACTGGTACCCCGGCGATGAAAATGGCAAAGGCGGTATTTACAACTTTGTGACCAAGCGTGGCGTGTGCAAGGGCGACAACTCCAAGATCTCCTGGACCCAGGTTGAAACTGGCTCGGCCATCACCTGGAAATACCCCAGCGTGGTGTTGCAGGGCGACAACTCGGTGGGTGAGTTCTACTCGGTAGCGCTGACGCACAATAAGCAGCAAGCGGATACCGGCACCAAGATGATCCACATGGGAAAAAACACTTCGAGCACGATTATTTCCAAAGGCATCTCGGCCGGCCACGGGCAAAACGCCTATCGCGGCCTGGTCAAGGTACTCAAAGGCGCAGACAATGCGCGCAACTTCTCGCAATGCGACTCCCTGTTAATGGGCGATCGTTGCGGCGCACATACTTTCCCTTATGTCGAAGTGCAGAACCCAAGTGCCAACCTCGAGCATGAGGCCACTACTTCGAAGATTTCCGAGGACCAACTGTTCTATTTACAGCAACGCGGTTTGTCTGAGGAGGCCGCGGTATCAATGATTGTGAACGGCTTTTGCAAGGAAGTCTTCCGCGAATTGCCGATGGAGTTCGCGGTGGAAGCGCAAAAATTATTAGACATCTCGCTGGAAGGTGCGGTGGGTTAAATCAAACATTAGATGAGTTAGCAAGAATGTTAAAAGTTACAGATTTACACGTGTCGGTGTTTGGTACACCGATTCTAAAGGGCTTGAACCTGGAAGTTAAAGCTGGCGAAGTCCATGCCATCATGGGGCCAAACGGCTCGGGCAAGAGCACCCTGTCAAATGTTGTCGCTGGTCGCGAAGGCTACGAGGTAACCCAGGGCAGCATTGAGTACATGGGTAAAGACCTGACGGAGCTCGAACCCGATGAGCGCGCCTGCGAAGGTATTTTCCTGGCCTTTCAATACCCGGTGGAAATTCCGGGCGTCAGCAATATGGCCATGCTCAAGGCTGCGTTGAATTCTATTCGTAAATACCGCGGTGAAGCGGAAATTACCGCTGGCGAATTCCTGAAGATGATCAAACAAAAGGCCGAACTGGTGGAAATGAAGCAGGAATTCCTCAAGCGCTCCGTCAATGCCGGTTTCTCCGGCGGTGAGAAGAAGCGCAACGAGATTCTGCAAATGGCCATGCTTGAGCCGACCCTCGCGCTGCTCGATGAAACGGACTCCGGGCTGGATATTGACGCGCTGAAAACCGTTTCCGACGGGGTCAACGCTCTGCGTTCACCTGAACGCGCCATGATCGTGGTAACCCACTATCAGCGTTTGCTGGAGTACATTGTGCCGGACCAGGTGCATGTGCTGGCCGATGGAAAAATCGTCAAATCGGGTGACAAGTCGCTGGCACTGGAGCTGGAAGAAAAAGGCTATGGCTGGATCGAGAACGAGTTTCAAGAGGCCAGCTAATGGTTAACTCTGCGATCAATATTGCCGCTGACAGCGTCGACAGCTGGCTGGGCGAGCATGCAAATACAGCATTGCCCGGCGGCGGCGTACCCTGGCTGCAGGCGCAACGCAGTGCGGCACTGGCACAATTCGAACAGGTGGGTCTGCCTGGTGTGCGCGACGAACAATGGCGCTATACCAATCTTCGCGCGCTGAAGAGCAAGCTCTATACACTCAATACCGCTAACCCGGGCCAGGATGTCAGCTTGCCGGACTCGGAAGCAAACCGGCTGGTGTTTGTAGACGGGCACTATCGTGCCGATCTGTCGTCCCCTGGCACTGTTGCGGAAGGCATCATTGTTGGTAGCCTGGGCATGCTTTTGGATCAACAGGCTGAGGTTCTGGAGCCCTGGTTTGGTGGGTGTTTGCCTGCTGAACCGCATGGTTTTACTGCCCTGAACACCGCTTACTGCCAGGACGGGTTTGTTCTGGTCTTGCCCTCGAATGCCGTTCTGGAGGAAGTATTGGAAGTGTTGTTTGTGAGCAGCTCAGCACAAGATTCGACCAATCGCATCAGCCATAGTCGCAACCTGGTTGTAGCGGGCGCGAATAGCCAGTGCAGAATTGTCGAACGTCATATAGGCGCAGACGGCGCGGTGTATCTGAACAATTCGGTGACCGAGATTCACGCTGCCGACAATGCCCACGTCGATCACTACAAGTTGCAACAGGAAGCCGAAGAAGCGTTCCACATGGGCGCGGTGTTTATCAAGCAAGGCGGTCATGCCACGGTTAAGAGTCACAATATTGCTCTCAGTGGCCTGGTCACACGCAATGATATTAATTGTTACCTGCTCGGGCAGGGCGGCCATGTGGAGATGAACGGCCTGGTCATTGGTCACGGTCGGCGCCACGTGGACAACCATACCGAAGTGAATCATGCGGTGCCCCATTGCACCAGTGACGAGTATTACAAATCAATCCTGGATGACCATTCGCGCAGTGTGTTCCGCGGCCGCATTATCGTCGCCCAGGATGCCCAGCAGACCAATGCTGACCAGCAAAACAATAATCTGTTGCTGTCGAAAGATGCTGAAGCCGACACCAAGCCGCAACTGGAAATTTATGCCGATGATGTGAAATGTTCACACGGCGCTACCGTCGGTCAACTCGACCCCAAATCGATGTTTTACCTGCGCTCCCGTGGTATTGATGCAGCCTCTGCGAAGGCCCTGCTGACCTTTGCGTTTGCCAACGAGGTGATTGAGCGCATCCAGCTGGAATCGATTCGCCAGGAACTTACCCATATTATCGCCGGACATTTGCTCAGCGGTTTGGAAGAGTTGCTCTAGGCACTCACTCCGGGCAATTAACGAGAGAACGACTATGAGTATCGCCGCAGTCACCCCACCCACAGCAAACAGCACAGGTTTTGATGTCGAGCGCGTGCGCCAGGATTTTCCGATCCTGCACCAGGAAATTTCTGGTCACCCGTTGGTCTACCTGGATAACGGCGCCTCCACACAAAAACCACAGATTGTTATCGACACCGTGGCTGAGTTCTATCAACAGGACAATGCCAATGTGCACCGCGGCATCCATGAGCTAAGCCAACGCGCAACCGATCGCTTTGAAGCGGCTCGCACCACGGTACAAAAGTTTATAAACGCCCACAGCGATAGCGAGATCATTTTCACTCGCGGCACCACCGAGGCGATTAACCTGTTAGCGTACAGTTACGCACGGGCTAATTTTACGGCAGGTGATGAAGTCCTGATCTCGGCCATGGAGCATCACTCCAATATTGTGCCCTGGCAATTGCTGGAGGAACAGATCGGGATTGTGCTGAAAGTGATCCCGATCAACCAGGAAGGCGAGCTGATCTACGAGGAATTTGAAAAGCTGCTCAGCGACAAGACCAAACTGTTGGCAATCACCCAGCTGTCTAATGCGCTTGGCACCATCACGCCCTTGAAGAAAATGATTGACGCCGCCCATACGGTCGGGGCCAGGGTGCTGGTGGATGGCGCACAGGCGGTCGCACACACCGAAGTAGACGTGCAGGCACTGGATTGCGATTTCTACGCGTTTTCCGGGCATAAGTTGTTCAGCCCCACCGGGATTGGCGTACTGTATGGCAAGCGCGAATTACTTGATGCCATGCCGCCGTATCAAAGTGGCGGCGAAATGATTAAAGTTGTCAGCTTTTCGGGCACCACCTATAACGAAGTGCCGCACAAGTTCGAGGCGGGCACGCCCAACATTGCCGGCGCCATTGGCCTGGCCGCGGGAATTGACTACATTACCTCGCTGGGTATTGCCGAGATAGCCCGCCATGAACACGAGGTGTTGGAATACGCCACTGAGAAAATGCTCGAGATCGACGGCTTGCGCATTATTGGTACGGCAAAAGAAAAAGCCAGCATCATTTCGTTCAAACTGGAAGGCGTGCACGCGTCTGATCTGGGAACCCTGCTGGACCACCAGGGTGTGGCGGTGCGGGTTGGCCATCATTGCGCGATGCCGGTGATGGAATTCTTTGGCCTGAATGCCACCACTCGTGCGTCGGTTGCCCTGTACAACAACAAAGCGGATATGGATGCGCTGGTCGCCGCCATCAAGAAGGCCGCAGCTATCCTCGCTTAAAGATATTGCTTAGGCTTATTGCATAGAGAGAATCCGCAGAGAAGCATAACCATGAATAATGACACCATGAACTGGAATTTCACCAATCCAAACCCGGACGCTGAAACCGCCAAACCCAGCAAGGCGACTGTGCCTGACGGGCCACCAACGCCAGAATCATTAGGGCCACTCATCATCGAGGCACTGCGCACCGTTTACGATCCAGAGATTCCCGTCAACATTTTTGACCTGGGTTTGATCTATGGCTTTAAGGTGGATGAAAACTTCTTTGTTGATGTCAGCATGACGCTGACCGCTCCGGGCTGCCCGGTCGCAGAGACCTTTCCCGGCATCGTTGAAAACGCGGTGAAAAGCGTGGTGGGTGTGTCCGACGCCCGGGTTGAACTGACTTTTGACCCGCCCTGGACCATGGCCAATATGTCAGAGGAAGCCAAGCTGGAACTGGGCATGATCTAGACGGCACCGAGCGATCCCCTTCAGCGCCGTGATCGACAAACCCGACATCATCAACGTTTTGCAGGACGCGCAGCTGGCTCACCAGGCTGGCGATTTTGTCAGTGCGCTGAACTTTTACGAGCAGTTCTTTGACCATGCCCTGGATGATGACCCCTATGCCTTGTACGGGGTGCGCTTATCGCACTGCCTGCAGGGCTGGGCCGAGCTGGCCATGGAATTCCCGGGCGCAAAGAAACGACTGGAAGCCAAGAAACACGAAACCCTGGGTGCCTATGTGGAAGAACGCCAGCCAGAGCAGTTCCACGATTACCTGAGTATTTGTCGCCACCTTGGCCTGGAAGCCGAGGCACTGGCACAGTTTTTGGAACTGCACCATGGCCAACCGAAATCCGCTGCCAAGCTGGTGAAATATGTCTGGGATGATTTAATCCTGGGGGAGTACTGGGACGTGTGCAACCAGTTGCTTACCGAGCCATCCGCGAAACTGAGCGAGTTATTCGCGGTATTTGATGAAGCCGGTCGCCTCAAGGACATTGACCCCGCGTTTGATAATGCCAAGTTTGAGCAGCACATCGTGGATACCCTGCTCAATGATGTACAAAAGTTGGTTGAGGTTTTGCGTCATGGTAATCGGGCCGACGAGATTGAGGGCCTGCAACATCAGTTCAGCCAGGGATTATCACAACGAGAACACTCTGAGCTGCACAAGCAGGCGCACGCTAAAAGCAGCTTTCTATTTGCGGGTCATTAGCAAATTGCATCGGTTATAATCCGTTGAAATCAGCCGACAGCACCTAATCAATAAACAGGTAACTCCATGAGCGATACACACAGCACAGAAAACGGCCTTTACTACCGCCACTGGCCCGCCAGCAATTGCAAAGGCGTGGTGGTCCTGGTGCACGGTTTGGGCGAACATTGTGAGCGGTATAACGCCATCGCTGCTGCGCTGAACAACGCCGGTTATGCATTGTGCTCGATGGACTTGCCCGGCCATGGTCAATCAGAAGGTGTGCGTGGTCACATTGATCGCTTCGAAGATTATCGAAATGCGGCGCTCACACTGCATGAGAAAGCCTCTGCGTGGTATCCCGATGCCCCGGTGTTTCTGCTGGGCCACAGCATGGGTGGATTAATCGCCACGCATATATTGCTCGATCACCAGTCATTATTCCAGGGTGCCTTACTCTCAGGCGCCGCTATCCAAAGCCCACAAGAACCCCCGGGCTGGCAGGTTGCCATCATCAAGGGCGTGGCCACCATTGCGCCCAAGGCTGGCATGTTGGTGCTGGATGCGTCTGGCATTAGCCGGGACGAAAAAGTTGTGGAAACCTATATGAATGATCCGCTGGTTAACAAGGGCAAACTCTCTGCACGGTTCCTGGTGGAAATGTTCAACACCATGGAAGAGTGTCGTACCCGCGCCGGTGAGATCATTCTGCCGATCCGGATTATGCACGGCGGCGAGGATGTGATGACCGCGCCCGAGGGTTCGCAGTTATTATTCGACTCGATCAGTTCCGAAGACAAGGAAATTGAGATCTACGATGGACTCTACCACGAGATTTTCAATGAGCCCGAAGCCGAAGACATCTATGCCCAGGTTATTGCCTGGCTAGACCGCCATTAGGCAGCTTTTTGCTCGGATTGCGTTATAGCATGACCGAGAAGTGATCGATCAGCTGATCGCGCAGCATTCCGCCCGTCTCCTGTTTCGATCCGACACCGATTGATTTCTCAAGTAAGTTGTTGGCAACGTAGTCGGTGGTCGCGATGCGGTATTCCCGTGCGGGATCTATGCTCGTTCCCCGCTGCTCTAATTGCGTAGCGAGTTCTCCGCCCAACTCTTTGCCCCTGACCTTTAGGTAAACAACCTCGTTTTGCCAGCTTTCAGCGTTGTAGATATCACCGGTTCTTATGTCTCCCGCTCGCAATTTACCAACCGCGCTGTCCAGGTCGTAGTAGGTGAAATCGGTCTTACCGTTAGCCTGCATGGCCTGCTCGAACACGGCCTTGAGTTTTTCCCCTTCGAGTACTTCCGGGTTGTAGCCCAGTTTTTCACCCACTGATAATGGCGTATCGCCATCCATTGCCACGTTAAAAAATGCGTGCACATGTGGGTGCCCTCTGAAATAGAAAACCGCGGCCGGGCCTTCCAGGCGAATGTTTTGATAGAGCGAGCTGTCCGGGTAGGTGCTGTCCTGGTAGTAGCTTAGATACAGCGCATCCGGTCCGCCATTAGCGCCCAAACACTCCCACGCATAGGCCACGTCAGCACTTGGGTAAGCCAGGAAGACCTGCTTGATGAATTCATTCACCTTGGCACGTGCGTCCTGATCCAGCTCTGCCACCGGCACGCCGTGGAACTCGCCATTGCGACCTTGCAGTTCGATCTGGGTTTGTATCGGTGAGTTTGCCAATACAGCTTGCTGCTGAAGTTCTGCGGGCAATGAATCAAACAACTCGGTCGCGATTCGTAATTGCGGTAAATAATTATTGCCCGGCAGGCCGCCCTTGGCATCGCCGCGTTGGTCGCCATACACTTGCGGCCCGCCAAAGGCCACGCCTTCGGTATTCTTACCGCCCACGCGCAAATTCAAATGCGGTCCGGTGAATAGGGCCTGGCACTGATCTGAATAGGGATCTCCGCAGACCAACAGGTTGGTTGCCAATACGTCTGGCAATTTTAAAAAGAACTGGTTTGGCAATATGCTTCGCCCTGCTTCCGACAAACCGGCATACATCAGGTCGGTTGCCAGCGACAATTGCTGCCGGGAAAATCCCGCCGTGGCCAACAGCTGACCGCCGCCCCAAACGCCGCGGTTGTGATACTGGCGGAAGGGGTGATCGTACTCCACCATCAGCGCATCCCGTTGCTCGCTGTCCAACGAGTCATAAAGTTGCACCGTCAGTGACTGCACTGAGGCCAACTCCTTGCTCGGGGCAGGTGGCAAAAATCGATAGCCAAGCGCCGCCAGGCCGGCGGTGCCAGCGCCGAGAGCACCTATTTTAAGAACTTGTCTGCGTTGCATGGTTTTCTGAGCAAGGGGTGTGGACCATTGCGTTACTCCATTCTAGTCGAAGCCATCCGGTTTAAAAACTTGGATGACAAACTGGTATGATTCTCGCACCGCTTGATGCCTGTCCGGCAACATAGTTCAATAGCGGTGTGTTCTTCTACACGCTGAAATGAGATTTGGAAATCGGGAGACCCTGTTATGACTCAGCCTTTATGCATTGTGGCCGGTGTGGGGCCTGGCACCGGCATGGCATGTTGCCACCGCTTTCGCCAGGCAGGATATCGCGTTGCTATCCTGGCCAGGGACTTACAACGCCTGCAAGAATACGCCAGTGGTGATGCAGACATATTGTCATATGCCTGCGACTTGTCGGACCCCGATGCTATTGCCAAAGTTTTCGAGGACATCCTGGACAGCCATGGAACCCCGCAGACGGTTATTTACAATGCAGGTTCCGGCCTGTTTGGCGGCCCGATGGAGGTGAGTCAGGATGACTTTGAAATGGCCTGGCGTATCAATTCACTCGGTTTACTCTGCGTTGCCCAAGCAGTGATACCGAACATGATCGAGCAGGGTGGTGGCAACCTGGTAATCACTGGTGCGACCGCGTCGCTACGCGGCGGCGCAAATTTTACCGCGTTCAGCTCGGCCAAGGCCGCGCAACGCAGCCTGGCTCAATCCCTCGCGCGCTCCCATGCGAGCCAGGGCGTGCATGTGGCCCTGGTGATTGTTGATGGCATTATTGATATTCCGCGCACTCGTGAGCGCCTGCCCGACAAGCCGGATGATTTTTTCCTGAAAGCCGAAGCGATTGCGGATACCTATTACGCGCTGACACAACAAGACCCATCCGCCTGGACCTTTGAGGTGGATCTGCGCCCGCACACAGAAAGCTGGTAAGAAACTCAGGCTCAGCGGCCTGGGAATCAAGCGCGATAGATTGACCTGGGATGGTCCTGGATTTTAACGCTCGGCTTTTGTAATTCGCGTAAGGCGTCTTTGGCTATCCATAACGCGGGCTTGCTGCCCTGGGCTGCAATGCGATGCGCTACCTCGATCGCCTGTTCCTGCAAATCAACATTGCGCTTGCCTATGCTACGCAATGCCCAGTTCACCGCCTTTTTCACATAGATTCGCTCGTCCCAACTCTCCCGCTCTATCAGCGGGAAAAATTGTTCGAACACCTCGTTGGTATCCTGTTTATTAACGAAGCCGTAGCTGGCCATCATGGCGAAGGCAGCTCGCTTTATAAATTCCTTTTTGTGGTCTGACCATTGCAAGGCTTTCTCCAACGCATATGGGCTGGCGGTGAAAAAACCCATGCTGAAGGAATCGCAAATCTCCCAGTTCTCGAACTCCCGCGCCCATTTATTCATTTGCTGGCGGGTAATTTTCTTGGGGTTGTACAAGCGGCTGGTAAGCAGCCGGGCTTCGTAAATGCCGGTATCGTACAGGGCCAGAGCCAGCTCATCGTTCTTGCCAATTTGCCGCGCAAGCTCCTTTAAATCCTTTTGGTAGATGCCCAGTGAGTTGTTAGCAGCAATGCCAAACTTTTCTTGCTTGAACGCGATCTTCTCGGGCTCAGCCAGGGCCTCGAGCCGCTTCAATACCCCCGCCAGCTCCATAACGCGACTCGCTTAGTCGCTTTGGCGGTTGGCCAGGTAGAGCACCAGCAGAGCGATGGCCGCTGGCATGGCCTGGGTGAACAGGATGGAACCTTTGGCCGTGGCTGCTCCAAATACCCCGGCAACGATGACGCAGCAAAGAAAAAATCGTTTCACATCGAAACGGCTTGAGAGCAAACCCCAGAACAAACCGGCGGCCAGGAAGCCGTTATACAAACCCTGGTTCATGGCCAGTACCGCGGAGGTGGCAGATTGCTCAGGCGTCATTGAGAAAATCTCGCGCCCAACCGGATGATCCCAGTAAAACATTTCCAGGATCATGATGCCGACGTGCGACACCGCGACAAAGAGTACTAACAGGGTTGCGAGTAGTTTCATGTGTTCTCCTTATAAACGATTGCTGGTAAACGATTACTGATAAGTTCAGCCATGATGGCCTTGTTTAACGGTGCTGTAAAGATTGGCCAGGCGCACAAAACTGTCCACCGCCAACGTTTCTGCACGGCATGCTGGATCAACACCTTGCTGCTCCAGCTGCTCTGCTGAGAGGTGTTTCTTAAGCGTGTTGCGAATGGTTTTACGACGCTGGGAAAATGCCTGCTTCACGATCAGGCCAAAATCATCGAGATTTTCAGCAGGCGTGTCGATGCGATCCCTGGGCGTTAAACGCGCAATGGCGGAATCCACTTTAGGTGGCGGGAAGAAGGCGCTGGCCGGTACTGAAAACAGCTTCTCGATCTGGTAGCGATATTGCAGCATCACCGACAGGCGTCCGTACTGCTTGCTGCCGGGGCTGGCACTCATGCGATCCACGACTTCCTTCTGCAGCATGACCACCTGTTGCTCAACCTGGTCGGCATAGCCCATCAGGTGAAACAGCACCGGGCTGGAAATATTATAGGGTAAGTTGCCGATCACCTTCAGTCGCTGACTGGCGGTACTGTCCCGCAGCTCAGTACGCAGGTCAAAGTTGAGGATGTCTTGTTCATACACGTGCAAATTATCCGCCGTTTGTGCACGTTCTCGCCAGTACTGGGCCAGGTCGCGATCAAACTCGATCAGGTGTGACTGGTGGGCCAGCGGCAATATTAGCTCGGTTAAGGCGCCACGGCCCGGGCCGATCTCCACCACCACATCCCCTGCCTGTATATTGAGGCTGGCGACAATCTTGCGAATGATATTAGGGTCTTGTAAAAAGTTTTGTCCCAGGGCTTTGCGTGGGGCAGCAAAGTGTTGGCTCATGATGCCCGTTCCAGCGAGGCCTTGCTCATCTGCCGGGCTACCGCGATTGCAGTTTCCAGGCTGCCGGTATCTGCTGTCCCAGATCCCGCCAAGTCAAAGGCAGTGCCATGATCCACGGATGTGCGAATGATCGGCAAGCCCAAGGTGATGTTGGCCGCCCGGCCAAAGCCCAGCGCTTTCAGCACCGGCAGTCCCTGGTCATGGTACATGGCCAGGGCGGCATCGGCGTTAGCGAGATATTTGGGCGTAAACAGTGTGTCAGCGGGGAGTGGCCCTACGATATCCAGGCCTTGTTCTCGCAGCGCCTCGAGTGCCGGGCTAATTGTCTCGATTTCTTCCCGGCCCAGGTGGCCGCCTTCTCCGGCGTGGGGGTTCAAGCCACAAACCAGGATACGCGGTTGTTCAATGCCGTATTTTTCCCGCAGGTCTTGATCCAGAATAGTGCAGACCTGCTTGATGCGAGTATCGGTGACAGCAGTGCTCACGTCTTTCAATGGTAAATGCGTGGTCACCAGCGCCACGCGCAGTTCCTCGGTGGCCAGCAACATGACCGGCAATGACGCCCCAGTGCGTTCAGCCAGGTACTCTGTGTGACCAGAAAAAGCGCGGCCTGAATCATTGATCACGCCTTTGTGGAGTGGGCCAGTGACCATGGCAGCAAACTCACCCTCCAGGCAACCGTCGATGGCCACATCCAGGCTCTTTATGACTGCCTCGGCATTCGCGACATCCGCATCGCCCAATACCGTGTGATTGGGTAACGGATGGTGATAAACACAGAGTTCTGCCGGGCCCTGGGGTTGGGCCGGGTACGCCAGCAGCGTGACCGACAAATTCAACGCCGCAGCCCGGGCTCCAAGTAAACGCGTATCGCCAATACAAACCAGGTCGGTCAGTGCCTGTTGTTGGCTTACCTGTAGAATAATGTCCGCACCAATACCGGCCGGCTCGCCCAGGGTATAGGCGATACGCGGATTCGCGGCTGGATTGGAATCATTCAGGGCTGGCACGATAGCAAGGCAGGAGATTAACAGTCGGTTAATTATAGCGCCTGCTCCGGCGCCAATGGTAACTTTAGGCCTGCCTGAAATCTGCCACGCTGGGCGGCGTTGTTTGATAGAATCTGCCTATCCTGCATTAGCACTCTCCGCCACCAAAAATGGGCGGAGTCCGGAATCAATCTCGCACCTGAAACATGGCCAAACACGCTCTTGAAATCGTTGTTCTCGCTGCCGGAAAAGGCAGCCGCATGCGCTCTGCACTACCCAAGGTTTTGCATCGAGTTGCGGGCAAGCCCCTATTGGGTCATGTGCTGGATGCCGCAGCAGTGCTTGACCCAGACAAGATTCACGTGGTGGTTGGTCATGGCAAAGATGAGGTGATGGCAGCGTTTGCAGGCCAGGATATTCACTGGGTGGAACAGAAAGAACAGCTGGGGACCGGCCATGCAGTGCAACAGGTGCTGCCAGCCATCGATGAAACTGCCAACGTGCTCATGCTCACCGCCGACGTCCCCTTGATTCGCAGCACCACCCTGGCACCTATGGTGGCAGCGATGGAAGCCTTCCCCCTGGCCCTGCTGACCGCCATTGTTGACGACCCCACCGGGCTGGGGCGGATACTGCGGGATGAAAGTGACGGCGTGTGTGGCATCGTTGAGCAAAAGGATGCCTCCGCCGAACAACGCGCGATCAGGGAAATCAATTCCGGCATTCTATGTGCCCGCGCCGCCGATTTGAACTACTGGCTGGGGCAGGTGAATAATGACAATGCCCAACAAGAGTACTACCTGACCGATATTGTGGCCATTGCGCATGAACAAGGTAACCCGGTCACCGCCTATCAGCCCGAAGATAATTTCGAGGTGGAGGGCATTAACAGCCGCGTGCAGCTCGCACGAGTAGAATGCCTGTATCAGCAGCAACAAGCCAAAGCCTTGATGGAATCCGGGGTAACCATTATTGATCCGCACCGGATCGACATTCGCGGTGACGTCAGTATCGGCCGCGATACCGTTATCGATGTAAACGTGGTGCTGGAAGGCCCCACATCGATCGGCAGCAATGTGCATATCGCACCCAACTGTGTCATCACGGCCAGTGACGTTGGTGACGATAGTCATATTCATGCCAACTCGGTACTCGAGCAGGTGGTGATTGGCGAACATGTCAACGTTGGCCCCTTTGCGCGGCTCAGACCCGGCACGCAATTGGGCAATCAGGTACGCATTGGTAACTTTGTTGAAACCAAGAATGCCAAGCTGGATGAGGGCGCCAAGGCTAATCATTTAAGCTATGTGGGCGATGCCACCGTCGGCAAAAACACCAATATCGGCGCGGGTGTGATCACCTGTAATTATGACGGCGCGAATAAACATCAAACCACGATTGGAGACGACGTCTTTGTTGGCTCAGACAGCCAGCTGGTCGCCCCGGTGGAGATAGAGGAAGGTGCGACCATTGGCGCTGGCTCAACCATTACCAATAAAGTTGAAAAAGATCAGCTGGCGATCAGCCGCGGCAAACAACGCCAGATTGACGGCTGGCAACGACCGAAGAAAACTCCCAAGTAATACCCGAACGGGTAATACCGTGAACAAATAGGTAGACAAACAGCATGTGTGGAATTGTAGGCGCGGTAGCAAAGCGTGACATCACCTCAGTATTAATTGACGGGCTAAAACGGCTGGAGTATCGCGGCTATGATTCGGCAGGGATTGCCGTGGTTGACCAGGAAGACAACTTGGATATGCGACGCAGTGTGGGCCGCGTGGCGTCACTGGAAGCTATCAGTACCGGCATCAGCGGCAACATTGGCATTGCCCACACGCGCTGGGCCACCCACGGCCGACCAGCCGAACATAATGCCCACCCCCACACCAGCTCACACCAGGTAGCGGTGGTGCACAATGGCATTATTGAGAATCACCAGGAATTACGGGTGGTGCAAAAGGAAAAGGGGTTTCCCTTCAGCTCGGAAACCGACACCGAGGTGATCGTGCATCAAATTGATCTGCACATGCAGAACGGTGCCGACCTGTTGCTGGCGGTGCAGAACACCGTGGACGAAATCCATGGTGCCTATGGCCTGGGCGTGGTATCGAAACAAGAGCCGGACCGGCTGGTGGCTGCCCGCAGTGGCTCACCATTGCTGGTTGGCATTGGCAATGGCGAAAATTTCATTGCCTCCGATATGTCTGCTTTGATCCCAGTGTGCAAAGAGTACATGGTGCTCGAAGACGGCGATATTGCCGATGTCAGCAGTACCGGAATCACCATTTATGATCGCGATCGCCAGGTTGTGGAACGGCAGGTGTTGACCAGCACCTTAAGCGACGATGAAACCGAACTCGGTGGCTATACACACTTCATGAAGAAAGAGATTCATGAGCAGACCCGGGCGATTACCGAAACCCTGGAAGGCCGCCTGGGCGCCAACACGGTGCTGGAAATCCCCTTTGGGGAGAATGCTAAGGAAATTTTTGACAATGCCAAGGAGTTGAAAATCATCGCCTGTGGCACCAGCTACAATGCTGCTTGCGTGGCGCGTTACTGGTTTGAAGAGTTTGGCATTCGTTGCGACGTTGAGATCGCGAGTGAATACCGCTACCGCAAGCACGTGGTCAACGACGGTACCTTGCTGGTGACGATTTCTCAGTCGGGCGAAACGCTGGACACCATGGCTGCGCTGGAGATGGCTAAGGGCATGGGCTACAGCAACACCCTGTGTATCTGCAATGCACCAGAAAGCTCGCTCGTACGCGCCAGCGACCTAACCATTTTTACTCATGCCGGGCGCGAAATCGGCGTAGCCTCGACCAAGGCCTTTACCACCCAGTTGGTGACCCTGCTGATGTTGGCGATTTGCTTGCGACGACGGCGCCTGGGCCTGTCCTATGAAGGCGATAAGCTAGAGCAGGATATTGTTCGCGAACTGCGTACGCTCCCGAGCCAGATCGAACATGCGCTGAACCTGGAGCAAGAAATTATCGCCATGTCGAAACATTTTGCCGATAAGCAACACACGCTGTTCCTGGGGCGTGGCGCCCATTTCCCTATCGCCGTAGAAGGCGCACTTAAGCTTAAGGAAATCTCCTATATTCATGCTGAAGCCTATGCGGCTGGCGAATTAAAGCACGGTCCGCTGGCCCTGGTTGACGAAGACATGCCAGTGGTGGCGGTAGCCCCCAATGACGAGCTGTTGGAAAAACTGAAATCCAATCTCGAGGAGGTTCGCGCACGCGGGGGGCGCTTGTTTGTATTTGCCGATGTGCATTCCGGGATTGAGTCCGATGATGAAACCATGGTGTTGAATGTCGCCCCGGTGAATAACTACATTGCACCCATCATTTACACCATCCCCTTGCAGCTGCTGTCCTACCACGTAGCCCTGTTAAAAGGCACGGACATCGACAAACCACGTAACCTGGCGAAGTCTGTTACCGTGGAATAGTTGTTGTAAGCGTCCGCCATGGATATCTCGCATATTTTCAATGAGCTGAACGACGCTCAGCGCGAAGCGGTCGCCGCGCCTCCGTCACCCGTGTTGGTACTCGCAGGAGCCGGCAGTGGCAAAACTCGGGTGCTTACTTCCCGCATCGCTTACCTGGTCGAAGCCCACCAGGTATCGCCGCTGTCCATCCTGGCGGTTACTTTTACCAATAAAGCCAGTCGTGAGATGCGCGGGCGCATTGAAGATTTACTCGGAATTCCCATGGGGGGCATGTGGATTGGCACCTTTCACAGCCTGGCGCACCGCCTGTTGCGGCAACACTATAAAGAAGCCAATCTGCCGCAGGCGTTTCAGATCCTCGACAGCGATGACCAGCTGCGCATGATCAAACGCAGTCTGAAAGAACTGGCGTTGGACGAGGCTTACTGGCCGCCGCGACAGCTGCAGTGGTATATCAACGGCCACAAAGAAGAAGGGCGACGACCCTCGCATGTGCCACCCAGCAATGACTCGCAACAGCAAACGCTGCTGGCGGTGTACGCCCATTATGAAGGTTTATGCCAACGCTTTGGCCTGATCGATTTTTCTGAACTGTTGTTGCGGGCGTATGAGTTATTAAAAAATAACGATGTGTTGCGTGAGCGGTATCAAAGCCGTTTTCAACATGTGTTGGTTGACGAGTTCCAGGACACCAATGCCATTCAATACGCCTGGCTGAAACTGCTGGTGCAGGGCACGCACAATTTGTTCGCCGTTGGTGATGATGATCAATCGATCTACGGTTGGCGCGGCGCTCGCGTTGAGAACATTCTGCAGTTTGAACAGGATTTTCCGGATACCCGGATGATTCGGCTGGAACAGAATTACCGTTCCACCACCCACATCCTCGACGCGGCCAATGCCGTGATCAAGAACAATGGTTCCCGCCTGGGCAAGGAGCTATGGACTGCTGGTGAGGAAGGTGAACCAGTCAAGCTGTATACCGCCTACAATGAACAAGACGAAGCGCGGTTTATCATCGATCAGATCCAGGCCTGGGTCGACCAGGGCGGGCTGCGTGCCGAGGTGGCGATTCTCTATCGCTCCAATGCGCAGTCACGGGTATTTGAAGAAGTTTTGCTGAACAAAGGCATGCCATACCGGGTCTACGGTGGCCTGCGTTTCTTCGAGCGTGCAGAAATCAAAGATGCTCTGGCCTATTTGCGCCTGGCCACGCGGCGCGATGATGACCCTTCTTTCGAGCGCATTGTGAACACGCCAACGCGCGGCATCGGCAACAAAACCGTTGACCTGGTGCGCGAGTACGCACGGCAAAACCAGCTTTCCATGTGGGAGGCCAGCACGCAACTGGTATCCAGTACGCAGCTCTCCAGTCGGGCCAAATCAGCACTAGGCGTGTTTGTTAACCTGGTGCAGGAAATCTCTCTGCAAATTGTCGATCAGGATTTGTTTCAACAAATCGAAATCATGCTGGATCTAAGCGAGCTGATAGAACACTACCAGAAAGACAAAGGAGAAAAGGGCCAGGCACGCGTGGAAAACCTGCAAGAGCTGATAACAGCCGCGCGCGGCTACGAGATCGAAGAAACCGAAGACGATCTACCACCACTGGCGTCGTTCCTGGCGCATGCCGCGTTAGAGGCCGGCGAAGGTCAGGCGGAAGAATGGGAAGACTGCGTGCAATTGATGAGCCTGCACTCAGCCAAAGGCCTGGAGTTTCCACTGGTGTTTCTAACCGGCATGGAAGAAGGCCTGTTCCCACACCAACGCTCGCTGGAAGAAGGCTCTGGCCGACTCGAGGAGGAACGCCGTTTATGCTATGTCGGCATGACCCGTGCCATGCAGCAGCTGTGGCTTACCTATGCAGAACTCAGGCGGCTCTATGGCTCGGAGAAATACACTTCGCCCTCGCGGTTTTTGGGCGAAATACCGGATGAGTTGATGACCGAGATCCGCGCGCGGCCCAAGACCACCTACCAGGCGCCACGCCGCGAGCACTCGGCCTGGGTAGATGATCAAAGCGTGCATGAAAGCGGCATCGCGGTGGGCGTCAATGTCGACCATCCCAAGTTCGGCAGTGGCGTAGTGGTTAACCTCGAAGGGCAGGGAGAGTACGCCCGCATTCAAATCAATTTCAGTGAGGTGGGCAGCAAATGGTTGGTACTGGCCTACGCCAATTTGTCATTAGTGGAATAATCCCGATACTGTGGCTGATGAGTGCGATGACTTCCATTTCAACCACAGCGGCAGCAGAATCTGAACTCGCCGAAAAGCAGACTGAGGATTGCGTGATTCTCTTGCATGGCTTGGCCCGTACGTCGCGATCGATGCGGAAAATTGCCCATGTGTTGAAAGACGACTACCGAGTGATTAACCAGGGCTATCCCTCGCGCAAACATCCTATTGAAACGCTGGCTGAACTGGCTATCCCGCCAGCCTTAAAACAGTGCACCGGTGGTGGCAACATTCATTTTGTGACGCACTCACTGGGCGGCATCCTGGTACGGCAGTATTTACACAACAATGAAATCCCCATGCTGGGCAACACAGTTATGCTGGGTCCGCCCAACCAGGGCAGCGAGCTGGCTGACCAACTTAGTGGCAACCCGATAGTCGATTACTACAATGGACCGGCCGGCAAGCAGCTGGGTACCGACCCTAACAGTGTGCCGATCAAGTTGGGGGCGGTGAATTTTACCGTTGGAGTGATTGCGGGCAACAAGAATTTTCGACCAAGTTTTGCTGAAGTCTTTCCTGGCGATCATGATGGCAAGGTTTCGGTGGCCAGGAGCAAGGTTGACGGCCTGACTGACCACTTGGTGTTGCCGGTGACACACACTTTTATGATGAGAAACGACTTGGTAATAGCGCAAATCCAGGCATTTCTGCGTGATGGAAAATTTGCGCCGCTTACACCAAAGGACACGACTGCCCAGCCAAAAGAAAACTAAATCAGGTTCTCAAGCATTGGGAACTTGCTGGGCTTGCCGCGCTCCTTTCTGGAATCTGGTTTGGCGATACTGAAAATTTGCCCTATCCCGTATTCATGGGCCGAATCCAACACCCGCTCACTGTCGTCGATAAACAATGTTCGTGATGGCTCAAAGCCCTTTTGCTCCTGCAACAGGGACCAGAAAGCCTGGTCTTCCTTTGGTGCGCCCAATTCGTGAGAACAAACCATCTGATCAAAGTATTGATCCAGGCCGGTTATCGACTGTTTCAAATTAAGCACCTTGCGGTGACCGTTGGTGATCAGCCGCACATCGCCAATCTCTTCACGGCAGTATTGCAGAAATGCCTGGGCAGATGGCAGGTAGGCGATCTTGTGCGAAACGTCGGCCTTGAGTTGCATGATATCCAGGCCTAACTGCTCTGACCAAAAATCCACGCAATACCAGTTCAAGGTTCCTTCATGCGAGGCCAGCAAGGGCTCGATGTGCTCGCGGGCAGCAACCGCAGGCAGCTCATGCTTAACCGAGTACACCTGCGGCACGTAGTGTTGCCAAAAATAGTTATCGAAATGCAGATCCAACAGGGTGCCGTCCATATCGAGCAACACGGTGGTGATTTCTGTCCAGTCGATTTTCATTTAGATGGTCTGACGAATATATCGAGCACTTATTATATGGTTAAATTACAACTATGAAATTACCTTTCACGAAAATGCACGGCTTGGGCAATGACTTCGTAGTGCTGGATTTTACCGACCAGGATTATCCCCTGTCTGCCGTGCAAGCCAAGGCCATTGCCGACCGACATTTCGGGATTGGTTGTGACCAGATTTTGATCGTGGAAAAATCAGACCGGGCAGAGATCGATTTTAAATACCGCATCATGAATGCGGATGGTGGGGAAGTCGGCCAGTGTGGCAATGGCGCACGCTGTTTTGCCGCCTTTGTGCGCGCAAAAGGCCTGACAGACAAAGACCTGATCCGGGTAGAAACCCTTGGCGGGGACATGCAATTACAGTATGACGAAGCCAACGGCATGGTGAAGGTAAATATGGGAGTGCCTAACTTTTTACCGGATTTGATTCCGCTCGATGTTGCGCAAGCATCACCAAGCTATAGCGTGGCTATAGATGGGCGCGACATTGAGTTTGCCGCCTTGTCGATCGGCAATCCGCATGCGGTAATCCAGGTGGAGGAGGCCAGCGATGACCTGGTCGCTGAACTGGGTCCTGCACTGGAATCGCATGCGATATTTCCCGAGCGGGCCAATATCGGCTTTATGCAAATTATCGATCAACATAATATTCGCTTACGGGTCTTTGAGCGCGGGGTCGGGGAAACCATCGCTTGTGGCAGTGGCGCCTGCGCGGCAGTGGCCAGCGGCATTCAGTCTGGCCAATTGGCAAACCAGGTGACGGCACATCTCAAGGGTGGGGAATTGTCGATCAGCTGGGATGGAGACGATAATCCGGTCATGATGACGGGACCTGCTACGCATGTGTTTAGCGGCGAAATAGAACTATAAATGAAAAACAACGAGCACTTTTATGGCACAAACTGAATTAAAAGAAGGCATGGTGGCCCAGGACCTGGTGGCTTTTTTCCGTGAGAACCCGGATATCTTTCAGCGCCATCCTGAATTGCTGGAGCTGGTGACCCTGTCTGATAATCGCGGCACCGCATCGTTACTGGAACGCCAGATAGCCACACTCAAAGAGCGGTTGCAGCGATTTCAAAGCCAGCAATTTGAGCTGATTGAAGTTGCCCGCGAAAACGAACAAATCAGCGACAGCTTCTCAGAGATAATTTGCCAACTGATCGGTTTTGCCAACCTGTCTGAATTTGCCAGCGAGTTTCCAACCGCGCTTAGGAAGACCTTTGAGATCGATGAAGTGGCATTTAAAACACGGCAGGCAGTGCAGCGACGACCTGATGAACTGCAGGCTTATGAAGACACTTTACGCCGTGTTGCTGGTAATAAAGCCGTGTGTGACAACCGTTGGCCGGCAAATATCCTGTCACTTTTTTTTGGCGCAGATATTCGTTCTGCGGCCCTGATTCCCATGATCGCCGGCGACGACAGCGAGGTGCTGGGGGTATTGGCATTGGGCTCTCAGGACCCCGAGCGCTATACCCATGAGCTGGGGACCGCCCATTTAAATCGGCTGGGCCTGATGGCTGGAATTTGCCTAGCACGTCTGCAACCATCATCATGAGGCGCTCCACAAGCATCACAAATCTCGCTTGACCCCGATTCCCCTTTGAGCAGCAGTATTCACAACGACATTGAGAAGTATCTCGAAAGTCTGCGCGTGGAGCGCCAGCTTTCTTCGCATACCTTGAAAGCCTATCGACGGGACATCGACAAGTTACTAAAGTTTTGCGACGACAAGGGCCTATTGCTGTGGCAGGGACTAAACAACCACATTGTTCGCCAGTTCTCGGCCTCCATGTTCAGCCACGGACTGAATGCACGAAGCATTCAGCGCACGCTGTCTGCCGGGCGAGGGCTGGCTGGCTACCTGGTGCAACATGGCTTGCTGTCCAGCAACCCTTTTGATGATGTGCGCGCGCCTAAGCCTGAAAAACGTCTGCCGAAGACGCTCAGCGTCGATCAGATCACTTCACTGATCGAGATCGATGTTAATGATCCGCTGAGCTATCGAGACAAGGCGGCCATGGAACTGTTTTATTCGTCTGGTTTGCGCTTATCAGAGCTGTGCCAATTAGACCTGAACGATTTGAACCTGCCGGAGCGACTGGTCCGCGTCACCGGCAAAGGGAACAAGGTTCGTGATTTGCCAATAGGTTCCCAGGCAGACAAGGCCTTGCGCGAATGGTTACTGCAGCGCAACACTCTACCATTAAGGGATTTCCAAGCGGTATTTGTAAGCAAATTGGGTAAACGCATCAGCCCGCGCACTATTCAACAACGCGTGAAAATGTGGGCTCGCAAGCAAGGCATCGAGATTCCGGTCAGCCCTCACATGTTGCGACACTCCTTTGCCAGTCATTTACTGGAATCCAGCGGGGAATTACGTTCCATCCAGGAGTTGCTGGGGCACTCTAATATCAGTACCACACAGATTTATACGCACCTGGATTTCCAACACCTGGCGCAGGTTTATGATGACGCCCACCCACGGGCCAAGAAGAAATCCTCCGGCGATTAAATCTCAAAGTTAGTGGGTCCATAAAAAAAGGCGCATAAAGCGCCTTTTTAAATTGGCTATCTGCCTAACTGTTCGCCTACTCGCCTTTTTCTGCCTTCTGATACCGCTCAGCAGATTCCAGGATTTCCTGGCGCGCTTCGTCTTTGCCAGCCCAGCCGCGCACCCGCACCCATTTACCTTGCTCGAGATCTTTATAGTGCTCAAAGAAGTGGGCGATTTTATCCAGCATCTCTTGCTGCACATCGCGGAAGGTCGAGACATTGTTGTAAAACTTGGTCAGCTTCTCAATCGGTACCGCGAGAATCTTGGCATCGCCACCCGATTCGTCTTCCATGTTCAGCACCCCGATTGGTCGACAACGTACGACCGAACCGGTCACCAAGGGGAATGGCGCCAATACCAGCACGTCGGCTGGATCACCATCGTCAGACAGCGTTTGTGGAACGTAACCGTAGTTACAAGGGTAGTGCATGGCAGTAGACATAAAACGGTCTACAAACATGGCACCAGTGTCTTTATCTACTTCATATTTAATCGGATCCCCATAGCGTGGAATCTCTACGATGACATTAATATCATCCGGTAACGACCTGCCTGGGCCGACATTATTTAACGACATTTTTACCTACTCCGACTTAATCTGTCTTGAAAAGAATTCATGGAAAAGTGGTCATGAAATTTTGGCTGTATTATACTGATTCGGTTGTTTTAAACAGCGTTATAAATACTAAAACTATAATTTTATTTGCTTAATTTTCCACGCATCTGGACCAAACATATCTGTCAGTGAACTAAGTTTCTATTCCTGATTCTCGTGCTCTCTCTATCGTTCCTGAGCACGCTTTCCTTACTTTGATATTACCTGTTCTGATTTATCAGAAAGGGCGTTTTCAAGCCGGGAATACTGATCACGGTCACTGCACATGAACACGGTTCTGGGGTTGGCAAAGTAAAAATCGGAGGACTAACCATGTCTTTACAAGCAGTGCCCGCATTACTAGGGGTTTTGGGCCTCGTTGTGGCGTTCGTAATCTACGGGATTATCGTCAAACGGAAAATCAACAACGAAAAAGTAGCCAGCATTGGTAACCAGATACACATCGGGGCGATGGCATTCATGCGCCGCGAGTATACGATTATGGTCGCTTTCCTGGCCGTGCTGGCCATTCTGATCGCAATTTCAGATCTCGGTTTGCATACCATGATCGCCTTTTTACTGGGCGCATTCTGTTCTGCCTTCGCGGGCTATGTGGGTATGTTCACGGCCACCAAGGCGAATACTCGAACCACCCAGGCTGCCCATGACCAGGGTGCCTCTGAAGCGCTCACCACAGCATTCTACGGCGGCTCAATCATGGGTCTGACCGTCGCCTCGATGGGTCTGTTCGGGCTGGGCGTTCTGTACTATGTGTATGGCGGCAACGCAGAAAGCGCTCACACCATTCATGGTTTTGGCATGGGCGGTTCCGTAGTTGCTCTGTTCTCGCGTGTTGGTGGTGGTATTTTCACCAAGAGTGCCGACGTAGGCGCGGACCTGGTAGGTAAAGTAGAAGCCGGCATTCCGGAAGACGATCCACGTAACCCTGCGGTAATCGCCGACAATGTTGGTGACAACGTTGGTGACGTTGCGGGTATGGGCTCAGACATTTTTGAATCCTATTGTGGGTCAATGATCGCCACTATCGCAATTGCAGCGACACTGAGCGGCGTGGCCTTGACTCAACTTGGCGGCAACGCCCAAGCATTGATGGGTCTGCCACTTGCCTTATCTTCTATTGGCTTGCTGTGCTCCATCGTTGGCATCATTGTTATTAAAATGCTGAGCGGTCAGGCACCGGAAAAAGCACTGCGCACAGGCACCATGGGCACCTCGGTATTGTTTATCGTGCTGTCGTACTTTTTGGTTCAACAGTTTGGCATTTCATCCGGCGTCTGGTGGTCGGTAGTCATCGGCTCTGTTGGCGGTATCGTCATTGGCCTGGTTACCGAGTACTACACTGCGGGTAAGCCGATTCGCACTATTGCGGCATCGGGCGACACCGGTGCGGCCACGGTGATTATTTCCGGTTTGGCCATAGGTATGGAGTCTGTGGTGATTCCGATTCTCACGCTGTGTGCGATTATTTTCTTCTCCAGCCAGTTTGCAGGCCTGTACGGCGTCGCGATTGGCGCGGTTGGCATGCTGGCCACGGTGGGCATTACCATGGCCATCGATGCCTATGGCCCGGTTGCAGATAACGCTGGTGGTATTGCTGAAATGGCCGGACTTGGTGAAGACACACGCAAGATTACCGATTCCCTGGACGAAGTGGGTAACACCACGGCTGCCATTGGTAAAGGTTTCGCGATTGGCGCAGCTGCTTTGGCTGCCCTGGCAATCATCTCGGCCTTTATTGAAACCGTTTCACTGAACATCGAAGGTTTCAGCCTGCAGATCAATAACCCGGAAGTACTGGTTGGTATGTTTATCGGCGGGGTGTTTCCATTCCTGGTCAGTAGCTTGACCATGACCGCAGTAGGTGACGCAGCTTTCGATATGATTAAGGAAGTTCGACGTCAGTTCAAAGAAATTCCCGGCCTGCTGGAAGGCACAGCGGAGCCAGATACTGAGCGCTGTGTGGATATTGCTACCACGGCAGCGCTGAAGAAAATGATCCTGCCCGGTGTATTGGCAGTGTCAGCACCGGCAGTCGTCGGTTTTGGTATCGGTGCTGAAGCGCTGGGCGGTATGCTTGGTGGTGCCTTGCTGGGATGTGTTCTGTTGGCGATTACCATGGCCAATGCCGGTGGCGCCTGGGATAACGCCAAGAAGTATGTAGAACGAGGCAACCACGGTGGTAAGGGTTCTGATACTCATGCTGCGGTAGTGGTTGGTGATACCGTCGGCGACCCGTTCAAGGATACTTCTGGCCCATCCATGAACATTTTGATTAATGTTATGGCAATTGTCAGCCTGGTGATCGCGCCGTTGCTTGGATGATTATCTAAATCAATGTGAATAGAAAAGGCCAGCTATGCTGGCCTTTTCTTTTTGTATCTTCTCCCCTTATGAAGAGAAATTTGACCGTGCTAGTCGCCTGCTGTCGAGAGCAGTGATTTCAATGCCACGATTAATACTGCTGGACCCGCGAACGAAGACAGGTTAGCAGCGATACCAGCGATACTTGAACCCAGGTGCGGCAAGCCGTTTAATGCGCCTGCTGTCGCCAAAAATGCGATACCTGCGATAAGGAATGTGCGTGACTCCGCACCACTGACGTTAAGAATACCAACGATTACACCTAACACGACCAGAATAGTTCCCAGATTTGGAATTCCCAGGTCTCCTGCCAAGCCGGTTACTACCGCTATCAATACCCCTGCTAAAAATAAATAACGACCGATTTGTGCCATATTCATACTAAGTTCTCCAGTTGAAATCTTATAATTTTCAGTCAACCTGGATCGTGCTTAAGTAAATACAGGTTAACCAACCGATACTACTTACTACGAATTTCCCTATTAGCCACCCTCCAAGGTGTCATTATGGGTCAGTATTTTGGTGAGCGCAAACCTTTGCTAACAATCAAATTAGACGATATGTCTACTATTTTTCGCCACCGATCTTCCCAAATAGCGGCAATGGAACATGAATTAGTGAGCATACCGCGCGCAACATTTCATGCTCGGCAGTGACCACTTTTTCATCCTCAGAAACGGTTGCCATCAGCGCTTCGACCACGCTCTGCTTGCCGGCCGGCGTCAGCTTGTCGAGTGTTGCAATCGCTTCATCAAGGCGCAGTTGCCAATCATCTCGAAAACTCAAATTGGTGTGGTTTATACCTACCGAACTCATGCCCGCACGATAAGCTTTTTGCGCTTGTTGCAGACCCTGGGCTCCTGCTGTTTCCTGCCCGTGTGAAGCCACGATGGATACCACCACGGAAAGCTGTTGTGCACAGTCTTTAAGTTTCTTTCGCCCATGTTGACTGGCGCTGGCCGGGCTTTTTGATTCGCGCAGATGCTTGGTGATCATACGCGACAACAGGTATTCAAAAGAATCAATTTTATTGTCGACGACCACCAATTGATTGATGGTTTCCAGAATTTTTTCCAGATCTGATACCGGCCGACGTTTCAAAGTTGGGAAACAAATCTCCAGCAAAGGTAATCGCTGCTCGGGGGCGATGGTTTTATTGGCATTCAATAAGTGACTTAATTTCTTTTCACTGATGTCGCCCATCTGCTGCACCACGATTAACAGCTGCTTTTCCCGCAACGCCAAATCATCATCCATTAAACAGTAAAACAACACCTCGGGTGCCCACTCCAGGCTGTGCGCAGCATCACTCAGGCCCTGGGGTATTTCCGCAGTTAGCATTGCTGCAGCAACAATGCGCTCAAACTCTGGATTACCGATATTCTCGATCATGGATCCGACGTCAAAGATACCGCCAGATCGCTTTCCACTCTTGCGTCGTTTTTGTTCTTTTTCCGCCTGCTCAGCCTGGATGTGTTCGCGCTGTTCCTGGGCTTTGAGCTTTTTTGCCAGGCGGGCAATTTCATTAACATCGAAATTCTTCTCGATACGCGTGATGCGTTTTTCCAGCGGCGGGTGGGTGGCAAACATCAACGAGCGGTAGCCGGTACCAAACAACATATGGCTGACTTCTTCTGCGTCAGCCTTAAGGTATGAGGAATGATTGTAGGCGGCTATCTTTTTTAGGGCTCCGGAAATACCTTCCGGGTCGCGGGTAAATTGTACCGCGGACGCATCGGCCAGGTACTCTCGCTGTCGTGAAAGGGCAGACTTCATCCATCGCGCAAAGAACAAACCGATATAACCAATAATGGTAAGCGCCAAGCCAATCATAACGATGACCGAACCATTATTATCACGCGATGACGACATGCGATATCGGCTACTGCGCAGGAATTTCCGACCCAGGATGGCCAGCACCATGATGCCGAAAATCACTCCCATCATGCGGATATTAATGCGCATATCCCCATTAAAAATATGACTGAATTCATGGGCTATCACACCCTGCAATTCGCTGCGATCGAGTTTTTCCAGGGTTCCCTGGGTGACCGCTACCGCGGCATCATTGGGGCTATAACCCGCCGCAAAGGCATTGATTCCGGGCTCGTTCTCCATCACGTACACTTCGGGTACTGGCGTGCCAGAAGCTATCGAAATCTCTTCTACCACGTTATACAGGCGCCGACGCAACGGGTCCTTGGTATCGGGTGTGACCATAATACCGCCCATGTCCTTGGCGACTTTGCCACCCCCACTACGCAGGCTGGCTATCTTGCCCAGGCTGGCCAGGCCTATCACGCCGCCAGTAGCGGCGCTCGAACCCAACAACACGCTACTGTTTGCAACCAGGTTCTGTGGTGCTAACAGCGTGTCGATGCCGACATGGGTAATCGCACTGGCACCGGTTGTCATCGGGCCCTGTAAGGTAAAGAACAACAGCACTAACAGGTCGACAGCCAACACGATGAGCAGGGCTACGCCGATAAAGGCCAGGATGATCCAGCGCGATTGTTTGCGTGCCTTCTCCTGGTGTTCAAAGAAGTTCATGGAAAGGAAATTCCGCGTTTAGAATTGAACCTTTGGAACCTCTTTCATTTTCTCATCTTCTAATTCCAGCATTTCAGCAGTTTTAAACTGAAACCAGCCAGCAATGAAGTTGTTCGGAAATTGTTCAACCATGTTGTTGTACAACATCACTGCATCGTTAAACGCCTGGCGGGCGAATGACACCTTGTTCTCCGTGGTGGTCAGTTCCTCAGACAACTGCATCATATTCTCATTGGCTTTTAGATCCGGGTAGGACTCAGATAAAGCAAACAGTCGTCCCAGCGCACCACTCAAACCTTGCTCGGCCTGGCCCAATTGCTTCATCGCATCCGGATTGCTGGGGTCTGCTTTCGCATTGTTCAAACCACTTACTGCTGTGTTACGCGCATTGATAACGGCCTCGAGCGTTTCTTTCTCGTGCGCCATATAACCCTTGGCAGTTTCGACCAGGTTTGGGATGAGGTCATGCCGCCGGGTCAGCTGCACATCGATTTGCGCAAAGGCATTCTTATAGCCATTACGTCCAGCCACCAGGCGATTGTAGATTCCGATGGCAAACAGAATAATGCCAACAAAGATAATTAGAAGAATAGTTCCAGTACCCATGGTTTTGTCCTCATGTTTGCGGTTGACCCTTTATATCAGATAAGGTCTTCTTTGTGGAATTTCATCGTGTTAGCGTAATTATTCCTGCGGTTTACAGGCGGGAAATAAAAAACCCGTTTGAGTTGCTCAAACGGGTTTTTAACTATTACTGCTTTGCTACCGTGAAACTAGCGAACTTTTTTAAGTTTTCTCAGTGCGCTCAGCTGTGCTGCCGCCTGGGCTAACTCAGCCTTGGCCTTGGCCAGGTTCATATCGGTAGTGGTGTCTTTCAGTGCCTGCTCAGCTTTACGCTGGGCTTCCAAGGCAGCGGCTTCATCGATGTCATCTGCACGCAGTGCTGTATCGGACAAGACCGTTACCTTTTTTGGGGTTACCTCAAGAATGCCGCCTGAAACATAGATCACTTCTTCTTCACCGCTCTCGAGCTGGATGCGAACATCGCCCGGCTTCAAGGTGGTCAATAAGGGGGTGTGTTGTGGGTAAATACCCAGCTCGCCAGCCGTAGCGGTGGCAATCACCACTGCTGCTTCGCCCGAGAAAATTTCATTCTCGGCACTGACTACTTCAACCTTTAGTGTGCTCATAATGCTTCTTTACTCCGCTGCCTTTCGTGAACTAACTTAACGCAAAGACGGCAAACGATTTAGCTCATCTCTTTGGCTTTTTCGACAACTTCTTCGATACCACCAACCATGTAGAACGCTTGCTCAGGATACTCATCCATTTCGCCACTCAGAATCGCTTTAAAACCAGCAATGGTTTCTTTCAACGACACGTATTTGCCTGGCGATCCGGTGAACACCTCGGCCACGAAGAATGGTTGTGACAGGAAGCGCTGGATCTTACGTGCGCGTGCGACCACTTGCTTATCTTCTTCAGACAGCTCGTCCATGCCAAGAATGGCGATGATGTCACGCAGCTCTTTATAACGCTGCAAGGTGTTTTGCACACCACGGGCTACCGTGTAGTGGTCATCACCAATTACCAATGGGTCCAACTGACGAGAGGAGGAATCCAGCGGGTCTACCGCAGGGTAAATACCCAGCTCTGCAATTTGACGTGACAATACGAGGGTCGCGTCCAAGTGAGCAAAGGTGGTAGCTGGAGACGGGTCAGTCAAGTCATCCGCCGGTACATAGACCGCCTGGAAGGAGGTGATCGAACCACTCTTTGTTGAGGTGATGCGCTCTTGCAGAGCACCCATCTCACCCGCCAGGGTTGGCTGGTAACCTACCGCTGATGGCATACGACCCAGCAGTGCGGATACTTCGGTTCCCGCCAGGGTGTAACGGTAGATGTTATCGATAAACATCAACACGTCACGACCTTCGTCACGGAAGTACTCCGCCATGGTCAAACCAGACAGTGCTACACGCAGACGGTTGCCTGGAGGCTCATTCATCTGACCATATACCATCGCTACTTTATCGAGTACGCCGGCTTCTTTCATTTCATAGTAAAAGTCGTTTCCTTCACGAGTTCGCTCACCAACACCCGCGAATACTGACAAGCCTTCTTGAGCTACCGCGATGTTGTTGATCAGCTCCATCAGGGTTACGGTTTTACCTACACCCGCACCACCGAACAGACCAATTTTGCCACCTTTGGCAATCGGCATAATAAGATCGATAACTTTTACGCCAGTTTCCAGGATCGCAACGTCGGCAGCCTGGTCGGCATAAGCAGGAGGCTCACGGTGAATGGGATCGCGTCGCTCGGCCTGAACGTCGCCGGCATTGTCTACCGGGTTACCCAACACATCCATAATGCGTCCCAAAGTTCCTGCACCAACAGGGACTGAAATAGGCGCGCCAGTATCAGATACGTCGATTCCACGCTTCAGACCTTCGGTTGCGCCCATCGCAATGGTACGGACGATACCGTCACCCAGCTGCGCTTGTACTTCCAGCGTCAGGCCAGCACTGTCTACTGTTAATGCATCATAAACATTGGGCACCGCGTCAGCAGTAAACTCTACGTCTACAACCGCGCCGATGATTTCTACAATGGTTCCGGAACTCATGTTTGTTTCCTCTTAATACCTTAATTTAAATTCTTACTAAATTTTCTCTAAAACTTCGTTACTACTTTTGCTAATGGCTAAGCCCTTAGCGCGAGATAGCTAGCTATCTGATTGCGAAGCAATCTCCGCGAATAAAAAGCGCATTAAACTGCAGCTGCACCACCCACAATCTCGGAAATTTCCTGGGTAATCGCAGCCTGACGAGCCTTGTTGTAGACCAGTTCTAGCTCTGCGATCAGGTCACCCGCGTTGTCGCTAGCCGCCTTCATCGCAATCATTCGTGCAGATTGTTCGCACGCGATGTTTTCCACCACAGCCTGGTAAATCTGCGATTCAATGTAACGCTTCAACACCGTGTCGAGAATTGGCTTAGCATCTGGCTCGTACAAGTAGTCGAACAATGCTGGCACTTCTGACGCCGCTTCTTCATCAGCCTGCACTGGCAACAGTTGCAGCGATACCGGTGACTGCGTCATGGTGTTTTCGAACTCATTGGAGATCATGAACAAAGCATCGATCTTGCCTTCTTCATAAGCGCTCAGCATCGAGGTGATGGCACCTAGCAAATCGTTCAGATTCGGGTTGTCACCGTAGTGTGACGCTTCGGAGATAACATTGCCGCCAGCGCGACGGAAGTAGGCCAATGCTTTGGAGCCGATTGTCGCCACATCAATTTCGACGTTCTTTGCTTCCCACTCCAGCATGTCGGTAACGGTTTTACGGAACACATTCATGTTCAAACCACCACACAGCCCACGATCCGAGCTCACCACGATATATCCCACCCGCTTGATCTCACGCTCGATGGTGAAGGGGTGTTTATATTCCAGGCTCGCTTTGGAGATGTGTGCTACAACGTTTCGAATCTTGTGGGCATAAGGTCGGGCCGCCAACATGCGGTCCTGCGCTTTGCGCATTTTGCTGGCTGCAACCATTTCCATCGCTTTGGTGATCTTCTGCGTACTTTTTACGCTGGAGATCTTGTCGCGAATCTCTTTACCAACGGCCATCTAAATTCCTCGTTATACCTGTTGAGCGTTAAACTTAAGTGACTAGCAGATGCGGTTCTTCTCACCAATGGTGATTAGAAGCTGCCGTTGTCCTGGAAGTCCTTAAGCGCTTTGTGCAAGCCTTCAGTCACTTCATCAGTGAGTTTTGGATCACTGTTGATACCATCCAGAAGATCACCAAAGTTGGCTTTCAAGTGCGCTTGCATCGCGGCTTCATAGGCAACCACGTTGTCTTTGTCGACCTCATCGAAGTAGCCTTCGTTCGCAGCAAACAAAGAAGCAGCAATTTGCGCGGTCGACATGGGTGCGTACTGTGGTTGTTTCATCAGCTCGGTAACACGCTCACCACGGGACAATTGCGCACGAGTCGCTTCGTCAAGATCAGAAGCAAACTGCGAGAACGCCGCCAGCTCACGATACTGCGCCAGAGCCAGACGAACACCGCCGCCCAACTTCTTAATTACGTTGGTTTGCGCCGCACCACCCACTCGAGATACTGACAGACCAGGATCTACTGGAGGACGAATACCTGAGTTAAACAGGTCGGTTTCCATGAAAATCTGACCATCGGTAATCGAAATTACGTTGGTTGGTACGAAGGCTGATACGTCGCCCGCTTGAGTCTCAATGATTGGCAGCGCGGTCAGTGAGCCGGTTTGGCCTTTTACACCACTGCGACGCTCTACTTCATCCGAGTTAATTCGCGAAGAACGTTCCAGCAAACGAGAGTGCAAATAGAATACGTCACCAGGATAGGCTTCACGGCCTGGTGGGCGACGCAACAGCAAGGAAACCTCACGATAGGCTACCGCTTGCTTGGACAAATCGTCATACACGATCAGGGCATCTTCACCAATATCACGGAAGTATTCGCCCATTGAACAACCAGAGTAGGGTGCAATGTATTGCAGCGCTGCGGAGTCGGAGGCATTCGCAGCTACTACCGTGGTGTATTCCATTGCGCCATGCTCTTCCAGCTTGCGTACTACTGCCGCTACTGAAGAAGCTTTCTGGCCGATCGCTACGTATACACACTTTACGCCGCTGCCACGCTGGTTGATGATGGTGTCAATCGCAACGGCGGTTTTACCGGTTTGACGGTCACCAATAATCAGTTCACGTTGTCCACGACCAATCGGCACCATGGCGTCGATTGATTTAAAGCCGGTTTCGAGTGGCTGTGCCACACCTTCACGCTCAATTACGCCTGGTGCGATTTTTTCGATTGGTGAACTCTCAGTCGCTTCGATCGCTCCTTTGCCATCAATAGGCTGACCCAATGAGTTTACGACGCGACCTAACAATTCTGGTCCAACTGGCACTTCCAGAATACGACCAGTACATTTCACTGTGTCGCCTTCTTTAATATGCTTGTATTCACCCAGTACTACGGCACCGACTGAATCCTGCTCCAGGTTCAATGCCAGGCCGAATACGTCGCCAGGGAATTCCAGCATCTCACCTTGCATCGCTTCGGTTAAACCGTGGACACGGGCGATGCCATCCTTCAGGCTGACTACGGTACCTTCGGTACGTGATTCAGCTGATGCTTCAAAATTTTTGATCCGATCTTTGATCAGGTTGCTGATTTCAGATGGGTTTAGTTGCGTTGTCATGACTTCAAGTCCTCAACGTTAATTACAATATTTAATAAATTCGTGTTTAGCCTGAGCTTATCTTCAGCAGGTACAGACAATCGATCCGTTACCGCATCAATGCGGTGCTTAACTTCTCGATTCTGCCCAGTGCTGAACCATCAATCACCAGGTCTCCAGCGCGCACAATTGCGCCGCCCAACAGGGAAGCATCAACCGTTTCCTCCAGCACCACTTTCAGTCCCAGCCGTTTTGCCAGCGCTGATTCCAATGCTTGCTTTTGCGCATCGGTCAGTGCCATAGCCGTGACGACTTCGGCATTTACCGATGCCTGTTCTTTGGCGACCAGTTCGGTGTATTGCTGTTCGATATCTGCCAGGGCTTCCAGCCGGTCATTCTGCACCAGCAAGTTAACCAGGTTGTCGCCACCCTCAGGTAATACTTCTTTACTAAGATCGATCAACAATTCTGTTACTCGATTCCGATTTACCTTGGGGTCGCTTACCAGAACGCTGAAGTTCTCGTCCTGGCTTATCGCTGCCAGGCGATTGAGCGCCACGGCCCATTGCTCGAAAGCACTGGACTCCTGGGCCAGCTCAAACAGAGCTTTTGCGTAAGGGCGTGCGGTGGATGCGTTATCTGCCATGGTATTTCAGCCTGCGGATTAATTGGATTCCAGTTGCTGAACCAGGTCATCGAGCAAACCGGCATGCGCCGCCTCATCGATTTCCTTGTCAACAATTTTGCTGGCAGCCGCTACCGCAATGGAAGATACCTGGCCACGCAAAGCTTCGCGTGCACTGTGAACACTTTGTTCTACTTCTGCTTCTGCAGAAGCCAGAATGCGTTCTTTTTCAGTGCCTGCGGCTGCCTTTGCTTCTTCGACAACGGCGGTGCCGCGTTTTTCTGCATTGGCTACAATTTGCTTGGCCTGGTCTTTCGCTTCGGCGATGACTTTTTCTGCTTCTTCGATTGCTTCTTGCTCAGCGGCTTGGCCTTTCTCAGCTGCGGCCAGGCCGTCAGCGATCTTGGTTTTGCGTTCGTGCAGAGCCGCCATTAAGGGGCCCCATACGTATTTCGCACTGAACCATACGAAGATGGCGAAAAAGAATACCTGGACGATAAGTGTGAGATTAAGATTCATCTCGTGCCTCGTTTATCAGTGATAGTCAGGTTTGATATAGATATTCGAAACAATATCTACGCGGAGTAATTGCTTTGCAGACTATGCTTAAGCTACCGCGAACAGTACGTACATCGCGATACCTACCGCGATCATTGGTACCGCATCAACCAGGCCCATAACGATAAAGAACTGGGTACGCAGCATTGGGATCAATTCTGGTTGACGAACCGCGCCCTCTAGAAAGCGACCGCCAAGAATGCCCACGCCGACTGCAGCGCCAACCGCGCCGAAGCCCATCATGATTGCGCCTGCGATATATAAAAGTGCTTGTTCCATCTTAAATCTCCGAAAAGTAGCTGGATTAAAGTTTAAAAATTAAATAATTGGTTTTTCAGTGTGGTGCGCCTAGTGTGGCTTTTGATGCGCCATATCCATGTAGACAATCGTCAGGACCATAAAGATAAATGCCTGCAGGAAGATAATCAGGATATGGAACACGGCCCAGACAAACTGAAGCCCGCCCCCAATCACAGTCCAGATAGAAATGCTGCTGAACATGATTGAGATCAGAATAAAGATCATTTCGCCCGCGTACAGGTTGCCGAACAAACGCAGCGAGTGAGAAATTGGTTTAGAAATCAGGCTGACAAACTCCAGGAAGAAGTTGATCGGCAAGAATAGAATTTTGAGCAGGGGGTTTTTCGCTTCAAACGGATGCATGGTCAGCTCCGCGGCAAAACCCAGGGCGCCTTTGTTCTTGATGCTGTAGAAGATCATCAGGACGAAAATACTCAGCGACAGGCCAAAGGTGATATTGGGGTCGGTGGTTGGCACGACCTTTTGAAAATGGATGCCGGTTAGTTCGAGGGTCCGTGGGATGAGTTCAACTGGAACCAGGTCCATCAGGTTCATCAGGAACACCCAGCAGAACAAGGTTAATGCCATCGGTGCTACCAAGTCATTCTTGCCACTGAATGAGCCGCGCACATTGTCATCGATGAACTCAACTACCCATTCTACGAAGTTCTGCATCATGCCTGGTTCGTCGCTGGTGGCTTTCTTGGCGATGCTGCGGAACACCCAGAGAAAGGTAACACCAAGAAAGAAGGACCAGAAAAGACTATCCAGATGGAAGGCCATAACGCCCATTTGCGCAGCTTCTTCACCCGTATGCGCCAGACCCCAACTACCATCTGGGTGCTGACCATAGGTTAAATTAGTTAAATGGTGGCGGATAAACTCGCTTGGGGTTGGATCGGTAGAAGCCATTGGATTTCTGAATAGTTATCTAACGTTTTTTGCCATTTACTTTTGGGTTAAACAGCTGTTTCAACTTGTTTGAAAGTTTTTAAAACCTAAAAACTTTGAATACTTCAATTTCTTTACGCTCTTCGTCGTTATTGCTGCTGGTTAAACAACAGTAACTGGCTGGCGCCGGATATCTGTACCACCAAATAACTTGCTACTACATATATCGGGCTGAACCCCAACACTATCAAGCCGAAGGCGAGTCCGCCGCCGACTATCACCAGCTTATTAAGCATGCCGGAAAATATCGGCACCAGTGACACCGGGTTTTGACCCACTGCCTGTTGCTCTGGCTTCAACTCAGTTGAACGCCTGACGCTTCTTGCACTTAACAAGGTGCCGACTATTGCCAGCACGGCGCCATACACAACCGCTTTGATTTTCGCTGGTAAGGCGGCAAGGCCATCTCCGGAGAGTAATGCTAATCCGGCTACCAGCAGTAAACAAAACAGGGTGGCGACACACTGGATAAGCAACACACTTTTGACACTGTATTCGAGTTCCGAATGGTGCCCGGAGGGGTGCTTTTTGCCTGGCTCATCTGTTTTCATTTACAAGCACTCACTCGCTTGGTCATATTGCTTGCCGATCGGCGTGCGCTATGGCGAGAGGCGGCGGATTATAAAGACTACATATTGGCGGGTCAACCAACAAAGTAACGCTTGTTTGGGCTAGTTATTAATGACATTTATTGCGGGAATCCAAACTATAAATTTACGACTCCAAATATCATTAAACCGCTGTCAAACCGCGCGTGGAGTATATAGGCTAAACCCTTATTTAGCAACGCTCTAAGCCCGTTTTGTCACCCTCGATTACAGCGCTAAAAAGTAATCAATGCAATGACCTCAGAGGTTATAAAGCGAGGCCAGCGTGGGATGGTACCGTATGACATTTTCATCCCTGTGAAGAGCCCTTCCTGGATAAGAGAAATTGTCGTTTAAACACGCTGCTGTGCTTCAGCTTTGACTGGCTATTTTATGTGTTCGATGATGCCATCGAGGATGTCGAGGCTTTGATAGTCGATGATCAGTTTTCCTTTGCCGTTTTTATCCTGCACAGTCACCTTTGTACCCAGCCGCTCTGCCAGGGTTTCTTCTAATCGAGCGATATCTGCTGATTTGGCTGGTTTTTTGCTGGCCTTCTTCGGTTTCAGATGGTTGCGTACCAAGGCTTCGGTTTGTCGCACCGACAACTGCTTGGAATACACTTCAGCAGCGGCATAATCTTGCTGCTCCACGGGCAAGCCGAGGAGCGCCCGGGCATGGCCCATTTCAATCTTGCCGTGCTCTAACAGTTGTTTCGCCCCATGACTCAGGCTTAGCAGACGCAACAGGTTTGTAACCGCGGTGCGTGATCGCCCCACGCTTCGAGCCATCTCCTCATGAGTAAGCTCGAACTCATCCATCAGGCGCTTCAAACCCACCGCCTCTTCGACCGGGTTAAGGTTTTCACGCTGTATGTTCTCGATCAGTGCCACCGCCAGAGTCGCCTCATCAGGAATGTCTCTAACCAGGACTGGTACTTCGTCCAGCTGGGCTATTTGGGCAGCACGCCAGCGGCGTTCTCCAGCAATGATTTCATATTGGTCGCCAGCAATCGGTCGAACCAGGATGGGCTGGATGATACCTTGAGATTTAATCGATGCTGCCAGGTCCTCCAAGGATGCGGCATCCATATTGGTGCGTGGCTGGTATTCGCCGCGTTGCAGTTTTTCAATAGGTAACGTGCTTGGTTCTGAGTGTTTTGCCTGGCTGGCGCTGCTCTCGGTTTGAGAGCCGCTCAACAGCGCATCAAGCCCGCGACCCAGCCGTTTCTTTTTCTTTGTATTCATGCTTGTTGCGTATTGTATCAGTGGCGTTAACGATCAATCTGCCGTCGCGGTACTTCCGGCCGATGTTCTCAGCATTTCATCAGCGAGCGCTAAATAAGCTATCGCCCCTTTTGAGGTAGGATCATAAATGATGCCGGGCTCCCCATAGCTGGGCGCTTCGGCGAGGCGAATATTACGTGGGATGACCGTGTTATAGACCTTGTCACCAAAATGCGTTTGTAATTGTTTGCTGACCTCATTCGATAGGCTATTTCGACCATCAAACATGGTGCGTAGCAGGCCTTCAATGCGCAACTGTGGGTTCAAGGTTTCTCGGATTTTTCGTATCGTGGAAATCAGCGCACTTAAACCCTCCAGTGCAAAGTACTCACACTGCATGGGAATCATTACTGAATCGGATGCGACCAGGGCGTTGATGGTCAACACGTTGAGTGCCGGTGGGCAGTCGATAAAAATGTAGTCATAGTCTGCTTGAATCGCCGCCAACGCCTGTTGCAGGCGCAATTCGCGTCCGATCTCATTGAGCAATTCAACCTGGGCCCCGGCAAGGTCACCGTTGGCAGTAATAAGGTCGATGCCGCTATCGGTTTTGATAATGACTTCCTGGGCGGTCGCTTCCAGCAACAGCAGGTCATAGATGGTGCTGCTTACCTGGTCTTGTTCTACCCCACAGCCTACCGTGGCATTTCCCTGCGGGTCCATGTCGATCAACAACATACGCTTGCCGCGCTTTACCAGGCCGGCAGCCAGGTTGATGCTGGTGGTGGTTTTACCCACCCCACCTTTCTGGTTGGTTACTGATATTACTTTAGCCATGGTGTGTTTCTCTGTACTGGTCCGACATCGTGGATCCCGGGGACAGCAAGAGTACCAAATTTCGCGCTGGCTAGCTAAACGAAAACGGTCGCGCTAGTTGAAGGCCGCAGAATGCGCTTATTTTTTTGCTTTAATTACTACCAGGTTGCGTTGCGCATCTAGCTCGGGAACTTTTAGCGCATAGGTATCAAACTTGTAGTTCAGTTTTTTGATTGCTTTAAGTTCGTCTTCCGGAACCATGCCTTTCATCGCCAACCAGCGTCCGTTCGGGGCGATCGCCTGTTTGGATCCCTCAACCAGGTTTTCAATACTGGAAAACGCCCGCGCGGTAATCATGGCGAACTTTTCCTTAGGCTTATAGTCCTCGATGCGCGTGTGCTCTACCTTGAAGTTCTTCAGATTCAGCTTGTTTGCCACATACATCTGGAACTGGGCCTTTTTACCACGCGTTTCTACCGAGGTTACTTCCAGTGCTGGTGATAAAATGGCCAGGATCATGCCAGGCAGGCCAGCGCCACTGCCGACATCCAATAAGGTGGCACCTTTAACATAAGGTTTGATACTTGCGCTATCGAAGATGTGAACTCCCATCATCTCATCGATGTCGTCTACTGCGGTAAGGTTGTGGGTTTTATTCCATTCGCTCAACAGGATCATGTACTGCACCAGTTTCGAAATGGCTTCGTCGCCGTAACTGACATCAAGGCTGTCCAAGCCATTCATGACGCGTTCTTCCAACGAGACTTCTACTGTTTGTTCTGCTTCGTTCATTGTTAACCCGGCTTAAACAAGCCTGTAACCTACACAACAGGGTTATCGATTATAGGGGAAATAAATCAGAAGGCCCAAGGCGAAAGCCTAAGCTTTCGAAAACGCCACTAAATTACCATTTTTGCAAATCAGGCTGCTTTGCCATGTTTTTTCAGGTACACAAGCAGCAGGGAAACGGCCGCTGGCGTCACGCCGGATATCCTTGACGCCTGGCCAATCGTGGTGGGTTTATGTTCATTTAATTTTTGCGCGACTTCATTAGACAGGCCTTTCACCTGCTCATAATCGAGGTCAACACTCAGCGCCATGGACTCATGTTTTTGCTGTTTTTCTATTTCAGCCTTCTGTCGTTCTATATAACCATGGTACTTGGCCTGTATTTCCAGTTGTTCGGCTACTTTTTCATCTTCGACCGCCTTTCCGGCGCCCGGCAAAGTCATTAACCCCTGGTAACTGACCTCTGGCCGACGCAATAGTTCCATCAGGTTTGCTTCTTTTTTCAATGTGTTACCAACCACATCTAAAGCAATTTCGTCTGGAACCGACCCTGGTCGCAACCAGGTGCTGTTAAGACGTTGCTGTTCGGTTTCCAGCGTCTCTCTTTTTCGATTAAATGCCGACCATCGTCGTTCATCAACCAGGCCGAGGCTGTGTGCGGCCTCGGTGAGACGCAAATCGGCATTGTCTTCACGCAATAACAAACGATACTCGGCACGCGATGTAAACATGCGGTACGGTTCCTTGGTGCCCATGGTGATTAAGTCGTCAACCAACACCCCGATATAAGCCTGATCGCGGGTTGGGTACCAGCTTTCTTTATCCTGGGCCTGGCGGGCTGCATTCAAGCCGGCTAACAAACCCTGACCAGCAGCTTCTTCATAACCAGTCGTACCATTTATCTGCCCGGCAAAGTACAGTCCGTCAATGTACTTGGTCTCCAGGGTCGGGTGTAAATCACGCGGGTCAAAGAAATCGTATTCGATGGCGTAGCCAGGGCGCACTATCTGCGCATTTTCGAAACCTGCAATGGATTGGATAAACTGATGTTGCACATCATAGGGTAAAGAGGTGGATATGCCGTTTGGATAGACCTCATGGGTTTTAAGACCTTCTGGCTCTACAAAGATCTGGTGTGAGTCTTTGTCCGCAAACCGGTTGATCTTGTCTTCGATCGAAGGGCAGTAGCGTGGGCCAACGCCTTCTATTACCCCGCTGTACATGGGTGAGCGATCCAAACCACTACGAATAATGTCATGGGTTTTGGCATTCGTGTGGGTGATATAGCAGTTCACCTGTTCTGGGTGCTGCTCTGCACTACCCAGAAATGAAAATACCGGTACTGGTGTGTCACCTGGCTGAGCTTCCAGCTTGCTGAAATCAATGGTGCGCGCATCGAGACGAGCAGGGGTACCGGTTTTAAGGCGTTCCACGTGAAACGGCAATTCTCGCAGTCGTTGCGCCAAGGCATTCGCCGGCGGGTCACCCGCGCGACCGCCCTGATAGTTTTCCAGGCCGATATGAATGATGCCGCCCAGGAAGGTGCCGGTGGTCAGCACCACGGTTTTCGCCCTGAACTTTAAACCCATTTGCGTGACTACGCCGGTAACGCGGTTGTTCTCGACTATCAGATCATCGGCAGACTGTTGAAACAGCGACAGGTTTTCCTGGTTTTCCACGGTTTCACGAATCGCCGCCTTGTACAACACGCGATCTGCTTGTGCCCGTGTGGCGCGCACCGCTGGCCCTTTGCGCGCGTTCAAAGTTCGAAACTGGATGCCACCTAAATCAATCGCTTCCGCCATCGCGCCGCCCATAGCATCTACTTCTTTAACGATATGGCCCTTACCTATGCCACCAATCGCAGGGTTGCACGACATTTGCCCGATGGTTTCAATATTATGGGTGAGCAGAAGGGTGCGGGCACCGCATCGCGCCGAAGCCAGGGCTGCTTCAGTACCTGCGTGTCCGCCACCAATGACGATGACGTCGTAGACTTCTGCGTGAAACATCGTTTAATTCTTTGGGTTTCTATTTAAGCGCGCAAATTTTAACGCTTTGTGTGCCGACATCCAATTTTTCGTGGAAGATTTATAGTCAGTTTGAGCGTCCTTAATAGGCTGGCCATATTAGCTGGCTGGCAGCTCTTCGTAGTTTTCCGGCACAAACCGTGGCGTGCAGATAGCCAGGAACAAAAGCTCCTCGTCATTGTCGTTGCAGATCATCTGTGCCTCGCCAGCAGGGATATTCACAATATCTTTGGGTGACACGCGCCAGGATTTTTCGCCCACGGTGACGATGCCTGAGCCACTGAGAATGATATACCGTTCCTCGGTGTGATGAAGCAAGTGCAAGAGGGTGCTGGTGTTAGCTTCAACACGCACCCGCACAATAGACATGTCCGGTTGCTCGGCGCTGTTTTGCCACTCCTCGATATAACAACCTTCTTTAAAGTAGTACTCTAATTTGTTGTCGCTCATGTTTCACTCGGCCCGGTGTTGGAATACTGGTCTATGATTTTATAAGCATTTAGTTCAGCGCCGAGAGCGGTTACAAAGGTAAACACGCCGGTCAGTTTGCGCGCAATCAGGGCAAACTCACGTGGCGGTGATTGAAACCCTTCGAGCGCGATGGATTTAGCGCCGAGTTTAGCCACCCGTTTTAACAATTGGGATTCTCTCCACTTGTATTGGCGTCGATTGTTCAACGCGTATTCCGGGATTTGCGTTTTATCCTTTCTAAAAGGCTCCATTAACAAGATACAAAAATCCGCAAACGACTCTTTCACTGTTTGCGACTGATTGGCTTGCAAGCAGTGCAAGTCGGTCGCACCTTCTATGACACGCTGTCGATCGTTTCGATAGGCGGCCACGATGGTTTTTTGTAAAGCCTGCATAAAAGCTGGATCCAGTTTGCGCACGGCCCCAAAATCCAGCAGCACCAGCTTGTCTGGCTGCTCTGAGCTGGTTTTGAGCTGAATCCGGTAGTTGCCAAAATTCGGGTCGGTCTGCATGACTCCCCATTCAAACACTTCTTTGAAAAACAGTTCCAGCATAGACTTGGCCAGGTCATTGCGCCGACGCTGAGACAGGTTTTGTATTGATTCATGGGTAACCACCTCGCCTTCCAAGTATTGCATCGCCAGTACAGTGCGGCTGCTTATCCTCGGTTTGGTTTTAGGCACCAGGAAACGCTGGTCATGCTGTAGCTTGGTAGCTATGTGATCAGTCATGCGCAGTTCGCGCTGGTAATCGACTTCATCTACCAGCATAGCTTTGATTTCTTCCATCCAGTTTGCAAAGTCACTGCCTGCAGGCACCCATCGTGCGAGTTTGACCATCTGTAATACTGCGTTGAAGTCCGACTCTATAGTGTTTGCGATACCCGGATACTGCACTTTTAAACACAATTCTTCGCCGGTTCTGTTCAACTTGGCACGGTGTACCTGGGACAAGGAAGCCGCAGCCATCGCTTCTTCACTAATTGCTAACTGATCAAACCGTTTACCGAGCGCGGCTTTTATTTGCGGTTCTACTGCTTCCCAGTGCATGGGGCTGGTTTGGTTTTCCAGTTGGCGCAAGGCATCTGTGACCTCCCTGGGCAAGACATGGTCGCCATACAGGGCCATCATCTGGCCTATCTTTACATAAGCACCTTTTAGTTCGCCGAGTTTTTGACTGAAGGCGGTTGCCTCGCGGGCCAAGGCGTTTTTTCGTGCCTGCGCTTTCTTGTCCTCCTGGTAAAAAGCACTGGTAACATGGCTTGTTAGTAAGCGCGCGCCACCTTCGACCCCTGCCAGGGAGACCGCGATGCGGCGTTGCAGGCCGTTTTGCTTAAGTTTTTTGAGTGGTTTGTTTTTTTCCACAATGTGGCTCTCAAGCGATTACTTACCGATGCAAAAGCCGGCGAAGATTTCACCCAACAAATCATCGGCGCTGAACTCGCCGGTTATTTCATTCAGGGCGTTTTGCGCCTGCAGTAGTTCTTCTGCCAGTAGCTCACCAGCATTGTGGGTTAACAGTTGGTGCAGCCCTTGTTTAACTGACGAATTGGCTTGCTGCAATGCATTCAGATGACGCCGACGCGCAGTGAAACTGTTTTCTCCCTGGCTCTCATAGCCGGCCAGGGTTTTGATGTGTGCTCTCAGCTCGGCGATGCCATCCCCATGCAGGGCAGAAATAGCAATCCCATCAGTCATCGTATCGCAGTCAGGCAGCAAATCAATCTTGTTGTAGACCTGGGTGGTGTCTTCGCCCAGCTGCTCGGGCCGGTCCGCGGGCGGTTCAGTAGCATCTATGATGTGTAAAACGTGATCAGCCTGCTCTATTTCCCGGCGTGCTCGCGCGATGCCAATTTTTTCGACCTGGTCTTCACTATCGCGTAAACCTGCTGTATCGATGATGTGTACCGCCAAACCATCGATATTAATAGTTTGACTGATGGTGTCACGAGTCGTTCCTGGCACCTCGGTGACGATTGCGGTCTCCTCCCCGGACAGGGCATTCAACAAACTGGATTTGCCTGCATTCGGTTTGCCTGCCAACACGATTCGCAAACCATCCCGAAGAATCGCACCTTGTCCTGCCTGGTCAATAACTTCTTGTAAACTTTCTTGTAAGCTTTTGATATCTTTACGTATTTTTTCGTCCGCCAGGAAGTCGATTTCTTCTTCCGGGAAGTCTATTGCCGCCTCGACATACATACGCAGGTGGATAAGTTCTTTTAACAGCAAATTAATTTTTTCTGAAAACGCGCCTTGTAAAGACCGCATCGCGCCCAATGCAGCCTCTTTAGTGCTGCTGTCGATCAGGTCAGCGATGGCTTCTGCCTGTGCCAAGTCTATCTTGTCGTTCAGAAATGCGCGTTCGCTGAACTCGCCGCCGCGCGCCTGGCGAGCACCAAGCTTGATCAGTTCGCTTAGTAACAAGTCCTGTATCACTGGTCCGCCGTGGCCCTGTAGTTCCACCACATCTTCGCCGGTAAACGATTTTGGGCCGGCAAAATAGATCGCCAGGCCACTGTCTATCGTTTGCGCCTCGTCATCATTGAAGTGGGCAAATATAGCCTGGCGTTCCGACAGCTCACGGCCACAGATATTCTCGCCCAACACCTTGGCCTGGGGACCCGATAGACGAATTACTCCAATCCCCCCTTTACCAGGTGGGGTGGCGATAGCAACGATGGTATCCGGGTTATACGTTGTCAGAACGTACGCTCCGCCAAACTAATTGGCGTATTTTCTATTGATCACCCATTGTTGGGCCATCGACAAGACGTTATTTACTACCCAGTACAACACTAGGCCTTGTGGGAAGGTGAGGAACAGGAAGGTCAACGCAATCGGCATGATCGTCATGACTTTCTTTTGAATGTCATCCATCGGTGCCGGGTTAAGCTTCTGTTGTGCCCACATGGACGCGCCCATCAGGATTGGCAGGATGAAATACGGGTCCGGCGCTGATAAATCCTGCAACCACAAGGCAAACGGCGCCTGGCGAATCTCGACACTCTCCAACAGCACCCAATACAAGGCGATAAACACCGGTATCTGGACTAGTATTGGCAAGCAGCCGCCAGCCGGGTTGATCTTTTCTTTTTTATACAAGGCCATCATTTCCATTTGGAATTTCTGACGGTCATCCTTGTAGCGTTCTTTCAGGGTCTGCATGCGTGGCTGCAGTTTTTTCATACCGGCCATGGATTTGTAGCTTGCCGCTGATAGGGGATAAAAGACCAACTTGATCAATATTGTCAGCAAGATGATGGCCCAGCCCCAATTGCCAACCACGCTATGAATTTTGTCCAGCAACCAGAACAGCGGGTCAGCGATAAAGGTCAGGAACCCATAATCTACTGTTAAAGCTAAACCTTTGATATCGCTGGTTTTTTCTATTTCTTTCAATCGGCTTTGTTGTTTCGACCCAAGATAAACACGGGTGCTAACCTGACCTGATTGTCCGGCAAGGATCTGTACTGGCTCAATGGTTTTATAACCGATACGGTATACAGGCGTGGCCTGGCGGTTATTGGCTGCAGCGTAAAACTGTTTGCCTCCGCCATTGATGGGTATCCATGCCCCGACAAAATAATGTTGTAGCATTGCTACCCAGCCACTGCTTGTTCTGGTAGCGAGCGTACCTTCACTCATGTCGTCGAAATCTATTTTTTCATACTTCTCTTCTTCAGAGTAAATAGCACCGCCGGTATAGCTGGGTAGCTGGCCAAAGCCGCCCCCGGTGTTTTCTGGCTCTGTGCGACTGAATTGCCCGTAGATATAACCCTGCCATGGATTTGCCGCGACGTTGTTTACCTGGTATTCAATATCCACCACGTAACTATCGCGAGTGAAACGCATAAGCTTCACGTATTGCACGCCCTCTGGTGAGGTCCACGACAGTGGCACCTCGATTTGAGCCTGGTCATCGAGTTGATAGTCGGTTCTAGGTGCCTGATATAGCGTTTCTATGTGGTTAGGGCCTTTTTGTCCACTTACTAACAAACCATCCTGCGCGACAAAAATTTCTATTGCTGACTTTTTGAGCAAAGGGAAACCCTGGTCTTGTTGCTCCATCGAAATGGGCTCCTGTAGTAACTCCATGCTTTCGATCACACCACCCTGGGTGTTGATCTTGGCTATCACCAAGTCTGTGGTTACTGTAATGACCTGGCCTGGACTTGCCTGAGAGCTAGAAACGGCCTGTGGTGTGGGCTCTGGTGCCGAAGCGGCTACCGCTACCGGGGTACTCGGCAAATCTTCGGGTTGAGCTTGTGGAGTAGCAACCGGGGTAGCGGGTGCATCCTGCAATGTTGCTACGTTTTGCTGAGCCACTGAGCCGTTGACCTGACCATATGAGTCAGAGAACTCCAACCACTTTTGATACAACACGGCACTAATCGCCAATAGAGCAATAATCAGAAAAGTCCGTTGGTTTTCCATCGCTAGGTTCCAGGTGAATTAATAAGTTAATCGTGTAAGTTAAAGCCAATTCTCAAACTTTGTTGTTCTTGTCTGCAGTTTTTTTAGCAGGAACCGGGTCATACCCCTCTCCGCCCCAAGGGTGGCAACGGCACACCCGCTTGGTGGTTAACCACAACCCCACCGCAGCACCATGTTGGTCCAGGGCCTGCATCGCATACTCGGAACAACTGGGTACAAATCGACAACGGCTCCCCAACCAGGGACTAACTATCCAATAATAGGCTCGAATAATCTTCTTAAGGATAGTTACAGGTAATTTCAATGTGGCTTGATAAGGCTTTCTGTCTCAGCTCAAGGCTATGCTTGCGGCGCTCAGGGCTGTTTACAACACTGGCTCAAGGCTGTTGACGCTGATGCCAACGCTGCCAACGCAGTATCTTCTGCCAAAGCTGTTCCAGGCTATCAAGCCGCTGCTGCTTGCTGGCCTGGGCACAACCCGCTTTCGCGGTGATCACCAGTTGTACCCCTGGTATCAGATCGTTCTGGCGTAAGCGGTAGAACTCTTTGATCTGGCGTCGGATGCCGTTTCTTTGCACCGCGGACTTGGATACTTTTTTTGCTACGGTAACCCCGAGAGCACTGTGTTCTGCTACCAGGGTATTAAAGCTGTGATACTGGCTGCCACCGTATTGTTTGCTTTGGTAAACCCGACGGTAATCGTTGGGTGTTTTCAGACGGGACGATTTACCAAGTTTGTGGCTTTGTTGATTGGCTACGGACACTGGAGACACAGGATAGGTCGGTGGGCCCGCGCTTATTGATGCTGGAATCACCGCTGATTTCAGTTCAGCGAGATACCGGGACCTGACCATAAGTTGGCGATTATGGTCGCAGGGAGAGCCCTCGTTCGGACCGCCCCCAGGCTATAGGATAGGGGGTAAACTGGTTCCGAGTATCTAGCTGCTTCTCAGTGGTGTTTTTAGATCAATAAGTCAGCCTTGACGATATTGGCCGTGAAACCCTATGCAGTCAGTACCGCGCGGCCTTTTGCTCGACGAGCGTTGATGATGGCACGACCGCTTTTAGTGCGCATGCGTGCACGAAAACCATGAGTACGCTTGCGTTTGATCTGGCTTGGTTGAAATGTACGTTTCATTTTGTTTAACCTGAATTTCTAACTAGTTATCAGTAGTAATTTGGCTGTGTTCAGACCAAAAACGTGGTTAGCTATCCTACCCGTCAACTGCTGGGCAGGTCCACCTACTGGGCTATATTTAATCGGGCTGCAAAGGTACTGATTTTGGGTTTCAGAGTCAACAAGATAAAGTAATTCTTTAACCTTTTTATGCAGGTATTTTTGCCCACATTTGGCGCCTGAATAAGCACTTTGTGTTCCCAAAAGTCTGGCGGGGGCGTATATTATCTAGCCCCTTTTTGTAGTTGACTTTTAGTTGGCGGCTGCAAGCTGGATTAATCAACAAAAAACGATTGCCTGATCGCGTTCTACCGCTGATCACGATCACCCTGAAAAACCTTATAAGCGAGACTATTTTGGATAATCAAGTTCTATGGGAGAAGTGCCTGAAAAAACTCGAAGACGAGATCGACGAGCATGATTTCAATATGTGGCTACGACCACTGAGCGCGATTAATGATGACAGTGGTTTCAAACTGCACGCCCCCAATCGTTTTATCAAGGACTGGCTGGCCGATAACCTTATGGAACAACTGGCAGCCGCTATCCGCCACTTCACTGGCGGCGATCGCAAGATATCGATAGAGCTGGATAACACTGGTCAAACCACGCTCGATCCCGTTGCCCAAACGGAGATCAAGCAAGACCAGAAAACCCCGACACCGTTTGGCACTAATGTGCTCAACAGTGTATTTACGTTTGAAAATCACATCGAAGGTAAGTCAAACCAAATTGCCCGGGCCGCAACCAAACAAGTAAGTGAAAACCCGGGCACGGCCTACAACCCTTTGTTTATATATGGTGGGGTGGGGCTAGGTAAAACACATTTAATGCACGCAGCGGGCAACCTGATCAAGAAAAACCAGAAAAGCGCGCGAGTGGCCTACGTGCACTCTGAACGCTTCGTCTCAGACATGGTGAAGGCCATCGAAAACAACTCGATGGATAAGTTCAAGCACTATTACCGTTCCCTGGATGCCTTGTTAATTGATGATATTCAGTTCTTTGCCGGCAAAAACCAGTCCCAGGAAGAGTTTTTCCATACCTTTAACACTTTGTTAGAAACGGGCAGTCAAATTATCTTAACAAGCGACAAATTTCCTAAAGAAATCATAAACTTACAAGAAAGATTGATATCCCGGTTTGAGAGCGGACTTACCGTGCGCATTGATCCACCAGAACTGGAAACACGGGTCGCTATCCTGAAAAACAAGGCCCGCAAAAACCAGATAGACCTGGATGACGACGTAGCATTTTTAGTCGCTAAAAAGATTCGTTCCAATGTGCGAGAGCTGGAGGGCGCCTTGCATCGGCTGGTAGCCAGCTCTCGGTTTACCCATCGTGAGATCGATGTCGACCTGGCCAAGGACACACTGCAAGACCTGACATTATTTCAGGAACGCAAAATATCGATCGACAATATCCAAAAAACCGTCGCTGATTTTTACAGTATTCGCGTATCAGACCTAAAATCCAAGAGGCGTAATCGGCAGATTGTTCGACCGAGACAGATCGCCATGTCTCTCGCCAAAGAACTCACCAGCCTTAGTTTGCCAGATATTGGAGACGCATTTGGTGGCCGAGATCACACTACGGTAATTCACGCATGCAAGAAAGTGGCAGAGTTGGTGAAGACCGATTCCAGGATTAACGAGGAGTACAATAGTTTGTTAAAAATTCTGTCGGTGTGAGCTTGCTGCTCATGGTGGGCTGTCTGTGGATAACTTGGGTATAAATACGGTATTATTAACGCATAAGTTTTATCCACAATTCATAAACAGTTTATTAGTGCCTTACAAGCACATTTATCCACACTGTTTATTAGAAATAAGTTATTGAAAATTAATATCAAACTGGGTTTTTTAGAGTTATCTACAGCATTAGTAATAACAACAAAAAATAACTTAATAGAAAGATGAATATAAATATACAAAAGGAAACACTGGAACAACCGCTGGCGCAGATCATAGGTGTGGTAGAAAAACGTCAGACGTTGCCAATCTTGGGGAATGTTTTCCTGGACCTTAATCAAAACCGTCTAACCCTGGTTGGGTCAGACTTGGAAACAGAAATCACCACGCGTGTTAACAATGTTGGCGGCTCAGATGGGCAAACAACGGTCTCAGCACGCAAGTTGTTTGATATTTGTCGTTCACTTCCTCCAGAGTCGCAACTGTCATTGGTTGTCGAAGCCGACAATAAAATGGTTGTAAAAGCAGGCAAGAGTCGTTTCACACTACAAACTCTCAGTGCTGCAGATTACCCCCGGCTTGAAGAAACAGTCTGGAAGCAGGAGTTTTCACTTAGCCAGGCACAATTGAATAACTTGCTGACACGTACTTCGTTTTCCATGGCTCAGCAAGATGTACGCTATTTTCTCAATGGATTACTGATTGAAATTCACAATGACCATATTTTGTCGGTAGCCACCGACGGTCACCGCTTAGCGAAGACTCAGATACATGTTGGCGATCTGGATATCGACTTAGTGCAAAGTATTGTCCCGCGGAAGGCAGTTATCGAAATTGCTAAATTTCTTGATGCCGGGAGCGATGAGCCCGTTTCTATCAAATTGAATGCCAGCCATATCCTGGTGCAGTCTGGAGACTTTTTGTTCATTTCTAAATTGATAGATGGACGGTTTCCTGATTATGAGAAAGTAATTCCGGCTAACTTGAATAAACATATTATTATTGACCGGTCCAATCTGATTGAAATTTTGAGCCGCGCGGCCATTCTCAGTAATGAAAAATTTCGTGGCGTATCGCTCAGTGTCTCGAACAACCTGTTAAAGGTAGCATCGCACAACCCAGACCAAGAGCATGCATCGGATGAAATGGAAGTAGAGTACCAGGGTGATGACATAGAAATTGGGTTTAATGTGAACTATCTGCTCGAGGCTCTAAAAGCATGTGATTCAGAAAAGATAGATCTCGGCTTGCTGGATCCGAGTACCAGCTGTACTTTCCACGCTGCTAGGGAATACGACACGGTGTATCTGATTATGCCGATGCGCTTATAAATATATCGTACATGATTTACCTATGAGAGAGCTGCCAAGGGCAGCTCTTTTTTTTGATCCTTAAAATAGTCTATTTACGGGTAAATGTTCCACGTGGAACATTTACCCGCACACACGCTTAATAGCCGACTTTTATCCCTGATGTTTCACGTGGAACATTCACCTGCTGGCGGCTCGAAATGGGTCGTGAATACAGTGTCTTGAACCCCTAAATTTGATATAATTCTGGGGTTAAAATTCCCTCCAGAATGAAGTAAAAATAATGAGTTATGATTCCAGCAGTATCAAGGTTTTAAAGGGCTTAGACGCGGTTAGAAAGCGCCCAGGGATGTATATAGGCGACACCGACGATGGTACCGGTTTGCATCACATGGTTTTCGAAGTTGTCGATAATTCTATCGATGAGGCTTTGGCTGGCCATTGCACCGGAGTCAACGTGGTCATTAACCAGGATAACTCGATATCGGTCTGGGATGATGGTCGTGGTATCCCTGTTGGAATCCTGAAGGAAGAGGGTAAATCCGCTGCAGAAGTGATCATGACCGTACTCCACGCAGGCGGTAAGTTTGATTCAAACTCATACAAGGTTTCAGGTGGTTTACATGGCGTGGGTGTGTCCGTGGTTAATGCTTTGTCCGATTGGCTGAAACTGGAAATCAATCGCGAAGGTAAGTCCTATTTCCAGGAATACCATCTCGGAGTTCCGGAGGCTGACCTAGTACAAACCGGGGAAACCAACGAGAGTGGCACCAAGGTAACCTTTAAACCAAGCCCGGAAATCTTTTCCATCACAGAGTATAGCTACGACATCCTCGCCAAACGATTGCGAGAACTGTCGTTTCTCAATTCAGGTGTGCGCATTGAGCTGACAGACGAGCGAAGCAAGAAGCACGAAGTGTTTCAGTATGAGGGCGGGATCAAGGCATTTGTGGCACATTTGAACAAGATGAAAACGCCGCTCAACCAGGACATCATCAGCGTGATAGGCGAAAAGGATGACGTTACCGTAGAAGTGGCCCTGCAGTGGAATGATTCCTATAAAGAAAACATTTTTTGTTACACCAACAATATTCCGCAACGAGATGGTGGGGCTCACTTATCTGGTTTCAGAGGCGCCCTGACTCGAACACTGAATGCGTATATCGAAGAATCGGGCTTGGCCAAGAAAGAGAAGGTATCGGTTTCTGGAGACGACTCCAGGGAAGGGCTGACAGCCGTTTTATCGGTAAAAGTACCTGATCCAAAATTTTCCTCTCAAACCAAGGACAAGTTGGTTTCGTCGGAAGTAAAGGGCGTCGTAGAGTCGGTGATGAATGAAAAGCTCTCCGAGTTCTTATTGGAAAACCCCGTAGACGCGAAACGTATAGCGGAAAAAATAGTAGAAGCAGCCCGAGCGAGGGATGCTGCACGGAAAGCGCGCGAGATGACGCGCCGCAAAGGTGCACTGGATTTAGGTGGTTTGCCCGGCAAACTGGCTGATTGCCAGGAGAAAGACCCTTCTTTGTCAGAGATTTACCTGGTAGAGGGTGATTCCGCAGGAGGCTCCGCAAAGCAAGCCCGTGATCGCTCGTTCCAGGCTATTTTGCCGTTAAAAGGTAAGATCCTGAACGTGGAAAAAGCGCGTTTTGACAAAATGCTGACTTCGGATGAGATTACTATCCTGATAACAGCCCTGGGCACAGGAATTGGTGCGGAAGACTTTGATATCGAAAAACTTCGTTACCATCGCATTATTATCATGACGGACGCCGATGTGGATGGCTCGCATATACGCACACTGCTATTAACATTTTTCTACCGACAAATGTCCGAGCTGATAGAGCGGGGCCACATTTATATTGCTCAACCACCGCTGTACAAGGTCGGCAAGGGTAAATCGCAGCGCTATGTCAAAGATGACCTGGAGTACGAAGCATACTTGCTTGAGTTAGCGATGAAAAAGGCTGAGGTGATTAACCTGGAAAGCGAGAAAAGTGTTTCTGGAGATGAATTGGCCAGTTTGTGCCGAGAATATCTTTCGGTGGAGAAAACCATTGATCGATTGAGCCAGGATTATGACCCAACAGTCCTGAAAGCGCTGATTGATCACTCAGTCAGTGAAGACAGCCTGACGGACGAAGTAATCCAGGAAATCCAGGATGGCCTTAATAAAGAGGGCTACGAATCGCCACAATATACTTTAGAAGTTCAACGTAACGGATTGGTTAAGTTGAAGATAAAGAAACGCTTGCATGGCATTACTCACGAGAGCGAGTTTGATTCAGAGTTCTGGGCCTCACCGGAATACACATCGATTAAAACCTTGGCAGATAAGTTGGATACTGCTTTGGGCGATAAAATGCAGGTGCGTCGTGGCGAAAAAGAACTGGAGTGTGAGGAATTCTCCGAGGTGTTGGATTGGTTGATGAGTTCTGCTAAAAAGGGGCTCGATGTGCAACGCTATAAAGGTCTGGGTGAAATGAACCCCGATCAGCTGTGGGAAACCACCATGGATCCGGAAGTCCGAAGGTTGTTAAAAGTGGTCATAGATGATGATGTTTCCTCGGATGAGACATTTACCGTTTTAATGGGTGACCAAGTAGAACCAAGACGAGATTTTATAGAGAAAAACGCCTTCACAGTAAACAACCTGGATGTGTAACTTTGTTGTTTAATATCAAAGGGTTACAACAGTTTTTTTGAGAAAATACTGGTTCTTCAACACGCTCTCGCGAATCTTTTTTAAGTCTGTGACCAATCCCTCTGTTTAGGGGCCAAAAAAGGGCTATTTTTAAGGGTGTTTTTGCCTATTTTTTAATCACTTTTGCGCCAACAGCCGGACTAGTGAAAAAAATGCAGGTATTCTGAACAGAGCGGGAGACCCGAGGAGATTTTGGGTGATGGGCGTGTTGAGCGAGCTGAGAGGAAAAAGGTAAGAGTAGGGATATATTAAAGATTGCTATGAAACTCTAATGGAGAATCCGGGGAACGGTCAGGACAAACTTCGGGATGGCTACCTCAAATTCATCTTCGTTTTCTGATTGCATAAAGTACCGACCCTCCATGGTGCCCATTTCTGTTTCGAGTACCGCACCACTAGAATAAGTATAACTTTGACCAGGTTTGATTACCGGCTGCTCTCCAACGACACCATCGCCATAGACCTCTTCAATTTTTCGGTTGGCATCCTGGATTACCCAGTGACGGGATAGTAGTTGGAATGGCTTGTCCGAAATATTTTCGATGGTAATGGTATAAGCAAACACAAAGCGATTGTTCTGTGCATCGGACTGTTGTTCAACAAAACCGCTGACAGTTTTGATAGTTGCTCTGTCGTTCATAGTTATCGCTCCATTATCATCGACGAATCGCCCAGATCAGCGATTATTTTCGATACTATAAATATGCTTGTCGTTTATTGGACGACCCATTTGGCTCTTGTCGAGCCTCGCCATAGTCATTTCTCTGCCCCACACATAGCCGGTATCGAGACACAGGTGGTTTTGGGTGTTAAGCAGGCCTAATGCCGACCAGTGCCCAAACACAATACGATGATCCTGGCTGCTGCTGTTAGAGATAGTAAACCAAGGTACCCTGTTTTTCCGAGTTTTTCCAGAATAACCACTTTCTACTAAATTCAGGTGACCCTTGTGGCTGCAAAAACGCATCCGTGTAAACGCGTTGATAATAAAACGGCGACGTTGAATTTTCCCTAGCTCCGTACTCCACTTGCTTGGTTGATTACTGTAAATCTTGTACAGCAACTTGATACAACGCTTTTCATCCCTGAACACAGCGTGAACCTCGTTGGCGTAGTCTTGAGCCTGCGATAGCGTCCACCAGGGATAAATCCCGGCATGACAGACCACTGTTTTTTGTTTTTCCAGTCTATGTATCAACGGTTGGTGTCTCAACCAGTCGATCAGCTCTTGCGAATCGTGAGCGTTTAATAGTTTAGTTAAGGTGTCGTTTGGCCTGGGTGTACGAACGCCATAGAACATGGACATCAGGTGGATATCATGATTTCCTATAACCGTAAGGCATTGTTTATTAAGAGATTTTAGTAGTCTCAATACTTTGAGAGACTTGTCGCCACGATTAACCAGATCTCCGACGCAGATCAGCGTATCCTTGCTATGGTCAAAATTAACCTGGTCTAGCAGTCGCGCGAGGGGGTCATAACATCCCTGGATATCACCCACTGCGTAGAGAGCCATGGTTTAGCCTATTTTATTGGTCTGGTCGGTGTGCTCTTTAAAACAGGAGCATTAAAGAGCAGGAGCGCGGACGCTAGAAATCGAAATCTTCTTCCAGTTCCGGCGGGTCACCATCATAAAGCGCGTTGATACGGTTTTGTTCGAAAGCCTGTTTCAGAAATGCGTAGGGGTCCAGTTGTGAATCCAGGAGTGAATCGGTGCCTAAGAGTTGTGCGCGAGTGGATACGACATCAAGAAAGACCAGGCCAGTGCGCCCTCCACTGGAGTCAGTCAACTCGTTGATGGGGTATAAAATAGCGGTATCGGTAATACGCCCCACACCATCACGCAGGTTAGTCGGACCCAGGAATGGCAGCATGATATAGGGCCCGGGGCCGGCTCCCCACGCCGCCAGTGTTTGACCAAAATCTTCCCGAGCGGGTTCGACGTCCAACTTCTTGGCCACGTCGATTAACCCAAGCAAGCCGACGGTGCTGTTAACGGTAAAACGATAGGTAGATGTCAGCGCTCGATCAAATTTGCCCTGGAGTAAATTATTCAGGGTGTTTAATGGTTCGCCCAGGTTAGAAAAAAAGTTTCGTACACCCGTTTTCACCGGCTTGGGCAGGGTGTAATCGTACGCTTTGGCGACCGGCCGTAGAACATACTTATCGGCAGTATTGTTAAAGGAATAAACACCGCGATTAAACCCTTCCATTGGGTCGCTGCTGATCTGTCTCTGGGTGTCGTCCGTTTTTTGTAAGGTGTTGCATGCTGAGCACAGCGAAATAATCAGCCCGATCAGGATACATTTAGTTATTAACTTCATTTCAGCCCTGTATAACCGTGAAATCACAATTATAAACAGCTCCGGTGAAAACCGCAGCTAAAAGCGATGTAATAAAAAGGCCCGCAGCGGAGTATGCAGGCCTAGGGTGTTTTTAAGAAAACCTAGTGTGTGGTTTCTTCTGATGAATCGTCAGAGTCTTCTTCTTGTGCCGCGGCTTCAGCTTGTTGCTGACGCTGGGCCTGTTTCTGATTGTACAGCGACTCAAAGTTAATCGGTGACAACAACAATTGCGGAAAACCAGCTTTGGCAACGAGGTCTGCGATGGCCTCTCGGGCGAAAGGCAGCAGCACATTCGGACACGCGATCTCAAGTGCCAGCGGCAGATCTTCTTGCGGCACACCTACGATTTGAAACACACCTGCCTGGTGAACTTCTACCAGGAAGGCCGTTGTCTCTTCCATCGTGGATGTAACAGTAAGACCTAGCGACACTTCGTAATAATTTTCCTGCTCCAGCTTGCCAGCTTTGATCGACGCGTCGATCTGTACTTCTGGTTGACTGTTATTGGTCAGAAAGATATCAGGAGAGTTTGGGCATTCTACTGAAGCATCTTTGAGATAGATTTTGCGAATATCAAAGGTAGAAGGTTGGGCGTTCTCTTCGCTGGCAGCGGCAGCACCCAGATTAGAATCTTGTTCAGCCATAATGTTTTAGTGTTTTTGTGTTTATCGTTATGTAAGGAAGGTTCGGTACCAAAGGTCAATGCTTGGCCAGGCGTCAGGAGGCAGAGACCGGAAGGTTTTCCTTGGTCCAGGACATCAGCCCACCTCGCAAAATATGCAGGTCCTTAAAGCCCAAGCCTTGCAATAATCGCGCGGCCTTGGAGCTCTTGGAGCCTGTTTGGCAGACTATGATGGTGGTTTTGTCCTTTAATTTATTTAGTTCGGCATTCTCGGCATTAATGGTATTGACCGGAAAATTAAGTGCTTCAGGGATGTGCGAAGCCGCGTAAAGAGTGGAGTCGTTCACGTCGACGATGGCATAGTTACCGCCGCGTTGGAGTTGCGGCAGTTCGAGGGCCGATACTGAACCCACCCCTTTGACGTTGCCTTGCACCATAGACCACACGAGCAAGTTGGCTACCACCATGAAGGCAGCAACCCATAAAATATTTTCTGCGATAAATTCGGAAAACATGTAAATAAACCTTTTGTAAACCGCTATGGTTGGTGACGGAAACCTCAGCTAACCAGATAGCCGCGCATGGACTATAATCTAAGCGGCTATCAAACCAGCCGCGAATTATACAGCACCCGAAACGCAATTGAACGCCTGAAAACTTTAAAAAGCAGTACTATTAATAATGGCTAAGTTAGATAAAAAAAGGCGTTTACACGAAGTCTGCATGGCTTGCCTGCTGGTGGCGCTGGCGAGTGTTGTATCTGCTGACCAAAAGGACGAATACCAGGCAGAAATAGCGACGATCGCCAAGGAGATTCGCCAGATCAGTCGCAACATGAATGCCAACAAAGCGCTATTAAAAACGGAGCAGGACAAATTAGCCGAGCTGGAACAACAAATCGTACAAACCCGGCAACGCCAGGCCCAGACCAGGGATGAGTTGCAAAAGCAGGAAGCGGCCAACGAGGAACTTGAAGCGCAACTGGCCTTACTCAACGAGGATCATGCCGAAGACAAACGGGTGTTGGCCATGCTGGTCAGGGAGAAATACATAAAGGGAGAAACAAACTATCTGAAGATGATGTTGAACCAGGAAAACCCGTATGCCGTTGGGCGACTGGCGAATTACTATACGTTTTTCGCCGAGGCCCAGTTGGTAAAAATGACCGAGATACGCGCTAAGCTGGCGGAGACGCAACGGTTGGCTGCAGCCAAACAGAGCAACCTGGAAGAGATTCGTCAACAGCAACAAAAGCTAGACGCCCACCAACAAACCCTGGTCAAAACACAGGGCCAGCGACAACAGACGGTGGCCAGGTTGAATCGTAAGGTTAGTCAAACCAACGAAAAGCTGACCCAGTTAAACAAGGACAGGGACCGACTCAACCAGTTGTTGCAGGCCATCGCAATACAGGCGGAAAGATTACGCAAGCTGGAACAACAAAGACAAACAGCGCCAAGTCAGAGCGAGCAACAGACACGGGTGGAACGTCCCTTGGTCGCCGGCGGGTTTAAAAAGCAGAAAGGCCGGCTCAAGTGTCCGGTAACGGGTCGGAAAAAATACAATTACGGTAGCCGTATCGCTGAGTCTGGGATGCGCGCGCAAGGCATGTTCTTCGAGACCCAGGGCACGCAACCCATTCGCTCGATTTACCGCGGCAGGGTCTTGTTTGCCGATTATTTAAAAGGTTACGGCTTGTTACTAATTGTTGACCACGGTGATGATCATATTAGTCTCTATGGACACAATGAGTTACTCTATAAAAAAGTCGGGGACGTGGTTGATACCAATGAGTTGATTGCCCAATCCGGCGTGAGCGGTGGGCTCAAATCACATGGTCTATACTTTGAGATACGACGAAACACAACGCCGGTGGATCCGGCATCCTGGTGCTACTAATTGTTTAAACAATCACACACCGGGCGACTGAAACCCGCTTAAACGGCGAACAGTTTTTAAACAGAGAAAACATTATGCGGTATTCCTTAACACGCGCGATTATCATATTTAACTTGGTATTCACCAGTCACGTGCTGAACGCCCAAACACCGGACCTGGTGGATGAACTAATCGAGAACTCGGCGACCGAGGCAGAAGCAGAGCCAATCGAAGGCACTCCTTTGCCGCTGGATCAGATTAAAACCTTTGCCGAAATTTTCACCCGTATCAAGCGCAACTACGTAGCACCTGTCAGTGACGAGCAGCTGTTGGATTTCGCGGTGGAAGGTATGCTCAATGGGCTCGACCCCCATTCGGTCTACCTGAAAGGCGAACGTTATGAAGAGCTGAATGAAGGGACTACGGGTCGTTTTGGTGGCCTGGGAATGGAAGTGATCATGGAGGATGGTTTTATCAAAGTAGTCACGCCGATCGATGATACACCAGCCGCCAAGGCTGGTATTCAAACGGGCGACATCATTATTCGCATCAACGGCAAAACCATCACGGGCACCAATCTACAAGAGGCCACGGAACACCTGCGCGGAGAACCGGGGACTACTGTAGAACTGACCATTCTTCGGGAAACCGAGCCTGACCCATTAGACCTTGAGTTGGAGCGCGCAGTGGTCAGCGTCAACACCATTCGGCGCAAAAGCCTGAGCGATGAAATAGGTTATTTACGTGTTAGCCAATTCCAGTTAGCAACGGCTGAAATGTTTCGTAAACAACTCAAGAGCCTGCGTGACGGAGAAAACTTCAGCGGGCTAATCATCGACCTTCGGAATAACCCTGGTGGCCTATTGAACAGTGCCGTATCAATCGCCGATGCATTTATCAAGGATGGGGTGATTGTTTCCACCAAGGGCCGTCAACCGGAGAATGACCAGGAGTTCACGGCTTCACCTACCGATATGATCGACGGTAAGCCAATCGTGGTATTGATCAACGGTGGCTCGGCATCGGCTTCTGAAATTGTCGCGGGTGCTCTGCAAGACCACGACCGTGCCTTGATTCTGGGCACCGAGTCCTTTGGCAAGGGTTCAGTGCAAACGGTGGTTGATATTGGCGAGACCGAGGCTATCAAGTTGACGACAGCACGTTATTACACACCGAGCGGGCGCTCCATTCAGGCGGCCGGTATTGTGCCAGACGTTAAGGTAGAACTCCGTCAATTCAAGGAGCGCGTGAAGGGTTATGAGCGAATCAAGGAAAATGACTTGCTGGGCCATCTGGAAAACGAGAATGAGCCAGTGAAAAATCGCAATGCCGAAGACCTCGACGAGCTGCTAGCGCAAGACTATCAGCTGAATGAAGCATTCAATTTGCTCAAGGGTATGGTGCTATTTCAAAAGCCGAGCAGTACCGAAGACACAGAGGAATAGTTCAGCGGCGGATACAAACGTAGCGCCGTGACTCGTTTGTAAGCAGGTGAAAAAACCATGAACCTCATAGCGGTCACCTTCGTCAACATCTTCGTGGTTGTCGCAGTGGTGTCGATGCACTACGAGTTCTTGTACCGACTGACCAAATTACTGCCACGGTTGTCCATACGTCACCGTTATCGTATCGTGGTTGGGGTGGCCGGGTCGCTGGTCGCGCACGTAGTCGAGATATGGTTATTCGCCTTGGCCTACTTCATCATGGTTAACAAGTTGAACTGGGGAAGTTTCGGCGGCAGTTTTGAGGGCAGTCTGATGGACTGCTTCTATTTTTCTTTTACCACCTATACAACCCTGGGGTTCGGCGACATACAGCCTTTTGGGGAGGTACGCTACCTGACCGGTATCGAGTCCCTGACCGGTTTATTGCTCATTACCTGGACTGCATCGTTCCTGTACCTGGAAATGCAGAAATACTGGGATATTGATTGATGCCTTAGTCTGCGGAGTCTGAAGAGTCCGAGGGTTTCTCGGGTATCTTGACCGGTGGCGGCGTGTCGGCAAACTTGAGACTGCCATCCCCGGATAAGAGTATCGCCAGGTAACGGGTCCGCTCGAAATGCGCAAAAACGATCAGCATCATCACGGTGATCGGCACGCTTAGGAACATGCCGGCAATACCCCATATGCTGCCCCACAAGGTTAACGACATCATCACCACGAAAGGGCTGACGTTTAGGGAATTACCCATTAGTTTGGGTTCGAGGAAATTGCCCACCATCACCTGTACCGCACCAACGCCTACTAGCACCACAACAAATTGGTACAGGGTATCGAATTGAATCAACGCCAGGATGGCAGGAAAGAAGGTAGCAATTATCGAGCCGATGGTCGGAATGAAGTTCAACAGGAATATGGTGAAGGCCCAAAAGCCGGCGAAATCCACACCCACGAGCAGCAGGATAAAATAGCTGACAAAGCCAGTAATGGTGCTGGTCACTGTTTTAATCCATAAATACGTTTGAATATCCTCCTGGGCGTGCGACAGAATACTCATCACCGATTCGCGTCGCTTGGAATCAGGAAAGATCGCGCTGATTTTGCGCGAAAACGTGCCTTGTTCGAGCATCAGGAACAACACGTAAATCAGCACCAGGAAAATATTGCTGATCACGTTGGTGAAGGTGCCCGCCAGGTTGGAAATCACCGGCGCTATCTCAATCCCATCCATCATGTTGGACAGGTCTGGTAAAGGAAAGCGAGAGAAGGTGGTAGAAAGCGAGCCCGCCAGCTGTTCAAAGTTGGCTTTGTATTCTGGTATCTTGGCCCGCACGTCAACAACATTGTTTTGCACCATCTCCACGGCCAGGAAGATAAACAGGCCGATGCTGATCAGCGATGCCAGGGTAGTCAGCCAGTTTTTCTCGTGAACCCAGGGTAGCAGGCGCACATAGGTGCGACTCAGCGCATTGATGACGTACCAGATCATAACCGCCACTGCCAACGGCACCAGGAATGCCTTGCCCACCACCATCACGTAGAAAACCGCAATGGTGGCCAGGGTAACGAGTGAGATGGAGATCGCGCGATTATCGATAGTCATGGAGGAATTCTGTGCCGGGTGCTTTGTTTTAATATAAGGCCTGCCCTGCCAATCAGCAAGAAATAAGATGCCGCTGATGGTGTACGCTGGACTATGCGGTATACTGTTACCACTTCTCGGGACGGGGTGGAATTCCCCACTGGCGGTGAGTACGATTGGCTGGCAAGATGAATCCCAAGTGATTCGGCACCAGCAATATTCGTATCAGCCCGCGAGCGCCTTTGCAAAGTAAACAGCGGCTTGCTGCAATCTTTACAAAGGGACAAGCAGATTTGGTGAGACTCCAAAGCCGACGGTGATAGTCCGGATGATAGAGAAGACGACAAACGATGCCTCTGGGTGTCGCACAACTGTTGGCGCGCATTCCAGCGGGAGGCGCAGGTCGGCAGTGTATTTGTAGTCTTGGTCCCGATTGTGTTTAACCTTTCATGAGACCATGACTATGAACCAATCGACGCAAAACTCACTTTTACCCCCTCACAAACACATCGCCTATATCCAGGCGGGTTGTCATCGCGACATCGTAGAGCAAAGCCTGAACAGTTTTCGAGATACGATAAGCGATGCAGGCATTAACCCTAACCAGGTAGAGGTCTTCGACGTGCCAGGTAGCCTGGAAATACCACTGCAGAGCAAGCTGTTGGCGCAGAGCGGTAACTACGCCCTGATCGTGGCCGCCGGCCTGATAGTCGATGGCGGAATTTACCGTCACGATTTTGTCGCTTCGACAGTGTTGGACGCCATGATGCAGGTACAGCTGGCCGCGGAAGTGCCAATTTTGTCGGTGGTATTAACGCCGCATCATTTTTCTGGCGAGCAGGTCCACCACGACTTTTTCTACGAGCATTTTCAATTAAAAGGAGAGGAAGCTGGCCGGGCCTGCATACAAACCTTGAGAAATATCGCCGGAATCAGACAGGCCGCTTGATACAACAGGCTTGAGTGTTGGGGTTTTGACCCCATTTGTAAGCTAACTAGTTGATTAAAGCGTGTTAACACTTGGGTCTTCTTCATATTTTTTTAACATTAGAAGACTAAACTTAGGGCGATCAACCCCAGCACTGGAGTTTGTTATGACGAATTTGCAGTTAATGGCCAAGTACGAATTGTCACAAGCCGAGCGGGCAGAACGGCTTAAATCGAGCACTCATGAGTGGATCACGGTGGTAAACCCAACGAATAGTCGGGTGTTGCTGCAAGCCTGCGATTTTTGCGGTGTGGTGAAGTCTGAAAACTCAGTGGTGAGTCACTGCAGCAATGCGCATGGAGAGCGCCTCATCAGCAGCTCACTGGGCGACGATTTGCGCCTGGCGGTTTAGGTATCAAGCTTGCTCGGCCCAACGCCCTTCTCTATTCCCCTTCTGACCACTTCCCCGTGCTCTTCGTCTGAAGCTCCTGATCAATACAGGAGTCTATCCAGAGACCAGCAAATACTCTAATAGTGCTTTCTGAGCATGGAGGCGGTTTTCCGCTTCCTGCCATACCGCGCTTTGCGGCCCATCAATAACACTGGCAGCCACTTCGAGCCCACGGTAAGCAGGCAAACAGTGCAAAAACAGAGCATCTTTATTCGCCAGCGACATTAGTTCGTCGTTCACACAAAAACCCTCAAACGCAGAAGCGCGCAGGGCCTTTTCGTCTTCCTGACCCATGCTGGCCCACGTGTCAGTGACAACCACGTCTGCTTTTTCCACAGCCTCTGAGGGGGAGTGACAAAGGCTTACCGCATCGCTGTTGCGCTCTATTATTTGCGGCTTGGGCATAAAGTTTTCGGGCGTCGCTATATGTAGGGAAAAATCAAACAGGCGAGCCGCATTCATCCATGAGTGACAGACGTTGTTGCCGTCTCCCACCCAGGCGATGCGCATGCCCTGGTAACTGCCGCGCAACTCCTGCAAAGTCAATAAGTCCGCAAGCAACTGACAAGGATGAAAGTCGTCGGTCAAACCATTGATAACCGGGACCGAGGAGTTTTCCGCAAAGGTTGTGATCTTTTCATGGGCGTCGGTGCGGATCATCGCCCCATCCACCATACTGGAAATAACCCGAGCTGTGTCTTCGATCGGTTCACCACGACCAATCTGCGTTTCATTAGGGTTTAAGTTGATGCTGCTGCCGCCCAGCTGCCGCATACCCACTTCAAACGATACCCGTGTACGGGTAGATGACTTGCTAAAAATCATCGCCAAGGTTTTGTTTTTCAGCGGCTCAAACAGCTCTCCTCTTTTGGTGCTGGCTTTTAGTTCGATGGCACGATCGATCAGCTTGCGGATAACTGCGGCATCGATATCGTCCAGGGTCAGGAAATGTTGAATACTCATGGTTTTAAAAAGGTACAAATCAGGGTTAAAGCGCACACACAACATCGTGTACGATTTGGATAATTTTCTTGGCCTCAGCGTCGCTGATGTTGATGGCTGGCAACAGGCGAATTATCTTCCCTCCGCCAGTGATGTTTACTACCAGACCAGCGGCCAAAAATAAACTGGCTAAATCGGGGTGCGCCTGATCGAGTTCAACCGCCAACATCATGCCTTTCCCGCGAATATCTACCACGCCGGCATGGGTGCCAATCTGCTGTTGCAGTTGTTTTCTCAGAAACAAACCCATTTCATGTGCGGCTTCCAGGAGCGCATCCTGCTCAATAATGTCGATAGTGGTCAGGGCTATCTTGCAAGCCAGCGGGTTACCGCCAAAGGTGCTGCCGTGAGTACCGGCAGTAAGTACCGCGGCGGCTTTACCCCGCGCAGCGCAGGCACCTATGGGGATGCCATTGGCCAAGGCTTTGGCGCTGGTCATGACGTCCGGCAATACGTTTTCATGTTGATAGGCAAACCATTTACCGGTGCGGCCCATGCCCGTTTGAATTTCATCCAGGATCAAGAACCACCCGTGTTCATCACAGAGTTGGCGCAGCGATCTTAAGTAACCTTCGTCGGGTACGATAATGCCCGATTCACCCAGGATGGGCTCGACCATAACAGCGACGACATCCTCGTTGTCGGCATGTACACCAACGGCATCAAGGCTGTTGAAATCAACGTGGATAAAGTTAGCCAGCATCGGTTCGAAACCGGCCTGTAATGCAGGGTTTCCGGTGGCTGAAAGTGTGGCCATAGTGCGGCCATGGAAAGACTTCTTCGCGGTGATGATGGTCGGGTACTTAATACCACGGCTATGCCCGTAGGCCCGAGCTATCTTGATCGCTGCCTCGTTGGCCTCTGCCCCCGAGTTTGCAAAAAATACCTTGTCCATCTCTGCGATGGCACAAAACTTTTCACCCAGACGGGCTTGTTCCTGGATATGAAAATGATTGCTGACATGCAGCAGGCGATCGGCTTGCAGCGAGATGGCTTCGCTGATGCGTGGGTGGCTGTGCCCGAGGATGGTGACTGCAATGCCGCCCAACGCATCGAGATAGGCATTGTCCTCATCGTCCCATAGGATGGATCCACGACCACGCACAAAGCTTACCGGCTGTCGCTTGAAGACCGGCATTAGGGCCGGCTCATCATGATGCAGCAGCGGTGTTGTGCGAAACTTGTCTAAGAACTCTTTGAGCATGGGAGCGAGAGTGGTGCGGTAAAGTTTTCAACATTATTTAGCGCAGAAACAAAAAGCGCCCAGAGGGCGCTTAATGGTTTCTGACACTGTTAAACTTAGCTGAAGCCTTGCTTCAGTTCAATTCAAACAAAGCCAATGACGTAAGTAATTAAAGTGTTGTCTATCAGAGGCAATGACAGCACTCGCACATTGCTAGACGTAGTAAAGGATCAAAGCAAGAATCGCGGTGAGGGCGATGCTGCAATGAATTACACCTTTAACAGAGGCGATAGGACCCTGTTTGCCCACGATGGCATTAACCTCCAGCAACACAACAATAGCCAATGCTACCCACAAGCCGGTGCTCAGGCCCTCTGCGGAGTATTGGCTACCCTTGTGTGCAGAAGCCAGCATGAAGTACGCCATGGGTCCGGAGAACAAGGTGTTGGTACGCGACGCCAATAGTGCTTTGGCACCCGCAGCAGGGCCATCGCCTTCCTTCATGCCCAGAGCTATTTGCTGAGCTGGCCAGATAATTATCCAGACATTAAGGAACATGAAGGTGCCTAGCAGCGCGCCAACAATAATGAACTCATTCACACTGAGCGTCGCAGAGATCGTGTGCAGCAAGTATAAGCCGGTCAGGAAGGTGAACATCGCGCCCCAGCGAAACCACCAAAGGGCGTTCGGAGCCAGTTTGGCTTTGGCGTCCGCCAGGCCTTCCGCAGAGGCTTCTTTAAAATAGCCACCTTGAACGAAGTTAAAGTAATACAACATGCCGATCCAGGTGATACCGAAAACCAGGTGCCCCCACCGAGCGAGAAAATTAATTTCTTCCATTGTGACGTTCCTCTTATTTGAATGTAATCATTGAGTGATCCGGTTAATCGGCCCAACAGCCAAGTGTCTGCGCCATAGCAGACCACCCCAAAAACAAAAGGGGGAAGCGGTGCCAGGACCGTACTAACCGAGAAGCTTGCCCGACTATTTTATACATATTTTCGCCTGAAAACACACAAAAAGTTGGTTGATGATGCTTGCTCTGTGCTTGACCTAAACCCCTTAAACAAAGACACTACGCGGGCATATAACCCTTAGCAAGAAGTAACACTCCCAGCATTATGTCGAATATCAAAAAGGTCGTGCTAGCCTACTCCGGCGGTCTCGACACATCCATAATTCTTAAATGGTTGCAGCAGGAGTACGGCTGCGAAGTGGTCACATTTACCGCTGATATTGGTCAGGGTGAAGAAGTAGAACCGGCCCGCGCCAAAGCCGAGGCGATGGGCGTTTCCAGCATCTATATCGATGACTTGAAAGAAGAGTTCGCTGCGGACTATGTCTATCCAATGATGCGTGCCAACGCCATCTATGAAGGTGAATACCGGCTCGGCACGTCAATAGCGCGCCCGTTGATTGCCAAGCGCTTGATCGAGATTGCCAACGAGACTGGTGCGGACGCCATATCGCACGGCGCCACCGGCAAAGGTAATGACCAGGTGCGTTTTGAGCTGGGAGCGTACGCATTGCGACCTGACATCCAGATCATTGCTCCGTGGCGTGAATGGGAACTGACCTCGCGAGACAAGCTGCTGGCTTACGCTGAGGAACACGATATCTCGGTGGAGAAGAAAACCGATGGCAAGTCACAGTACTCCATGGACGCCAACCTGTTACACATTTCCTATGAAGGCGGAATTCTGGAAGATCCCTGGGCTGAAGCGGAAGAGGACATGTGGCGTTGGAGCGTTGCACCGGAGCAAGCTCCGGATCAGGCAGAGTACGTGGAGCTGGATTTCGCCCAGGGCGATATAGTCGCTATTAATGGTGAAAGCATGTCCCCAGCGAATGTCATGGCCTGGTTGAATAAAGTGGGTGGCAGTCATGGTGTGGGCCGTGATGACATCGTCGAAAACCGTTACGTGGGCATGAAGTCGCGCGGTTGTTATGAGACTCCTGCCGGCACCATTATGTTGCGCGCGCACCGCGCTATGGAGTCACTAACCCTGGACCGCGAAGTCGCACACCTGAAAGACGAGCTGATGCCGCGTTATGCAGAGCTGATTTATAACGGCTACTGGTGGAGCCCTGAACGTGAAGTTATGCAAACCATGATCGACGAGTCGCAAAAACATGTTAACGGCACGGTCCGAGTCAAGTTGTACAAGGGCTCGGTAACGATAGCCGGGCGCAAGTCTGAAAACGACTCACTATTTGACGAACGAATTGCCACCTTTGAAGAAGACGAAGGGGCCTATAACCAGGCAGACGCAGAAGGCTTTATCAAGTTAAATGCCTTGCGCTTGAGAATTGGTGCAAAACGGAACTAGCCAGCTGCCACAGCCACCAGAAGACCGCACTGCCGCGGTCATCGTGCCGGTTTTAAATGAGCGCGAGGGGCTCCCTGCCCTATGCCAGCATTTGGCATCACTGGGCTTCGAACAAGCGATCATAGTCGACGGCGGAAGCATTGACGGAAGTTTCGCCTGGTTACAAGAGTATTGGCAAGACTTTGGGGCCGGTCGATTGGCTGCACAGAGCGCACCCGGGCGAGCACGGCAAATGAACGTCGGTGCAGCACATGCGGTCACTGATCAGTTGGTGTTCCTGCATGCAGACAGTCGCCTGCCACTGGCAGCCCGGCAGGAAGTGTTGGCTGCGCGTGAGCGACAAAACCTATGGGGGCGATTCGATATAGCCTTTTCCCATACTGCGACAGGTACGCAGGCGCAACAACGCGCCATGCGAGTCATTGCTATGTTTATGAATATTCGTTCGCGACTGAGCAGTATCGCAACGGGTGACCAGGCGATTTTTGTCGACCACGAACTGTTTCGCAACGTCGGTGGCTATCCCTCAATACCTCTGATGGAAGATGTGGCGATCAGCAAGATACTGAAGCGGCACTCTGTGCCGCATTGTTCACGTTTGCGGGTATCCACTAGCCCGCGCCGCTGGGAACAGGCCGGGGTGATACGCACGGTGTTGCAAATGTGGTATTACCGTTTAGCGTTTTTTCTTGGCATGTCACCTCAGCGCCTGGCTGCCAAGTATCGGCAGGTACGTTGATGACCGCAAACCGCCCTATTCCGCTGTTTTTGTTCGCCAAATCCCCAGAGCCAGGCAAAGTAAAAACGCGTTTAATGCCGCAATGCAGTGCCCGGCAAGCGGCTGATCTCGCGAAAATCCTGTTGGAAGAAGCATGCAGAGCAGCGACAAAATACTGGCCGGGTGAGGTTGTCTTAGCGGTTTGGCCAGATCAACAGCACCCGTTTATCCGCACACTGGCAGAGCGCTTTTCGCTACGGATGGTCACTCAGGTTGGAGGCGACCTCGGGGAGAAAATGCACCAGGTCTGCGAACAGGCTGGCTACCCGGTTGCGGTGATGGGTTGTGATGCACCACACGTCACACCGGCAACACTGATGGGTGCTTTCCAGCATCTCGAACACGGTCGCCCCGTGCTTGGCCCTGCGGAGGACGGGGGCTACTACTTGTTGGGCCTGACTCGTGGCAGCAAAGAAATTTTCACCGGCATAGAATGGGGCGGTCCCAAGGTTTTGGGTCACACCTTAAAAAAGGCCAAAGAAAGCAACATCGAGCTGACGCTGCTACCTTCATTGAATGACGTTGATACCTGGCAGGATGTGCTGGACCTGGCCAGCTCTAAACCCGCCATCCGGGACTACCTCGCAGCAGAGAAGTTGTTGTAAACCGCCTGATTTAATAAGCGTCTTAAGATCCGGCCCCCTCAAGCGCTTTCTTCGTCAGCGTCATTGGGGATGAATTTCAGGGCTACCCCGTTATTGCAGTATCGCAGCCCGGTCGGTGGTGGCCCGTCTTTGAATACATGACCCTGGTGTCCACCACAGCGAGCACAATGGTATTCGGTGCGCGGCAGCACGAGCTTGAAGTCCCGTTTGGTGTTGATGTGTTCTTCTATTGGTTGCCAGAAACTGGGCCAACCAGTTCCACTGTCAAACTTTTTATCGGAATCAAACAGGGCCAGGTTGCATCCCGCGCAAGCATAGGTACCAGCGCGTTTCTCGTCATTCAGTTCGCTGGTAAAAGGTCGTTCAGTGCCTTCTTTGCGCAAAACGTAATAGGCCTCTTCATTAAGGCGCATGCGCCATTCGACATCATCCAACTCAAATGGTTCTACTTTTTCGGGGCGGGAATCTAATTGCAGTTCTTTTTTCATAGCTTTGGCGACATTATTGCGGGAACCAACAAAGGGAATAGCGGCGGCACTGGCCAGCAATCCGAGCGAGAGTAGTGTGCGACGTTTCATATTTTTATCCTAGCAAACTTTGTGCGACGAGGGTGTCGGGAATTCATGATAGTTGTAGTTCGTTGGTTGTTAATAACGGGCACGCAACCCGCCACTTTAGTCTTAACTTGATATACAGCAATTAAGACCTGTGTAGAACGGCTGCGCTTACAGGCTTCATTTGCTATATAAAAGACGGTTTAAAAAGGCTATTTGACAAAAAAATCCCCACCTATTAATCAAAAAAAGGTAATTTTGTTAAATTAAAACCACAATGATAATATTTTCAATAAAAAACCATGAAAATTACTAATGTGGATATAAAAACCATGTTAGTAGCTTAAAATTAGAAAAATGTGTCCCCACCTTGCCGTGGGGTGCTCGTGTGTGTGACCACTAGCAGAGCTTAAGCCTCGAATATGGCGAGCTACCAGAGGTCGGGAGCTAGGCGACGATCATGGCTCGTCGTTAAGTTGTTGGTACTGAAATTAACTCCTTTGTCGAGTAGGGAAACCCGTGTGGCAATCGTCAATGTAGCTTCGTCTGAGTGCAGCCAGAAAGCCCATCAGATTATCGATCTATCGATGCTCCAGTCAGCTGTGTTTGCGAGAGGTATCGAGTAGACCGAACAAATGTCGAGTAACTCCTCATAAATTGTCCTCAAACCAGCTAAATCAACCCTTCTCGGGGGTAGCATGGCCCCATCATTTTACAAATAGCAATGAATTAATTATGCTGTAGCGGTTCTGATCTTGAACACTAAAATCACAAGCCCAAACAGACACCAAATTCCAGGAGATTTTCGATGAGTAAACGTGATGAGTTAATCGCTAAGTACGCCAGCGATATTGAGAAAAAGTGCGGCATGAAACCAGATATGAAACTGTTGACTGCAGTAACAGTCGGCTGTGGCCCATCAATTTATAGCGCTGATGCCAGCACCGTATCTGCTTCTGATAAAAAAGAGCTGGATCGCGTTAAGAAAAACTACCTGATCAAGAAACTGGGGTTGAAAGATACACCTAAACTGGATGAAGGCATTCAATCAGTGATAGAAACCTACGGTAAATCAAACCGCAATAAATATCGTGCGGTAGTTTATTACTTGCTGGTGAAGCACTTCCGCAAAGGGAGTGTTTACAAGTAGGTCGAGGCATACGTCGATAGAGGCGTTAAGACTCACTAGAGAATCACCAAAGAAAAGAGCCGCTATCGAAGCGGCTCTTTTTTTATGCCCATAGGGTACTGGAAATCGTATTAATCACGCCAAAATGTGCCAGTGAATAATACCAGCAGGGTAAACAGCTCCAGACGCCCTAATAGCATGGCGAACGCCAGGATCCACTTGGCGGCATCATTAATTACAGCGTAATTCTGCGCTACCTGTTCCAGGCCAGGCCCGAGATTATTTAAACAGGCGGCCGCAGCCGAGAAAGCGGTTACCCAGTCTAAACCAACAGCACTTAAGGCAATAGCGGTTAGCACATAGCACAACAGGTAGGCGGAGAAAAATACCGTGACCGTATTGATCACCCGTTCACTAATAACCTGGCGGCCTAGTTTGACCGATAACACGGCATTGGGGTGTACCAGGCGCACAATTTCCTGTTTACCCTGTTTGTACATAAGTTGGACCCGCATCACTTTCATGCCACCGGCGGTGGAACCGGCACAGCCCCCCATAAAGCTGAGTAGAATCAATAGCACGGGCAAGGCACCGGGCCACCAGGCGAAGCCACTGGAGGTATAGCCGGTAGTAGTGGCGATAGAGACCAGGTGAAACAGTCCCTGTCGGATGGTAGTGCCAGTCTCGCTATACACCTCTTGTACTGATAGCGTGAGAAGAAGGAGTAACGCCACAGCGCCGAGCACCAGCAGGAAGAAACCATATTCGGTATCGCGCAAATAGGGTCTAATGGAGCGGTTGCGCCAGGCAAGGAAATGCAGCGAAAAGTTGGCCGCCGCGATCATCATGAACACCATGGCCACAGCTTCGACTGCTGCGCTATCAAAAAACCCGATACTTTGATCGTGAGTCGAAAAGCCACCAATGGCTACCGTAGAGAAGGCGTGACAAATGGCATCAAAAGTGGACATGCCTGCCAGCTTGTAGGCTATCGCGCACAACACCGTGAGCCCCAGGTAGATGTACCACAAGGCTTTGGCACTTTCGGTTATCCTGGGGGTAAGTTTGCTGTCCTTCATAGGCCCAGGGGTTTCCGCGCGGTATAGCTGCATGCCCCCGATTCCTAACATCGGCATGATGGCGACCGCTAATACCACGATCCCCATGCCGCCAAGCCATTGCAGCTGCTGGCGATAATACAGGGTGGATTCGGGAAGTGTATCGAGGTGCGTAAAGATGGTGCCGCCAGTTGTGGTCAACCCGGACATGGATTCGAAGAAGGCATCGGTCAGCGACAGGCTGTGATACTCCGAGAGCAGGAATGGCAATGCCCCAAAGGCGGCCAGTACTGTCCAAAACAACACCACGACCAGGAAGCCGTCGCGGTAGCGCAAATCCCGCTTCACAGTGCGCACCGGAAACCACAGAATCAGGCCAGTAAACAGGGTGACCGAAAAAGCGCTGATAAACGGCAGGCTGTTGCCATCCGCATAAATCGCTGACACCAGCAATGGCGTAATATGCGTGGCACTGAAAATAATCAGCAGAATGCCCAGAATTTTTAAAACGATCTGATAATGCATCTGCGCTGTCCGGCTGCCTGGCTGCTTCTAAATGAAAGTAACGTCGACCTGGAACAGAGATTCAACATTGCTGATACAGGACTTGTCTTCCATGAAAATAATCACGTGATCTTCCGCCTCGATCACCGTTTCCTTGCTGGGAATGATCACTTCGTCATTGCGAACGATGGCGCCGATGCCGGTGCCGCGCGGAAATGGAATATCACGCACGCCTTTGCCGATTACCTTGGAAGAATGTTCATCACCGTGGGCGATTGCCTCGATTGCTTCGGCCCGACCACGCCGCAACGAATGAACCGCTACCACGTCGCCACGACGGATGTGGGCCAGCACGCTGCCAATAGTGGCCACCCGAGGTGAGATGATGACGTTGATATCGTGATGTTCAATATGTTCAACATAGGCCGGTCGATTAACCAGGGCCATCACGCGCTTGGCACCCAGTTGCTTTGCCAGCTTGGCGGATAAGATATTAATCTCGTCTTTCTCGGTGACCGAGCAAAACACGTCTGCGCCCTCGATATTTTCCTGCAACAGCAATCCCGCATCAGCTGCGTTGCCATTCAATACCACCGTGTTATCGACCAGGTCGGCAATTTTTTCCGCTCGCTCAGGGTTCAGTTCCAATAGCTTGACGCTGTAACCCTGGCGCTCCAGGCCGCGTGCCAGGTTAAGGCCGATATTGCCGCCCCCCGCAATAAAGATGCGTTTGGTTTTGTCTGATTTGCCACGCATCGCTTGCATCACTTTGCGAATATGCTTGCGGGCAGCGACGAAGAAGACCTCGTCACCCTCCTTAATAACGGTTTCTGAAACCGGCGTGATCACCTCTCCATCTCTGTAGATGGCCGCCACCCTGGTTTGTACGCCTGGCATGTGCGCACCCAACACCTCCAGTTGGCAACCGATCAGCGCGCCGCCGGCTACTGCTTTTACCCCAACCAGCTGTACTTGCCCATCGGCAAAATCGAGCACCTGCAAGGCGCCGGGAAACTCGATCAAACGGGTTATATGGTCTTTAACGATGACCTCTGGTGAAATTACAACATCGATATAAAAGCCGGCGTCTGCGCCGAACAGCTCCGGGTTTTTTAAATACTCCTTGGAGCGGATGCGAGCGATCTTGGTGGGGGTTCCAAAAATGGTCTCGGCGGTCTGGCAGGCGACCATATTTACTTCATCATTATTGGTAACCGCCAAAATTAACGAAGCATCTTCTGCGCCAGCGGCACGCAGTACGGATGGGTAGCCGGCATGTCCGGCGACGGTACGGATATCGAGTCGGTTCTGCAGTTGTTGCAGCGGGCGTCGATCAATATCGACCACCGTCACATCATTTTCCTCACCGACCAATACCTCGGCGATCGAGATCCCAACCTGGCTAGCTCCTAAGATGAGAATTTTCATGTGGGTGTGTTAACGCCTAAGCCGATTTGGCGTCTCGGGCAGTGATGTTCAGGCTCTTGAGCTTGCGGTATAGATGGGTGCGTTCCAAGCCTACTTTCTTGGCCAGCGCGCTAACATTGCCATCGACCTGGTTCAAATGGTGGCTCAGATAGGCCTTCTCAAACTGCTCCTTCGCCTGACGCATATCTCCCTCAAAGTACTCCGGCAGCTGTTCTTCGCGTTTCTTCATGTCGAGATCGCCACCGAGCGCCGCAGCAACATCTTCTGTTTCAATTTTTTGCCCGGCATTCAGCACAATTAAGCGCTGAATGACATTCTGTAGCTGGCGCACATTGCCCGGCCAGTCATAGTCCTTGAGCGCCTTAAGTGCGTCAGCAGACAATTCTGGTTTTTCCAGCTGATTTTTGCTGGCAATGTCGTCTATAAACAGTCCGACCAGCTCGGCCAAATCCTTGCGGCGATGGCGAAGCGAAGGTACCTGTATGGGAATCACGTTGAGCCGATAGTACAAATCTTCGCTGAACAGACCATCGTTAACCGCTTCTTGTGGGTTGCCGCTGGTGGTAACAATGACCCGCACATCCAGTTCTATATAGTCAGAACCACCCAGGCGTAAAAACTGTCTTTCTTGCAAGGCGCTCAACAGCTTGTTCTGGGTTTCGAGGTTTAGTCCCAACACTTCATTGATAAACAGGGTGCCACCCTTGGCCTGTTCAAAGCTGCCGCGCAAAATCTTGCCATCAACCTCGCTGCCGAACAGCTGTTGCGAAACACTGTCACTGGGCATGGCAGCAAGGTTCAACTCGATGAAATCGCTCTCGGAGCGCGGGCTATTCTCATGGATTTTGCGCGCCACCAGGTGTTTGCCGGTACCGGATTCACCGGTGATAAAAACCCAGCTGTCAGTCGGACCCAACAACTGAATGTGGCGCATCAATTCGCGACTCGCATCGCTGTTGGAAATCATTGGCGAGTTGTATTGCAAGCGATTTTTCAAACGCTTGTTTTCTTCGCGCAACGAGGCGTTCTCCAAACCACGTTCAATGCCCAGCAACAACTTGCCAGTAGACAGCGGTTTTTCCAGGAAGTCGTAGGCGCCGAGCTTGACGGCTTCGACGGCATTTTCCACCGTGCCGTGACCAGAGATCATGATTACCGGTGTGCTGCCGAGCAGGTTGTTGTCGACCCAGCTCTTGAGTACTGAGATTCCATCTTCTCTGGGCATCCAGATATCCAGCAATATGAGGTCCGGCTGTTCCTCGCGGAACTTCAAGCGCGCCTGATCGGCATTTTCGGCCAGGGAGACCTCATAGCCTTCATCCTGCAATATATCTTGCAATATATTGCGAATATCCGGTTCGTCATCAACGACTAATATGTGTGATTTTGACACTTGAGTGGTTTCCCAGGCTGGGTGTGGTTAGCAATCAATCAAAAGCGGCGTCGCTTAAAACAAGCAACATCAGCCAGCCCCGTGAGCTGAATGTAATGTATTTTGCCCACGATTTCCACGATAGGTTTGCATTGCGTTAATTGGCAAACGCACATGCATGGCGGTACCACCCAGATCACTGTCGTTGGCCCAGACCGATCCGCTGTGTTCCTCAACGATGCGCTTGACGATGGCCAGGCCCAGGCCAGAGCCCTTTGCCTTGCTGCTGACGTAGGGATCAAACAGGGAGTCGCGAATGTCTGACGGTATTCCGGAGCCGTTATCCTCAATCACGATGTCTATATAGTTACCAATTATTTCGGGCGCCAGGCCCGAGCAAATATGCAGTTTGCCCTGTTCAGTATTTTCCAGAGCATGGCAGGCATTGATAATTAGGTTATTCAATACCTGGCGCAGCGCCGTGGTGTTCGCCTTGATCTCCGGCAAGGCTTCATCCAGACGCAGATCTACATCAATTGCTTGCAGGCTGGTGGCGTGCAGTTCAGTGACATCGCGGATTAGCTGGTTGATATCCATGGGTGCCAGGGTGGCGCGAACCGGTTGCGCGTAGCTGGAAAACGCGTTCACCATTTCCTTCATGGATTCCACTTGTTGCACGATGGTACGGGTGCTGCGGTCCAGCGTCTCCTGCAATTGGTCATCACCCTGCCTGGCGAACTTGAGCCGGATGCGTTCGGCAGACAGTTGAATCGGTGTCAGGGGGTTTTTGATCTCATGAGCCAAACGCCGGGCCACTTCGCCCCAGGCGGCATCGCGCTGGGCCTGGATCAGGTTGGTTACATCGTCAAACACCACTACGTAACTGCTTTGTGGGGCAGTACTCCCTTCGGCAGACTCCATTTCACCAACTTGTTGCTCGTATAAGAGCGTGCCGCGCATGATGAGGATTTGGCGGCCATGTGGACCCAGAACGGTTACCTCGTCCTGCCAGTCGGCCCGCCCTGAACTGAGACCATAGTCGATGGCATTAATAAACTTTTCAATTTGTTCGTATTCCTTAGCCAACTCGTCAATGGGTTTCCCGATAGACTCAAGCAGGTTAGCGCCAAGAATTTCTACTGCGGCGCTATTACATATTTGCAGACGTTTTTCATGATCAAAGGAAAATACGCCCGATGACAGGTTGGTCAACACTGCTTCGAGATAGGCTTTTTGCTGCTCGGTCTCTTGTTGGCTGATGCGCGCCGCACGTTGCGCACTCTCGATCTTGCTGCTCATATTATTGAATGAGTCAGTCAGAATGCCCAGCTCATCACCGCTGGTGACGGGCAAATGGGTGCCGTAATCACCCTCAGAGATTTTCTGCGTTCCGGCAGCAAGGTTGGAAATCGGCGCTACCAGTCGTTTGGTTAAATACACTGCCGTCAGAATGGAAAACAACAGGCTGGCCAGCGAGATCAGGCTCAAGGTAACCATCAGCGAGTAGCGCAAGGGTCCTCTGGCGAATACCATTTGGTCATATTGATTGAGCGCGGTGTCAACGCTGCTGGCCAGGTTGGCGTAATGCAGCGGCAGAATTTTGACGATTTGCAGCCCGTAGATTTCCTCGCTGTAGTCCTGCACCTTGATCGGCGCCACCAGTCGATATTGTTGGGTTTCCTTGCTTATCGGTTCCAGTGACGTATAGATCACTCCCAGGCGTATGGTCTTGATTGCCTCCTCACTGAGCGTGGCTGGAATAACCTGGGCCGCCGGGAACAGGTCGTCCGGGTCGGTATTGCTGTATGCCAGGATCCTGCCATCCGTGGTATGCAAGGATACTTCGGCATAGTCTTCCAGGCGTTTAATGTCTTCAAGTGTACGCAACAATTGCGTGGGGCTGAGGTCAGTGGTAATACTGCTGGCGTATTTTTTTACATCCGATTCAATCTCGAACCGTTCCCCTTCCAGCGAGGCCTGACCGAGAAAGCGCGCATCCTGCACCGCCTGTTCCACGCGCACATCAAACCAGCTGTCTACGCCTTTATTGAGAAATTGAATCGAGAAATAGTAGATCAGGGAAAACGGGATAACGGTCAGGAAGAAAAAGATCAACACCAGCTTGGTGGTCAAACGGCTGCCGATCTCATTGCGTGAATATTGGCGATAGAGTGCATAGGCGTTGGCAATCAGGAAAAAAACCAGCACCGTGATACCCAGTCCACCCAACACGGTAATCTGCAATTGCAGTTCGCCCGATGCGTCTTCATTAAGCGATTGCACGATCAAATAGCTTAGCGAGAACAACATAATCGTGCAGACCAGGGTCACGGGCCCTGGACCGGAAATGCGTTTGACCAGTTCTCGAATCATCGTTCCAGCCACCCGGTATCCAGGTCCCAGTCACTGGACAGGAATGCATTCAGGCGCATTGGCCCAGGCAGGTCAAACTTGTTCAGGGAAAGGCGCATGGAATATGGGTTGTCTGCATCGTGGTAGAACTCTAACAGCATTACAGATTGGGCTGCAATGTAGTTGGTCGCTTCGGTAATGCTGAGGAATATGTGCGGTGTATCCAAATCGTCTCTCTTCACGATATAGCGATTCGACAGGGCATGGCGTTGAATGGCAAAGCGATGGTCTTTTTCTTTGCTCGATGTATGAATAAACCACCATGAACGGCGCACAGCAAAGGCACCATCGATCGAGATTGCCACACCATTGTTAATGGCGCTCTGTACTTCCTCGGACAGGGTAAGATCAACCGAATCGATCGAGTTAGCTGGCAGTGACTGCGCCTGCAATTGAGGCGTAAAAAGAGCAAGAGTGATTATCCACCAACGAAAAATTGGTTTGCGAAAAACGAGGCTTTCAATTGATCGATCGCAGCGCATTATCTGTCCGACCCCGAGTAACCTAAAATAACTAAGCGGTTTTGCGCAGCAAGCAATAATAAAAACCGTCCATGTTGTGAACCCCGGGCAGGGTTTGCTTGCCATGAGCGAGCTCAAGGGATCGTGGGTGCGTAAAGTCAGCCAGTTGGGCATCACTGCGGCGTTCCAGGAATTCCTGAATTTGCGATTCATTTTCTGCGGGTAATATCGAACAGCTTATATATAGCATTAAACCACCCGGTTTGAGCAAGGACCAGAGTCGATTTAACAATGCCGCCTGCACTTCCAGCAGCTGGACGATATCGTCTGGTTGACGGTGGTGTTTGATATCCGGGTGGCGGCGGATGACGCCCAGGCCGGAACAGGGCGCATCCAGCAAAATACGATCATAGCCGGAACCGGGCACTGGCCAGCTGGGTTCAAGACTGGCATCGGCGGTATACACTTGAGCATCCAGGGCGAGTCGCGCCAGGGTGTCATGCAACTGTTCGCAACGGCGGGCAGAAATATCCAGCGCATCCAGGCGCAGATTATTATCGGCTCCTTCAAGCAGGTGTGCAGTTTTACCACCGGGCGCGGCACAGGCATCCAACACCGCCTGCCCGGCTTGTACATCCAACATGCCTGCGGCAAGTTGTGCCGCGGTGTCCTGAACTGACACAGAACCAGAGGCAAAGCCAGGCAGCTTGCCTACCGCGACGGGCGCCTCCAGGATGATGCCCTCAGCACTGTAGGGGTCGGGCTCAGCAGCGATATTTACAGCAGCCAACTCACGCAAATAATCATCCCGGCTAACCACGCGCTGATTAGTCCTCAGGCACATGGGTGGGCGAGCATTATTGGCAGTAAATATTTTCTCGCTATGCTCCGGCCAGGCCGCCTCGATGGCGTCGACTATCCAACCTGGGTGACTCAGGCGGTCGCGCGCGGTCAGAGCTGGCAGATTATCCGGAGGGGCAGACTCCGCATTACGTTGGTAAGTGCGCAGACAGCCGTTAACCAGTTTAGCTGCCCACTGTTTATTGAGCTGTCGACAGGCGGCAACGGTTTCTGCCACCGCCGCATGAGGAGCGGTAGACAGGTAGCGTAATTGGTAAATGCCTACCAGCAGAACAAAATGAATGACACGATCCTTGTTACGGATTGGTTTTTGCAGGAGTTGGCTAGCACACTCATCGAGATCGCCATACCAGCGGCAGACACCATAGACGAGCTCCTGTATTAGGCTACGATCCTGGGTCTCATGATGCGGGTCGGCAAAGGCATTGGATAGGGCCGCATCCAGCGACTGACCGCGGTCAATCACCTGCCAGGACAGGCTGGCAGCAACGGCGCGGGAATTAAGCTTTTTGGCCATGGCAGACTTACCCCGCCTGGTCGCCTAGTACTGACCCGGGGGTCAATTCATAGCCATTACAAAACTCTCTTGCCTGCAGGGGCTTGCTGCCATCACGTTGCAGCTTCTCCAAGCGCAGCACACCGTCACCACAGGCGACCGAAATACCTTGATCATCGATGCTGAGAACAGTTCCAGCGCTGCCCGCGACACCTTTTTGTTTTAATACCGTGGATTGCCAGAGTCGAATGCGGGTGTGCTGATGATGGGTTTGGCAAACCGGCCAGGGGTCAAAAGCCCGTATCTTGTTATTGATCTCGCTGGCACTGGATTTCCAGTCTACTCGAGCTTCATCTTTGCTGATTTTCCGGGCATAGCTGACCCCCTGCTCGCTTTGCGGAGTCGCGGGCGTCTCGGGATTCGTGTGTAACGTATCAAGTGTTGCAACTATGCCCCTGGCACCGAGTTCAGCCAGCTTGTCATGCAAGGAAGCCGACGTGTCTGTGGCATCTATAGCAACAGTCAGGATTTCGTAGACCGCGCCGGTATCCAGGCCGGCATCCATTTGCATGATGCTGACGCCGGTTTGTGCATCGCCAGCCTCGATCGCCCGTTGAATCGGCGCAGCGCCTCGCCAGCGCGGCAGGATAGAGGCATGAATATTGATACAGCCCAGGCGTGGGGTATCCAGAATATCTTGTGGCAGCAACATGCCATAGGCGACAACCACCATCACGTCAGCCTGCAGTGCAGCCACCGTCGGTTGCTGGTCAGCGAGTGTGGTCGGTTGAAATACCGGAATATTATGTTCTTCAGCAACAACCTTGACGGGCGGAGGCGAGAGTTTTTTTCCGCGCCCCGAACGACGGTCTGGTTGGGTAAAAACGGCGACAACGTTGTGGCCTTTGATGAGTGCCAGCAAAGGCGCCACCGCGAACTCAGGCGTACCCGCGAAGATTATGTTCATGCTGGTGGCGTCAGGCGTTGGCTCGTGCGCGTTTTACCAGCTTTTTGCGCACGCGATCCTGCTTCAGGCGGGACAGGTAATCGACAAACACCTTGCCCAGCAGGTGATCCATCTCATGTTGTATACACACCGCGAGCAATCCGTCAGCATCGAGCTCAAAAATTTCACCTTGCTCGTCTAGCGCGGTGATACGAATGGTTTCTGCGCGTTTCACCGGCGCATAGTATTCGGGAATGGATAAGCACCCTTCGTCATACACCTGTTCGCCGTCCTGCTCCACAATTTTCGGGTTAATCAGCACCAGCCGTTGATCCCGGCTTTCGGAAATATCCATCACGATCACCTGCCGATGTACATTAACCTGCGTGGCGGCCAGGCCGATCCCATTCGCGTCATACATGGTCTCAGTCATATCCTCAACCAGCTTGCGCACCTCGTCATCGACCACCTCCACTGGCTTTGCAATCTTGCGCAGGCGTTGATCGGGGTAAACTAAAATCTCTAAAATTGCCATAGCGGGCACTTATCTCAAATTTTGATTACAGTTTCAGTTAAAAATAACGTAAACTATATTCTACATTGTTTATGTAACATGCTAAATTACCTGACATAATTTGAATCGAGGCACTTAAAAAGCCCCAGAAAACAAACCTCCGGCTGCGATAAAATCAGAGTACAAAAAATGTCCTCACATGCTCGATTTCTCGCTGTATGGAAGATCACCGGGCACTTGTAGTTGAATAAATCAAACTCACGATGGCGCCCGCGTCACAGGGTTTAGTATTTAACGATTCACCTGGTGTCAGAGTATTTTGCCGCGGTTACTTTTGTGAGCCACCTAATCAGCCCAGAAATCCGAACTAATAATGATAGCAATCAAGCAAAAAACAAGCACGGTAATACGACGTATCGCCGGGAAAAATCTTTCCAGCCGAGTTCTAAGCGCATTGGTCGGTATGCTGCTCACGCTGAGCACAATACAGGCGCAGGACAACCCGGTGCTGGCTCCAGGTTATCCTGAACGCTATACGGTGGTAGAAGGCGACACGCTATGGGACATCTCCGGAAAGTTCCTGCGCGATCCCTGGCGCTGGCCAGAAGTATGGCAGGGCAACCCCCAGGTGGAAAACCCGGATTTGATTTACCCCGGCGACGTGCTGGTGATGACATTTATCGATGGCCGCCCAACTCTTAAGTCATTGCGACGTGAAACGGTTAAGTTATCACCCTCGGCGCGAGTTGAGGATTATGCCGACGCTATCCCACCGGTAGATCCCAGAGCCATACAAGCCTATATCAGTGCACCGCTGGTAACAGACGATAACGAAATGAGTACCGCAGGTTACATCGTGGATGGCACCAATAATCACTTGCTGATGGGAAAGTATGACCAGTTTTATGCGCGTGGCATCGAAGACCAGGAAGCGGATGAATACCGCGTATTTCGACCAGGCCGTCACTTTGTTGATCCGATCAGCGAAGAAAGCCTGGGTTATGAAGCCAAGCACATCGGTGATGCCCGCATGCTCCGTCAAGGCGACACGGCCAGGCTGGCCTTGTTGAACAGTTACCAGGATGCTGCCATCCGTGATCGGTTGCGGCCTATTTATAATAAGGAAAGCGTGCCATTCTTTTTTCCCAAGGCACCGGATAACCCCGATCTGCGTGGAGTAATCCTGGAAACAGAAAATACCGCTACCGCGTTAGGGCCATTATCGGTTGTGACCCTGAACCTGGGCGATCGCGAAGGCGTGAAACAAGGCGATGTGTTTAGAATCAAAAGTCAGAGCGTTGAGAAGGAAGACCCGGTAACGGGTGAAAAATACCGCATCCCGGAAGAGAAAATAGGTTTGCTAATGGTGTTCAGAACGTTTAACAAAGTAAGTTACGCCTTGATAACCAATTCTAATCGCCCGATCCATTCCTTTGACGTAGTAGTCAGCCCGGATAAAGACGACGCATAAGTCTGCAGAACAGGCGCGTGCATAGGCCAGCGGTGATTAATCAAGGATTGAACCCGCAGCCCAGATTGGCGCTGAAGGTTTAGCTGGGCTATAGTTGCAATCGCTGCCAGGTTCGCCATCGGCAGCAAAACAGTACTTACCAGTAGTGCGACCAAGGAGGGTCACCATGGAATCAACCTCACCCAAAGACGATAGCTTGTGCTCTAACGAAAGCGAGAACTCAGCGGCTGCATGGCTACGCTTTGTGCGCGAGTCGCGCTGGTCGCGAACTCAGAAACACCGGTTGCTCAGGGAGATTGGACAGCCAGGGATAATTTATCAGCATTCCGACACCGCAATCCGCCAGGTTCTGCAACAGGTCGGGAAAACAGCGGCGGATCAGGCCAGGCCGCGGGCCCCTGACCAGCGGACGTTGACAGCTGATAAACAATGGTTGCTGCAATCCGGGCACCACCTGGTTCGCTTTACCGACTCAGCTTACCCTGAAAGTTTGCGGGAAATTCATAACCCTCCCATCGCGTTCTTTGCGAGCGGAGACTTGGCATGTCTGCAGCGGCCAGCCATTGCCATTGTTGGCAGCCGTCGACCCACGCCAGTGGGCAGTCAATTCGCCAAAACTCTGGCCCGGGACCTTGCGACCCTGGGCCTAACGGTGGTGAGTGGTCTGGCCCTGGGCATCGACGGAGATGCGCATCGCGGCGCACTGGCAGTGGAAGGCGCCACTGTGGCGGTGATGGCAGGAGGTATTGACCAGGTTTATCCGAGCCGACATCGGCGACTTTATCAACAGGTGGAACAGCAGGCATGTGTCATTTCAGAACACCCGCCAGGAATCACCGCAAGAAGACACAGCTTTCCGCAACGTAATCGAATCGTCAGCGGTCTCGCTGCTGGTGTAGTCATTATCGAGGCAGCCGAACGCAGCGGCACACTGATAACGGCGCGACTCGCTATGGAACAAAATCGCGAAGTTATGGTGGTCCCGGGCTCAGTGCTGAGTGCACAATACAGGGGCAGTCATCAGCTCATCCAACAGGGGGCAGCGCTGGTCCGGGACGCTCAGGACGTTCTTGAACAGCTGCCCGCCAGTCAGTTGGCGGGGTTGGGAAGTCCCAAGATAGTGGCAACAAGAGAGCACCCACAACCTGCCGATAATCGTCGGAAAAAAGGCGGCGAACAACCGCTGTTGGCGCAGTTAAGTGACCAGCCAACAAGCATCGACGAGTTAATTTTGGCAAGTGGATTGACGGCGAGTGAAGTTTCATCCATGCTACTCCTGTTAGAACTGGAAGGTGAAATTGCGGTAGCTGATAACGGTGGTTATGTGAGGCTTTCGTAATTCAAGGTCATCGTTTCTGACCGCATGTTATGTTGTTCGAAAATCAGGAAGTTGAGAATCTAGATAGCTCAATTAAATCGTTTTTTGTTATTTACCCGAAGCGGGCCGAGGTCAACCGGGCCCGAGAAGTTAATCCAGATAAGGTGATATATGAAAGAGGATATGTTGGAAGTTTTGATTTATCTATTTGAGAACTACATCGTCGACGGTGTTTCTTTCGAGCCCGGACAACATGAACTGGCCCAGGAGCTGGAGGGGGCCGGGTTTGGCGGTGAGGAGATCGACAAGGCGTTTGTCTGGCTGGAAGACCTGATGGATATCTGTGAGCAGGATGAAAGTCGACGCTTACAATCCAATGACGCCGAGTCTCCAGAACATCCTCAAAGCACATGGAATTCTCTGCGTTTTTACACGGAAGATGAAATAGAGCGCTTGAAAACAGAAGGACAATCACTACTTACCCGGCTGGTAAATGTTGGCGTACTGGATTTGTACTCGCGCGAAATGGTTATTGATCGGGTGATGGCGCTGGATTCAGAGGACGTTAATATCGACCACATAAAATGGGTAGTGTTGATGGTGCTTAGCAACCAGCCTGGATTCGCCGAGATCGCGGAGTGGGCAGAAGTTGTGGTCAGTGGAGACCTGGTTCCGGTTATTCATTAGTCGGCTTCTTAGTATGGTCTGCTGTTGGTGCTAGTCGTTGTGAAGCTGCAGCGGCCAGAGCCGCCTTTTGGAGCGACATCTAAGTAGAGCCCGCGTTAAAAAGAAACCTCGAGTGCCTGCTGCTGGTTGGCTCAGTCGGGGAAGAATATCCGCGCTTTGTTGGCTTGGAAAATAACGCGAAGATCATCACAAGTTCGCTAATCTCAAAACTATCTGTTATAAAGCGCATGTCAGGAGCGACCGTTCCGGCGAATTTCACCCGGTTTCTAGTGTGAAAAGATGCCAAACCGCAGTCTGCTAATGACCACCGCAAATTACGTTTCGACTAACACAGAAATCAAAGTTTCACCGGACATGGGTAAATCCTTAGTTATTGTAGAGTCGCCTGCCAAGGCCAAAACCATCAATAAATATTTAGGTCGCGACTATATCGTCAAGTCCAGCGTCGGGCATATCCGTGATTTGCCAACTAGCGGAGGCGAGAAAAAACCGATCGACACCAAGGAACGTGCGCGCCAGGCCGCTATCACTCGCAAACTGTCGCCAGAGGATAAGATCGTCCACCGACAAAAGAAGAGTCGTGAACAATTGATCCGCCGCATGGGCATCAATCCTGATAACAACTGGGAGGCGCGCTACGAGATTCTGCCTGGTAAGGAAAAAGTTGTCGATGAGCTGGTCAAACTGGCTGAGAACGCTGACACCATATACCTGGCAACGGATATGGACAGAGAGGGTGAAGCCATCGCCTGGCATCTACAGGAAGCCATTGGCGGTGACCCCGGCCGCTATCGGCGCGTTGTATTCAACGAAATTACCAAGAGTGCAATTCACCAGGCTTTCGAAGAGCCTGGTCCGGTCGATATGAACCGGGTACAAGCCCAACAGGCGCGACGATTTCTCGATCGCGTTGTGGGCTACATGGTTTCGCCACTGCTCTGGGCCAAGGTTGCCAGGGGATTATCTGCTGGTCGTGTACAGTCTGTGGCCTTGCGCCTGGTGGTCGAACGAGAGCGGGAAATCCGTGCCTTTATACCCGAGGAATACTGGGACTTGTTTGCCGACCTGAAAACGAGAAAAAAGGATGCCGTCAAGTTTGAAGTCAAACGCCAGCAGGGCGAAGCGTTCAAACCGGTAAATAAAGAACAAACAGACAAAGCGATTGCCGATTTGCAAGATGCGGTTTATCGCATTGCTGAGGTGAAAGAGAAACCCACAACGGCCAAGCCCACGGCACCCTATATCACGTCCACGCTGCAACAGGCGGCGAGCACCCGCCTGGGCTTTGGGGTAAAGAAAACCATGATGTTAGCCCAGCGCCTCTATGAGCAGGGTTACGTCACCTATATGCGAACGGACTCAACCAATTTGAGCAGAGAGGCCGTGGCCGATTGCCGCAGCTTTATCAAGCATGAGTACGGTGATAAGTACCTGCCCGAACAACCGGTACTTTATTCCAACAAAGATGGTGCGCAGGAAGCCCACGAAGCAATTCGTCCTTCCGATGTGCAGGTGAAACCAAACCAGGTGGCTAATGTAGACCGAGACGCGGAACGGCTATACAACCTCATCTGGCGACAATTTGTTGCCTGCCAGATGACACACGCCAAGTACCTCAGCACCAGTGTGTTGCTGAATGCCAGCAATGACGCGATGGGCGTGGAATACGAACTGCGCACCAATGGCCGTGTGATTGTGTTCGATGGTTTTCAAAAGGTTCAACCACCGGCTAGTAAAAAAGATGATCACGGCGTGTTGCCAGCAATGAAGGTGGGTGAAATTCTCAATCTGCAGGAACTGATCCCCACTCAACACTTCACCAAGCCGCCCGCGCGTTATACCGAGGCGAGTCTGGTTAAAGAGCTCGAGAAAAGAGGCATCGGTCGCCCTTCTACCTATGCGGCGATAATTTCTACGATCCAGGATCGCGGTTATGTCCAAGTGGAGAAGCGTAGGTTCTACGCACAGAAAATGGGTGACATCGTCACCGAGCGCCTGGTCGAAAGTTTCAGCGATCTGATGGACTATAACTTCACTGCCAAGATGGAGAATGCGCTGGATGATGTGGCTAAGGGGCGCCGACAATGGCGAGAATTGCTGGATTCTTTTTACGAGGACTTCTCAGCCACGCTGTTAAAAGCACAGAACGACGATGATGGCGGGATGCGGCTCAATTCACCCACTGAGACCGATATCGAATGCCCCACTTGCGGGCGTAATATGCAGATTCGCACTGGTAGTACCGGGGTATTCCTTGGTTGCTCAGGGTATGCCCTATCGGCAAAGGAGCGTTGTAAAAAGACCATGAACCTGATTCCCGGCGACGAGGCCGTCAACGTGGATGAGGACGATGAGGCCGAAGCCAAGCTGTTGATTAAAAAGCACCATTGCAATATCTGCAATACGGCAATGGACAGCTACCTGTTAGATGAAACGCGTAAATTGCACATTTGCGGCAACAATCCTGATTGCCCTGGTTTCGAGGTAGAACTAGGCGCATTCAAAATCAAGGGCTATGAAGGGCCCGTACTCGAATGTGATAAATGCGGCAGCGATATGCAGCTTAAAAATGGTCGTTTTGGCAAGTACTTCGGCTGTACCAACGAGACTTGCAAAAATACCCGTAAATTATTGCGTAATGGCGAGGCAGCGCCGCCAAAAATGGATCCAGTGCCGATGCCGGAACTGAAATGCCTTAAGGTTGATGATCACTATGTATTGCGGGATGGCGCCTCTGGTTTATTCCTGGCCGCCAGCGGCTTTCCGCGCAATCGGGAAACGCGCGCGCCGCTGTTAGCGGAAATTTTGCCGCATAAAGATGAAATAGACCCGAAGTACAACTTCCTGTTCAGTGGCCCAGTCTCTGATGATGATGGCCTGCCAACGGTGATACGTTATAGCCGTAAGACCAAGGAAATCTATCTGCAAACCGAAGAAGACGGTAAGGCAACCGGATGGAAGGCGTTTTACGAAGGTGGTAAGTGGGCTGTAACTGCTACCAAGACGGTAAAGAAAAAAACGCGCAAGAAAGCCAAGAAAAAGGCTAAGAAAAAGGCCAAGAAGAAAACCACCAAGAAGCTGGCTTAAAGCTAGCTTAAGCCCGGGCTAAAACAGGCCTTCGGTCTCTTCTTCCTCTTCGATGATGCGCGGTTCGCTGTTGATGGGTTCTTCCAGCAACAGGTCGTCATCCATCGACAAATCATCTGTCAATTCGCCGTCGACGAGCGGGTATTCGCTGTCATCATCATAGACAGTAAAATCTTCTAACGCCGTTGCTTCGCCGCCAACCGGCACATCTTCTGTTGCGAGAACAGATAGTGCCTGGATTGCATTCACTTCATCCTGGCTCAATTCCTGCAACGGAAAATCCAACAAGGCTGGCACCGGGAAATATTCCACGACCGCATCCGGGTCTTCTTCATCAGTCGGCTTGCCGCTGACTCGATCAACCAGACCTTCCGCCATGAAAGCAGGTAATTCTTCGGAGTCCTGCGGCACTTCCGTCATAGCGCTACTCATGTAATCAATCCATATCGGCAGTGCTGCAACACTGCCGGCTTCGCCTTTGCCGAGGGTGGCGGGTTCGTCAAAGCCAACCCAGACGGTAGTAGCGACCCGCGAGTTAAACCCGGAGAACCAGGCATCCACATAATCATTGGTGGTGCCAGTTTTACCAGCCAGGTCATGACGGTTCAACGCCAGAGCTTTGCGCGCAGTACCACGTCGCACCACATCTTTGAGCATGCTCACCGTCAGGAAATTGTTGGCGCGCGTCATTACTCGGGGGGCTGTGTACAACTGGGCAATCTTGCGTTCAGGCTCTTCGCTCTCGTTTGCTTCATTAGCTTCCCCTGCCAATGGGTCTCCTGTTTTATCGACAGCATCATTTGCTGAAGCTGTTTGTTGTTCATCCGAAGCCTGCTCTCCGACGGTAGCGTCTACAGCTACAGTGTCTTGTTGCGTCTCTTCCAGCGTGAGTTCGGGTTGTGGCAAGTAGTCGAGGTAACATTCATCGCAGAATACCGGTTGCGGCGCTTCATAGATGACCTCACCATGCCGATCAGTAATATAGTCGATGAAATACGGCTCTACCTGGTAGCCAGAATTCGCCAGGGTGCTATAGGCACGGAGCATTTCCAGTGGCGTTACCCCGCCTGCACCAAGCGCCATGGTTAACGTGGGAGAAAACCGTCGCATATCGATGCCGAAGCGTTCCAGGTAACTGCGGACGTAGGGAATTCCAACCGTGCGCAACAAACGGATCGACACCAGGTTTAGTGATTTGGCCAGCGCTTCGCGCATGCGTGTGGGGCCAAAGAACTTGCCAGAGTAATTTTCTGGTCTCCAAACGGTGCCATGGGTCGGATCGGTCATCACGATCGGGGCACCGCTGATAAGTGAGGCAGGAGTAAACCCCTTATTCAGTGATGCTGAATAGATAAAGGGCTTAATATTAGAGCCCGGTTGGCGAATGGATTGCACCGCGCGATTGTATTTATTCAGGAAAAAATCGTAGCCGCCCACTAGAGACAAAATTCGCCCTGAGCGGGGCTCAACGGAAATAAGTGCACCGCTGACGTTAGGGATTTGTGATAAACGCCAATTTAGCGGTGGATCCTCAGCCTCAGTCGTGTCGGGATTCTCCGGGCCAGCCACCGCCACAGTGTCGGCCTTTTTCTCTGCTTCTTTCGGGTCATCAGGGATAGGCTGAATGTAAATAATCTCGCCGGCCGACAACAGCTCTGCCATTGACTCTGGCCGCTCGCCGCGCAAGTCAGCGGTCAGATGTCTTCTAGCCCAGCGAGAATCTTTTAAAAATAAAGGTAGACGCCCATAGGCGCGGGTAAACACAGTGGCGGTTTCTTTTTCCGTTTCCAGAACCAGCGCAGGCACCTGCTCGTGACTATTCGGGTATTCGCTTAATACTTCGGTGTAGTACTCGTCACTGAGTTGATCGTCTTCGCTTTCCAGTAGCGTGCCAGGCAGATCAACCTTACTGACTGCACCGCGAAACCCGTGTCTGCGATCATAGGACTGCAGGCCAGCCCGCAGTGCAGTTTCTGCCTTTTGTTGTTGTGGTGCCAATACCGTCGTGTGCACATTAAAACCCGCCCAGTATGCTTCTTCGCCGAACTCCTCAATGAGCTTGGCACGCACCATTTCCGCGATATGCGGGGCATCCAGTTCAGTGTTCTTGGCATGTTTCTCAGCGGTGACCGGGGCAGCGACGGCCTGCTCGTAGTCTTCCTCCGAAACCAGATCCAGTTCGCGTAAGCGGCCCAGGACATAATTGCGGCGCACCACTGCGCGTTCCGGGTTGCGCAGCGGATTAAAGCTTGATGGTGCTTTGGGTAAGCCGGCCAACATGGCAGATTCCGCCAGTGTCAGCTCAGATAATTCCCGGCCATAGTAGACCTCTGCAGCGGCGCCAAAGCCATAAGCGCGGTGACCCAGGAAAATCTTGTTCAAATACAATGACAGAATTTCGTCTTTGCTGAGTATTTGTTCCAGCTTGATAGCCAGTAGCACTTCTTTAAGTTTGCGAGTATAGGTTTTTTCGCGGCTCAGGAAAAAGTTCCGCGCCACCTGCATGGTAATGGTGCTGGCCCCCTGCTGGGTCTGGCCGGAGCGGAAATTGGAGATGGCAGCACGGATCAGACCGCTGATATCGATGCCACGGTGATCATAGAAGCCATCATCTTCACTGGCCAACACGGCATTGATCAGGGTCTCTGGAATGTCTTCAACAGCGACTGGTTTACGACGCTCATCACCAAACTCTGAGATCAGCAAGCCTTCTGCTGAATACACGCGTAAAGGAATTTTAAGTTCAACGCTTTTGATGCTTTGCGCGTCGGGTAAGGAGGCGTTGGACTGAATGACCAGAAATCCAAAGCTGATAAAGCCAATCATGAACGCTGCTGAAGCGAACACCGTCAGCGGCAATAGCAGGTCAGATTTTTTCAAAATATTGATATTGTTCAATTATCTCTGGCGAGATCATATATTAATTATTGGCTTTCCTAAACAGAATTGTGGCATTATTGGCGCGGGTTGGTTAGAATTTAAGGTAAGTGATTATAAAAATGATATAAATAGCGGTTTTTATGGAGGTTTCTTGAAACTGTTTCGCTCAAAATCCAAGGCTGTAATCGGCGTCGACATCGGCACACACTCGATAAAATTGGTCGAGTTGGCCGGCTCTTATGCCAACCCAAGAGTCATTGCCTGGGGTGTTGCGCCGTTACCATCCGGAGCCTTTTCGGAAAGCACCATCGCCAATGCTGAGTTGATCGCGGATGCCTTGAATGGCTTGATCGCGAAATCCGGCGCCAAGGGTGATTCAGTGGCGGTCTCGGTTTCTTCCTCGCATGCGATTACCAAGGTGCTCGGCATGCCCACTGACATCAGTGACCTGGAAATGGAAGAACAGATCAGTATCGAGGCTTTGCATTTTATCCCATACCCGATTGACGAAGTTAATATCGATTTCGAGGTATTGGGACCATCGGCAGTTAATGAGCAGGAAAACGATGTCCTCCTGGTCGCCTGTCGTCGCAGCATTGTTGATGATTATATCGACCTGATCGAAGACTCTGAATTAAATTTGAGTTATGTAGACATCGACACCTATGCGCTGGAGCGAGTGTATCGTTCGCAAAACAGCCTGGGTGCAAATTCCGACCAACCAGTGGCCCTGTTTGATATCGGCTCATCCACCAGCCATTTGATGGTAGTAGATGAGGAGCGAGTGCTGTACTCGCGACATCAAAATTTTGGCGCGTCGCAATTAATTAAACTGATCCGCAAAGAATATGGGGTGTCCGCCGATGAAGCGGAAGAGATTCTGCATTCCGCGCAGCCACCGGGTGACTTTCTTACTGCGGTGCAAGAACCCTTTGTCGAGATGCTGCGACAGGAAGTAAGTCGCGCACTGCAGTTCTTTTACTCATCAAGCGCGTTTTCCAATATCGACAGCATCGTTCTCTCAGGGTCCTGTTGTTCTCTGAACGGCCTGGCTGGCGACCTGGAAGTGAAGATGCGCACCAAGGTGACGGTCTTGAACCCGTTAGCCAATGCCACAGTGCAAATGAATCGCGACGCAATTAATAATGTAGCGCCTGGGCTGGCCGTGGCCTATGGCTTATCTCTGCGAGGCTTGATCTAATGGCTAATATTAACCTGCTGCCTTGGCGCGAAGCTCAGCGCCGCGAACGTAATCGCGCGACGCTAATGGCGTGTATTGCCATGTGGGCGGTTGCGGTGATGATCGTGTTTATCGCCAAGACCTTTATGGACAGCCGCATTCAGCACCAGGAAAACCGCAATAACTATGTGCAATCTGAAATTGATGCCCTATCCAAGGTCATCAAGGAAATTGAAGACTTAAAAGAAAAGCGAGACCAGTTGTTGGCGCGTATGCAGGTTATCCAGACCTTGCAGGCCAATCGCGCGCAGATCGTGCACGTTTTCGCAGACCTCGTGAACAAACTGCCAAATGGCGTGTATTACGACAATATCAACAAATCAGACGGAAAACTCTCTATTGGCGGCATGGCGCAGTCCAATGGCCGGGTATCAGCACTAATGCGTAATCTGGATTCTTCTGACTGGTTCGACAACACCTCGCTCAACGTAGTTGATGTGGTGGATCAAAACGGCGCTTCTATCAGCAAGTTTAATGTTGAAGTGAAAGAAGAACGCAAAGAAAAAGACGACGGCATAGAGAGTATTCGCTGAACTGACCGTAGCTAACACGGTAGGAAAAGATCGATGGGCTTACTAGAAGAACTAAGTAGTATTGACATTAACGACATCGGGTCTTGGACCCGGCGTGTCAAGCTTGTGATGGCTGGCTTCCTGTGCATCGTGATTCTGTTTGCCGGCTATTACATGATTATCAAGGGCAAGATAGAAGAACTTGAGGTGGTTGAGCGCAAAGAGCCTCAATTGAAAAACACCTATCTGGAGAAAAAGGCCCTGGCCATCAACCTGGATGCCTACAAGCAGCAAATGGTTGAAGCCGAAGAAACCTTTGGCGTTCTGTTAAAACAGTTGCCGAACGAAAGTGAAATCCCGGATCTGTTGATTGACATGACCCAGGTCGGTTTGTCTCGCGGACTCCAGTTTGAGCAAATCAAGCCGGGCAACACGATAGAGAAAGATTTCTACGCAGAGAAATTGGTGAACATTAAAGCCAATGGCGAGTATCACCAGATTGCCAGCTTTATCAGCGATGTGGCAGCATTGCCACGGATTATCAATGTGGATAATTTTCGCCTGGCGCGTCGTGGCGACAACAGCACGATTTTGTCACTGCAGGCAGTGACCAAAACCTATCACTACCTGGAAGACACCTATGTCCAAGAATAATTTTATTCCAGGCCGTGATGTTGCCGAGAAGCTGAGCATTCTGCCTAAAGTTCTGAGTACAGCATTGGTGCTGTTTGCCTTGCAAGCTTGCCAGGACACAGAGATGCGGGACCTGAAAGAGTTTGTCGCGACCGCCTACCAGGATCGCAAGCCTGAGATAGAACCGTTGCCGGAGATACCGCCGTATCAAAAATACGAATATGCGGCAGCTGAAGAAGACGACCCGTTTGATGCTGAGAACATTGTTACCAGCCGCGCAGACGGCAACGTGGTGGCTGGCGATAATCCAGACAAAAACCGGCGCCGTGAAGAATTGGAAAAATTTCCCCTGGATGCTTTGAAAATGGTGGGGACCATGATCAAAGAACAACAACCTTGGGTCATTGTCAGAACCTCGGAAGGAACTGCGCATCGCGCAACCATTGGCAATTATATGGGGCAAAATGAGGGCAAGATCAAAGAGATAATTCCAGAAGAACAAAAAGTGTTGCTGGCGGAATTAGTGATTGATACTGCGGGACGTTGGGTCACTCGAGAAGTAGAAATAACAATAGATGAATAATGAAATTCGGGAACAAGACTATGAGAGCAAGCCAACTAACCGGTAACCCCATGCAGGGATTGAAACTCCTGCTCACCGGGTTATTGCTATTGATCGTGGCTGGTGCCGGGTCGGCTCAAAACACCGTGAACTTAAACGACATCGTTTATTCAAAGTTACCCGGTGATACGGTTCAGATAAATCTGATTACTGATGGCAGCGTCGGGGTTCCAGGGAGCTTCAGCACAGACAACCCTGCTCGAATAGCCATGGACTTTTTTGGGATGCGCAAACGCCTGAGTCAGAACAGCGTCAACATCGATGTGGGCCAGGTCGATAGTGTGGTCGCGGTGGAAACACCGGATCGTACTCGAGTAATTATTAACCTGGTAGATACTGCTCGATACGATATCTCTGAGGCCGAAAACGGCTATGCCATCACGGTATACAACACCCAGGCTGATACCAGCCCGCGCACTCAGCCTAAACCGTTTGCCAAACGCCCGGATGTTATGCCCGAGGTCGAGGTAGCAAATATCGACTTTCGCCGCTCGGAAGCTGGTGGTGGCAGCCTGCTGGTCGATCTGACTGATGACGGCGTGACCATCGATACGCGTGAGAGTGAAGGCGAGATCGTCATTGATTTGTTGGGCGTTACCTTGCCAGCACAATTGGAACGCCGACTGGATGTGGTGGACTTTGCCACCCCGGTGAAGACTATTGATGCGTTCCAAAACACCGACAACGTAAGGCTGGTAGTTATTCCACAGGGGAAATACCAGCACCTGTCTTTCCAGGCTGGCAACCGCTTTAACCTGGTGGTTGATCCAATCATTGAAACTGAAGAAGACATCAAGGACCAGGAAGATGCGTTGCTGGGATTCACCGGCGAGCGTCTGTCGATCAACTTCCAGAAAATCGAAGTGCGTGCAGCACTGGCGGTGATTGCAGACTTTACCGGCATTAACTTTGTGACCAGTGATTCGGTGCAGGGTGAGATCACCATTAACCTGCAGGATGTGCCCTGGGACCAGGCGCTGGACGTGATCATGAAAACCAAGGGCCTGGCGAAACGCCAGACCGGCAATGTGATCTGGGTAGCCCCGACCCAGGAAATTGCCAAGTTTGAAGAAGACGAACTGAAGGCAAACGCCATCGTGGCAGAGTTTGCTCCTCTGGTATCTGAAATCATTCAAATTAATTACGCCAAGGCCAAAGATATTGCCGACGTGATCAAATCCGTGAAAGTGATTCGACAGGGGACTACCTCTTCTGAAGCTGGCCTGAGTCTTGCCCAAACCGCGGCGTTTAATGTTACCGAGACTGATAAGAACTCGTTGCTCACCGCGCGCGGCAGCGTGACGGTTGATGAACGTACCAACAGTTTGCTGGTGCAGGATGTGGCCGCCAAGATCAGGGAGTTGCGAGCTGTCATCGCGCAGCTGGATAAACCAGTAAGGCAGGTGTTGATCGAAACACGCATAGTCGAAGCGAATGACACATTCAGCCGAGAATTGGGTGCTCGCTTGGGGTTTCAGCGCATTACTGACAATGCCAAGTTCCCTGGCGCTTCTGGCTCCAATATTGGTGAGTTTGTCAGCAGTGGCACAACCGAGGGTTTAACGACCATACAAAACTCTCAGGTAGATGATGAGCCTGGTCTGATATTTGATAATTCTCGAGGTGTGCCAGGTGGGCTTTCCGTGGATCTTGGCGCCAACAATATTGGTGGTGATCTGCCGGCTTCGTATGCCTTCGATATTTTCCGTGCGGGTACCGGCTTTGCTCACTTGATAACCCTGGAATTGTCGGCGTTGGAAGCCGATGGAAAGGGTCGCGTAGTGGCCAGCCCAAGGTTAGTTACAGCCAATCAGAAAGAAGCAATGATTTCACAAGGGGTTGAGCAGTTTGTGGTCATCCCGGGTAACGGATCAGGCGCTGGCGGCGGCGGTGGTGGTGGCGCTGGCGGCACGGGCGGCGGCGGCGGCCTGGAGAAGATCGAGGCGGAACTTAGATTGCGGGTAACCCCGCAGATTACCCCAGATGATCGAATCATCCTGGATGTCGAAATCAACCAGGACACCTTGATTACCTCACAGTTGGTTGGTACCAAGCAGATTGAAACTCAGGTGCTGGCAGACAATGGTGAAACGGTCGTGATTGGGGGCATCTACCAGGAAGACGAGGGCTTGGACGAGATTAAAGTACCGTTCCTCGGCGATGTGCCGGTATTGGGGCGCCTGTTCAAGAAAAAATCGACCCGGTCCAATCGCACCGAGTTACTTATCTTTTTGACGCCAAAAATTATTAGTCCGAAATTGAATTTGGGATAATCAACACTATATTAACGTGGAAGAAGCAGGAGCCTGCGCTCCTGCTTTTCTTTTAGGTGCTTGGCGTTAGTCTGTCTTAGCGTTGTTTGCCTTGTTATATGTCTTAAGGGTTATTAGGCGAGTGCCGAAAGTTAGAGTTTAAGAAGTGCGGAGACAAGGCTAAAATAAGCGCCGCTGAGACTGATTCTCAAACAATTATAATTATGCAAAATATTATACTCATCGGCCCCATGGGGTCGGGAAAAACGACTGTAGGTAAGCAGCTCGCCAAGCGCACACGAATGGATTTCGTGGATTCTGATCACATGATTGAAGATCGCTGTGGCGTTTCTATTTCCACCATATTTGATATCGAGGGTGAAGAGGGCTTTCGCAAACGTGAAACCAAGATGCTGCATGAGCTCTGTGAGCGAAATGGCATCGTACTGGCGACCGGTGGAGGGGCAATCACTACAGAAGAAAATCGTATTTTATTGCGCAAGAGTGGTTTTGTGGTGTACCTGAAAACTACCATTGAAACGCAACTGGCACGCACGCAAAAAACACAAAATCGGCCACTGCTGGAAAATGTCGATATCGAAGGGAAATTGACCGAACTGATGGAAGAGCGCGGAGCGCTCTACGAGCAGGAAGCGGATCTAATTGTCATGTCTGGTGACCGCGTAGTTTCCAAGGTCGTAGAGGAAATTCTCCAGAAGCTGGAAAAGTAATCGATAGCCTGTCGCTGGGCAGATACCAGGCGCACGAACCCACTCAATAAAACCACCCGCTCCAACAGCAGCAGTCCCCCGCTGACCTGGGTTTAAGTAAAAATTTGCACCCTTATGGTGCACGTTGCAGGCCCGCCGTGACCGTGACTTTGGGCCTGCTTTGGCGTACAATAGCGCTCCTTTTGCCCGCTTGGGTACTTTCCTCAGTTAGTGGAGAATTCCACAGATTATGTGGCTGTATCAAAATTCATAGAATTATATTTGAATTTTTTACCAGAAAAGCGCGGATCACTCGGTTTATGCAGGCTTGGTTGAGTAGAAGTTGACCTGAAAATACAGAGTCAGAGCTGAATTTTCGATACCGCCCGGAACGCCAAACAGGTCGCTTTCGGGTTCCTAAATCTCCAGGAGATTAGCATGGTGCAGCGCTCAATGAGTGCCGTACCAGGTATTGCTTGAGTAGAGGAAATTCTGTGTCGATTCAGTTGAACTGGCACACCCGGTTGGCATCAGGACAAGTATTAATCTGTGAAGTATCAGGAATAGAATCGTGAACAATATGTACCATAATTCCGGTGGACTCTACCGCCCGCAATTTGAGAAAGACAATTGTGGATTCGGCTTGATCGCCCAGATGGATGGCGAGCCAAGCCATTGGTTGATCAAGACCGCGATCGGCGCGTTGGCACGGCTGACCCATCGCGGTGCAGTAGCAGCGGATGGAAAAACGGGCGACGGTTGCGGAATTCTAATGAGCATGCCGGAGGCGTTTATGCGCCGAGCCGCAGCTGATTGTGGCCTGGACTTGGGCGATCTATTTGCAACTGGATTGGTATTCCTGAGCCAGGATGATGAACAGTCGCAAGCAAGCATGACCGTGTTGGCGGAAGAACTGGAGGCGGCCGGCCTGACGGTCGCTGGCTGGCGAGCGCCCCCCCTGGATGAAGCAGCCCTGGGCGAACAGGCCAAGCAGTCCTTACCCGCTATTCAACAAGTATTTGTTAATGCCGCTGCCAGCGGCGATAGTGATGACTCTGTCGAGCAGCAAAACGAGTTTGAGCGCCAATTATTCCTCGCGCGCCGACGCGCCGAGAAACGCATTCTGGGTCAGGATGCCGAGTTTTATATTCCCAGCCTGTCCAGCAAAATTATTCTATATAAAGGCTTGGTGATGCCCGCTTATCTGCCGGTGTTTTACCAGGATCTAAATGATCCGGATATTGCCTCTTCGGTATGTTTATTCCACCAGCGATTTTCCACTAATACGTTGCCGCAATGGCGATTAGCCCAACCATTCCGCTACCTGGCGCACAACGGCGAGATCAACACCATAGCTGGCAATCGAAATTGGGCTATTGCACGTGGCAGCAAACTGTCTTCCAGCAAATGCCCGAACTTGAGTGATGCACATCCATTTGTGAACACCACGGGTTCAGACTCAATGAGTCTGGACAATATGCTCGAAGTGTTCCTGATGGGGGGCATGGACATTTTCAAGGCGACCCAGACGCTGGTGCCACCGGCCTGGCAGAATGCCGAGTTGATTGATCCAGACCTGAAGGCTTTTTATCGATTCCAGGCCATCCATGCGGAGCCATGGGACGGACCCGCTGGCATCGTACTCACCGATGGCCGCTATGCCTCCTGCGCACTGGACCGTAATGGTTTACGTCCGGCGCGCTATGTCATCACAAAAGAGCGCTTCATTACCCTGGCATCGGAGGTCGGCGTATATGACTATAAGCAGGCAGACGTGGTTGCCAAAGGCCGCTTGAAACCAGGTCAAATGTTGGCGGTGGACACCCAAACTGGTTCGCTGATTACCCCGGAAGAAGTTCATGACAAGCTGAAGTCAGCTCATCCGTATAAACAATGGTTGCGCTCAAATATCATTCGCCTCAAATCCAAGTTGACCGAAGATGAGTGTCACGTGTCGCTGAATGCAGCCTCACTGAAGATTTACCAGAAGCTGTTCCAGATCTGTAACGAGGAGCGCAACGAGGTAATTCGCGTATTGGCTGAATCCAGCGCAGAAGCCACGGGATCCATGGGCGACGATACTCCCATGGCAGTGTTGTCCAAACGCCAACGCTTGTTGAGTGAATATTTCCGCCAGCAGTTCGCGCAAGTCACCAATCCGCCGATCGATCCAATCCGCGAGCAGATCGTGATGTCGCTGGAAACTTATTTTGGCGCCGAGAGCAATCTGTTTGAGCCACATGAAGGCATGGCCAAAGCGATTGTCGTTGATTCACCATTACTGTCTACCGGCAAATATCAGCGCCTGATGGAAAATCCAGATCCGGATTTCAGCCATGAGTTGATCGACATCACCTATGACGAAAGTGAACATTTGCAGGACCGCATCATTGAGATTTGCCAGGAAGCGGAAGATGCAGTGCGCAAAGGTAAAAAGATCATTGTTCTGTCTGACCGCAGTATTTCCAAACAACGATTACCGGTGCAGGCCCTTTTGGCCACCGGAGCTGTGCACCACCATCTGACCAGCAGCGGATTGCGTTGCAATGCCAATCTGATCGTAGACACCGGGACAGCGCGTGATCCGCACCAGTTTGCGGTGTTGATTGGCTATGGCGCCACGGCTATCCACCCCTACCTGGCATTCGAAACCATTACCGATATGGTGCGTAAAAAGGTTGTCAAAGGTGACATCAATACCTTGCTGCGCTCCTACCGTAAGGGCATTAACAAGGGTCTGTATAAGATCATTTCGAAGATGGGCATATCTACTATCCACAGCTATCGCGGCGCACAATTATTCGAAGCTATTGGTTTGGCAGAAGAGGTTATCGAGCAATGCTTTGCCGGTACCACCAGCCGCATCCAGGGCGCGGGCTTTGCCGAATTGGAAAACGATCAGCGCATTCTCCAGGCCCAGGCCTGGGATGCCCAGGCCAGCATTGACCAGGGCGGCTTGCTGAAGTTTATTCATGGCGGCGAATATCACGCCTACAACCCAGACGTGGTCAAGACCATGCATGCGGCGGTAGAAAGCGGTGACTATGATTTGTATCGTGAGTACGCCGATACGGTTAATAATCGTGCGCCGATGGTGCTGCGAGACCTGCTGGTACCACGCAGCGATGTCGAGCCTCTACCATTAGACGAGGTGGAGCCCTGGGAAGACATCGTGCTGCGTTTTGACAGCGCTGGTATGTCCCTGGGCGCACTGTCGCCAGAGGCACACGAGTCACTGGCGGAAGCCATGAACACCTTGGGTGGGCGCTCCAATTCCGGAGAGGGTGGCGAAGACGAAGCCCGTTATGGCACCGCCAAGATGTCGAAAATCAAGCAGGTGGCGTCTGGCCGTTTTGGTGTGACGCCAAACTACCTGGTCAACGCGGAAGTTTTGCAGATCAAGGTAGCGCAAGGTGCGAAGCCCGGCGAGGGCGGACAACTTCCGGGTCACAAGGTCACCGAGCTGATTGCCCGCTTGCGGCATTCTCGACCCGGGGTGGCGTTGATATCGCCCCCGCCGCATCACGATATTTACTCCATCGAGGACCTGGCCCAGTTAATCTTTGATCTCAAGCAGGTTAACCCCGAAGCCCTGGTGTCAGTAAAGCTGGTGGCTGAAGCAGGGGTTGGCACAATCGCTGCTGGCGTGGCGAAAGCCTACGCCGATTTAATTACCATCTCTGGCTACGATGGTGGCACGGGCGCAAGTCCGCTAACCTCGGTGCGCTATGCGGGTGCGCCCTGGGAGCTCGGCTTAACCGAGGCGCATCAAACCCTCCGGGCCAATGATTTGCGCGACAAAGTACGTTTGCAAACCGACGGTGGATTGAAGACAGGTCTGGACGTGATCAAGGCCGCTATCCTGGGTGCAGAAAGTTTTGGTTTTGGTACCGGGCCAATGGTCGCCCTGGGCTGCAAGTATTTACGCATCTGCCACCTGAATAACTGTGCAACCGGTGTAGCAACCCAGCATAATGTGCTGCGCCAGAAGCACTATGTCGGCACCGTTGAGCGGGCGGTGAACTACTTCAAGTTTATTGCGATGGAAACGCGAGAGTGGATGGCCGCATTGGGCGTGCAACAATTGTCCGATTTGATCGGTCGCACCGACTTGCTGGAAGTGATCGAGGGCGACACCGCCAAGCAACACAAGTTGGACTTATCCGAAATTCTCTCCGATGCCGGGGTGCCTGCTGACAAGCCACAATATTGTGTAGAACCGCATAATGAGCCTTTCGATAGGGGTGAGCTGGCTGAACAAATGGTGGTTGATCTAATGCCAGCGATTGAGTCCGGCAGTGGTGGGACATTTACCTACCAGGTACAAAATATCCATCGCTCGATTGGCGCACGCGTTTCAGGCGAAATCGCCAAACGCTATGGGAACAAGGGCCTGGCAGATGCGCCGGTGACGTTAAACCTGACGGGTACCGCAGGCCAAAGTTTTGGGGTCTGGAATGCCAACGGCTTGAATATGAACCTGGTCGGCGACGCCAATGACTATGTGGCTAAAGGCATGTCCGGTGGTGAGATTGCGATCTATCCGGCAGCAGATGCTGGTTTCGTGGCTGATCAATCGGCCATTATTGGCAACACTTGCCTCTACGGCGCTACAGGGGGCCAGCTGTTTGCCGCTGGGCGCGCAGGAGAACGGTTTGCTGTGCGCAATTCCGGTGCCTATGCGGTAGTGGAAGGCGTGGGCGACCACGGTTGCGAATACATGACCGGCGGCGCAGTATGCGTGCTCGGTGAGACCGGCGTGAACTTTGGTGCCGGGATGACCGGCGGTGTGGCCTTCGTGCTGGACCAGAATCGTTATTTTATTGATCGCTATAATCACGAGTTAATCGACACGTTTCGCCTGATGCCAGAAGCGATGGAGTCGTACACCCAGTATTTGCAGGGTATGATCGAGAAACACCATGCCATGACCAAGAGCGCGCGCGCCTTTGAAATCCTGGAAGACTTTATCGATTACTTGCCCTACTTCTGGATGATTAAGCCTAAGGCCAGCGACTTAGACACCCTGATTGAGTCGCTGTCCGCCGCGGCCTAGCAGATTGGACAAACCATAGGTTTATCAAGTAAGACCAAGCCGGTCTGCCAGAGAAAGAATGACACCATGACAAACGTATTTCAATTTTTAGACTTGCCACGCCAGGCACCCGAAAAGGTGCCGGCACGCGAACGCAGAAAGCAGTTCAATGAAATTTATGGCGAGTACGACGTCGAGCAAGCGGCTGCGCAGTCGGATCGCTGCCTGGCTTGTGGCAATCCCTATTGCGAGTGGAAATGCCCGGTGCACAACTATATCCCTAACTGGTTGAAGCTGGTTTCCGAAGGCAACCTGTTTGAAGCAGCAGAGATGTCCCACCAGACCAATTCTCTTCCGGAAGTGTGCGGGCGAATCTGTCCCCAGGATCGCCTGTGTGAAGGGGCATGCACCCTGAACGATGGGTTCGGCGCGGTGACCATTGGCGCTGTTGAAAAATACATCACCGATGAAGCGCTGAAACAGGGTTGGCGACCGGATATGTCCAATGTTATCTGGACAGAAAAACGGGTAGCCATTGTGGGTGCCGGTCCAGCCGGATTGGCCTGCGCGGACATCCTGGTGCGCAATGGGGTTAAGCCGATTGTGTATGACAAGTATCCAGAGATAGGCGGCTTACTCACTTTCGGGATTCCGCCCTTCAAGCTGGAGAAAGACGTAGTAAAAACCCGTCGCACTATTCTTGAGGAGATGGGTGTGGAGTTTGTGCTGAATACTGAGATTGGCACCGACATTGAGTTTCAAACCTTGCTGGATGATTACGATGCGGTGTTCCTCGGTATGGGTACTTACACCTATATGAAAGGCGGCTTCGCGGGTGAAGACCTGGATGGCGTGCATGAGGCGTTGCCCTACTTGATCTCCAACATCAATCGTTTGATGGGGTATGAGGAAAACCCGGCAGACTTCATTGATATGCAGGGCAAGAAAGTGGTTGTACTGGGCGGCGGTGATACCGCTATGGACTGCGTGCGCACCGCGGTGCGGCAGGAGGCCTACAGCGTAGCTTGTGCTTACCGGCGGGATGAAGCCAACATGCCAGGTTCAATGCGCGAAGTCGCCAATGCCAAGGAAGAGGGTGTTGAGTTTATGTGGAACCAGCAGCCTTTGGAAATCATTGGCGAGAATGGCAAGGTGACCGGCGTGAAGCTGGCCACCACCCAGTTGGGCGAGCCTGACGAACGCGGTCGTCGACGACCCGAGGTGGTACCAGGCTCTGAACAAGTCATTGTGGCAGACAGCGTCATCATTGCTTTCGGTTTTCGCCCCAGCCCGGCCAGTTGGTTTGATGAATACGATATCCAGATCAATGATTGGGGCGGTGTGCAAACCACCAGCGACCAGGCACTGAAATTTCAAACCACGCAGCCAAAAGTATTTGCCGGGGGGGATATGGTGCGCGGGTCTGATCTGGTCGTGACCGCTGTGTTCGAGGGCCGAGAAGCAGCCCAGGGTATCCTGAACTACTTGCAGCAAAGCTAGGGCCTGTTAACACGAATGATATCACCGCTGCCGAGCGCCATTTTTTTGTCCAGCGCGGCAGAAAACGCGTGATTTAACAAGTTAAATGAGCGGTTGATAACAAAGCTGGGCGAAAAAATGGCCTCGGTCCTTCGGGTTGAGGCCAAAATCACCCCACTCAGTGTTGCTCGTTGCTCATTTGGAACGACCAAACGACGCGCCTCGCGCCTTGATTGGTCTGATTTTGGTCTCAACAGCGGCAATATCATTCGTGTTGACAGGCCCTAGCACCCAATCACCTTCTCATGCGAGAATGCGGGCAGCAAATTTGGCTGTCCGCTCGGCCCTGTGTCGAGTCACTACAGCGCAAGTAAATGTGGCAAAAAAAGCCTGAGAAACCATGAGCAAACAAATCCCTTCTAAAGAGCGTCTTATAGTGGCGCTCGACGTGCCAACCGTACCTGAGGCAAAAGAATTGGTGCAAACCCTTGGCGATGCCGTGGTGTTTTACAAAATTGGACTGGAGCTGTTCATGTCGGGTGAGTATTTCGAATTGCTCGACTGGCTGAATCAGCAACAGAAAAAGATCTTTGTCGATCTCAAGTTTTTTGACGTGCCGGCAACGGTTGGCCGAGCGGTGGCGCAACTCAATGGCAAGGGCGTCACCTTCGCCACCATCCACGGCAATGACAGCATTATGCAGGCCGCGGCAGCCAATAAAGGCGATGTGCAAATCCTTGCGGTTACCGTGCTGACCAGCCTGGACCGCGGCGACCTGGATGACCTGGGTTTTGATTGTGACGTGCAGGACCTGGTGCTATCACGGGCCAAACGAGCGGTCTCGATTGGCTGTGACGGAGTGGTCGCGTCAGGCCATGAAGCCGCCGCCATGCGCGAAAAGCTGGGCCACTCTTTCATGGTCGTGACCCCGGGTATTCGTCCGGTCGATAATGATGACGATCAAAAACGCGTGGTCACCGCTGAACAGGCCTTCACCAATGGCGCAGACTATATCGTGGTTGGCCGGCCAATTCGCGATGCCGCCGAGCCACGCCAGGCGGCGCTGGCTTTGCAAGCCGAGATCGCGGCAGTTTTCGTCTGATCTCACGCCACAAAGCCCCTAGCTGGGCGTTATAAACTTACCGTTTAATTAAACGGGTCTTCCAGCTTAACCAAACCATCATCGACTAGTACTAAACTAGAGCCTCATGACTGATACAGACAACGATTTATACCTGCGCGTTCTGCGCGGTGAAAAAGTGGAACGAACCCCCATCTGGGTGATGCGCCAGGCTGGGCGCTACCTGCCGGAATACCGTGCAGTGCGTAAGCAGGCAGGCGATTTTCTCACCCTGTGTAAAACGCCCGAGCTGGCCTGTGAAGTAACCTTGCAGCCAATCGATCGTTTTGGCCTGGATGCCGCCATTCTGTTTTCCGATATTCTCACCATTCCCGATGCCATGGGGTTGGAGCTGGTACTGGAAGAAGGCGTTGGGCCGGTGTTTAACAAACCGGTTCGATCGCGGGCAGATATCGACCGCCTGGGTGCCCCAGACCCGGAGCAGGAGCTGGGCTATGTGATGGAAGCGGTCAGAGTAATCCGCGCAGCATTAGCAAACCGGGTTCCATTGATTGGTTTTACCGGCAGTCCATGGACGTTGGCCAGCTACATGGTGGAAGGCAGTGGCAGCAAGGAGTTTCGCCGCATCAAGGGTTTGATGTTTGAAGACCCTGGGGCAACCCATAAATTACTACAAACGGTGACCGACTCGGTGATCGCTTATCTACAGGCCCAGGTGGCGGCAGGTGCGCAATCGCTGATGGTGTTTGATACCTGGGGTGGCATGTTATCCACGGCCAATTACCAGGAATTTTCCCTCGCCTATATGAAGCAGATCGTCGCCGCGATTAAAACCAATGAACAGACCGCCAACACCCCAATCGTGTTATTTACCAAGGGTGGCGGCCAGTGGCTGGAGATGATGGCCGACACCGGCTGTGATGGTTTGGGCTTGGACTGGACCGTGGACATTGCACAAGCTCGGGCACGGGTCGGTGACCGGGTGGTGTTGCAGGGTAATATGGACCCGGTGATCATGAACACCGGGTCAACGCAGGTTTCCAGCCATGCGATGGAGGTGCTGCGTGGCTATGGCCAACATGGCGACGTTAGCCGCGGTCATATCTTTAATCTCGGTCATGGTATTCAACCCTTTGCCAAACCTGAGAACATGCAGGCTCTGGTAGAGACTGTCCAAACGCAAAGTGCACAATTTCACAGCAACCCTGGCTATCTGGGGTTCGGAGAATAACGGCAACAGACAATGATCAACTTTGATCGAATAGAAGCAGATATCTTTGTTGGCAGCGCACCACAGTCCAGCGTGGACGTGGCGCGCTTAAAGCAGATGAAAATCACTGCTGTGTTGTCATTGCAAAGTGATGAAGACTTTGCGGCCCATCGTATCGACTGGCAGAAGGTGGAAAAGGCCTATCAGTATAATGACATCCAGGTCTATCGATTCCCGATCATCGATTTTGACCCAGTCGACCTGGGCCTGAAGCTCGCCGAGCCGGTGCAGCAATTGAATCGCTTACTGGCCACCGGGCACAGACTCTACGTACATTGCAATGCCGGGGTGTGCCGGGCGCCTGCCACCGTACTCACCTATTTATGCCATTATCGCGGCATGACCATGGAACAGGGCCTGGAGTATATTCGTCGAAATCGTCCGCAGGCTAACCCCTACCTCAGCGCGGTTAAAAAAGCCCTGTCGGAGTTACAAACACCGGAATAAGGTCATTCGGGTCGGCCTCGGCGACAGCCTCCGTTATCAGCTTATTGAAACAAGCCCTCTTCAGCGAAAAAGCTCAACAGGGCATCGCGGATGATGGGTTGAGTTATCTCGGTGGGATGCAGACCATCGGCCTGGATATAACCGGGTTTGCCAATAAAGTCTTCGCGAAAGAAATCTATGAAGGGCAGCTCCCTTGATTCTGCCACATCCCTGAACATGGCTCTAAATTGATCGATATAGCGTGGTCCGTAGCTGGGTGGTAAGGAGATCCCGGCGATGATGACATCCGCCCCGCTGGCCTCGACCAGGTCGACCATTTTCAGCAGGTTTTCACGAATGCGACTGATTGGGTAGCCGCGCAAACCATCGTTGGCACCCAGCTCCAGCAGCACTACATCGGGGTTCAGCTCTTCCAGGGTTAAGGGCAGCCGATCGAGACCGCCAACGCTGGTTTCGCCGGAAATGCTGGCATTGGAAACGCGGTGCACAACCTCACCTTCGGCATTTTGCCAATGTTGATCCAGTAACTGCGCCCAGCCCAGTTCCCAGTCCATACCATAGGCAGCACTCAAACTATCGCCAAACACCAACAGATGTTTGGCTTTAGCGTCATTGGCCCAAGCATTGGCGCAGATCAGCAGCAATCCCCAAAAAACCCCTTTAAATACTGGTTTTAGGGCAAAATCATTCAAAAAAACAGCTATTTTTTTCGTCATAGAATTACATTTATTTGACATTCGGGATGCGACCCTTATATCAGTTAAAATATTCACGCTAATTTTACCAGACCCACTCCCGAGCCCGCCATTGACAGCCCAGATTATTCGCGCTGAAAGCGTTAGCAAACGCGTCAGCACAGCCGACCACGAACTGACTATACTAAACGATGTCTCACTGAATGTGATGGCAGGTCAAAGCCTGGCCATTATCGGCCCGTCTGGTGCTGGCAAATCCACCTTGTTGGGTTTGTTGGCTGGCCTGGATACACCGACCAGCGGGGATATCTGGTTGGGTGATCACCAGATCACCAAGATAGACGAAGAAGGCCGAGCCGCAGTGCGTGCCGAGCTGGTCGGCTTCGTGTTTCAAACCTTTCAATTGCTTTCCAGCCTTACCGCGCTTGAAAACGTGTCCTTGCCGATGGAATTGGCGGGAGACAAATTGGCCAGAGAGCGGGCACTCGATTTCCTGGAAAAAGTCGGATTGGCAGAACGTACGGGCCACTACCCAAAACAGCTATCCGGCGGCGAGCAACAACGGGTTGCTATCGCACGCGCATTTGCCTGTCGCCCCACGATTCTGTTTGCCGATGAGCCTACTGGCAATCTCGATCGCGCCACTGGCCTGAAAGTCAGCGACTTGTTGTTCGAGTTAAATGAGCAAAGCGATACCACACTGGTGCTGGTCACGCACGAGCGACGACTGGCAGAGCGTTGTGAGAATATCGTCACTATCGACGATGGGCGAATCGCGTGAACCTGGTCGATGTAAGGCTGTTGTGGCGTGATTGGCGCGGTGGGCAGCTAAACCTGATTGTGTCCGCTCTGGTGTTGGCGGTCATGGTGGTAACGGCGGTCAGCCTGTTAGCAGATCGGGTCGAGCGCGGCATCAGCGAACAAATCAGCAGCTTCCTGGCTGCCGACTTGTCGTTACAGGGGGGTGTCGAAATCGCCCCGGACTATCGCGCCCAAGCGGATGCATTGACGCTGGAAACCGCTGATATCGCGCAATTCCGCTCAATGGTATTTGCAGGAGAGGCCAATCACCTGTCTTCCGTCAAGGCAGTCAGCATCGAATACCCGCTGCGCGGTTTGATAGAAGTTACCCAAGAGAACGACTCACAACAAGTCGAGAACTTAAACCGTGGGCCGGCGCCGGGCGAAGCCTGGGTTGAGGCCCGCTTGTTGAATCTGCTGGATGTCGACATCGGCGACCAGATCGAGGTGGGGTACAGCACTTTGACCATCACCCGGGTGATTGTCAACGAACCCGATCGTGGCACTGGTTTTTCCACCGCAGGCGCACGGGTGATGATGAGTACCCTGGATTTGCCGGAATCGAAATTGATTCGACCCGGCAGCCAGGTCAGACACAAATTATTAATGGCCGGGACGGACCTGCAGGTAGAGCAGTACCGTACCTGGTTTAAAGCTCGAGAGGCCGCGCAAAAAGATGAAAATGCCATCAATCATTATCGTCTTGTTACCCCGCAGGATTCTGAAGAGCGATTGTCTGAAGCGCTGGAGCGAGGCCGCGCATTTTTGTTGTTGAGCGGCACTATTGGTGTGCTCCTGGCAGGCCTGGCGATGGCCTTGGCCAGTCATCGTTATGCATCCAGGTTGACCGACCAGGTTGCCTTGATGAAGGCCTGGGGTCAGGACACCGCATCCATCCGCCGCAGCCATATGATTCGTTTGTTAATCATCGCGGCCACGGCCACGGCAATCGGATTGATGCTGGGCTGGATAGCTCATTACCTGTTGCTGGAAATAGCCAGGGAATTGTTTGATGCACATTTACCCGGACCGGGTTGGCGACCCTGGATAGTGGCGACCATCACCGGTTTTGTCTGCGTGATCGGATTTGCCTTGCCCGCACTGTGGCATTTACCAACCATTGCGCCGCTGCGCGTACTACGGCGCGATATACCCAGTTCGCTGGTAAGCCAGGGTCGACGTCTGATTATTGGTATCTCGGCGCTGATCGCCCTGACCTTTTGGTACAGCGGCAGCATTGTCATGTCCTTGATGTTCCTGGGCACACTCTTCGCCCTGTTTGGCATCTGTGCACTGATCGCTATGCAAATACTGAAGCTGGTACAGCGTTTTGGTAGTTGGCGCGGCAGCTATGTACGTCTGGGTCTTGCCAACTTGTGGCGCCGCCGGGCACAAACCCTGATTCAATTAGTGGGTTTCTCTGCCACCCTGATGTTGCTGCTGGTGGTCATCGGCATGCGCACCAACCTGATCGCAGAATGGCAAGCACAGTTACCGGAGAACACCCCCAGCCACTTTTTGTTCAACGTGGCCAACAGTGAACAACAGGCTATGCAGGAGCTGCTAGAGCGCGAAAACATCAGTGCCGACAAATGGTATCCGATGGTCCGCGGTCGCCTGGTTACGCTGAACGACGAAGTGTTGACCGCCGAGCGCCTGCGTCAAACTGATGGCCTCGGTCGCGAGGTCAATTTCACCCAAACCGATGAGCTGCCCTATGCGAATGAAATCATCGCAGGCCGTTGGTTGAGTGAAGCACAACCCGATCTGCCCGCGCTGGATGATCCAGAGATGACCCAGTTCTCGATGGAACAAGAGGTGGCCGAGGCGCTGGGGGTGCAAGTGGGTGATGTGATTGAGTTCAGCATCGGCGGGATTAAGTTTGACAGTGTGCTGAGCAGCATCCGCACTGTGGACTGGCGCACTATGACGCCAAACTTCTATATTATTTTCAAGCCCGGGGCACTCGATCGCTTTTCACCCAACTGGCTGACCAGCATACATGCCGAGGAGCCCATGGCATTGAACGTGGGGCCGATCAATCAGCAGGCAAAATTCATCCAACAGATTGTGCGCGAGTATC
>JBCCFY010000005.1:0-149546 GCA_039110515.1 Pseudomonadota bacterium
CTGGATGCGAGTGAGGACGCGAGTGCGTTGTACCGCATTGAGGTGAATACTGGGAATAGCATCACGTTGAACACTAATGATGACTTGAGTGCGGTGGTAGGTAATGAACTGGTTGGTGTGCATACCTTTGAGACAGTCATCGAACAAAACGGAGCCTCATTAGGTTTCGGTGGCGATGATGTCTTTTCGATTCAATAGGAAGTAGGCCAAAGTTGACAATGAAAAAAGTATTTTTATGTATTGGACTGCTGCTGTCCGCTGATATTCATGCCGAAGACTGGATCACCGAAGAGGTGCTTAAACAGTTGTCTGAAGTTAGACAAGAGTTAAAAGCACTTCAACAAGAAGTTAAGGGGCTGAAAGAGGCCATCGCAGAGAGACCGGTGGCAAATAGTGCTCCGACAAGGAACTCTGGCAACGTAAGCATTGATCAAAGCCCGTATGTCGGCAATAATGAAGCCGAGATTGCAATCATTGAATTTTCGGATTATCAGTGCCCTTATTGTCGGCGACATTTTACTCAAACCTTCCCAGAGATTAGTCGAAATTATCTGGAGCCAGGGAAGGTAAAGTATGTGATGAAACAGTTTCCGCTAGGTTTTCATGCAAAGGCCAGGGGCGCTTCAATCGCAGCCCTGTGCGTGGAGCAGGAGAAACCAGGGGAATACTGGCGAGCGCATGAATCGATCTTTAGCGGTAACACCAAACTGAATCAAGAGAGTTACCTCGAAATGGCTAGCTCACTCGGCATTCAATCCGCCAAATTTCAGGCGTGCATGGCAGACCCAAAGATAGCAAGTCTAGTGGATCAAGACCTGCGCGAAGGCGAGGGGGTTGGTGTCTCTGGAACCCCTGCTTTCTATATAGGTAAAATCAAGGATGGAAAGGTTGTTGGCGGTAGATTGGTATCAGGAGCACGGCCGTATTCCACATTTGAAAATTTGCTTGAAAGTTTACTTTAGCGGTATTACGCGAAGTTAGATTGATTGGCTGGGCTCACTCTCCAGCATTGCTACGATCCGTGGCATCTACCTGCTCCCTGAGACTAATCGTAAGAGTATCACGTGCAACATCGATGATCGGAATCCCGGGGTTTGGTGTTTCCAATGCCCATTGCGCATAGCGCTGGTTGAACTTTCGATATTTAACCACTGCTTCAGCTGTAAGAGGTGACTTTGCCCAACTCGGTACCTTAAATTCGAAAGAATTAATATCGGTTTGCCCCGATGGAATCGAATTCCGATAGACCTCCCCGGTCATGCGGAACAGGTCATGTTTCCAAACTTCTTTGCCATGTCTATCCACTGGAATGGAGTGGTATGTAATCGCCTGTTTATCCAAGAAGTTCTTTTCGTCCAATGCACCACTTTCAAATAGGGTTCTGCCATTGCCATCTTTAACCACCATATATAACCATGCCTGGTTGATATCATTTGTCCCGGCTGGAAAATGATGCCCAACCAGTCTGTTTGTAACGCTAACAGAAAGACTCGCACTCTGTTCTAAATAGAGAAAGTAGGGTGTGTTTTCGCCATCACTGCGATTAAGAGATTGGTCGACGAATTGATCATTCGTGACTAGATTGCGAGTCTCTGGTTTGTCTATATGAACCAAGAGCTTTGAACTTTGTAAAAATTGTTTAGTTTTTTCAAAGTGTTCCACATCCCCAGACAGCATAGGCAAAACCGTGTTTGCGCCTAAACTACGATGTGAAGAAACCATGCCTGTAACATCAGCTGAAGGATCGTTAGCTCTCACTTTAGGAAAGTGACAGTCCTGGCACCGAGTAACTTCCTGCTCGCTGTGCAATTGGTTGTCTTGACCTGAGAATGGACTTTCTAACCACTCCTGGTAGGTGCTCTGCATTTTCACCCAGCCCCAGTTGTTCATAGATTTATCCATAAACTGTTCATGGCAGGAGGCACAGATTCTAGGGTCGCTGAGGATATCGGCGGCCATCGACTCCTTGTGTTTGCGCGGCGCGGCCTGAATCAAGAAATTTCTCAGTTTTTGCCCGAGTGCACTAGTTGTAGAGTCGAACAGATAGTTTTCTTTGGTCGAAAACAGGTAGCTGGCGGTTCCGTTTAAATCGTGTACTGACTCTATTCCATGGCAGCCCATGCAGCCAACACCTTCCAAATGGGCGGGGGTGTTAGCTATACCGCCATGTTTACCTCCCTCGGTGAGCTCTCCTGTTAGTAGTGCCACCGGAGCATGGCAGCCTTCACAATAGCGTGTAGCTACAATGCCCTTATTGTTTGCCAACAGATTTATGTTCTTCACATAGGCGGGGTCAGAGGCAGCTTGCCGATGGGCTGAACTTAGCCACTGTTTGAAAATGTCTTCGTGGCAACTGCCACATTGTTGAGATTTTGCAATCTGATTTACATGCACCAACGCCTGATCAGCAGTCTCTGTTTGACTCGGCCTGAACGGATGTTCGCCGTAGTCGGATTGATAGTCGTCTGGTATCGGCATTTTGGGACTTTGATAGTAATAACCGTATCCCAATGTAACCGCTGCAACACCGAGAAAGTAAGCAATTATTCCCCTGCTTAAGATGTTAGTCATCGAGGACTTGTTCACAGTTATGAACACACGCTCTCTTTTTCTGTTCACCACAGACCGATAGCGCCTGTGTAGCACGAGGTGGATGAGGGTCAGGGCGATCGTTGTGTAGGTGAAAAGAGCGTGCGCATTCGTCACCCAGGAAATTGCTTCCTCGCTCCCAACCAATGCTAACCAGATACCACTACCTAGTGCGAGAAAAATCAGGGCCGAAGCGAGCAAACCCGAAAAAAGGATCGCGGGCTTTCTGATTCCAACCGTTCTACGAAAATGTATTACGGTATAAATGCTGAGCGGCAGCACAATGACTGACCCAACAAGCGCATGACCAATAAGATTCCATTGATACCAATCGGAAAACCCAGTTCTAAACAATGTAATCAACGCGCCGGAGATAGCACAAATTATGCCGAGCAATGCCAACCAGCTAACTAAGCGGGATTCCCTGTTTAATTGATTGGATGTAGACGTTTGATTCATCGCGGGGGTTAACTTGATTAGTTGGTAGGAGAAAGTGGCGCGCTACTCATAAACTTCTCTAGCGTCGGACCAGGCAGGTAATTAAACGATTCCCTGGCTACATTAATTGCGTATTCCTCCTTTCCAACCTCGAGGGCGGAGTCGATTGATTGTCCTAACGATTGTGCGTTCTCCATAACCCAGGACTCACTTTTTGCGAGTTTTTGATATGCCGCATGCCTGACACTACGGTTCTTATGACTAGTGAAGAGACGGTTGATTGCTCTAGACTGTGAAGACAATAGATTATCCGGCAGATTATCAATCAGCCCTACTAGATCATTCTGAGTAGCTAGTGGATCGGTAAGTATTGCATTGATCATTCGTCTCGCCCAGGCTTCTGACCGTTTCGCTATGAATGCTAATTGCAACTCCCTAATTGATGGGCTTGAACTCGTATTCTGCGAAAAAAGTGCAGGTGTCGATTCGAGAGTTGCATATCTATAACAATTATCGATTGCACTGGCGTCCCAACGTTTGAACACTTGAATAGCTGCCTCTACCTTCGGCGCAACCGGATTTCCATCTAATAACTCTAAATTACAAATAGCATTTGGGTCGGTCAAGGTTTCGTGGTTGATCAATATGCCAACAGCATTTTTCTTATCGGTTGTATTCCCCAGTATTTCGTAAATATCATAAAAAGACGCCACTATGGTCGATTGACGCATGTTTTTCACTAGCGCCTGCAAAAGTTTTATTTGATCATATTTGTCCGTATTTGCCAGCAGGGTGATGACTTCAGGTTTAGTAAAAGATTCACCAGTGTACGAATGCAAGAGTTCTATTCCAGGATTCCCAGAAGCGATCAAAGATTGCAGATACTGAGTTCTCTCAGTCACGGCCTTGTAGTTCGCTAAAATGGTGAGGGATCTAAATCTTACTTCTTGGGATTTATGCTGGAGATATTGTTCAACCCTTTTTAGGTGTTTGGAATCGCCAGCAAGGGCGACTTCCAGGACGTATAGTGTCTCTAGTTCGCTTAATTCACGATGATCTTCATTACTCCAGTTGAGCAATGCTGAAACTAACCCGGTCTTTTCTAAAAAAGACCGCTTATCTGGGTCGGCTGCTGCCTCGGCGAGCGTCCGTAAATGGCTCGCTCGGCCAGGTAAGCTCAATGACTCTATTACAAAGAACGAGGGCTCGAACTCAGGGTCAATGTCTGTCAAGCTTCTTAGAATCTCAAAACGATTGACTGAACTTTCTCCTTCCCATTTGTATTGGTCGATCAAAGCTTGCGCAGCCTTTCCATCGCGAATCCGTCCTAATGCCTTGATCGCAGCGAGTCTCACTTCGTGATCGTCGTTATTCAGTAGTGTCATGAGTGGTGCGAGAGCACGATATCGTTCGGCCTCACCCAATGCAGAAATGGCACAGATATTCTGTGAAAGATTTCCGTCTTCAAGCGATCTGATTAAAGGGTCAATGCCAGCGTATTTAGTCAGGATGGCGGCTTCCTCTTCCTGGTAGAAAAATTCCAAAGTCTTCATCGCCGCGCATGAGACTTGTGGATCATCATGGGCAATTGCTGAGAAAAGCCATCCAGCAAGGCGATCATCCTCGAGCGAATGAATTAGCTTCAAACCGAACAACTGGATTTTGTTGTTCTCGTCTCTCATTTGGGCTGGTACGAGCTTGGCCTGATATGCTCTGGGGAGTTTCTGCGCTACCTCAGCTGCTCTTAGGCGGATCGCGCTGTCGTCGTTTTTCATTAGCGCCAGAATTTCATGATAAGCCTGCTCATTCTGTTCGGTGTGAATCAACCATTCGATGACAACGGGCTTCAAATCGTCGGATACCAAATTTATTTGCGGCCTTGAAGGATCTGCCGCAGAGATATATTTAGTACCGGTACTGTCGATCAAATTGTATTTATTTACGGCAAAGGTACTGAACTCCTGCTGATCGCCACGCGCTCTCTGGAGAATAAGTCTTTCAATCTCCTCGCCTGGTGCCAGCCCAACAGAAAATCGGCTGTTCTCTTGCCAGCAGCTGCCATGAGTGCCATTTCTGATGTCATAGAGTCTGGTTCGCTGGTTGCTAACCAATTCAATATGATCCCCTGTCTCTGGCGGTCCTTCACCGAGACTTGAGAGGTCAAATCCTATCCATTGGGCTAGTGGTAACTCGTTTGTGAATAAATGAGGGAGCCCATTATTTACAGCGATCAAAGCATCAGGTCTGCCATCATTATTGAAGTCGCCAGAAATTGCACACCGCGATGACGAGACGTCCAATGTATATTTATCCAAAGGAGCTGAGTATTTGGAGAATTCCCGTCCTTGTTTGTTTAGCAGTAGGTAACCGGGCTGCGATTGTGAGACCGACTTTGAGTCCTGATTTGGCGTTCGCAATCCATTCGGGACGAGAACATCGAGCCAACCATCCATATTAAAGTCAGCTACTGCCGGTGGCCATGAATGTTCAAGCGAGCTTGTTAATACATTTAGTCCCCAGTTGTCCGAAACGTCGACGAAGTCTTGCTGAGCAGAGCTTTGTACATATTTATAAATTTTGGTGAATTGTTGTCCGTCGTGCGTAAGCAGTAATTCACTTTTGCCGTCATTATCGAAATCCACTGGAAACATACTGGTTGTCGCCGTGGAGGTGCCGATGGCATATTCGCTCGTTACGTCTTCAAAATTGCTTCCCGCATTTAGCAAAAGTTTGTTCTCTGATTTGCCGTCATTAGCGATTAACAAATCCAGCCTGTTATCCCCATTTATGTCGACGAAAGACGCAGACAAACTGCGGCCTTGAAGATTACCTGCTTTCCAGATGTCGGTTTGATCCTCAAAGTTTAAGCTACCTTTGTTAATGAGAAGTTGATTTTTTTCACCAGCGTAGAGTTGTGCATCAAAACTGGCTGGCTGACCCCCCAACTGCCCGGCTGATGCCTCAAATGTCAAATCATTGGGTACATAGGATATAAAGTTCGCAAAATAGATATCGGGTAAACCATCATTATTGACATCAGCGATTGACGCGCTGCTAGTCCAAACATTCGACTGCGTTGCTTCGAACTTCTCTAACCTCGAAAATGTCTGATTGCCTGAGTTGATCCAAACCTCGTTTTTACCCCGATTGAGGAGCAAGACATCCTGGTAGCCATCTACGTTGAGATCGGCGACGGCACAACCCATACTTTGGGTCTGGGTAACCAGTTTTGCGCTGGGCGTGATATCGCTAAAAGTGCCATCTTTGTTATTCAAATACAGCGAGACCGAATTGCGTGTTTTCTGCCACCATTTTGGCTTACCAAAAAAGTGTGTGTTTCCTGAGCCGTTGATGGTAATTATGTCTAACCAGCCGTCTCGATTAAGGTCAAATGAGCAAACTCCGGCGCCGAGACTTTCATGTATGCCGGTGATCACACCACTTTTTTGTGAATGGGGATTGGTTATTCCCGCTTCCAGTGTTTTATTGATGAACGGGGTGATATCTATCGACAGGTTTTCTGATGAAAGCTTGTTAATATCGTAATCTGGCTGGCGTAGTTCGAGCTCAGTAACGGTGCCCGGAGTAAAGAGATAAATACTAAAGACGACAAATAAACACCACAGCAACCAGCCTAAATTGCGAGGAGTAATACGCTTGAGCATCGTTGAAGGAATGAAAGACATCTTCCGTGAGAAGTGTGGCTGAAAATAAGATTATCCTTAATTGATATTCCCAAATCTAGTTTATTTGTAGATGTCGAAAGCTATATGTTTGATGCCTGTATGTCTAGGTTCGTTAAACAATCCCGGGTGAACATAATTGTTTCTAAAAATCAGTTGAGATACATTTGTACGAAACATATTGCGCTAATCTGGTTTTGGTAACTAGCGGTAGTGGGCAACTGCAAGAAGATATCTGAATTGTCTAGCTAATAAACAGGAGTTTTAAGGAGGATGGCAATGAGTAACAATCACGCGTTTGATCACGTGATCATTATCATGTTTGAGAACATGTATCGCAGCTATATCATGGAAAACGACTATTTCCGGTCGTTAGCTGAGCAGGGCATCGACATGCAGAACTATTTTGGTGTCATGCATCCTTCTCAGACTAACTATATTTCTTCGATAGCAGCCGAGTTGTGTAATGTAACCGATGACTATCAGCCTTCACCCTTACCACAGCAAACCATCGTTGACTTGCTCGAGGACAAGGGTGTGTCATGGAAGGCGTATATGGATGGCTATAACCCGATTCCCTGGTCGGCAGATATGACGATTGCGGACCAATACCCTTACGTAATCAAACACAACCCGTTCTCCAGCTTTGCCAATATCATTGATAACCCGGAGCGCTGGGCGAAAATAGATAATCAAATTGGGTTTTACCAAGATGTTGCGAATGGCACGCTGCCAAACTATAGCTGGTTTACTCCAGACATGTGGAATGATGGTCACTACTTGGTCGGAACAAAGAGCGATCCGGCTGAGCGCGCGCCAGCATTGGTTGATCAACAAGCTAACTGGTTGAAGTACTTTTTCGGAAATCTGCAGTTTCCAGGGCCAAATAGCATTCTGCCGCAAAATACGATGGTGGTCGTTACCTGGGATGAATCCGATTTCGAAGCGGATTGGGACAAAGGCAAAAAATACACGTACGATGGCCCTAACCAGATTTACACGGTGTTGCTTGGAGACCAGATAACTCGTGGAAAGCAGGTAGAGGGATACAATCATTACAGCCTGACCCGCACCATTGAGAAGAACTTTGGCCTGGACAGCCTGGGTAAAAACGATACCCACAGTAACTGGTTCCAGTTTCTGAATGGCAATCAATTTTCCTGGAGTGAAATGAACCAACCTGCTGGTCTTCCAGGAGAGATTGAAAGCCTGGCCTTGGCCTATGACCAGGACGACTTGTATGCTGCTTGCGGCACTAAACAGGGGATTGAGATTTGGCAGAATGCTGAAGACCAATGGACTTGTGTTAGTCGTCTGGAAAACGCCAGTATCAGTGGTGTTGGTTTGGAGTCGACTGTCGCAGGGGAGAGTCTGGAAATTTTCTACGCCGACCAGTCCGGTATCTATGGCTGCTTGTTGGGTGATCTCTCAAACCCGATCCAATTGGTGACAGGGAATGTAAACCGCTTCAGTGTGCATAGCGCCTGGGATGGCTATGCCACCATGCTGGCCTGGGCAGAGGCCGATGGAAAGCTGATGTCCTTGTGCAAATTAAATCAAGATGAACAGGCGTGGCCTGCAGAGCCTGTTTCGGTTGGCAAGACTACAAGCGGCGATTTTTGCCTGGCCTCCATCGGTCCCTCGGTGTATTTAATCTATACGCGACCCGGTGACGAACCGTTGCAGGTGCTGAGCTATAACCTGGCAGACTTCAACACTGTTCAGTATCCAGAGAGCAAATGGAGCGGTTGTTACGACGATACAGTGGCCAACGCCTGGAACCCATCGAGCTTTCCCGTGGCGCATTTTTCGCATATGGCCAGTCCAGTTACGCCGGGCGAAGAAGAGCCATTAACGGAAGCATATCAAGGCAGCGGTCCGCTGGCTGCAGCCAGCCTGGACGGAGTTATCCATTTAACACACCAGGATCACGCCGCCAGTGAAATTGTGACCGAAACCTTTTCCATAGCGGGGTTGATGACGCCCCGGCTACCAGTGTCGTACAACGCGAGTGATGCGACTACCACCAGCAACGGCTATGGGGGGCTGGCGGAAGCAGGTTGGTCTGAGCAAAAAATAATCTGTGGATCAGATATGCGTTTAAATTGGAGCGCCATGGCATCTAATTCAGAAATCATTTGCCTGCTCTACGAAAGCAAAGAACATGGAATGCAGATGATTCGCGGCCACTACATTCATGATTAGAGATTCTGAAGAAGAGCGCGGGGTAGTTGGAGTGGAGCGGGTTTATACGTATAGCCATGACTATTGGTTAATTCTAATATTCATATTTGTATTACCTCACATCGTTTTAATTGCGATGGTGACCGCTAATTTCAACTTTGAGCGTGAGTCTCTACCTCTACTCTTCGCTCTGTTCATATCAATAATTGTTTTACTAAGATCTCAATATTGGCTGTTTAGACGGGGGAGGACCATTTTTGAGGTCGATCAACACGGTCTCAGATATCCTTACATGGAAGATGGTAAGGCTAGAATGGCAGAAATACCCTGGTCGAAAATAGATGACGTGCAAGCCGATATGATTCGTACGGGCCGTCGTGGTGCCAGGTATAACATGATTTTTTACGTGGAATCAGATGTGGATGTAAAAGCACCAAATTTAGGGCAATACACTTCCGGAACGGAGTTTGGTGTCTTTAAAGTTCTGGAATTTCCCCCGGCGCTCAGAATTGAGGAGAAAACCAATAGGCTTTTTGTTTGCAAGCAATTTTTGGCGGATTATCGCGTTAAAGCAGGTGGTTAAGCATTTCGCAATGTTGTCTGGTTGAGTGTTACCAAGATGCCTGAGATGCATATCTACTATTATCAATATTAATGCAGATTTACGACGCACTTAATTCGTAGTTGACTGGCATCAAAAATTTAGTCACAGTTTCACTCATTTTTTCTCATACAAATAACCTCTTTGAAAACTACCCATGACTGACTTCAAAACCCTGAACTATGAAATTGAGGACTATATTTTAACCCTCACCCTGAACCGGCCAGACCATATGAATGCTTTCACGGTGGAAATGGCCAATGAATTGATTGCTGCATTCAATCAGGCCAGCGCTGATGATGCGGTACGGGCGATCGTGGTTACTGGTGCAGGCAAGGCATTCTGTGCCGGTATGGACCTGTCGCAGAGTGATTATGGTTTTGAGACCGACAATGTCTTTGGTCTGAACCAGGCGTTGGAACCAACCCTGGAAGATATGGAACAACGGCTGGATGATGCGGAAATGATTAATGGGGTGCGCGATACCGGTGGACGGGTAGCCCTGGCGATCTACGACTGCAACAAACCGGTAATTGCGGCCATCAATGGCGCCGCGGTCGGTATTGGTGCCACCATGACCTGCGCCATGGATATCCGACTGGCTTCTGAGTATGCCCGAATCGGATTTGTATTTAACAAGATTGGCATCACTCCGGAAGCCTGTTCTACCTGGTTTTTGCCACGCATCGTGGGCATTTCGCAGGCTTTGGAGTGGACTTACACCGGCGACATCATCGGCCCGGAAGAAGCAGAAAAAGCACGCTTTGTAAAAGCAGTGTACCCGGCAGAAGAATTACTGGAAGAAGCCTATAAGATTGCCCGTAAAATCGCCAAACATAGCCCGGTGGCCATAACCCTGAGCCGCCAAATGATGTACCGCAACAGCGCCCTGGATCACCCTTTAGGTGCGCACCAGGTGGACTCGCTGGCGATATTTTACGCCAGCATGGCGGATGGAAAAGAGGGCGTGCAGTCGTTTCTGGATAAGCGTGCGCCAGAGTTCACGCAGAAAGTGTCCAGCGATATGCCGAGCTTTTACCCTTGGTGGGATTGAATTACGGAGTAAGTTTGTGCGCGGAGTTATTCGATGAATAAGGCAGTAGACCTGGAAGCCCAGACCGAAGAACTGGAAATGTTTCGCGATATGGTGAGGCGTTTTCTCCAGAAAGAAGTAAGCCCAGTGTATGAGCAGTGGGAAAATGAACATCATATGCCCAGGGAGTTTTGGAACACCATGGGAGCAGCTGGGCTATTGCTGGTCGATATGCCGGAAGAGTTCGGCGCTGCCTGCGCCAGCTTCGAAGTTAGCTTGATGATCCAGGAGGAAATGTGCCAGCAGGGATTTCATAGCCTGGCTACTGGCTACAATATTCATGCCAATATCGTCGGACCCTATATCAACAACATCGGTACCCAGGAGCAAAAAGAGCAATGGCTGCCGGGCATGATCAGTGGCGATATCGTGACTGCGCTGGGGATGACCGAACCCAGTGCGGGGTCTGACTTGGCGGCGCTCCGCACTCGGGCAATTCGGGATGGCGATGATTATCTGATTAGCGGGTCAAAAGTGTTTATCACCAACGGTATTCATGCCGACATGGTCGTAGTGGCAGCAAAAACCGATCCGGATGCCGGGGCTAAAGGCGTGTCGCTGTTTCTGGTTGATTCAAGTTTGCCGGGTTTCTCGAGGGGCAAGAAGATTGAGAAAATGGGGCAGCACAGTAGTGATACAGCGGAGTTGTTTTTTAGTGATGTTCGTGTGCCTGCGAATGCCTTACTCGGGGAAGAGGGCATGGGTTTTGTCTACATGATGCAAGAATTGCCGAGGGAAAGACTTGGGTGTTCCATGCAAGCGATTGGACACGCCCAGGGCGCGCTGGATATGACAGCAGAGTATGTGCGCGAACGTAAGGCTTTTGGCCAATCAATTTCGCAACTTCAGAATACGCGCTTCAAACTCGCTGAGGTGAAAATCGACCTGGAGCTGTGCCGCGCCATGCTGGAAAAACACCTGGTCAAGTTTTCCCAGGACGATATGACCGTAGAAGATGCAGCCATGCTGAAATATGCGACGACAGAAATGCAATTGCGCACGATAAACGAATGCTTACAGCTGCACGGCGGGTACGGCTACACCGATGAGTACCCGATTTCACGTTATTATCGTGATGCTCGTGTGCAAACTATCTATGCTGGCAGCTCAGAGATTATGAAAGAGATCGTTGCCCGCGGTGTAGTAGGTCGCTAGCCAACTGCGGCATAACCGCATCTCACAATATATTGGCATTGAAAGTGTCAATATATCTCATTACAATCATCGTGATGACTTGAGCGCAATTCGCTGAGCGGATTTGTGCCATGTCCTACCTCCAAATCTTTGGTCCTTACACCCTCCCAGCTCTTAGACTGAGTCTGGCAGCCACGCCAGTATTGCCTGATCATCAGTGGATCAGAATGCTGATTTACACAATCGAATATTTAATACCGCATTACAAACAGGAACTATTATGAAGACTCGCATCACCGAATTATTTAACATCGAACACCCCATTATCCAGGGTGGTATGCATTTTGTGGGCTTTGCGGAGCTGGCAGCTGCCGTCTCCAACGCAGGAGGGCTAGGTATTATCACTGGTTTAACCCAAGGATCCCCGGAAAAACTCGCGAACGAGATTGCCCGTTGCCGGGAGATGACCGACAAGCCGTTTGGCGTGAATATGACGTTTTTGCCTACCCTAACGCCGCCAGATTACCCCGCTCTGTTTCAAACCATCATCGATGGTGGGGTAACAGTGGTGGAGACCGCAGGTAACAATCCTGCGCAATTCCTGCCCATGCTGAAGGATGCGGGCATCAAGGTCATTCATAAATGTACCTCGGTCCGACATTCGTTGAAGGCGCAGTCTATTGGATGTGATGCGGTGTCGGTGGACGGTTTTGAATGCGGTGGGCATCCAGGTGAAGACGATATTCCCAACTTTATCTTGCTGCCACGTGCAGCTGACGAACTGGAAATTCCGTTCGTAGCCTCGGGTGGTATGGCCGATGCACGAAGCCTGGTGGGGGCCTTATCCATGGGTGCTGAGGGCATGAATATGGGCACACGATTTATCGCCACCAAGGAAGCACCTGTTCACGAAAATGTGAAACAGGCAATTGTGGCCGCCAGTGAATTAGACACACGCCTGGTCATGCGGCCCTTGCGGAACACCGAGCGTGTGATGAATAATGAAGCTGTCGAGCGGTTGCTGGAAAAAGAAGCACGGCTCGGCGCAGACCTGAAATTTGAAGATATTATCGAAGAAGTAGCTGGGGTCTATCCAAAAATCATGATGAACGGTGATATGGATGCTGGTGCCTGGTCTTGTGGCATGGTGGCAGGCCTGGTTAATGATATTCCCACTGTGGCCGAACTGGTTGATACGATAATGAGCGAAGCCGATGCGATTATTAATCAGCGTCTGGCTGAATTGTATTAGCACGCGGCATAAACTCTAAACTGGCGAGAGCCGGGAGCTGGGTATGCGAATTAAATTGATACGAACAGGCGAGGTGTTGCTCCTCGCCTTGGCGCTGGCAGCGTGTGGCGGAGCAGAGAAACAAGCCGCTTTACCATACAGTGCAGACGCCGATGAAACCGGGCATACCGCTGCTACTGAATTCACCCGGCAGCTGAACGCCAAAGTCCTTCAGGAACTGCCGTTCGCCGATACCCAGGATTTTGATGATGCGCAACGTGGTCTGATCGCCAAGGATGATTCCTTACTGATTACGGATACCGAGGGACAGAATATCTGGGATATGCCCGCTTACGATTTTATTGGCGAAGAGGTGCCTGATTCGGTCAACCCAAGTTTGTGGCGCCAGGCTCGCTTAAACAATATCCACGGACTTTTTAAGGTTACCGAAGGTGTATACCAGATTCGCGGTTTTGATCTTGCCAACCTGAGTATCATTGAAGGTGAGAAGGGCTGGATCCTGGTCGATCCGTTAACCACCAAGGAAACCGCCGCGCGTGCATTGGAATTTGCACGTGACCACCTGGGTGACAAACCCATTACCGCAGTGCTGTTTACGCACAGTCACATTGATCACTTCGGTGGTGTGTTGGGGTTGTTCGATGATGAAGATGGTCGTGGTGGCGTACAAATAATCGCGCCAGAAGGCTTTATGGAAGAGTCCACCAGTGAAAACATGCTGGCAGGGCCAACCATGGCGCGTCGATCTGATTTTATGTACGGACGCCGGTTGGCCAAATCACCTCGCGGCCACGTGGATACCGGCCTTGGCAAGGCGCCTGCGTTCGGCACGGTGGGGATTTTGCCGCCTACGGAAATCATCAGCCATACGGGCGAAGAGAAAGTCATCGACGGGGTGCGCTTTGTTTTTCAGAATGTGTCTGGTTCTGAGGCCCCTGCGGAGTTTACTTTTTACCTGCCTGAACTGAAGGCATTTTGCGGTGCTGAGATGTTATCGCGCAATATGCATAACTTGTACACCTTGCGTGGCGCCAAGGTGCGAGATGCGTTAGCCTGGGCTGCGTTTATCGATGAATCCAAGAACCTGTTCGCGGATGCCGAGGTGTATTTCGCCAGCCATCACTGGCCGATTTGGGGCAATGAGCAAATTGTTGATTTCCTGGAGAAACAACGCGACACCTATAAGTACATCCACGATCAAACGCTGCGGCTGGCCTACAAGGGATTTACCCCAAAGGAAATTGCCGAGCAGCTGAGTCTTCCTGAGCCACTGCGCAAGACTTTCTCTAATCGTGGCTACTATGGCACGGTCAAGCATAACTCGCGCGCTGTGTACCAGGGTTATTTTGGCTGGTATGACGGTAACCCAGCCAATCTTAACCCATATCCGCCAGAGCAATCGGCCAGCCGTTATGTTGCCGCCATGGGTGGTGCAGACAATGTCATGGGCTTGGCTCAGTCCGCCTTTGATGAGGGAGATTACCGCTGGGTAACGCAATTGTTGAATCATCTGGTGTTTGCCGACCCCGAAAATATCGCAGCAAAAAAACTGTTAGCACAGGCCTACGACCAACTTGGCTACCAGGCCGAATCAGGCCCGTGGCGAGATGTGTATCTAACGGGTGCCTATGAGCTGCGTAATGGTCCACCGACGGAAGCGATCGATCTGAGCACCGCGCGAGACATGATTCGCTACACACCGCGTAGCAATTTTTTCGATGTGATGGCGGCGCAACTTAACGGCCCAGAGGCAGAAGGAGTCGAGCTGACCATCAATTTCAATTTCACCGATCTCGAAGAAAATCATGTCTTGAGCATTAAGAATTCGGTGTTAAACCATTGGCAGAAAGAACCTGATCCGGATGCCGATGTGACGATTAATATCACGCATGAATTGTTTCTCGATATGGCCTTGGGAAAAACCGGACTGCGTGACCTGATTTTCTCAGACCAGCTATCTATCGATGGAAACCGACTGGATCTAATGAAGTTTTTCTCACTGCAGGACAAATCGGATGGCAAGTTCGCCATCATTCAACCGTAGTCAGCATTGGTTATTACTATGAAAAAATTCCGCCTCCTGTTGTTAAGTCTGTACTCGGGCCTGATGGTGTTGTCAGCCAATGCGGTTGTTGTAAATGAGGACGCAATAGTCTCCCCGGCCAACGAATGGTTAAATTATGGCCGAGACTACCAGGAACAGCGTTACAGCCCGCTAGATAAGATCAACCGCGATAATGTGGATCAGCTAGACCTGGCTTGGTCGTTCGACTTTTCGACCGCACGCGGGATGGAATCGACGCCCATCGTCCATGACGGTGTGCTGTATGTAACCACGGGCTGGAGTCATGTTTATGCGCTGGATGCCAGAACGGGTAAACAGCTGTGGCATTACGACGCAAAGATTGATAAGTCAATTTTGGTTAAAACCTGTTGCGGTCCAAACAATCGTGGTGTGGCGATTTGGCAGGAAGATGAAACCTCTCCTTTGCAAGTGTTCTTGGGTGCTCTGGACGGCCGCCTGATCGCGCTGGATGCCAAAACAGGCGCGGAAAACTGGTCTGTACAATCCACGCCGACAGACGGCAATTACAGCGTTACCGGTGCACCCAGAATTGTCAAAGGACAGGTCATCATCGGTAACGGTGGTGCCGAATTCGGAGTACGCGGCTATGTCAGTGCCTATAACGTGACCGACGGATCGCTGAATTGGCGTTTTTATACCGTTCCGGGAGACCCGAACAAACCGCAGGACAATCCGATTCATGAAACCACCGTAAAAACCTGGAACGGAGACTATTGGTATCAACAGGGCGGCGGTGGCGGCACTGCCTGGGATTCGCTGGTTTATGATCCTGAACTGGATTTGTTGTACATCGGCACTGGCAATGGCTCGCCCTGGAATCGCGAGATTCGCAGCCCGGGAGGCGGTGATAACCTGTTTCTGAGTTCCATTGTGGCAGTCAAACCGGATACGGGTGAGTATTTTTGGCACTATCAGACCACGCCAGCCGACAACTGGGACTACACAGCGACACAACACTTGATGCTGGCGGAATTAGAGATAAACGGTGAGTCTCGTTCGGTAATCATGCAGGCGCCTAAAAACGGCTTTTTCTATGTACTCGATCGCGCCACGGGAGAGCTCTTATCTGCAGATGCTTATACGCACATAACCTGGGCCAGCCATGTGGATATGAATACTGGTCGACCAGTCGAAACGGACTATGCCAAGTATCAGAGCAATGGTGGCAGCGTACTCTGGCCGGCTCCGTTTGGGGCACATAATTGGCAACCCATGGCGTATAGCGCCCAGACTGGTTACGTGTATATCCCGGTGCAAAATGTTCCTGGTTTTTACTCGGCTGTGGATAAAGTTACCTACACAGTCGGACGCTGGAACACCGGTGTCGATCTAAACGAAGCCCGGGATCCAAAAAGTTGGGTCGCCGCTAAGGCGACCCAGGATGCCCTGGTATACGGAGAACTGGTCGCCTGGGACCCAGTCAAACAGGAGCGCGCCTGGGAGGTAGAACACCCCACTGCAGCCAACGGGGGCATATTAGCGACGGCCGGAGAGCTCGTGTTTCAGGGCACAGGTGGCGGTAGTTTTGTTGCCTATGATGCGAGTAACGGTGATCGCTTATGGCAATATCATTCCGATAGCGCGGTGCTAGCAGGTCCGATGAGTTATGAGCTTGATGGAGAACAATATATCGCGGTCGCACAGGGCAGTGGTGGTGCCGTGATGATGGCTGTCGGTGAGTCCCTCAAACGCAATCAAGTAAATCAAAATCGCTTATTGGTCTTTAAAAAGGGCGAATTCAATCAAACACGCAAGCTTGAAGAGCCAGGGGAGGTAGAATACGCCACCATCCTGGCTCTCGGTCACGAAGCGGATACCGATCCCCAAACCATTCACAAAGGCGCCGAAATGTACGAGCGCAGCTGCGCCGTCTGTCACGGTATTTCTGCGAAAAGCAATGGTGTGGTACCGGATTTACGGTATATGAGCGAGCAAACGCATCGTGACTTTATTGGTATCGCATTTGGCGGAGCGAAGCAGCACCAGGGCATGGTGGGTTTTTACCAGACGCATAGCATGGATGATATTAATGCGATTCATGCTTATCTGGACAGCGAGCAGCAGAAACTGGAAGAACGATTGGAGATGTCCTTCATGCAGAAGGTTGAGTATTGGATAGTGTATTGGAGTTCCAAACTCGGCAAGCACTATCCCAGCTTTTTGAACGCGACTCGTCCTTATATGATGTAACAATAAATATGGGTGCTCGCACCCGCATCCTGTTTACAGGATGCGGGCAGGGCAGAGCGAATTAGCTGGAGCGATTGATTTCCTGTTCTACCTGTCCCAGCCGATCTTTGCCAAAAAACATTTCTGAGCCCACGAAGAAGGTGGGAATACCGAATACACCGCGATCAACTGCCGCTGACGTATTATCCATCAGTCTCTGCTTCACTTCGGGATCCTGCATTTTTTCCAACATGCCGGCGCCGTCAAAGCCTGATTGATTCATCGCTTCGGCAAAAACTTCTGGATCGTCCATTTTCTTTGGGTCTCGCCACATATGGTTTAAACCCTGGTCGATGTAATCTGCCAGAAACCCTTCCTGTTCTGCCACAATCGCTCCGCGCACCAAAAGCAGGGTGTTTACCGGAAAGTGTGGGTTAAAGTTGAATTCGATTTGGTGTTCCTTGATAAAACGCTGCATTTCAAGGTTTTCGTAGGCCAGCTTGGCTTTAACATCAGAGAGCGCAACCATGGGCGGCTTATTGCCTGTAGCCTTGAAAATACCCCCTAAGAGACAGGGAATATAGTTGAACTTGCTGCCTGTGCGCTCCTCAATGCCGGGAATCAAATGATGTGCCAGGTAGGCATTGGGACTACCAAAATCAAAAATAAAATCTACTTGCTGCATAGTGCTAAAGCCTCGAAATAGGGTTTGCGATTGTTTACCAGTTTTCCTTGTAGGGACGCAGATCAAGTTCATGCGTCCACGCGGACCGGGGTTGCTTATGTAGCCAGACGTAATTCCTGGCGATGTGATCAGGCGAAAGAATGGCATCCTGTTCCCGCAACTCATCGACGCCGGGGATGTTTTCGCGAATAAAGTTTGAATCAATCATGCCGTCAATAATGGTGTGAGCAACATGGATGTTTTTTGGGCCTAATTCGCGTGCCATGGATTGCGCCAATGCCCGCAGCGCATGCTTTGCACTGGAAAAAGCAGAAAAGCCCGCCGCGCCACGCACACTGGCTGTTGCACCGGTAAAAATAATTGTGCCGCGCCCTCGTTCCAACATATGTTTGGCTACTTCACGGCCCATCAAGAAGCCTGAAAAGCAGGCCATCTCCCATACTTTTTGATACACCCGAGCAGTTGTTTCGGTAATAGAAAAACGAACATTGGCACCGATGTTAAATACCGCAACTTCGATAGGGGCAATGTTAGTCTCGATCTCCCCGATCATGGTGACCATCGCTTGTTCATCGCGTGCATCACAGGGACAGGCAATGGCCTGATTGCCATCTGCTTTGATTGAATCAGCCAAGGCTTCGAGTGCATCGGCGTGCCTTGGCCTCCGTGTCAGACAAGCGATATGGCCTTCAGCGGCAAATGCTCGGCTAATGGCTGATCCAGTATCATCACCTGCACCGATAACCAGGCAGGCGCCTTTTTGCGAACTAGTCATTAAGTAACTACTCCTGGATTGGTTGAAACTTTTTCAAGGTTCTATTAATATCAATATTGGTTTAAAAATGCAACTAAAATACTTGAGGAAGAACCATGTCACGTGACCACACGCAAGCTTGCCCGGTAGCTAGATCACTAAATATCTTTGGTGATCATTGGACCATGTTGATCATCCGCGAGTTTTTTTATGGTGCGAGTCGTTTTAAGCAATTACAGCAAGAAACTGGTATTGCAAAGAATCTACTAAGTGAACGCTTAAAGATGCTGGTAGAACAAGGGATTGTTGAGAAAACTGACGTCGGAGAACGCGGCACCCGCTTTGCGTATTCTTTAACTGCAAAAGGCGAGTCCTTATTCCCGGTATTAGTGTGTATTTTCCAGTGGGGGAATCGTGAGTTGTATGGGTCTGGAAATCAACCAGCAGAGCTAGTAGAAAAGAGTACCAATCTACCGATTGCGAAAATCCAGGTAATGAGTCGTGATGGTAGACTTCTTGATCGAAATGCAGTCAAAACTCGATTTCTATAACTCTACTTCAATGGCCTACTTTGGGTAAAGTCCCTTTATTTGGTTTCCGCAGGATCGGTCCTCATAAAGGCACGCTAACAGCGCGGTTTTGACCGAGAGGTATAACGATGATAATGGTATCATCGTCGCTGGAGATAAACTCTACTGAGCCTACATCGCAGGCACCATCACCGTCATCGCGCAAGTTGCCACGTTGATCATTTGTCTCGCAGTTTGCCAATATCCCCGTATTCCGGGCAATACTCCCTATCGTGAGTGTGTGTGTCTGGGTTGGTCCACCATTGTCTCCTAAGCCATTTAACCCAGGATTGCCGGATCTGATTGCATTGCAGTTCCCATCCTCGATGATTGTTGCCGCATCCGGAGTGATCGTGCCGGCCTGCAGAGAACAGTCGCCGTCAGCGCTATCATTCGCAACATTGTTGCCGATCAGTGTATTGGTGAGAGTAATTGTTGCCCCACCATTAACAATGCCGCCAGCATAGACCCCCATCGCGTAATTGTCTGCAATGGTCGTGTTTTTAAATTCTACGTTGCCATCATAAAGATAGATTCCGCCAGCCTGTCCGGTCGCCATATTGCTCGAAATAGTGCTGTTGCTGATAGTTGTTGAACCGCTGCTGTCGGAGTAAATACCGCCTCCAGCATCTGTCGCTGAGTTACCGGACACGGTACTGCCACTAAGCGTAGTTGAACAGCCGTTGTAACAGTAAATACCGCCACCACTTGCCGTAGTGGCAGTATTCCCGGAAACCGTGCTGTCCGTCAAAGTGAGATCGTTATTGTAAGTGCTGAATACGCCACCGCCCTCAGGTGCAGTATTTTGGCTGATGACGCTGTTGTTTAGCTCCAAGGTTCCGTCGTATGCATAGATTCCACCTCCCTGTGCAGTGGCAGCGTTGGCGCTTACGGTGCTGTCGGTCAGCACAAGGTCTGCCCCTGAAGCGTAAATACCGCCGCCATTGGTTTCATTACCACCGGTGATCGTAGTGTTCTGCACAGTCAGAGCGGAAGTATCAGCCAGCGAGAATACGCGGGATTGCTGATTGGCATCGACAGTGATACCGCCGTCAATACTACTGGCATCGATGGTTAATGATTTGCTCGCCGCGATCATCAATTCCGTGCCGCCGAGAGTGATAGTATTGCTGTCCAGGCCGACTGCGAAGTTGATTGTATCGTTTACTCCAAAATCGCTACCCGCGCAGTCAGCGCCAGACACTCCCGCATTAATAGCGGCAATTGCCTCACGTAGCGTACAAAGACCGTCTCCGACTTGGTTATCCTGGTTCGAGTCTACTTCCAGCGTAGCAGCCTGGCTGATACCGTGAGCGAGGCTCAGACCCAGGACTCCGATGCGCACGGCTGCCGCTATTGGAGATAGTTGCGGGCAGTAAATCGAAACATCTTTGATGACTTCTTCTGGTCTCTTCAGTTGGTTTATATTGTTCAACATGAGTGCTTGATGCAGGATTGGTATTCTGGTTGTCAGGCTTGCCAGGAAATCAGGTCATGATAGTAGCAGTTTTTAATAAGCTCAATGCCAACTAGGGGGCGAAAAGACCAATAAATTCTGCCTGCGGCCTCGAGACATTTCAGCGAGCTAATCAGCTTGATAGACCGGTTTACCGTCGATAATCGTGCTTAACACCTGAATGGTTGGAATTGCACCGGGGTCGATCTTACGCGGGTCCTGGTTCAGGATCACCAGGTCAGCGCGTTTTCCAGCTTCCAATGTACCAGCGACATCATCTTCAAACGCCGCGTAGGCATTCGTTGATGTATAGGCCCTGAGCGCCTGGCTCACTGAAATTTTCTCCTGTGGCTGCCATCCATGCGGATTGGCTCCATCGGTGGTCTGTCTGGTTACCGCCGCATACACGCCACTCAGAGGAGAGAGTGGCGCTACTGGCCAATCAGAACCAAAGCTCAGCAACCCGCCAACGTCCAATATCGATTTAAATGCGTAGGTGGTTTTTATGCGATCTTTGCCAATACGCTTTTCTGCCCAGCGTCCATCGTCGATGGCGTGGTAGGGTTGCATCGAGACAATAATGCCATGCTCTGCGGCACGCTCGATGGCTTGCTTACTTGGATGTTGAAAATGTTCAATCCGGTAGCGACGCGCTTTTATCTGGTCTCCAGCGGTGTTCTCAAAAGCATCGATCAGAACATCGATAGCCTGGTCTCCAATCGCGTGAATGGCCAATTTGATACCAGCGTCATCCGCTTCATTCACTAATGTTTGCAGGGCGGGGGGCTTGGTCAAGGCAAATCCATTGGTCTCAGGTTTATCGATGTAGGGTTGGTAAAACCATGCGGTGGTTGAGCCCAGAGAGCCGTCAACAAAGCCTTTGACGCCACCCCATTTTAAGGTGCTGTCACCATATCCCTCATTCTCGATCAGTTTTTTGCTGGACTGCCAGTGCTCAAGCGGTGTTAGAACATAGGCACGCATTTGCAGTTCACCTTGTTGATGTGCCAGGCGAAAGGCATCGAGCATGGTTACCTCATTGGCATTGGCGGTGACCGCATGCACCTGGGTGACGCCGAGACTCAAGGCATGCTGTTGGGCGGCTTTGATGGCGTCGACCACCTCGGCATCTGATGGCTTTGGAATCACTGCAAGTACGGGGTTCATGGCACTGTCTTTCAGTATACCGGTTGGTTCGCCCGTTTGGTCACGAATAATCTCGCCCTCGGCATCGGCGACCGAGTTACGAGTGATGCCTGCAAGTTTCAACGCGGCTGTATTCGCCAATCCCATATGCCCATCGAGACGCATAACAAACACCGGTGTGTCCCCGGTTTCAGCATCGATCCAGTGCCTGGTCGGCAACTCACCACCCCATAACTCATGATCCCAGTTACCGAATAGCACCCAACGTCCCGGTTCCAGGTCCGCCGCATAATCGGCGATTCTTTGTTTGAATAACTCCGGCGTGTTGGCGTCGCGAAGATCGACGCTCGCCAGCCCAGCTCCACCTTCGATGAAGTGGACGTGGTTATCGATAAAGCCATGCATCAAGAATCCACCAGCCAAGTCAACCTTTCTTACTGCGCCTTTGGTCTGTGCCAGGTCATTACCAACATAGCGAATCAGGCCGTTCTTAACAGTAAGTACACTGGCATCTTGAGCGCCCTCAACCCCGGCCCAGACTGTGCCGTTGAAGTAGGCAGTATCAACGGGTGATTCTTGCTGCGCGAAAATTGACATGCAACTAAGGAGGGCAAGCAGTGTGACAAGTGTTCTCATAATGGGGCTCGCGATGGATGGTTATGCAGGGATTATGCCATGCTTTCAGGGCTAAAAATTTAGCCAGCTTGCCGTGCGAATAAATTGGCACTATGCTTGCCATAATATTTTACGCGAAGAAATCATGGTTCAAGATAAACGCACTGTTGAAGATTACGCCAATATTGAGACGGCAGGAAAATACAAAAAATCAAGGTCAGATGCGGCCGATCAGGTTGATCCGGAATTACTGGAACAGCACATGGCCAGCCTGGAGCAACTGGGCTATGTGGTTCTTCAGAATGTGCTCGATCAACAGGTGCTCACCGAGATTAAAGCTGCGGTTGAGCCGCTGCTTGACTATAAGGGGCGAAACTTTTTTGAAGGGCGGTTGACCCAACGTGTTTATTCCCTGGTTGCGAAAACCTTTGCCTGTAACCAATTACTAGAACACCCAATGATTGTGGCCTTACTGGATAGTGTCATGCGCCCTGACTACTTGCTATCGCAATTGCAAGCCATCAATATCCTGCCCGGCGAGAAGCAACAGCCACTGCACTATGACGATTCGTTCTACGAAATAGATCGTCCGCGCCCTCCGATGGGCGCCGCAACGATTTGGGCTATTGATGATTTTACTGCTGAGAACGCGGCTACGGTCCTCTTGCCGGGATCGCATAAATGGGGTCAAAAATCACCTGATGAGACCGACCTTAAGCAGCTCAGGGTATGCGAGATGCCGGCAGGATCGGTGGTTTTCTTTTTAGGTACCTTATGGCATGGGGGCGGCGCGAATACGTCAGATCGTCGACGCCTCGCTGTTACTGCACAGTATTGCCAGGGCTTCTGTCGCCCTCAGGATAATTTCTGTCTCTCAGTACCACCGGAGCGAGTTGCCCAGTGTTCGGAGACGGTGAAACGGCTGCTCGGTTATTCCGTGTACGGGCCGTTTATGGGGATGGTTGACGGGCGACACCCCAAACGGCTCTTAGAGCCTTATATGGAGTAATCGCCCGGCATTTGGGTACAATCCTGCGCTATTCAGCGCCCATTATTTCCAATAACTCAACGTCAAATACCAGTGTTGAATTCGGTGTGATTTTGCCCGTTGCGCGTTCACCATATGCCAGATCGGCCGGGATGTGGAATTTGTATTTAGAGCCAACTGTCATGTATTGCAGTCCTTTGGTCCAGCCCTTGATAACGCGGTTTAGAGGGAAAGTCGCGGGTTCACCGCGCGCATAGGAAGAATCGAATTCAGTCCCATCCAGTAAGGTACCGCGATAGTGAACCTTTACGGTGTCCGTCTCTGCGGGCTTAGGACCTTCTGTTGCAGTCACAACCTCATACTGCAGTCCTGACTCAGTGGTTGTTACGCCTTCACGTTGGCCGTTCTCGGCCAGGTACGCAGCGCCTTTGGCGAGGTTTTCTTCGCCCTCTTTTTGTGCTTTAGCCTGACTTAACTCCTGAGCTTTGACCATCAGAGCTTGCATATGTTCCTGGACCTCGGCTTCGTCAAACTGAGAGGCCGAATTTGTTGCATCCAGAAACCCCCTTATTGCAAGTTCTTTATCCAATTCAAGCCCGGTCGCGTTTTGTTCTTCTAGGCTTCGCACCAGGAACTGCCCCATATTGGCGCCAACTGCGTATGACTGTTTTTGTGTATCCGTTTCAAGCACTGCCTTATCTTCCGATTTTTCTTCACTTGCGGGCGCGCCGCTCTGTTGCTGGCAGGCAGTTAAAAAAAGCGTCAGCAATAGCGCGCTGGCGAGTAAATAGTTCTTCATTGTGGGTCTCCTGGAGTTGGCTTGGGAGTGGTTCTGTCGTTTAACAAGCTGCACAGTCTAAACGCAGTGTGGTAAAAGCGAAAGGCAGATTATAGAGAGATCGATATTTTTCGCTGTTTGATAACACGATCTTAATATTTTTCTTTTGAGTATAAGCGGCTGAGCGCAGTCAGGTACGGTTAGCAGGGTAGAAAATCAATGCGGCGGCAACTAAACCATTTAAGTGAAACTGGCGTCTTAACATGTAATACCTATATTGCAGAACTCTCGCTTATGAAACGAATCGCACTGTTCCTGTTCACCCATATTTTGCTTTTCAGTGGCCCAGTGGTAGCCTCGCCATACGTCATTGACCTGCTGATTAGGGATGTAAGGATTGTGTCTCCACATATTCCTTTCTCAGGTGAGAAAAGCGATGTGTTGTTACGCAATGGTACTATTCATCTTATCGGCAAGGCGGCGCGATCAGAAGGTGCTGATTCTGCCAAGATCATCGATGCCGAGGGAATGTTCTTGCTACCTGGTCTGATAGACGGGCATACGCATTTGAACGAGATTCCCGGCATGACCTTCGCTCACGAGGAGGAGTTCCCCGAAATCGCTAAGGCAGCACGTCGGCAGATACCGCGGAGCTACCTCTATCACGGATTCACCAGCCTTGTGGATCTAAATTCTGAACCAAATGCAATTGCCCAGTGGAACAATCGGGATATTCGACCACAGGCTTATTTTTGTGGCGCCGCCCCGGTATTTGATGGCTACCCAATGAGCTTTATGCCCAAGCCGCTGCGCTATCAAATCATGCCGTATTTTCTGTTTGACGATAACCGGGCAGGTGATTTCCCTGCTGGGTTTTCACCGGATGCGCACTCACCAACCAATGTCGTAAGCCGCATTAAAAATGATGGTGGAATCTGCGTGAAGACTCATTATGAACGTGGTTTCGGCGGACGAGGGGATTTACCTGTGCCTGGAGTGGACCTGGTAAAGGAGCTTATTGCAGCGGCGCATAAGGACGATTTGCCGGTACTACTGCATGCGAATTCACAATCCTCACAGAATTTCGGTGTGGAAGCGGGCGTTGATGCCTTTGCACACGGAATGTGGACCTGGGATGAACGACAGGCGCGCGAAATGAATGATGCACGCCGTGAAATCATTGACAGTGCATTCGCCAAGGGAATTGCGCTCCAGCCGACCATACAGGTGTTGTACGGCGAGCAGGATATACACAATCCCGAGTACCTGGACGATCCGCGATTGCGGAAAGTGCTACCGCAGTCTCTGATTGACTGGTACGCCACCGAGCCGGGGCAGTGGTGGCGGAAACGCATGCTCAATATTCCGATCGTTGCGGAATTAGTGGAGAAAGGTCTGTGGGCTGAACTAGACGAGCCTCCAATTGCGAGGGTAAGCGCAGCCCTGGGCTACTTCAGCAAGCAGGAAGGACAACTATTGTTTGGCAGTGATACACCAAGTGATCCTACTTTTGCTAATCCACCGGGACTGAACGGTCGATTGGAAATGAATAATTGGATTGCAGCAGGCGTCAGCCTGGAACAGCTGTTTCACAGTCTGACGATCAACAATGCCAAATTCTTTGGTTTGTATGAGCAGATTGGAAGCGTCGAGCAAGGTAAGCGAGCGGATTTGCTACTCACATCACAAAATCCGCTCACCAGTGTTTCAGCTTATGATTCGATTCAGCAGGTCATCCTTGGCGGAATACTGCTGGATCGCGCATCCTTGCAGGCTCAGTAACTCGATTATTCCGGCGCTTCCACGCCTTCATACTGCTCACGCAGTTCGCGTTTCAGAATCTTGCCGGATGGGTTGCGCGGAATGGTGTCGGTGAATTCCACTTTCCGAACCGCCTTATAGCCAGCCAGTTTGCCCTTGGTGAAGCTCATTACATCGATGTCGGTCAGGCTATCATCACCCTTAACTATCACCGCCATGGCGCTCTCACCCCATTTTGCCGACGGAATGCCGATCACTGCCGCATCTGCGATGCCTTCATGGCCTAACAGTACGTTTTCAATTTCCGCTGGATAGACATTTTCGCCACCTGAGATCAGCATGTCCTTGATGCGCTCAACGATGGTGATAAAACCGTCTTCGTCCATCACTGCTGCATCACCCGAGAGCACCCAGCCATCAATCAGGGTTTCAGCGGTCGCGTCCGGGCGGTTCCAGTAGCCAACCATATTGTTCGGGGCTTTCATCCACAGTTCGCCGGACTCACCTGGGGCGCAATCTTCACCCCTGCCATTCACAATGCGCACATCGGTGTGAAAATAGGGACGGCCCGTACTGCCGGGCCGGGCCATGGCATCTTCGCCGGTAATCAAACACCCTGGGCCGCAGCTTTCGGTCATCCCGTAAACCTGGTTGATCGCGATCCCTAATTGTTTGTAATCCTCAATCAGGGCAACGGGTACCGGCGCAGCACCACTCACTACTGTAGTCAGGGATGAGGGGTCATGTCGTGACGGGTCATATATCGCTTTCATAGCCAATAACATAGCCGGTACCATCAATGTGCTATTGACCTTCTCTGAGGCAATCAACTGCCAGCATTCTTCGGGATCAAAGCTTCTTACAATTACCGAGGTAAAGCCAGCGTAGAGATTGGTAAACAATGGCGTTAGCGCGCCAACGTGAAACAGAGGCAACGAGATTAGAAACCGTTCGTCAGAGGCGTATTCAGTTGACGCACTGGAGGTGATAATCGCCCACATAACATTGTTGTGCGAGTGCATGACGCCTTTCGGTAGCCCAGTGGTGCCAGAGGTGTACATGATATAGAGCAGGTCATCATCGCCGCTGTTTAATTCTGGTTCTGCGTCCGAGGTGTTAGCGGTGATGTCATCATAGTCTTGCGCAAATGCAGCTGTCTCGCCGCCAACCTGGATCCAGGTGGCGACCTCAGTGGCATCACCGCGAGCTTGTAACTCGGCCACGACGGGCGCGAATTCATCGCCATAGACCAAGACGGAAGTGCCCGAATCCTTAAGGATAAACTCGAGTTCGTCGGCAGTTAATCGCCAGTTGAGAGCAACACTAATAGCACCTAGTTTTGCCGACGCATAGACTGATTCCACCAGGGGTAAACCGTTCATCAGTAGAGTTCCAACACGATCGCCTTTTTTGGCTCCCGCTGCGTCAAGCGCATGCGCGACCTGGTTGGCCCGCTTGTTAAGTTCATCGTAGCTTACCCGTTTGTTTGCATGGGTGTCGAAAATGGCCTCGACATTGGGGTTGCGCCGGGCACGACGAGTCAGAAAATTGCCGATGTTTACAGTCATTGATTGTACTCCTGGGTGGTATTACTAATAATTCTTGCTTTGTGACCATCATACCGCAGGGTGAATTTTCCGACTACTCTAATACCGCCAACTCCATGTCGGCTTATAGCCTGGCAGAGTTAACGGGCTTGAAATTCGCGCCAATAGGACTGACCCACCTCGTTATAGTGCACCATTAGTTTTAGCATCTCGAGGAAACGTACACTATCACCGATCTCCTCCGGCAGTAGGGGGTCGTAATTTATGGTTCGAATTACGGATTGCCCGACCAAGAGGGTTTCCTTTGCTGCCTGCTCCACGTTCATTCCGGGAAGTTGTTCCAGGCTGCTTTGCATGCAGTCGATTGCATCGTCGTAACTTGATCTCAGCTGGGCAAGAGGCCACAGGGTGTGCCAATCCTGCTGGTCACCTGATGCAACCTCGGATACGTGCATCATGATGGCCGCTTCATCCAGACCAATACTGACCAGCTCTTCGCGATGTTGACCAAGGCTGGCGCTCAAATTAGCAGGCCGAACATAAAATCCTGAGTGAACTTCCGCGTAACCGTACAAGGTTAGTGCCCTGGTCCATTTGCGCAGCTTCTTGCGATTGCTTCGACCAAGGTGACTAATATGCACAGTGATCCAATCTCTGGACCACGGACGTACCCGACTCTCAATATCGCTCCAGTTACGCAGCTGGTTGGTCAGTGCTTTAGATGCCGCGCCCGGTTGGTAATAACCGCGTTGCTTGCTCGACAGCATTCCTTCACGAAGCAAACGCGTCACTGCCACGCGGATAGTTGATGCCTCGATCGAGAGCAGATTGCCGATACGAATCAACTCGCCAATGCTCTGATCAGAATTGTTGGCGACACTGATCATGGAAAGTGCCAGTGATCGTGCCGTAATATCGGTTTCGGTCTGTAAATTAAATGTATACATAAATTGGCACTAAATGATATATTATGTAATATTGATGTAAATGAACAGTATCTGAAAACGTATGAGTCAGGGCAAAAAACTATCTGATGTACTGAGCAGTGAAGAACTGCGTACATTTCAACAGAAATCCAATCTTCACGCCACGATTACCTTGCTCTGGAATTGGTTAGTGATTTTCACAGCCTTTGCCATGGTGGTGGTCTGGCCAAACCCTCTGACAGTGATCGTCGGAATCCTGTTGTTAGCGGGCCGACACCAGGGACTTGGCGTGATTATGCATGACTGTGCCCATCATGCATTTTTCAAGAATAAATCAATGGATGATTTTGTCGGGCAGTGGCTATGTGGTGTACCGATGAACGCCGACATGTATGCCTACCGTGCCTACCACCTGAATCATCATAAGCACGCTGGTACACCCGAGGATCCGGATATCGGTTTTGTCAGGAAATACCCGGTTACGCGAGCGAGTATTAAGCGAAAGTTTATTCGGGATTTTACCGGTCAGACCGCCTTTCGCGACCAGCTGATGCGATTAAAGGCATTTAAACTCAGTAAGCAGTGGCCCTGGTTGGTTTTCCACTGCTCCTTGTTGGCCTTGCTCATCTGGGTTGGTGCTGGCTGGGCATACTTGATGTGGTGGGTAGCCGAACTGTTTATCTATCCGGCCATCGCGCGTTTGCGTCAGATTGGCGAACATGGCGTGGCAGAGAATCGCAGTGAACAGAACGCACGTCTAAATACTGGTACCACCATCCTGCCGTGGTGGCAGAAGTTACTGATAGCGCCAAATAATGTGGGCTATCACGTAGAGCACCACATGCTGGCCAGCATTCCTCCCTACAATTTGCGTCGATTACACGAGTTGCTTAAGGAACGGGGTTATTTCGACGGTTATGACTGCATAGCGTACGGTTACGGGCAGGTTCTCCGCCGCGCCGTGCAAGCGAGCTAGTCAAACCAACTCACCTGCGCTGGACGCTGATTAGGGATTAACGACCAGGGCAGGGTCTCCGAGTATTTGCCATCCGAGCAGAACGTCACTCGCCCTTGGCATAGACTTGGCCATCTCCTGTTTAGCAGCGATTACCGCATCACCGACGGTCGTGCCCGGCGTCAGCAAACGCGGTATGAATAGTTTACTGAGTACCTGTTCCGATGCTAACTCAGTAAGTGAGCTTGCCCCAAGTACGGTTGCTGCACCGGTATAACCACCCAACATCAGGGCCTGGGCCATGCTGTTGGAGGACGGCTTGATAAAGTAGGTATTCCAACAACCCCATTGTGTTACGACCGCAGGTTTATCAATATTGTTAAATTGACTGACTTCGCTCGCCGTCAGTAGAGGAGGGGTGGCTCGTGACCAGACCTGCTCGGCTGAATGACCAAGATAAGAGGCCAGCGACACGCCATTGTTAATGGCAGCGAAGAGGTTGCTCTTAGCGGTTTCGCCACCCTGGCTTTGTGGGTAGGCGCGGACGACATCAGTCTGCCAGGCTGGTGGCAGCAGACTGATAAAGCTTTCGCCCTGTGGTTCAAATAGAATCGAGTTGGAGTTATCGTCGATATCAGTGGCAACCATAGCAGAGGCGGCATAACCTGAGCGCGCCGTATAATCATTGATTTTCTCGACGATGTACGCCAATTCCTGTTGATTACGCACAGGGAGGCGTCCTACCGGCACATCGGGTACACCATCGCCATCGAGGTCACCGTAAAGACTGTCTACCGGGTTCTGTTGCACGATCAGCTCTCCTCCCGGGGTAGCGGCATAGGCGGTGGGGATGTGTGAAATGGCTTCGGATTGATAGTTTTTGTAATCATACTGATCGCCGCCGACCAGCAGGACATAGCGTACTCCCATATTAGCTGCGGCAAACTTTACGTACTGGTGAATGGCGGCGGAAGAGGGCAGATGATTACCGAACTGACCGTAGACCTGGTTGATGTCGACCACCTTCACGCTAAGATCGGACGTCTGCTCGCGCATTTGGACAAAGCTATCTAAAGTTGTGCCTAAAAAGGCCGGGTGCGTGATTACCAGGTAATCGGTCTTACCTGAGGTGATGTCCTGCTCATCAGCGATTACTGCAACTTCAGGGGTGCGATAACCACCTTCAGCGACCACGATTAACCTGGCTCCGTATTCGGCAAGATTGACGCCAATGGAATGCGTTTCCTGTTCCGAATTTGGCTGTGTCCGGTAAATCCGTTTTAGTCGGTGCGGAGTGCCCGCGTTATCGAACCGATATACGTTGATGTCAGCGTTTGAAAAGCCGCTAATCAGGCTCTGCCCGGCTGCGAAGCCACCATCCAGATAATTATTGTTTGCCTGTGTTGTTCGTTGGTAGGTGACCTCAAATTCATTTAACGCGACGGCGTCCAACGGCATACCTGCAATACCTAACAGGTCCATGCGCAAGGTATTTTGACCTTCAGATACACTTAAGGTCTGGTCTCCGGTGGGCAGGCTCACTGTGATCGCGCGGTTGCCATCAAATTGCTGATCGCCAGCTGGGCTACCGTTTACCACAAACGAGACATGATGGTCATTGCCTGCTTCGGGTAAATCGAGCAGGCCAAAGACTTGCGCTTCAAGCGTCACCGGCCCTGGTACTACATTATCCAGGTTGAAGGCGAGTTCCGGACCGGTCGCGCCACCAACTCCAATTTGTTGGCCATAGTGCCAGGGGTCGATAGTACTCGGAGATAAAAAATCGTAGTAATTATTTTGTTCAACCAGCTGAGTCGCTCGATAGCTGGTGCTGGCCGGTGCTGCCTTGCGAAAGCGAGCCGCGCGTTGAGCACCAAACGACGTTCGCAACGGGCGAGATAAATGCAGGGTATAGGCGGTTTTATCTGTATACAGGCTTTCCTCTACCTCGGCGTAAAACTCAAGGTATGCACCGGGGCCAAAGATATTGGTGCGCTTGCCATTTTCATCCAGCATGCCAGCAGTGCGCAACGGGATGGACTGTGTTCCAAGCATTAGCGCCAGCTTGCGATGTTTAACGCCTTGTAGATCTGCGCCTTGAGCTAGTAGGTCCGCATAGCTGATGCGGTGCATGCCACTTTCTTTCACGACCAGGTTGAAGAGGGCTGCCGCACTAGCGCTAGCGGGCAACAGAAGCAGGCTAAGGACCAGTCCCACCAAGGCGGTGCTACGTTTGTTGATACTCATTGCTGACCTCCATTGTTCAGTGCTTCCTGTTTCTGCGCTTGTCGCAATCGATTTGAAATAGCATTACGTTTTTCTACAAGGCTCATTTCTGGAAGTTCAGATTGTCGCCAATCATATGAGTTGGCCGGTGCTAATTTTGCACCGTAAGATTTCCCCAGTCGGAATGGACCGTGGGCGACCAATTCTTCATTGACCGACACATCAACCAGTGACAGCCAGGTGGTATCAGAATCTGGTAATGAAACGAGTTGGGTATAATTGTTCGTTTGTAGTGAATTCGCAGCTCGTGTCGATTGAATAAGTTGTTCAGTGAGCAACTCCCAGCCATTTTCCCTGCGCGCATAAATTTGAAAGCCGGCATGGCCAACTTCCTGCGCGGTTTGCCACTCCAGGGTGGCCAGTTCACCACTGGCGACTGAATTAAAATAGATCAGGCTAACCGGTACTGTGGTGCCATCAAAGGTGACGTCGCCCAGCCCGATTAACTGCGCACCCGGGTTACCGCCGCAACCAGAGCCATCGTCACCGCTTCGGTAGCGCAAAGTGATGGAATTAAACGCGTAGGCAGTTCCGTTTGAGTCGAAATCAATATTGCCGTCTGTTGACGCAGAACTAATACTGGTGGTCCCTTCGTATCCGTCGGCAAATCCTTCATTGTCTTCTTCAACGTCACTTCCAAAGCTCAGGAAGGGCGCACCTGTAGTGGTATCGGTCATCAAAGTCTTAAGATTGACGAAACCAAAGCCATCAACATCCGCAAAAAACTCCAGCACATCGTCCCACGATCCCTGGTCAACGTCTGCAACGGTGAATTCAAGGTTGTTCACGGTGGCGCTGAAGTCCAACTCAATCTCGAAAAAATCATCGGTATCGCAAGTGGTCATATCAAAACCAAACTGAACGTAGTTGGTCAGGCCGCCAAAGGAACCGTCGTCCTCATAGGAAGCGGGCCCTTCGCCGCCGGCCGAAAATGCGTCAAGATTGATTGGGCCACCATCGCCGTCAGTCATCACGTTGACACTAGCTGTCATGGTTACTGGTCCCATGGTGGCGTTGACGACTGCGCCGTCTATCGACTCCCCGTCGAACAGGCCGGCAGATGACCATTCAAAGGTTTGTGCCAGCGCCTGCTGGGTTGTCAGGCTAATGCCAATGGCAACAAGCCCCAAGCTAATTTGTCTGTATAAGTTTCTCAAAATGTCCCCCGGTCCGGATGTCCAAACCAACGCTCTTGATCATTCATCGCAGCGAAAACAAGATAAGCGGGCCGATGCGTTCAGTCCTGAACCCAAAAGCCAACAGTTTGCTTTCCTTTGCCGTTGTCATACACAAGTTGTACAGTGCGGAGTTTCGGAAGTTGTCTTCACGATGAAACTGTCCTTCGCTCATGGACTGCGAATATAGGCAAAAGTCTATAGCAGCTTTATTTGCGAACAAGACGTGTTGACAATTGTTTACCCTTATTTGCCTGGCTGTAAGGCTCATAAGGTGCCTAAACGAGGCCTGTTTCGCTTGGAAATGAGAACTATCGTATGACAGGTGTTTGTAGAATTGGTTGGATGTGATTGACCCGGGTCAACTAGCCTATTTAGAATGCCCGTTTTAGTGATTCAAGAGCTTGAAACCATGACAATTCCAATCCTGGATGCTGCCGCGGTAGCCCTACAGCTAGACAATATAGACGTATTGCATGTACTTGAAGACATGTTTATGGAAATAGCTCATGACCGGGCAGTACAGCCACCCCAAACCGTGACTTTGTTTCCAGCAGATGCCGGAGATTTTATTACCTACCAGGGTGTACTCAGCAAACACGCGGTCTTCGGTGCCAAGCTGTCACCTTATATTGTGCAAGAGAACAAGCCGATCATTACGGCCTGGACCTGTCTGATGTCAACCGAGACCGGACAACCGCTATTGTTGTGCGATGCTGGTCAATTGACGACTGAGCGAACCGCGGGGACCACTGCGCTCGCAGTAAAACATCTTGCTGACACGGCGAGTCAGAAGGTAGCAATCATCGGTGCCGGAGCAATCGCCCAGGCCCATTGGCGTCATGTCGCGAACCTGTGTGACTGGCAAGAGGTCGCGTTATGGTCCCCCAGTCTATCGGTAGAGGACCCTCGATTTGAGGAATGGCGTGTGCTGTGTCCATCAATAAATTTGGCAGAGAGTGCTGAGCAAGCTGCAGCTGATGCCGATGTCGTGATGCTTTGTACATCCTCGGGTACGCCAGTCATTGACCCAGGATGTATCAAGGCCGGTGCGCTTGTTACCTCGATATCTACCAACGTCGCGCAGGCTCATGAAGTCACACCAGGATTTTTATTGAATAGCCAGGTTTATTGTGACTATCGCGCTACCACGCCCGACACGGCTGGTGAAATGGTATTGGCGGCTGCGGAATACGGCTGGGATACTTCCAAGCTTATTGGCGATTTGGCTGAGCTTGTGGCGGGTCAGTGCCCGACACCGCAGAGAGATTGCCCGGTATTTTTTCGTTCTGTTGGGCTCGGCCTGGAAGACATAGCCATGGCGGCAGCCCTGCAACAGAGCCTGCAGAACTAACCAGCGAGAACCCTATGAAAATCGAACCCTTTGGCGTTGAACTCTGGATGAATGAGTTCGAAACAAAATGCGAACTCAACCTCGCTGAAACCTGCGTAGAAAGCATTACTGTGGCTCAGCTATTGGAATTGTGTGGACAGGCCGACAGCAGTATCGCCGAGGTGCTGCCGTTCAAAATGACCTACGGGGCCATAGAGGGATCAGACCGATTGCGCAATGCCGTTGCTGCTCTATATCGAGAACAGGCGGCAGAAAATGTGTTGATCACGCATGGCACCATCGGTGCCAACTCGCTGGTGCATCAAACCCTGGTTTCCAGCGGTGATCAGGTGGTTGCGGTGGTGCCGACCTACCAGCAACATTATTCCATTCCTGAGAGTATTGGTGCGAAGGTACGGCACTTGCAACTGCAGCCAGAGCAGAGCTGGCTGCCCGATCTGGATAAACTGGATGCGTTGGTTTCCAGCGATACTTGTCTGATCGCCATTAACAACCCTAACAATCCAACCGGCAGTTTGATGGACGAAGCCATGCTGCGAGATATAGCCGCTATTGCTGAAGCGGCGGACGCGTGGTTGCTCTGTGATGAGGTTTACCGGGGCTCTGATCAGAGTGGTTCTGGATCTACAATTTCAATTGCGGATATCTATACGAAGGGAATCAGCACCGCGAGCATGTCTAAAGCCTTCTCGTTGGCAGGGTTAAGGCTCGGCTGGTTGGTAGCTAACCCAGAAGTGGTCGAAGCGGTGATGATTCATCGCGACTACAATACGATCTCTGTTGGCATGATCAACGACCACTTGGCTGCCATCGCGCTTGAGAATCACGAGGCCATATTGGGGCGCAGCCAGAAGATTACCCGTGAGAATCTGACCATTCTTGATGAGTGGATGCAGGGCCAGGAAAAACTGAGTTGGGTCAAACCAAAATCGGGTACGACTGCCTTGTTAAAGTACGATCTTGATATGTCCTCGCGAGATTTTTGTGTGGAGCTGCTGAAGGAAACCGGTGTGATGCTCACGCCGGGCTCGGCACTCGCCATGGAAGGCTATTTGCGCATTGGTTATGCTAACGGCCCGGAGGTGCTGCGCGAGGGACTGGCCCGACTGGCTGACTTTCTGCAAAATCGGTAAGGTTCGACGCCTATAGAAGCGATACCATCAGTCCGGTGCTGGGCGGGATCTTGTTGTCCAGCAATTCATTCCAGGTTTGGACAAGTTCATCGTTGCCCTTGATCCACACCACATCCAGGGTATCGCGAACTCCCAGCGCTACCTCCGCGCTGGCCTGCATAGCTTTAGCCAGAGCCACACCCGGACCCCATTGCTCATCCCGTTTGGCAATCTGGCCTGGAGCGAAAAACAATTTTGGCCTGGCGCCCGGTAACTTACCAGCGTCGCCGCGATCTTCCCAGTGACTGGCGCCCACCATGGCGCTTTCTACCATATTTTCACCCATGTGATTATGCAATGCGGTCTTAAGCCGTACGTCGCCCGACATATCGACATAGGCGGCAGGCTTGTTAGCATCGATACTGCTCTCATTTCCATAGGTCACAACGCGATCACAGCAGTTCAGCGCTGCCACGAAGGCGACGTTGGCAGGCGATGTAAAACCAATGATTTCGGTCTTGATATTGTCATCATTGGCCAGCATTTGGGCCAGTCCAAAACCAGTTTTCGACGAAACCGAGCCAATCAGCACCTGTTCAGCACCGAAAAAATCATTGTCTACCAGGTAGTCGTATAACACGAATGATGTTGCAAATAATGGAAACAGCAAACATCGTTCTGTTTCCATTTGTTGCATTATTTCCGGCTCTGCTGCGGTGCGTCGATAGGCGTTGTAGAGGGCGGGTAGTTGCTGGCGATGAGCGGTCATGTCAATAAACTGATCTTCAACAATTTTGCCAGGCTGTAATACCGCGTGCGAACCCATCGGGAAGAAACCCCATAGGCGTTCGCCAACCGGTATTTCCTCGATTCTTGACTCTATGACACTGGCACAACCCCATACCGGAACTGTGCCCCAGTCTGCCTCTCCGGTGGGATAGTATCCCCAGTAGCCGATCATATCGCCGCTAACCGCATAACTGACATTGTTGGCAGTTAAACCGAATTTATCGATTGCCACCAATACTTCACCAGAGTTGATCGGGTCCAGGGTTTCAGTGATTTGCCGAGTCTGGCGATAATCATTTCGATTGACCCACAATTTAGTGCATTGGCTCATAGTAGTATTCCTGTAAATCAGGGGAGGGTGGATGTTGTAGTGAATGCGAGTGGTGTTCTGACAGTGCTAAACCTTCAGTAGCATCGCCAGCGTGTCAGCCATCGCTTCTCGGATTGCTTTCTTACTTTTGCCTTCAATCGTCCGTTGACGGTCCCAACACTCAAACGATAAGGCAAAGTCCACCGCTGCCTTTTTAACGGCTGCTTTATCTTGCAGTTCGGGCAGGAAATATAACGTCTGATTCATTAGATCCTGGCAGAGCTTGAAATATTGTTTGGCTAATTGCTTGTAGCGCCATTTTTGCACCAGGGTAGCGCGGATATGAGGTGCGTAGGTTTCAAAAATTCGTGCTCGCTCGTCCACCAGTTGCTGACTGCGTTCGGCCAGGCCGCCTTCTGGTTGGACATGAGGTTGTTCTGCGTATTGTTCGTGTAGAAGGCGGTCGGCCTCAACGAATAGTGATTCCATCTCCGAAAAATGTCGAAACACCGTGCGGATACCCATGCCGGATTGATCCGCAATTTCCTGTGCCGTTGGTACCAGGGTGCCACGCGCATATAGCTCGAAGGCAGCTTCAATTATTTTCCTGCGACTGCGAACGGTACGTTGGGCACGACCGTCGACAAATTGATCATTATGTTTCTGTTGACTCATTGGGCTTGATTTACGCCATGCAGGGCAAATCCATACGATTGAATCCGCGAATTTAGGTTTGCTTACGCGTTGTTCTATTTGGTCGATGAATGACGGATGAGCAAAGCATTGTATCCTGAATAGAAAGGGTCAGCGAAATTTCTTTGTATAACCATGCCTGTATTAAAGATCATCCAGTCAGCGCGGAGCAGAAATTTTGTATTAAAAGAATTCATCTTCTTCAAGGTAGAATGCGTAGCAGAACTAACTTGTCGAAGTGACAACTGCCAGGTCCGATTGGCAGCTCTTTATGGTAAGAATTATGGTAAGAAATGATGATTATTGATGCGTGGGCGCAGCACCCGACCCTAAGACACTCTCAAGATCCTATATTTGCGTCATTGCGGCGCTGGTCCAAAACCGATGTGCCCACCGAGGATCTACCGGTGGCAGCGACGATTGCCAGCATGGACCAGGGTGGTGTCAGTAAAAGTCTGATTTCGGCCTGGGAGGCGCCTGGTAACACCATGATCTCCAATCATGAGGTTGCCGAGTTTGTTGCCGAGGCTCCTGAGCGTCTTATCGGTGTCGGCTCAGTCAATATTCGTAAACCGATGCAGGCGGTAACCGAAATTCGGCGGTGTGTTGAAGAATACGGTTTTAAGGCTATTCGTGTGTTGCCATGGTTATGGGAGCGTCCACCAACAGATCGTTTGTTTTACCCGATTTACACGGCGTGCTGCGAACTGGGTGTCCCATTTTGCACGCAAATAGGTCACACCGGTCCTTTAATGCCTTCCGAAGTAGGAAGGCCGATCTATCTGGACCAGGTCGCGCTGGATTTTCCCGAGTTAACGATTGTCGGTGGACACATTGGTTATCCATGGACAGAAGAAGCCATCGCGGTCGCCACCAAGCATGAAAATGTCTATATCGATACCTCAGCCTATACGGTCGCAAGATATCCTCAAATGCTATTGGACTATCTCAAGAGCCATGGCCGCAACAAGGTGTTATTCGGTACTAATTACCCAATGATTATGCCCGCACACGCGTTGCGAGGCTTAGCCGAGCTGGGTTTAGATCCCGAGGTTGAAGCGGCTTTCCTGGGCAAGAACGCGCAGCGGGTTTTCGCCTTGTAAGACCAGGTCATATGAAAATCCTCCCCTACTTTTGATTAGTAGGGCGACGTCAATCGACACATAGATATTGCGCGATGATTGCGAGCTCAGCCTTGTGCAGAAATTTCCTTGAAATGGTGTAGAGTAGGGCTTCTCGACAAGAATAACCATCCAGTGATTTAACCAGGGGCGTAGATCCATGAATTTGATTCGAAACCGGGCCAAAGAGCACTTTCCGTCAGTATTGTTAACGCTACTGAGCATTGTGCAGGCGCTGGCATTGGAACTACTCTGGGAACATGTGCAAGAGAGCAGCTATCTCATGCAATGGTCCTGGCAGAGCTTTATTAACTGGCTGCAAATTGCCACTACCCTGTTTGGGATCATTCTCATCTGGGTCGCGTATGCAAGTAATGCCCTGAGATTTCGTTGGGTCCCCTCAACTCTTGATTCTGTCTATCCGTTCATTATCGGCTTACTCGAGTTTACGCAAATCGCAGCATTAGGCCCCGGAATGGTCGGTCAGTGGACCGTTTTGATGGCGGCAATGTATGGCTTGATGGTGCTTGTTTCTCATTTCACCATGCGCCGGGCACGCCATAGCGGTGATAATGGCACTTTTTTTGAAGAATCCCAGCCTGCGGTACTCCGAGACTTTTACCCGAATATTGCCATAGTTATCGCGCTGACCCTGAGTGGTTCCTATGTATGGGCGAGCGGTCATGACGGTGTATTCTCAACGATTCTAATATTGGCGGGGCTATGCTTGTTGGTTTCGCAATACTACTTGTCCGCAATGTTTTGGAACTCATCGATCGCTGAAGACGAATAACTTCTTTTTGCCACCGATTAACCGGTCAGCCAATCTTAATTTCTGGACAGCTATCCGTTAAATCTTCCTCGTACCAAAATTACAAGCAAAAATAAGTGGAAACGTTGACCACGGTTTCGATTGTGCGTTTATACTTCAGACATGCCCGGTGTACCCTTACTGACAAGCTGTGCAGGTCAGCATGAGCATAGACGCCAGGCCTTAACGCGTTGTGAGGGAAGTTCAGCGCGAAATAAAAAAACATAAAGTTTTCAGAATTTTAGCTATGTGGGGTGGGAAGCATGAAAGATGTCAGTTGCTGTGAGAACGGGCAAGAAAACGATGGTCGTTGCAGGTGTGAACGGCTAGGTGCATGTCAGCGATGATTGTCTGAATCGCGGGTGATCTTCTCTAATGCAGAGCATCCTTAAAAACCTGGCAGAGCCCCAATTTCTGGCGACTGGCTATAAGAGTAGGCTGCAAGGGTTGCTGGATCATGCTGATGTAAGCATTGATGGAGAACGCCCATGGGATATCCAGGTACACAATGACGCACTCTACGGACGAGTTTTCGGCGAGGGCTCGCTGGGGCTGGGCGAAGCCTATATGGACGGCTGGTGGGATTGTGAACACCTGGACCAGTTTTTTACCCGCGTTTTGCAGGCAGATCTGGGCAAAAAGATCACCACTTGGAGCGATAAGTTGTTTTTCTTGAGTGCTTATTTGTGGAATTTACAAAATCGCCGTCGATCACCCTATATAGCCAAACAACACTACAATATCGGTAATGATCTCTATCAGCAGATGCTTGATGAGAGAATGATTTATTCCTGCGGTTATTGGCGTGAGGCAAAAACCCTGGATGAGGCACAGGAAGCAAAACTTGACCTGGTTTGTCGCAAATTGGGATTGCAGCCAGGAATGCGCGTGCTGGATATAGGCTGTGGCTGGGGTGGGGCGGCCAGGTATGCTGCTGAAAACTACGGGGTTGAAGTGGTTGGCATCACCATCGCGAAAGAACAGGTCACCATGGCGGAAGAAGTCTGCGCCGGTTTGCCAGTTGAGATACGCCTGCAGGATTATCGTGACATAAATGAACGCTTTGACCGAATCTACTCGCTCGGCATGTTTGAGCACGTCGGGTTCAAAAACTATCGTCGTTATTTTGAAGTTGTAAACCGTTGCCTCGACGATAAAGGCTTGTTTTTATTACATTCTATTGGTTTTAAAATCACCTCAAACAGGCTCGACCCCTGGGTCAGAAAATATATCTTTGCGAATTCCATCACCCCCTCGGTAAAACTGATTGGAGAGGCTTCCGAGGGACTACTGATCATGGAAGATTGGCATAACTTTCGCCACGACTATGACCGTACACTCTTGGAGTGGCACGGGAAATTTAACCAAAACTGGGCCAATCTGGAAAATAACTACGACGAACGATTCCGACGGATGTGGAATTTCTATTTGCTCGGCGCAGCAGGGACGTTTCGTAGTTGTCGTAGCCAGTTGTGGCAAATTGTGTTTTCAAAAAGTGGTCTAAAACAGGGGTATTTGAGCATTAGATAGCTGTTTTGATAACTTTTAGAACTCAATAATTTGGCAAATATTTTTAGTTATTATATATAAGGTTAATATAGTTCAGATTTCCTTACGAGGAGAAGAATAAAACGCTTCTTGCAAGCCAGGGATTTTCTCAAAGAAATCGACAATTTCCAGTAAACTATTCAGTTTCAACCCTGTGTTGATGAAGATTGGATCCCCAAGTTTGTTGGTAGATGTTTAATAAATCTGTTTAACATAAAATACTCTAAATATATCAATAATATAAAGACGTATTCTTGACTCAATTATCTTAAAAATACCAATTTGAGATTACGTTGATTGAGAGAGGTTGGGTAAAATATTGCTGATTTTTACCAGAAGATAATCAGATACTGGGCTTGCTAGCTAGGTATGGCTGTTCAAGGATGAATTTTCCAATAATTATTTGTCAATAAGGTTGGAGAAAGAACAAACGCAATATGAACGAGTCCCAAATAATGATGCCATTTTTGAAGGCTAATATTAGCTCATAAGTTGCTTAGCTGTGGTTCCGTCGATATCACTTGGACGATAGGGAAGTATGCTTTAACGTTTGCTGGAGAACGAGGCAAGTTCCAGCGCAGCACAGGTGAGTTCCTTTACAAAAATTATCAAAACCGGCGCGCGACAGGCTGCCAGGATTCGCAGGATGGCGTGCTTTACAAGGCGACTTCGGGCGTCGTTCACGCACGATTCTTTGCCTGTGGCCGCAACTGCACTGGTCTCAAGTTCACAGCAACCGTCTATTCAGAATAGAACGCTTCAAGTCGTGTTGATATATTGGTTCGAATGTTCATGTAGAACATGTTCCACTCAAAGGGGTGTAAACTTTTTTCCTCACCTTTGCCAGGATTGTCATAACGGGTACCATCCTGTGGATCAACCACCAGGGATCCATCTTCGATGCATGTGGCGCCACTGACGCCGGTTTCTCCGCTACCTAATTCCTCGTAGACGTACCCGGGGTTTTCGTTTGCCAGTAGTCCTCCCAATGAAAATTCGCTCTGGTAGGCCATGCTTCCCAGGTTTGCTTTTTTATCAACGGACTCAAATCCGGTGGTCCAGGTCAGGGGATTAACGCAGAGAGTCTTGGCGATCTCTTTTGCCTGCCAGCCGTCGGGATACCACAATGGCAGGGCAACGCCTTCATCCTTACCCTTTCCGGTACTTTCAAACGTGTCAAATGTCACTATACATGAGGTTTCTGAGGCATTAGAGCAAAGCTTTGTAGTGGTTAATGTTTTCTGGAAAATATCGGGTGGCAGCCAGTAGCCTATGAGGTAGGCGGCAACCAATTTTTGCTCCAGTACAGTGCCCTCTATCTCGGTGGCCAGGAGTCGTAATCCATGTAATGCGCCTTGACTGTGACCCGCCAGAAAGAACGGCCGCGCCGGATCTCGTTCTTTAACAAACTGATTAAAAGCTCGTACCACGTCCTGATATGCGAACTCCAGGGCCTGTGATCCCTGAGCGAAATTCTTTTCAGCAAATGATCCCAGATGAGCCTGGCGATACCTGGGGATGTAGACATCACAACAAGCGCTGAACCCACTGGCCTGGGTGGCCGACATGTGCTCAATACCTTGTCGTGCGAATTCTTCATCGGTGGCTGGTGAGTTCCACTCGCCTGGGCCAAAATACGACGTTGGGTGCAGGTAGAACACGTCAGCGGATTTCTTCACATCCTTATCTTCTGGTGAGTCTGTTAGTGGATGCAGCTGTGCTGTACTGGACTTTGCCGGGTGCGAATACCACCCACTCAATTGCGTTGGGTCAGGTTTTGACGAATCACCCAAGGCGGTGAAAGTTGATGGCGCCTGTAAGTATAATCCGGCTAATTGTCGACCAAAGAAGGTGAGTACAACAGCGACGGTCAGGACCACAGCAATGGGTATCCAAATCGATTTCTTGAGTGTCATGGTGATATATTTCTACTTAGTTACGATAGGTGACAATTCTGCCATTTGAACAATAAAATTCTGTCAGTAAACAAGAAACACGCAATATATTATACATATAGTAAATAAAATTGCGGTTTTATATCTATGCTCGTTTAACCGCGTATTATACCGCAAATATTTGGATATCTTTACTCGGTATGAGTCCTGGATGTAGGCTAGAGATCATAAATCGGTTTCACTTAAGCCATGGTCTAATTCGAAAACTAAATTTCTGCCAGGCTTTTGTATTCTTTCAAATAAACTCCGATTAGAAAACCGTATTTATTTTCATAAAAACAATCATATAGTGTTCATTTATTAAGTAAACATTCACAGTAATTAGCTTAGCTAGACGATAAACCATGACCAATTGGTATTATCGAATTGGCCCAATTTTCCCCCGTACGGCGCCAGAATTTTGATCACCAGGTATCGTTGCTAGTGAGCGGCAGAAATTAGGCATAATGCCCATTCCACAATTATATAAATAGTTATTAAGCCCTTTTTAATGAGCGTTTTTCGATCAGTAAAGGGTGTTTTCTTTGTTCTCGCTGATTGAAACTCGTCGAATTCGAGTAACTAGAAGGCTAGTTCGCGGAGTTAGAAATAAATTACATCCCGTCCAATATTTCAATAAACAGAGAGCCGGGATCAGGATAAAATGCCTGTTTAAACAATTATAAAGAGAGGATTGATGGATGGCTGAGCAGGGTTTAAATGAAGATTTGCAGTTGCAGTCTCCGTTACAGATTTTTTATCGACGTGAGCAGCAACAAGCTGACGACACCTGCTTCGTGCAACCTTACCCCGATGGCAGGGTAGAAGAACTCAGCTGGCAGCAGGTGGGCCAGCAGGCTCGTTGCATCGCAGCCTATCTCAAGTCATTGGACTATCCTGCCGGTAGCAATATAGCGATATTGTCCGGAAATTGTGCCCACTGGATTATCGCTGATTTGGCCATTTGGATGGCTGGACATGTCTCAGTGCCACTGTATCCGGTCTTGTCGGCACACAGTGTGCAACAAATTCTTGAACACAGTGAGGCAAAACTGTTGTTCGTTGGCAAGATAATGGATTGGAACTCTATGTCCTCCGGCGTACCTGAGGGCGTTTCTATCGTCACTATGCCTATCCATCCTGCCGAACTGAGTGAAAAACAGTCCTGGCAATCGATACTGAATAACACCGATTCGCTGCTGGGAGAGCAGGATCGAGACCTTGATGATCTTGCTACCATCGTCTATACGTCCGGCACGACCGGCATGCCAAAAGGCGTGATGCATTCTTTTCGAAATATTGCCGCAGTAGGGACTTTGACCGCGACGATGTATGAAACCGGTCCCGCAGATCGAATGCTCTCTTACCTGCCGTTGGCGCATGTTGCTGAGCGAGCTGCAGTTGAGACCAATCAACTCTATCGAGGATTTAAGGTGTATTTCGCAAATTCGCTTGAAACCTTTGGTGATGATCTGAAGCGAGCCAGGCCAACATTGTTTTTTGCAGTTCCGCGAATCTGGCTGAAGTTGCAACAGCGAGTGCATGAGCAGGTACCTGCAGAAAAACTGCAACGTCTATTGTCTATTCCGATTCTTTCACGAGTTATCCGCCGCAAGATCAGTGCCGCCATGGGGCTGGACAAAGTAAGGATAGGCGTTAGTGGCGCTGCCCCGCTGTCGACCTCGATTCTGGCCTGGTATGCGCGACTTAATGTGCCCATTCTAGAGGGCTATGCGATGAGTGAAAACTTTGCCTACTCCCACACCAGCCGCTTTGGGGAATCGGTGTTTGGTACAGTCGGCAAAGCAAATCCAATGGTGCAGTGCAAAATTTCCGATGTTGGCGAAGTGTTAGTCAAGACGCCAACTACCATGCTGGGGTATTACAAAGAACCTGAAATCACGGCTCAAACAATCGACAAAGACGGCTATATCCACACTGGTGACAAAGGTAGGTTTGATGAAGCCGGTAACTTGGTGTTGACCGGGCGCATCAAAGAAATTTTCAAGACCAGTAAGGGCAAGTATGTCGCGCCAGCGCCAATTGAAGACCGCCTGTTGCGTAGTTTTGATGTAGAACAAGTGTGTGTGACCGGTGCTGATCTCCCGCAACCGCTGGCCTTGCTTACGCTGTCTGAAGAAGCCACGGCAAAACTCCAGCAGCAGGGTAGTGGAGAACAAAGTAGAGAACTACTGACCCGCGAGTTGCAGCAGATTCTGTCCGACACTAACCAGCAGATCGATAAACATGAAAATTTGCAGTGCCTGGTAGTGCTGAGTGAGCCCTGGACGGTAGAAAATGGTCTGATGACCCCAACTCTTAAAATCAAACGGGAGCAGGTTGAAGCGTTATACCGAGACAGCTTTGAATCCTGGAGTAGCCAGGGAGAGAAAGTGATTTGGATCTAGCCCTTGTGGTGACGCAACCGGTGCCGAGACAATCCGATAATTCCCATGAAACTGACGCTATTTAGCTGTTTGTTCTGTATCCTGATCTCTATGCAGAGCCAGGCCAACACTAATACCGCCGACGTCATTATCATCGGCGCGGGGGTTGCTGGTTTGAGTGCTGGCCAGGAACTGCGTGGGCGGGGAGTGGAACGGGTGCTGATTCTGGAAGCGCGTGACCGTATTGGCGGCCGGATTTGGAGCCAGGAATCCGATATTGGAACGGTGGTCGACCTGGGTGCATCCTGGATCCACGGTGTGAGGGGGAATCCCATTAGCAGGCTGGCGAAAGAGCATGGTATCGCAACGCTGATCACCGACTACGACGACGTACAAGCGGTTGATATCGAAGACGAAGACGTCCTCTACCGGCTTGGCGAGAAGTTTGAAAACTATGCCTATCGATTTGACGAGCGCGATATCGGGAGCCTCTACAATCAATTCGTCGACAAATTTCAGCTGGATGAACGGTTACAACGTTATTTGCGTTATTACCTGAATGCCTACTATGAGCACGAATCTGGCGCGGATATTGAAGACCTATCGGCACAGAGTTTTGATGTTGGCGAAGAGTTTAGAGGTAACGATGTGATATTTCCAGGAGGATACGGCCAGATTATTGAGGTCTTGGCCAGGGGCCAGGACATCCGTTTGAATCAGGCGGTGACCAGCATTGATTACCGCGGTGAAGGCGTGATTGTGACTACTAAAGATAATCAGCAGTATGTTGCGCAAGACATTATCAGCACATTACCTCTGGGTGTTCTGCAATCGGGTTCCGTCACATTTACGCCGGCACTTCCAGAGAAGAAGCAGCGGGCCATTGAACGGTTGCAGATGGGGCTGTTAGACAAAGTGTATATCCGCTTTGCGGAGGCATTCTGGTCTGAGCGGGTACCACAACAGCTATTTGGCCACGTGAGTCAGAATGGCCTGGAATGGTCAGAAACTCTGAATGTGTGGGCCTATACCGGTGAACCAGCGTTATTGATGTTTAATTCGGGGCGGTTCGCAAAAGAGTTGGAGGCGCGCTCGGATGCTGAGATTAAATCCGCCGTACTGTCAGCCCTGGAGCATATGTTTGGCCAAGTACCAGAGCCAGAGCAGATCTTGATTACACGCTGGCATGCCGATCCCTGGTCGCATGGCTCATACTCCTATCTGCCCGCTGGTGAGTCTGAGAGTGAATATGCTGAAATGGCCAAACCGGTATCAAAGAAACTGTACTTCGCTGGTGAAGCAAGCAGCAGAAACTATCCCGCAACTGTACATGGGGCCTATTTGTCGGGTTTGAGAGCAGCACAAGAGCTGGCCAATGACAATTGATAAACACCGTTACCGCCCAGGTGACCAGTAAGATGTCTCTTAGAGAAATACGGCGCGCTGATGCGACGCGAATAGGACAGATAATCGGCCACAGCTTCGCAGATGATCCAGTTAACCTTTGGGTATTCAAGCACTATCCACCGATCGAGTTTTACTATCAACAGATGGCGAAAAAACTGTACCTAACTCGCGGTTTCGGTCACATCACGGAAGAGGGGACCGCTGCATCGTTGTGGCTGCCACCCAATACCAGCAAGCACATACCCGCTTGGCGCAGTATGGATATCGCTATTTCAATGCTTTTTCATGGCGGTGTATCTTCTCTGCGCAATGGCATGGCACTGGACGAATGTTTGCATGCTCATATACCCCAGGTTCCTCATTTTTACCTGTCCGCGATAGGTACCTTGCCTGAGTGCCAGGGAAAGGGTGTTGGGGGCGATATTATACGCGCGGGACTGGAAAGAGTAGATTCCGCACGTATGCCTGCCTACCTTGAAAGTAGCAAGGAACAAAACCTCCCTTTTTACCAACGATTCGGATTTCAGGTAAGCAACGTGGTGCAAGCCACACCAGAAGCGCCAGGACTTTGGTTAATGTGGCGTGAGCCAAAACAATAATTAATGGATGTTTGTCTGCGTTTAAGGTTTAGTCAGGGCCTTATTAGCAGGTAGCTCGGGTCTAGTTCAAGGTAATCAGGATTGCTGTCTTACATTGAAATACGATCTATGCGACACTTTCCACCGTGAGAGATAGAGAATAACCGGACCAAGGGGCGAGTTCGGTAGATTGTATCGGAACGTCATGGTGCCAGGGTGAGCGAGACTGCAGGAGTTAAACCTAGACCAGGCCATTCCGGACCCGTCAGGCTAGTCGGTCATTTCGATAGGCGGTGCAACGATGGTGAGTTTTTCAACAAGGTCGCCAATAGTTGCCACGTGACAACAGGATCATTGGCTGGCTTCTCTGTCGCACATATTAATAATTAACAGCGAGCAGAACTTTTCATGAAAAACATCAAATTATTAACATCCAAACACCAATATAAGCTTGGCAGGCTATCGAGTCTGATCGTGGTTTTACTCTCAGCCATGTTCTTTGCGGTCGGTAGTATCCATGCGCAAGAGGAGGAAGCGGCAGTTGAATCCGCCACTGAAGCAGAGGGAGAAGCGACGGAAACCGTTACCGAATCCAGCGAGGTGACATTGATTCCAGACACAGAGGAAGAACTTGCTGGACCGAAAGAACAAATTATTGTTACCGGTTCGCGTATTAAGCGCGATGAGTTTTCCAGCGTCTCCCCGATCCAGGTAATCACCGCCGAGCGCTCGGCACTGGCGGGTTTGCTTGATACCAATGACATTTTACAGGGTGCTACAGTTGCTCCCGGTCAGCAAATCGACGATTCCTTTTCCGGCTTTGTAACAGACGGTGGGCCTGGCGCAAACTCTATTTCGCTGCGTGGGCTCGGAGCGCAACGCACGCTGGTGCTGGTTAACGGCAAGCGCTGGGGCCCCTCTGGCGTCCGAGGTGCAACCAATTCCGTTGACTTGACCGCCATTCCGAGCTCGATAGTCTCACGCTTCGAGATTCTCAAAGACGGTGCATCATCAATCTATGGTGCAGATGCTGTCGCGGGTGTGGTAAACCTGATCACCAAGGAACGGCAAGATGGCTTTCAAGTAAACGTGTCGAGTAGTATCCCTGCAGACGGTGGCGGTCAGTTCAACAGCCTCGATGGTGTCTGGGGTAAAATCGGCGCAGATTGGTCATTTAACGTGGCCTTCGATTACGCCCGACTCGAAGAGCTGCGACGCGCGGAAAGAGATTTTGCCGCGTGTGACACACGCCCCCGTATCACCGACCAGGACGGCGACGGTAATATCGATAACCGAGATCCCAGCACTGGCGAAGAACTGTGTTTTGGTCCGATTTTTGGCCTGGTGTCTTCGCCGTTTGGATTTGTCCGCTATGAACCAAGCCTGGCGCCGGGTGTGGGCCCGGAAAATCCAAACTTTGACCCGTTAGTCAATGGCACGTTTGGCATCCCGTTTTTTACCACGGTGGCGGAAGGGCCGTTGGACAATCAGGGCGCATTCTATCGTGATACCACTAGCGCTGATGTCGAACAAATCATCCCGGTTTCTGAACGTATTTCGGTTACTTCCTTCGCCGAAAAAGATGTTGAGTTGTTCGGGCGCCAATCCACTGCCTATGCCGAGTTTTATTACAATAAACGTGATACGGAGGCGAATGGTGGCTACCAGCAGTTGTTCCCGACGGTCGGACCAAACAATCCCACCAACCCATTTGGTACTAATGGACCATTGGCAGATTTTGGTGGATTCCCGGTTATACCAGTCATCATGAGCACAAATGTGTTAGACCCGGTTGATCGTATTGAAGTTGAAAGAACCAATACTTTTGTTGGTTTAAAAGGTGATCTCACTGAAAACTGGACTTATGATGCCTACGTTGGATATAGCGAGTCTTCAGGCACCTATGAATCACAACGTATTTTGGAAGATCGGTTGCTGGCGTCGCTGGACTCTTCTTTTGATGCCGGCGGTAACCTGGTTTGTAACAATGCGGCGGGTTTTCCCGGCTGTGTGGCGGCTAACTGGTTTGACAGTGTTCTTCTTTCCGGACAATTTTCGCCTGAATATTTAAATTTTATCCGTAAGGATACGCGTGGCAAGACCGATTATGAAACGGTTCAATTTTCGGCTAATGCCACCGGTCCATTATTCGAGATGCCAGCCGGGGATGTGCAAGCAGTCTTTGGTGTGGAGTGGCGCCGTGATGAAATCAATGATGTACCAGACATCGAGGCGCAAAGAGATAATATCTTCAGCACCACTTCCTCGGGTATTACCGCTGGTACCGATACCGTGCGCGAGGCCTTTGTTGAGTTTGAGTTTCCGCTCCTGAAAGACAAGGCATTTGCCGAGGAATTATCCGTTAATGTTGCCGCACGCTACACGGACTACAACTCCTATGGCGACGATATCACCGAACGACTGCAGATCAACTGGCAAGTAAATCCAACCCTGCGGCTTCGCGCTACTAACGGCACTTCCTTCAGGGCACCTGATTTGTTTGAGCAATTCCTTGGTAACCAAACCGGATTTGCCGATGGCTTTCTGGATCCCTGCGTTAACTATGGGCAGGATTTCAACCCGGGCGATGTGGTATATGACAACTGTGCCAGCCAGGGTTTAGCCCCGGATTTCGGCGTTAACGGTGTGCCATCGATCCAGACAATTACAGGTGGAAACCCCGACCTGCTCGCGGAAGAATCGGATTCCACCACGATTGGCGTCGTGTTAACCCCGCAAAACATAGACTTGTCGCTGGCCATTAACTATTTCGATATTGAGCTAGAGAACTCAGTGGCCTCACCCACGGTGGGATTTGTGGTTGGCGACTGTTATACATCGGCGGGCTTATCCAGCCCATTCTGCAGCTTGCTTGGTCCACGTACACCGCAAGGCAATCTGAGCTTTGTTGATGCGTCACTTCTCAATATTGGGGTAGAACGCACCAGTGGTTATGATCTGGATCTGGTGTATGAGAAGGAGTTTCCAGCTTTTTCAATTATTGCAGATTTTACTGCGACCTATATCGATGAACAGTTTATCGATCTGCTTGGTGATGAACTGGAGTTGGAAGGCCGTTGGGGTTTTCCTGAGTGGACCGGCGAACTCGACCTATATTTGGATTGGCGCGATTGGCGTTTTCTATGGAGCATTAATTACATTGGCTCTTCCGAGGAGGAGCCGGTTTTTGATCCAAATACGACAAATCGCGATCGATTTAATCGCACCGACGCAAGTTTCTATCATACGATTTCTGCGCGGTACACCAGCCCGAATGACTGGCAGGTGATCGCGACTATTCGTAACGTGTTTGACGAAGAACCTCCGCTGATATCTGATGGACAGGGTTCAAATTCCGCCGGACGAGTGTTCAACACCTTGCCGGGCGTCGGATATGACCTGATAGGCCCGACTTTCGTATTGCAATTTTCGAAGAGTTTTGGCGGTTGATACCTGGAATCACATGACGTCTTAAACAAAGGGGCGACTGCGGCTATGCTACAGTCGCCCCTGTTGAATAATCGGCCTGGCACTGTTATGAAGGCCCCCGTTCTCAGACTCTGAGGTAGTCAATGAAGTTATTGCATGTTGTTATTAAACACCTGTTGGTGGCAGTGTTCTTGATAGGCCCTGCCGCAGCTGAAAAAATTCCCATGAAATCCTGGGTACACGACCCGGTGATCGACAGTGTCGCTGTTAGCCCGGATGGCAAACAAATGATTGCCATCACGCTCCCCGGGGTCAATGAGATCCCGGTGATCACGATATGGCAGCTGGATGATTTATCAGCCGCACCGATTCGCTACACACCCAAGGATGTTAAACCGTTATTTGTTGACTGGATCTCGAATGATCGCTTTGTTGTGCTGGGTCGGCAAAAATTTGACTTTAGATTAAGCACTGGCGTTACCAAGTGGTTTCGCGACAAGATTTTGATAGTTGACGATAAGGGCAAAAAGGCGCGCGAAATGCTTCCGACCGTCGAGAAGGTGGGAGTATCACTGGAAAATCGCTTGCCACAGGACAAAGAAAAAATCCTGGTAAGAGTGACAACTCTTGAATTTGCGGATGATTTGTATGAGATAAATCTGCGCAATTATAGTTCCAGGCGCGTGTACCGAGGTTCGCCGCGAAAAGGGCCGATCACCAATGCCTTGGGAGAGGTGGCCTCTTATATTGAATTGTTGACCGGAGCCAAGGGAGCGAGACTGGCATACAGTTATCGCCATCCCGATACCGGCAAATGGGAGCGTCATCACGAATATACCGCCAAGGATCGCCAGGGTCTGCAACCAGTCGGCTTCGATAAGGATGGCGTGCACGTTTATATGAGCGACAATTCGTCTCACGATAAGTCAGTCCTACGTCGCTACAACCTGCGTGACCGCACCCTCAGTGAGCCGGTTTTTGGAGATGGTGAGAGTTTCGAAGCCAACAATGTCATGATCTCTAATCATATATCCAAGTTGGGCCAAGTGATTGGCTACGCTGGATACGGTGCCAAGCGAGTCGAGCAACTTATTGATAAGGAAGAAGCTGCCCTGACCGCGATGTTGGAGCAGGCACTACCGGGCGACTACCAGCGCGTTGTTCGTTCGATGTCGGATGATCGCAGCCAAATGGTAATCCAGGTGAGTGGTCCACGTGAGCCGGGGGCATTTTATTTACTCCAGAACAGCGCTAACCTGGTTCCGTTAGGACGCAGATTTCCAAATTTATTGCCCGAGAAACTCGTGGATATGCAGTATGTTGAATACCCGGCGCGCGATGGTCTGATCATTCCGGCGTACCTGGCACTGCCTGCCAGCGGCAAGCCGCCTTACCCGACGGTCATCATGCCGCATGGGGGACCCTGGGCACGTGATTTCTATAGCTGGGATAGTTGGGTACAGTTCCTGGCTAATCGCGGCTATGCCGTAATGCAACCGCAATACCGCGGCTCGGATGGCTGGGGGAACAAGTTATGGAAAGCTGGGGACCGCGAATGGGGACAAAAAATGCAAGACGACAAGGACGATGGTGCGGCCTGGTTGGTTGAGCAAGGTGTGTCTGCGAAAGATCGAATAGCCATCTATGGTTATTCCTATGGCGGGTTTGCAGCGATGGCAGCCGCTGTGCGAAAAGACTCTCCTTATCAATGTGCGATCTCGGGTGCCGGCTTGTCTGAACTGCGAACATTTGAAAAATTTACGTTTGGCAATGCATTTCAACGGGAGTTCCAGAGCGCAACCATCGCGGGCATGTCGCCACTGGCAAATGTAGAGGATGCGGAGATTCCGATTTATATATTTCACGGCGATCGTGATCAACGGGTGCCGGTAAACCAGTCACAAAAGTTTCATCGAGCTTTGCAAAAGGCGGGAAAAACCAGTGAATACAATGAGATTCCAGACCTTTGGCACTCGTTACCCTGGTGGCCAACCCACCACGTCAACGTGCTGGGAAGTATTGAAGAGTATCTTGCAGAACGCTGTGGTCCTGGCGGATTATAAGTAAGACGATCTAGTTCGTATGAGCTGTCCGCACGCTGATGGCCGCTTTCGGCTCTAGCGTCGGGTCAAGATTCTCGAGGACAGGGAATGCAGCCGCCGCTATACAGGCTGGATGTGGAGGATTGACCCCAGCGCCAGACCAAAATTAAATAATACGAGTAGGGCATGCACAGCTGGTTTTTTAAAAATCAGGCCTAGTAGAGATATGAGTAATAGAACGCTGGCCGCAATGTGGAGAAGATCGAATTGTAACCATGGGATTATGCCCAGTAGCCAGGGCGTCAGGAAAATCACTAATGCAGATAACACTCCGAGAACAAAAAACGGCACCCGATGTGCAAAGTAATGCTCCCGGTATGACTTAACCTCATTCGGTTCAGCACCAAGCAGAATAGTGGCCCGCAAATATATTAAAGAGGGCAGCACCAATACCCAGAAAAAACGAATGGAATTCCAATCTACTTCACGCGTTCGCCAAAGTTGCCACCACTGCAAGGCACATACAAGCAACAGGGCCAGGACCCAGGCAAAGTGGATGGGGTAGCGCTTGTTTTTATCCAGGCTTGGCGCCAGGCCAGCAAGCAAACGACCTACCGCCAATGCATAAATCAAAGCGATGGCTACCGAGACGTATTCGAATAAACTCATGAACGGCGACGGATGTTGTGAACTGCAGGCATGGACATATTACTGAACTAAATCATTTTTTCTTGGGCTTCACCGAGAGTCAGCATCCAGTGACTTTGAGTAGAGTTGAATGTCGCTGTCGCTGAATTCATTGCGCGCCAGTTTTTTCAGAATGCCTGGCCCAGGAACAACATAGGTGTTATTGGCAGTGATTTCCTCTTTGCAATGATTGCAACAGACCTTGGCGTTTGCATTTTCTCCGCAATCTTTATGTATGTATTCGATTGGTACACCGTCATCATCTGCTAACCATTTATCTCCCCAACCTGCTAAGGCGACGATTATCGGGTATAAATCCAGCCCTTTCTCGGTGAGTTTGTACTCAAATCGATTGCCCGCCTGGTCATACGCATCTTTATAGAGAACGTCTTCCTCTACCAGGCGAGTTAGTCGGTCTGAGAGGCGATGTTTGCTAATCCCAAGAGACGCCTGAATTTCAGAGAAGCGCCGAATTCGCATAAATATTTGACGAATCACGAGGAGTGTCCAGCGGTCGCCAAAGATAGACAGGGAGCGAGTGATCGAGCAGGTTTGAGTGTTGGTATCTTGCCATCGCATGGCGTGTGCCTAAGTTAGCTGAGCTAGTTTCGAAATTAAATTGTATCAATTTTTTATTGACGGTTCTATTTTGGAACCATAATATAGTTCCATATTGGAACCAAGCATACGAGACACAACGATTCAGGAGTAATTTATGAGTGCGACGCAGTCTGGTGAGATAAAAAAGTCGGCATGCATTTTATGCAGCATTAACTGCGGTTTGGAAGTCACGACTGGTGGTAAGGACGGGCGTGAATTGGTGAAGATAAAGGGGGATAAGGAAAACCCATCCTCTGCGGGTTATGTTTGCAACAAGGCATCGCGCTTAAATCACTATCAAAACGGCGCTGATCGAATTAACTCGCCGATGCGTAGAAAGCCCGATGGCAGTTATGAAAAAGTATCGTGGGATATGGCGATCCGTGAGGTCGCCGCAGGATTTAAGGCGATTAAGGAACAATATGGCGGTGAAAAAATCCTGTTCCTTGGTGGTGGCGGGCAGGGCAATCATCTCGGTGGGATGTACAGCGATGGCTTGCAAAAAACACTGGGAATTAAGTACCGGAGCAACCCGCTTGCGCAAGAGAAAACCGGTGAATTTTGGGTAAGTGGCAAGATGTTTGGCGGCGGCCCACACGGCGATTTTGAGAATGCCGAGGTGAGTATATTTTTAGGTAAAAACCCCTGGCATTCTCATGGTTTTCCGCGGAGTCGAAAGATACTGAAAGAGATCGCCAAGGACCCGGAACGGTCCCTGGTTGTCATCGATCCGTGTTACACCGCCACCGCCAAGCTGGCGGATTATCATTTGCAGCTTAAGCCAGGCGGCGATGCCTGGGCGTTATCAGCCATGATTGCGGTCATCATCCAAGAGGGCCTGCAAGATCACCAGTTTATTGCCGAACATACCACCGGCTTCGAGGAAATAGTTGATCACTTCCTGCAGATTCCGGTTGACGAGTATGCAGAATTGGCAGGTCTGGATGCCGCATTGCTTACATCCACGGCGCGACGGATTGCCAACGCGAAATCTGTATCCGTGTTTGAAGATCTCGGAGTACAGCAAAACATAAACTCCACCGTGGTGAGTTACCTACAACGAATCCTCACGGTGATAACGGGTAATTTTGCCAAGCGAGGGACAGCAAATATCGCTGTGCCACTGATGTATGTCACCGACGTAAGCTCAGGCAAGAAGTCAAAAAAGACCAACGGCAAAGCAAAACGCCCAAAAACCAGCCCGGTACTGGGCTCTCGAATAATTACCGGATTGCTACCCTGCAATGAAATTCCCGATGAGATACTAACCGACCACCCAGATCGATTCAGGGCCGCCCTGATTGAAAGCACCAATCCCGTTCACTCTTATGCCAATAGTGAGCGCATGCGTGAGGCCATGCAGGCCCTGGAGTTTTCGGTGGTTGTGGATATTGCCATGACAGAAACGGCCCGCATGGCCAGTTATGTGTTACCCGCCGCAAGTTCATTCGAAAAATTTGAATGTGTGTTCTTTCAGGTGGATTTCCCCAAGAACACTTTCCAGATTCGGCATCCGATTGTGGACCCATTACCAGGCACGCTGATCGAACCTGAGATTCATACTCGTTTGGTCGAAGAACTCGGTGGGATAAAAGCGATAGATAAGGCCTTGTTGGGCGGGGCAGCAAAGCTTGGCCGACGCACATTCGCAGTAATGTTTGGCTTGATGTTGGCGCTCAAACCCAAGCTGTTCAAGGTTGCTCCGGCCTTGTTGTATCGCACCCTAGGCAAGACCTTGCAGAACGGTGACCTGGCTCCCACTGCGGTGTTCTGGCCTCTGGCTCATCAGTTTGTGCGAAAAAGCCCGGTTAGTGCAGCAAATGCGGGGTTTACTGGCTCAGCCTGGCGCGCAGGGGAAAAACTATTCGAGGCTTTAATTACGCGAAAGTCTGGTCTGGTGTTTACCGACTCCAAGGATGATTTCGCTGATTCCTGGAATCGTATGGGTTATCCCGACAAGCGTATCCGTTTGCATTTGGAAGAACTATTTCCGCATGCGACCAATCTGGATTCAGCGTTCCTGGATGAACGGTCTGAGTATCCGTTCATCCTTACTGCAGGTCAGCGTCGCGGTGAAACTTCTAATACGATTATTCGAGATCCTTCCTGGGACCGAAAGAACAAGCTCGCCAGTTTGTACATCAACCCAAAAGATGCCGGTAATCTAGATCTCGAGGATGGTAGCAACGTGCTTATTACCACCAGGGTGGGCAAAGCTCAAACCTATGTCGAGATTACCGAAACCCAACCAGTGGGATTTATTAGCCTGCCCAATGGGGTCGGCCTGGATTATGTTGACGAGCATGGCAACAATACAAGACAGGGTATAGCGCCCAATGAATTAACCCGAACCGAGGACAAGGATTTTTTTGCCGGAACGCCTTGGCACAAGAGAGTGCACGCCAAACTGGAAAAAGTGACCGTCGCTTAATTTCACCCTGGCTGAAGGAATAGCGGCACTGCAGTTGGCTGAGATCAGACGACTCGCGGTGTTAAGCGCGCGGGCTCCTCTCTGGATGAATGATAGTCCTTCCAGGCTTCATTCCATTTTATTGGAGCGCCAGTTTCGTGGTGGGCACTCTGCCTCACAGTATCATTCCAGGGTGCCGGCACTGCTTGAATCTTGCCTCCAGTGTGTTCATCTTTTGCAACAAAATGCACATTGCTCTGGACCAGTGGGTCGTTGCGGTGCCGGTGCAGCCATCTTAATTCTGAGCCAGTGAAAGAACGAATCTTGTCTTGTGCATTGTTTTTGTAGTCCCCGGGTTCGTTCTTGGTTGCAACCTGATGCATATTCATCCCCGTTTCTGATACCGCAAAGTGGATGTGTTTGCCGCGTTCCAATGCCCACTGTAATCCAAATTTACTTTTTGCGCGAAATACTGAATTGTCTTTCACTTTGGTGGTTGTTCCAGCCCTGCGCCAACGATCTTCGGTAGAGGCATAGCGCTTGCCGCCATCCGCAACAATTTGAGCACTTAGGGCGTCGGTGTAACGCCGGTATTTTGGATGCGCGTGGTTTTGCCGCATAAAGTCTTGCGAGTCGGTCAGGGCCAGGTCATCCAAGCCTGTTTCTGTCCGATGTGAACTCATGCCTTTAAACATGAATTTGGATCCATACGCATCAAGGGTCGAAACAAAAGTGCGTTTCTGAGTTGGCAGGTGTTTAACTTTTGGTGGAGCCAATACTTTTCCCGATCTCGATTCAGCTATCGCAGCAGCATCCCGAGCATGCACGGCGATTTTCTGAGCTCGCTGGTCAACTTTTGCATTATGCTCATCTACCCCAAGGCTGGCTCCCGCGGTCATGAACATGGCAGTTTCGGTACGGATATCACTTCGGCCGTACATTAAGTCACCTAGTCTGAACTTACGTGGTTCTCGATGGTCTGAACTACTCATAGCGGTTGTGACTCGGTTTAAGTGATTCGGAAGACGGTGTGGATTTGCACATAGCCGAGAGGCTACGATTCCGTCAAATTATATTTTGCATATTAAATATTGTGTTTCAACTCATATAAAAGTGTTTATATAGTGTCGATAATTTGTGAATTCACTCTCGGATTTCCCGTGAGTTCTGTTTGCGCAGCAAATGTCTAGTATCGGAAAACCCTCGATCAGATATGTGGCGGCTTATTGGCGGTATAATGGCGTCACCCAAATTTTGCTTTGCGGCGTAACCTCGTCTGAAATCAATTCACGAGGTCGCAGTCGATGGACATGAAAATTAACGTTAAGTTGGTCAAAGCACTACGCACCAAGAAACTGTGGTCGCAAGACGACCTAGCCACAGCCTGTGGTATCAGTCTGCGCACCGTGCAACGTCTCGAAGGGGATGGGCAGGCGTCGCCGGAAACTATCCGTGCCTTGGCTGCGGTGTTTCAAGTCGACTATGAGTATTTGCAGGAGAGCGGTAGCCATCAGCATGAATATTTCAATATTCAATTGGGCGTTGCCCTGATAGCCATTTTTGTTGCCGCTATCGCCATTTCCGCCTGGTTCCTGAACCAGGACAAAATGACACACTCTGCATTTATAACCATGTGTGTATTTCTGACCGTGGTTTGTGTTCTATTTGCCACTCTTACGACGCGGGTTACCGCTGAGTATCTGCAATGGCACTTCACCTTTGGTTTTTTGGGCAAAAAGCTGGCTCTACAGGACATCGCCTCACATCGTGTGGTGCGCAACAAGGTTTGGTGGGGGCTTGGGTTACGGCTGCTGCCTAAGGGATGGCTGTATTGCGTGTCAGGGCTTGATGCGGTTGAGGTAGTCCATAAAGATGGGCGTATCACTCGCATAGGTACTGATGAAGCACCAGCGTTGGACCAGGCTATTCAGCGCGCCAAAATGTTGATTTAGTCGCTGAATCTGGGACTGGGGCAAATAGTGGAGCTGCCCATTGCTTGATCTTTGTCTGGATAGCAAACATACTGCCGAGCAATTGTGCAGACCAACCAAACTATCTCGCCCATGAGCACCAAGCACGGCCTTAACCGTACCCTTAAACGACTCGACACACTGGCCTTGGCGTTTGGTGCCATGATTGGCTGGTCATGGGTGGCCTTAATCAGCGACATAATCGGTCGTGGTGGTTCGGTTGGCGCGTTTATTGGCACTGTCATAGTTGGTTTTGTGATTCTCGCGATCGGCTTTATCTATGGCGAGCTGGCCTCTGCTATGCCCGATGTAGGCGGCGAACACGTCTATTCAAAGAGAGCATTAGGCGGAACAGGTTCATTTATCTGCACCTGGTCGATTGTTTTTGTGTACGTAGCCGTCTGTGCGTTTGAGGCGGTGGCTCTGCCGAGCGTGTTAATTAACTTGTTTCCGGCCGTGGGTAATGTGTCCATGTGGTCGGTTGGTGGCGCCGATGTATACCTCGACCTGGTCTTAATAGGGGCCGGCACCTCAGCCCTGATCACCTGGATGAATATTCGCGGTATCAAGCTGGCGGCTTTCGTGCAAACCGTGGTGGTGGGGTTTATCCTGCTGGCTGGATTGATGTTGATTCTGGGTATTGGTACGGCTGGCGAAACCGACAATATGCAGCCACTGTTCGTTGGGGGAACCGCTGGCATTCTTGCGGGTATGGCGCTGGTGCCTTTTATGATGACGGGTTTTGATGTTATTCCCCAAGCCGCTGAAGAAGTGGATTTGCCGCCACGCAAAATCGGTACCTTGTTGGTGGCTTCAATCGGCTTTGCCGTCGCTTGGTACGTGATGATCGAACTTGCCGTGAGTACCTTGCTGACCGATTCAGGTCGTCAGGAAGCATCGCTGTCGCCGGTCGCTGCTGCAGAAGCCGCATTTGGCGCGACCGGTAAGAACTTCCTGTTGTTAGCCGGTTTAGCCGGCATCCTCACCAGTTGGAACAGTTTCCTGATCGGTGGATCAAGGGCCATATTCGCCATGGCACAGGATGGCATGCTGCCTGCTTTCCTGGCCAAGGTTCATCCCCGTTACCAAACGCCATACAACGCTATATTGTTGATCGGTATTGCCGGAATTCTCGCGCCTTTGCTAGGGCGCACTGCACTGGTGTGGTTTGTGGATGCGGGATCCTTCAGCCTGATGATCGCCTATTTCCTGGTCGCTGTTTCGTTCATCGTGTTGCGCAGAAACGAACCAGACATGCCACGACCGTTTCGAGCACGGGGCGGCCAGGCACTGGGCTTTTTTGGCGTGTTGGCGAGCCTGGCCATGGCTACCTTATACATGCCGGGCATGCCAGCGGCCCTGATCTGGCCACAGGAATGGGCTATGGTGTTGGCCTGGTTTTGCCTCGGAGCGTTGTCATATTTCTACGTGTATGTACCATCGCGCCAGCAGCAGGCAAGCTAGCGTTAAATAGCTAGCACTCTGGACTTAGCAAACACTTAGCTTGTGGGCATCGGCACGACGTCATAAAACTGGTTGTTCTTTTCCACCAGCCGTAGCAATGACACCAGGTCCAATACCGATCCTTCAATACCGCCCAGACCCAGGTTCACCAACTCCATAACGCCCACCTCGCCGGACATAATGCGCAATAGGTTATGTTTGCTAATAGTCAGGGTTGTATCCGCAGGAAGCACCTCATCCACAGCAATATAGCTGAGGTTGCTGTTAGATAGTTCCAATAGGTACTTTTCCTCGGTGTCTGGAATCACAAACATCAGGCTGAGACTCTTGCTCTCCGCTTTCTCGGCATTGATACGGACGGCCACTGAGTCCAGCAAGTTTTCTACTGTGGCAGCCGCCAACATGTCGGTTTGTTGGCCGCGTTCACGAGGTTTAATGATTTCTCCGGTGCGCAGCTCTTTGGCGGCGGTTAAATATGGATTACGCCATTGCGGGCCTTCTGCCTGGTAACCCAGCTGCTCAAAGGTATCGGCGAGTAAGTGGCGAGCGGGCCAGTTGTCTGGCTCCGCAGTGACCACTTTGTTCATCACCGTCGCGACAAAGCGATAATTGCCAGCTTTAAAATCCTCGCGGGCGCGCTGCATGATAGCGGCCGACCCTCCCATGTATTCCACGAATTTGATTGCTTCTGGCTTGATTTGCAGAGGGTTGAGATTGGCCGGATTACCATCGTAAAAGCCAATGTAACGGTTCACCACCCCACGGGCATTATGACTGTAAGTACCGTGATAACCATGCGTATGCCACACCTGAGACAGACTCCTTGGGACCATGTCTTCAATCGCCTGGCCTACATCCTGTAGTTTCATGCCACTATTAATCAGGCGCAGGGTTTGATTGTGCAAGAAACCATAGTTGTCGCGTTGCACTCGCATAAACTCAAGGATTTTTTCATTCCCTGAGAATGAAGGGCCGTGTGGTCCTATCATTGTCTCCACGCTGTCTCCCCATTGTTGGATGACGGCGTTGATCATCTTTGACCAGCCCAGGGCATCTCGCACCTGCGCACCGCGCAAGGTGTAGATATTGTGCATGCCGCGATACATTAACTCGGAGTTGAAGATGGTTTTATGATCGGGAAGGTACATCATGGTTGCCGCTGGTGCCTCAGCTTCGCTGATGTCCTTGAAGTGGATGTTTATGCCATCGACTACCCACTCGGTAATCTTTCCGCGGCCTTCAGGTAACTCTCGCGTTGGCGCAATCAGGGTAAAGGTGCCAATGCTGCCGGCCAGGGCGACTCCCAAAGATGAGAACTCGGTGCCATCGGCTTTGATGTCGAGTGAAGCACCAAATTGGTACTGGGCACGACGTAACATAGCGTCGCCAGCAATGACATTCTCTGCCAGAGCCTCTTCCATGAATCCGTGCGGTGCAATAATTTCAGTTCGGCCTTCATCAACATCCGCTTGCGTAACAAATCCCTTCACGCCACCGAAATGATCCACATGGCTATGGGAATAGACAACCGCTGACACCGGCACATCGGTGCCCCCTGGCAGTAGCGGGTGGGAAAACGCCCAGGCCTGGCCGGAAAACTCCTTGGAAGTTCCAGGGTCCAGAATAATCCAACCCTGTTTTCCCCGAACCAGGGTTACATAGGCCAGGTCACCACGGATTTGGTAGATATCTTCAGCGACCTGGTACAAACCGGTTGCCTGATAGGTATCTTGAACAATGGTGAACAAGCTGGGGTTGATAGGGGCAGGGCGTTCACCGCTAAAAAAGGCAAATTTATCAAACTCGATGGTGCCGACTTTTCTCGGCAGCTTGGCGATCAGCCGATCATTGCTGTGATCCGTCATCATGCTGCCATCCGCAAAGTCACCGATTGGCAGATTATTTTCCACCTCAGCCAATACCGCCAACGTGGCTAAGGTCGGCGCCTTCCCCTGGTAGTTCTGCATAGGGCCATTAAGCTCTGTGCCAGAGGTCTTTGGGCTGGTAGACGTGGGCTCTGGCGCGGAATTACGCTGATCACAGGCAGATAATGCTAGCAGAGTGCAGGTAAGAGCGGTAAGGGTAATCTGTTTCATAATTTTAGTCTTGGTGCGTGGATTGGGCCAGGTATCGCGTTGTTAGGACTGAGGGTCAAAAGCACTACCCACTCATGAATGCGTTGATGTTCAACAAATCTGTTCTACCTCAGTGGGCACAGTGAGTCGAGCGAGCGTTAAGCTAAATCTTTCTCGAGACGCATGTCGAAGTGATAACGACATTATTCATGTCTACTCTGATTCGCACAGTGACGTCAAACTGCAAATTCGCTGTCCGCAGCGTTTTTCTCTGATAGAAAAAATGATTGATCGGGTCATTAAATCAAGCGTCCAGTCCGCCTAAGATAGTGACAATACAGGTAAATATTAGTGTTAAAGTACTTTATATAAATTATGCAAGATATTGTTAAATATGAGTTAAGTTCGAAAGTAGCAATGATCACTTTGAATCGTCCTGAAGTGTTGAATGCCCTTAATGTCACTCTGTTTAGACAGCTTGAATCTCTCCTAAACGAGCTGCAGAAGCCCGAATCAGGTGTGGAATGTGTTGTTATACAGGGTGCCGGCAAAGCGTTTTCGGCTGGCCACGATCTGCGTGATATTGCTGAGGGCGACGAGACCGATCACGGCGCATTTGAGGCTGCAGTTCTGGAAAAACTGGCAGAGTTGCCCGTTCCGGTGATTGCCAAGGTGCATGGTTATTGCTTCACAGGGGCGCTGGAGCTGGCACTGGCTTGCGATTTGATTTTTATCGATGCAGACACCGTGTTGGCGGATACCCACAGTCAATGGGGGCTAAGCCCGATTTGGGGCATGACGCAACGATTGCCGCGACGGGTCGGCACTGCCAGAGCAAAAGATCTTATGTTTAGCAGTCGTCGTGTGCCTGCAGATGAGGCGCTACGGATTGGCCTGGTAGACTATGTGGTTCCGAGCGGTCAACTTGACCAAGTTGTGAAGGATTACGCCCAGGGCCTGGTAAAAAATTCTTCTCATAGTCAACGCATTAGCAAGGAAATACTGGCGACGACGGATGGTTTGCGCCTGACCGAAGGACTGGATTACGAATACCTGCACAGCCCGGGTGCCTGTGAGGATATGGAAGACCGTATCGCCGAGTTTATGGCCTCGCGTTGAGCACAATCAATCGGCCTCAAGGTGCTCACTCGTGGCTTTGACGTAGACACGCGGCGTGACTCCGGTCCAACGCTTAAATGCTCTGAAGAATGAAGTGGCCTCTGAGAACCCAACGCTTTCTGCTACCTGTTCTACCGTCATACCCGATTTTCCAAGATTGAAAATAGCCACATCGCGGCGGATATCATCTTTAATCTGACGGTAGGAACTGCCCTCTTCGCGCAGGCGCCGACGCAGGGTCGCGGTGGTCATGCACAGATCGCTGGCAATTGTTTCGAATTCCGGAAAATCACCGCTGACATGATCGCGAATCATGGATAAAACCTTCATCACCAGGCTGTTATCAGAACTCGAAATTGACATTAACTGCATGCCGGGTGTTTTCAAAAGCTGGGTCAAAGTACGTTGATCCTGAACATTCGGCAGGTCCAGGTAACGCGCAGGAAAATTCAGAGAAAAATCCGATTGTTTGAATCGGATAGAGGTTCGGAACAAGAAATTGTATTCATGAGCATAGCCTGGCCGTTGGTGGGCAATATCAACAGAGTCCAATAGCAAGGGCTGACCGATTACCCAGCTGAATAAGCGTTGCGCGATGCTTAGTAATACGAAGCAAAGAAAGTGATCGGGATCCTGACTATCCTTACTGGGACGAAGCACGTAACGGGCCAAATCGTCTTCACGTTGCAGTTCTATTTGCAAGGCATCGCCGAGCAAGTGTTGGAATCGGGCCGATCGCTCAATAAATGCACCGAGCGAGTCGCAGTTGATACAAGCCTGCGTCATCATTTCGAACGTGCCGATTCTTGCTGGCTGTGGCAAAAAGCCGCAATATTCGTCCTGCATCAAGAAAATAGTGGACTGTGCGAACTGGTGATAGTCATCGGCTGAAATTCGTGCTTTTTCCTGCAATAGCAATGCCGGGGCGATGTTTGCTGATGCCAGTAAGGAATCCGTATCGTAACCATGGCGTTCAGCCGATTGCAGAATGAACGAAACATACCTTATAGGGATGGTGGTTAATTGCACGCTTGTTGTTTCCAGGAGGCGGTATCAGGCTAGGGATGTTCCCATGATAACAAGCGTTAAATCGTCAGCAAATAGGCTGGTCGGTGGGGTTGTCAGGTTTGGCTACTAAATTTATCGCTTAGGGTCACTACAGGATTACCCATATTAACGGCAAAATGGGCTGTATGGCCGTTGTCGCTGTTATCATTCAATGCGATAAGATCCACGCCTCAAACAAGAGCACCACAAATTACAATAGAGACCACTTATGCCGCTAGATTTCGACAATGCACGACTAGTTAATCCCGACCTGCGTGAAGACCATGAAGAGTGGCGCCGCAGTCTGCGCGGCTTCCTCGACCAAGAGGTCGCTCCCTACTTGGATGATTGGGATGAAGCGGGCAAAATTCCAGACGAAATGTGGAAGAAGGCGGCGGAGTTTGGGCTGTTGCAAATCGGTTACCCGGAACAGTACGGCGGATTTTCAGAGGGAATTGACCAGCTGCATCAAAATATTATTGCTGAAGAACTGGGTCGCATTGGCTCAGCGGGTGGAGTGGCCAGTACGCTTTTGGTGCACGGCATCGGCTTGCCGCCCGTAGTGAACTTCGCAGCCGACTCGGTGAAAGAAGTGGTGGTGCCTTCTGTACTAGCGGGTGAGAAACGCATTTCATTGGGCATTACCGAGCCTTCGGGTGGTTCGGACGTGGCAAATATTCGTACCACGGCACGCCGGGAAGGTGATTTTTATGTCGTTAATGGCAGCAAGACGTTTATCTCAGGCGGCATGGGGGCGAACTGGATCAGTACTGCCGTCAGAACCGGCGAAGAGGGCGCTGCCGGGGTGTCCATGTTACTTATTCCAACCGATCTCGAAGGGGTAGATCGCACGCCTTTAGATAAAAAACAAGGTTGGTGGTGTTCTGATACCGCTACTATCTACTTTGATGATGTGCGCGTTCCGGCTGAAAACCTGATTGGCGGAGAGGGTATGGGCTTTCTCGTCATTATGAACAATTTTAACAACGAGCGCTTGGCCATGATTATAAACATGGAAGCCTGTGCGCGCTGTTGCCTGGAAGAAGCGGTGCGCTGGGCGACAGATCGTGAAACCTTCGGCAAACCATTAATTAAACACCAGGTTATCCGGCACAAAATCACCGCGATGAAGCAGCAGATTAATGCCACCCAGGCTTATGCACAACATATTACCCGTGAGGTGATGGCAGGAAGATCAAACTTTGGCGACCTCGCCCTGCTAAAGGTGCAAGCCAGTGAAACACTGGAGTTCTGTGCCCGTGAAGCCAGCCAGATATTAGGTGGCGCCAGCTATCTGCGGGGTAGTAAGGTAGAGCGTATCTATCGCGAAGTGCGAGTTAACGCCATTGGCGGCGGTTCAGAAGAAATCATGCGAGATCTTGCTGCCAGTCAGTATCAACTGTAGCAACTATCAGCGGCTATTCATCAAGGCGCAGGATAGTTTTTCAATGCTGTGCTGGCCGATGGCCTGACCCTGATCAAAGTTAACTGTAGCCTCAATGATTTGCGGTTGTTTTTCGGTAACTGGATAGAGCACACTCATTAATGAGCGCAGGTAAGCGAGGATTTCGCCCCGTTCGTGCACACGATAAATACTCATATCCAACTTACTTTCATTCCGAATGTCCTTATCCACACTGTAGAAGCCAGTGACACTGGAGCTGTCAAAGGCAAATACCCGGTTGATATCGCTGCTGGCATAGGCCGCCTGATGCGCCAGGCCTCCACCCAGGGAATGGCCTGTGGCGATAATCTCAATGTTGGTTTTGTGTGCAAACCTCGCCTTAATTCTTTCCTGAATGATCGGACCAAGTGCGCGCGCAAGATCATATTGTCCCCACCCACCTGGCCAATACCTGGTTAGCCAATGCAGATTACTCCAAATATCCCCTGTGCTTTCGGTGCCTGCAAAGGCGAGCACAACTTCCACGCTATTCGGACCCGTATCGCGAAACCACAAGCCATACTTCAACTCCTCATCCAATATCATTTGTGGTCCTGCATTGGGCGTTGGTTTATCTGGAAGAGGGTCAGAGAAGGTGAATTGCTGCCACTCTGCATAAACCGCGGCATGATCACAATCCTTTAACTCCCAGTCTCTCAGCAATCGGCCGCTAGCATCTGGATCGCCATAGACCTCCGCACTCAGGATAGCGTAATGGTAGGCGCGCTGCAGGTCTGCTGCCGTATCGGCTACCTTGAGCTGGGCAAGCGTCTCAATCGTAGATGATAGGCGGATGTCGCCTGGGTCAACCTGGTATTCGTTATAAACCCGCACACCCAGCAACCACAGAGCCAGGACCAGGCACACCAGGCTACCGATTGGGTTTTCCATGATTAACTTCTTCACATAAACCAAGGGGTGTAACAGTTTCATGCTTCGCCGCTCCAGTGTTATCCGACTAGCACACTATAGCAGCTACTTTGTGCCTTGGATGCGTCACGGGTTGAAGCTATGACAAAACAGCCACCCCTGGGGCAAGCTTGCCCCAGTCTGAGACTTCCCAGTCAGTAAGCGGGGAAATGACCCCTTCGCTCATTTAGGCTGTGTGGTTTTTTGGCCCCAGCGCTGATTTTTCTGTATTCCCTAAGTTGTTGAAAATAAAGAAATATAGAAAGTTGGCACGGAAAATGCTTTAAACAGGGCAGGTAACCACTTAATCGTAATTAACGCTAAATCAATCGGATTCATTGTTATATGACTAAAAAAGACCGCGAAAATCGTATCAGAGACGTAGCACAAGAGATAAGCAGGTACATCAACAAGCGGCCTAATGCGGCTGAGACTGCTGAGGGAGTAACAAACTGGTGGATATCTCGTCAGCGCATCGAAGAATCAATCGAAGTTGTCGAAAATGCGCTCGAATACCTGGTTGCACAGAAAAAATTAGTAAAACGTAGCCTTGGTAGGCGCACGTTGTACATGAAGGCCAAATAAGAAGTGGAAAAGTTGTTTCATAAATGAGGTGAACTATAGTGAAAGGTAGTCTACAAGAAACATTGGGACGAGTACGTCCACCTAGAGTCCAAATCACGTATGACGTGGAATTGGGTGATGCGATTGAGATGCGCGAACTGCCATTTATCGTTGGCATATTGGCGGATCTATCCGGAGAGCCGGAAGAACCATTGCCACCGGTCAAGGAGCGATCATTTGTGATGATTGATCGGGATAACTTCAACACGGTGTTGCAGAAGATCCGGCCGCGTCTGAACCTGCGCTGGCCAGACCCACCCAAAGACGATGGGAAAAAAGACAAGGATGGCGACGGCGAGAAAGCCAAGAAACGGGCGCCGGTTGAATTGTTTTTTGAGTCGATCGATGACTTTTATCCAACTCGCGTCATCGAGCGGGTTGAAGAGCTGAATGATATCTACCAGGAGCGCAACAACCTACGCGATCTGTTGGCGAAGTTGGACGGCAACGACAAGCTCAACGAGCTGATTAACGATGTCATGACAGACCCCGCCAAACAAAAGGCTATGAAGGGCACGTTCGATGGTAAGTCTGCTGAAGATGTGGAGACCGGTAAAGTTGATGCCACCACCCAGGCCATCCTGGACGAAGGTGGGCTGATGCATGATCCATCGCAAGAGCCTGCGATTCGTAAGTTGCTTGCGTCAATGGTCACCAGTGTGATCGGTGACGGTATTGAAGTGGAAGACGATGATAAGGAACACTTTGATTGCGTCGCAAACATCAATGCTCGCGTGCAGGAAATTGATGAGTCGCTCAGTGAAGCACTGAATGCGATTCTGCACCACCCTGACTTCCAGAGATTGGAAGGGTCCTGGCGTGGTCTGCACTATCTGGTGATGAACAGTGAGACCAGCACCCATTTGAAGTTGCGTTTGTTGAATGCCTCACAAGATGACTTGTATAAAGACCTCTCAAAAGCGGTGGAATTTGACCAGTCGGCCTTGTTCAAAATGATTTATGAAAAGGAATACGGCACCTTTGGTGGAGAACCCTACAGTGTTCTGATCGGTGACTATCAGATTGGTCGCCTGCCGAATGACACCAAGTTCCTGGAATTGATGAGCCAGGTCGCAGCTGCTGCGCATGCACCGTTCATTACCAATGCTTATTCCAAGTTGTTTGATCTCGCTGATTTTTCAACCCTGCACAAGCCTCGTGATCTGTCGAAAATCTTTGAAAGCCAGGAATTGATTAAATGGCGTAGTTTCCGGGAGTCTGAGGATTCCCGTTATGTCACGCTGACTTTGCCTCGGGTATTGATGCGATTGCCGTACCATCGTGAGAAAAACCCGGTCGAGGGCATTATCTATGATGAGGAAATTGACGGCACCAGCGCGTCCAGCTTCCTCTGGACTGGCTCGGCATTTGCCCTGGCGCAACGTATCACCAATGCCTTCTCCCTATATGGCTGGACAGCAGCGATTCGTGGTGTAGAAGGTGGCGGTTTGATTGAAGGATTGCCAGCCTATACGTTTACAACGGCCCAGGGTGATATCGCTTTAACCTGCCCAACTGAGGTTGCGATCACCGATAGGCGCGAGAAAGAACTCAATGACTTGGGCTTTATGGCCATTTGTCACTGCAAAGGTACCGACAAGGCCGCATTCTTCGGTGGGCAAAGTACTAATCAGCCGAAGAAGTACAACACCGATGAGGCAAATGCGAATGCCTCCATCTCGTCAATGCTGCCCTATATTTTGTCGGCATCGCGGTTTGCGCACTACATCAAGGTGATTATGCGCGACAAGATTGGCTCGTTTATGACGCGCGGCAATGTTGAGGATTATCTAAATACCTGGATTTCGCAGTACGTGCTGCTCGACGACTCTCCTGCACAGGAAATTAAAGCTCGCTATCCGTTGCGGCAAGCTCGAGTAGCGGTATCGGATGTTCCAGGTCGCCCAGGTTCCTATCGAGCCACGGTGTTTTTGAAGCCGCATTTCCAGCTTGAGGAATTGACTACATCTATCCGACTGGTTGCTGAACTTCCTGCATAACAGGCGAATCTGATAAACGAACAAATATAGGTGAATTATTATGGATCTAGTACTTCTTCAACCAGGTAATCCTGACATCATCTCAGAAGCAGGTGAGGGTGGCAGCCTAATTGCAGGCACGGTTAACAATATCGACGGTGTGAATCTGGAAGGCTGTGTGGAGTTGTTATCTTACCACTACAGCATGAAACAACAGATGACCACCGACGTGAGCAACTCGGCGCGTACCTCAGGACGCCCCGACCTGACGGATATTACCTGCGTCAAATATTACGATAAGACGTCGACGGCATTTTATAAACATTGCCTGATAGGTAAACCGATTGACGTGGCGACCAAAACGCCGCCGACCAAGCTGTTTTTGCTGCGTAATGCGCCTGGGGAGGACGACAACTCCACGATTGCCAACATCATGACGATAGAGATGCAGAACGTCATTATCTCGTCGATCGAGTGTCAATCGCACCCCAATGATATGGCGACTGAACAGTTCACATTGAATTTCACTGATATTCAATGGACTTACTCTGCACAATTGTCGGATGCCGAGATCAAAGGCGTCAAGGTGGCCAACTGGAGTGTTGCTCGTAATCGTCCACTGGCATTACAAACCTAATCCGGTTCACTAAGGCGAGCCTGGTAATTTCGGAAGCGAGTTGATGCGGTCCTTGTTCGACAGGATATCAGAGCCTCAGAAAACCGATTTTGTGTCTCAGAAAGATGTGCAAATCGCCGAAATCAAATCGATTGAACGTGAGCTGAATTGTTTACTTAATACTCGCTCCTATCTGGGCGGCAAGAAACTCAGCGTCGCACCCGGAGCCAGTCGTACCCTGCTCAACTATGGGATGGACGACGTTGTCAGCGCCGGCTCTCGTATTTCAGGCAAGCTCGAAAACATTACCTCTAATGTGCGTGAGGCAATCGAACACTACGAACCTCGTCTCACATCAGTGGTAGTAACCAGTGAGTACTACAACAACAACCCGATGCAAATGCTGGTTAATGTGAGCGCCCGTCTGCGTCAAACCCAGGAACCCATTCAATACAAAATTCCGTTAACGATACCGACTGCTGAAGCCTAACAAGAGACCACCATGATTGCGTCTGGAAATGAAAAAGTAATTGATTATTTCATGGCGGAGTTACAGTCGCTTCGCCAGCGTGCAGCCCTGTTCTCAGAAGACTATCCCGATGTGGCGAGTGAATTGCGTCTGGGTTCGGGTCATTCGGATGACCCCCATGTCGAGATGTTGTTGCAGTCTTTCGCCTATATGACGGGCCGACTGCGCTACAACCTCGATGCTGACCTACCGGAAGTGCCGGTCAACCTGCTTAAACACCTTTACCCACACCTGGAAACGCCTATCCCATCGATGGCTATGCTGCAGGTAGACCCATATCCAGACACAGTCGATTTCACCGAGGGTTATTGCCTCAAGCGAGGGCGCTCATTCAAACGTAAAGTGCGGGCGCAGGACAACACCGAGTACAACTGTTACCTCAGAACGGCTTGCGATACCGATCTATGGCCAGTAAAAGTTAACAAGCTAAGCCTTCTTCCCACCAACCGGTTCGCGGACATAGACCGCCAGTATCGCGGGGTCCGCTCGGTGCTACACGTTAACCTGGGAACCGTCAGCGGTATAGATTTCAGTGATTTGAACATGGAGTCGTTGCGTTTGTTCGTAAACACTGCGCATCCACGCTGCTATCAATTATTTGAACGCCTGCAGGGAAACTTGATATCGGCAATTTGTCCTCAGCAAACAGATGATGGTTCCGCACAATTTAACCAGGTTGAACTGGCGTGGCAGGGCTTCGAAGACGAGCAGGCGATTCTGCCGTATACCCGTCGCTCGCATCCAGCCTATCGCTTGTTGCAGGAGTATTTTTCCTTTCCAGACAAGTTCTTGTTGTTCGATGTCTGTGATATCAAAACCGAAAACTGTGGCAGCGAACTGGATATCTACTTCCTGTTTGATGTGGACCTGTCGAACGAAAACATCATCGACGACGACAGTTTGTTGGTGAACTGTGTACCGGTGATCAATTTATACAATTCGATTACCGAACCTGTACGGCTGGATCAAAGTGAATTTGAGTACCTGTTGATACCCGATGTTAAGCAATACGGTGCCAGTGAAATCTATTCGATCAAGAAAGTAGTGGGAACTGACGCACGGGGGAGGTCTGCAGAAATCGCCGCGTTTTTACCGGACCGCGATGTCTACAAGATCGAGCATGAAGAAAACTATTGGTCTTCGCGCCGAGACTTCACTGAACGCAAGCGGTTTTGCGGAACCGAGATGTACCTGTCGTTCCACGATCAGGCGTTTAACATGTCGCTGCCAGCCAGCGAATCGGTGTATGCCGAGGTCGAATGCACCAATCGTGACCTGGTGCAGCATATGCGTATCGGATCGCAGATGATGTTAATCGGTGAAGGACCCGCCAATCACGCCGTGTTGATCACCAAACCGACCCGTTACCAGGCACCTGGGATTCGCGGTAAACAACCCTGGGAACTGGTATCGCACCTGACACTGAATTTTTCCACCCTGGGAAAATCACGCAACTATCAATCCAAGCTGGAGGAGGAAGGCAAGGGCGCCGAGCGAAAGGCTGGCAAACCTATTGAAAACGAGAACGTACTGTTAATTCAAAACCTGCTGCGCATGTATTGCGAAGCTGACAACCTGAGCCACCAACGGCTGGTGGACTCGATCCTCGATATCGAGACTGAGTTAAGTGCTTTTCATACTGGCGCCGACGCCTGGCGCGGGTTTACGCAGGGCACAAAGTTGACCATGACCATCGACGAATCACTGGTGGATCACACCAGTGCCTACCTGTTTGGGGAAATCATGCATCGATTTTTTGCGCTATACACCGCGGTTAACTCGTTTGTGAGTTTGCAGTTACTTAGTAATCAACGTGATGAGGCATTGAAAACATGGCCACCCATGACCGGCGAGAAAGCAATCCTGTAAGGGACAGCTTATTCAGCAATCCATCACGCTTTAATTTCTATCAGGCGGTGCGCCTGCTGGCGCCCGCATCGGATCCCGATCTGACGCCCATCGAGGAAATCGACCAGGCCTTGCGATTCGATACCGAATCCGGAGCCCAATTTCCTGCTACGGATATATTCTCCTTACAACAAGAGGAGCAGCAGGCTCAGATGACCCTGGCCACCTTTGGTCTGACCGGTCCGCTTGGGCCCATGCCGCAACAGCACAGCAATCGTGTGGAGGCAGAAGCCCGTGACGGTAATACCGCCCTAAAACGGTTTCTCGGCTTGTTTGAGCATCGCTTTATCTCTTTACTTTACCTCGTTAAGCAAAAGTTTCGGGTTGGTCTACACGATGGTCAGCGCAACCAGTCTGACCAATATCGATACCTGTTAAACATCAGTGGGCTGCCTCGTATCCCCGGCACTCGGGCGGATTGTCCGCATGCTCCCTTACTGCCATTCGCGGGTTTATTGGCTGGCGGAAAAATTACCGCGCCCGGACTGGTTAATATTCTTTCAACCCTGCTAAATACATCAGTGCGCATTAAATCATTACAGGGTGCTTTTGTGCGACTAGATCCTTCGGTGCAAGCGCGCTTTCCTACCGCCAAGGCGAATTCGAAACCACAACGACTGGGCGACAAGGTTTCGCTGGGCGGTCGCGTCTGGAACCAGGCGCATGGGATTAGCCTGGAAATCGGGCCGGTCAATTGGCAAACTGCCAACGACTGGATGCCTGGCAACGAAAAATATCAAAAACTGGAAGAACTGCTACTGTACACCACCAATGGACAATGGCAGTTGAATACCGCAATCAAGGTTGAAGAAGACACCATCCCCAACAGCCAGATGTCTGGAGGAATACGACTCGGCTGGAACAGTTGGTTGAAAACCAGGGATGGCGATCAGGACGTTAGCTTGACACATCGAACCATCAAACCAAATCACTTTCATTGATCATGGCCAGCGCTGACTTTTTACAACCCATCACACCGGTCGAGGAAGTTGCCTATGGCAACGATCCGCCGCGAACGTCGCTTGATTTTGTCATCAGGCAAGAGGGTGGCGAGTTGGATGACAAGTACATTCGCATCGAATCCTTCAATGGCCAGGAGGGTATTTCCCAGCTTTTTGAGTACCAGGTTAGTTTTCGTGCCAATGATGAACTGCCTGGGACTGACGAACCGCGTCAGATTGACTTTTCCAAGATAATCGGGAGCCCGGCCACCATTCGCATTGGGCTGCCCGAAGATGCCAAAACTGGAACATACCCGGATCCTGCGTATGTGAGCTTTTTCAACGGCGTGGTTGCTGATATTAGTATGCAGCAATCAGGCGCATATACCTGTACCTTGCGTCCTGCGTTATGGCGTCTCAGCCTGGTGAATGATTATCGGCAGTTTTCGCAGATGACCATCAAAGAGGTCATTGAAGAGATAGTACGAAATAAGTGGGGCATTGCCTGTGACCTGGATGGCTTAGGTAGCCTGGCTACCTACCGTGTGCAGGACTGGATGCAGATGGGTGAAACCGACTGGGGCTTTATCCAAAGTTTATTGCACAAAGTGGGTGGCTATTTCTATTTTGTGCACGACGACACCAGTCATACGGTGATCTTTGCCAATAACCCGCAACAAAATCCGTATTACATCAATTTACCCCCAGCGGGAACGACAGACACTTCGGATATCCTCAAGATTTACTATACCTTCACTCGCCAAGCCTCACTGAGCGAGGACGATTACCTGCTTTCCTTTAATTACCAGCAAAAACAAACGGCGCAAGGCACGCGTAATATTTTGGGTGAGCCACAGTCCGCCTGGGAAGAAAATGCACCGGCTGATTTGCATGTGTATGCCGATGGTAATGATGATGACAATAATTTTCAGCGCTATCGAATTTTTCAGTATGGCGTTTCACAGGACCTGGCCACGAGCCTCAATGACGAAGACTCCTGGTCAGTAGAGTCGCAGGGCTTTCGCCTCAGTGGTGAGTGCAGTAGTCCAAAATTCAAGCCAGGCCATATGTTCAAGGCCACACAGGCCAAGGATGACTGTAACCGTGACGATGTTTGCTTGATGCGCCCAGAACTCGATGGTCAGAAGTTTGTCATCATCAGTGTTAGTCACCAGACCAATGTGGATGGCAGCTACAGCAATCATTTCACCGCAGCACCGGCAAAGGCCAATGTGCATGAACTGGATGCCTCTGCGACCCATGTTGGCAGCATGTTGGGAGTGGTGGTCTCAAAGAGTAGTCAGCGCTCGCAATACCACCCGCACTGGATGCTGGACAAAGGCATGCCTAACTTCGATCCGGAGGTTAAAACGTTTTACTACGATGATGGCACGCCGTTTACTGCCAAGGGCGTGTATGTCGAGTTCCCGGAACTGAACGTGTCATCTGAACCAATCTGGGTGAAGTTGTCAGAAACCATGACCACAATCCCGGAAGCCGGAGTCACGGTGATGGTCGATCGATCGCGGGACGATACCGATGTGCCGCAAATCAGCTATATCGTGGAACAGAAGGGCAATAAGAACATCATGCCCAATGGCACACGGGAAATGACCAATGTCGGTAATGATTACACCTGTAGCTATGGTGACAGTCGCAGTATTAGTTATGGCACACGCTCGACACCAAACCTGGATACCGCAATCAGCAAGATAGACGGCGAATATGCGACTGGCGATTTTAAGTCAGCATCCTATTCACTCGGCGGTGGTTATAGCTACTCGGCATCGGATAACGGCAAATCCGGCACCCTGTCCAAAAGTTATTCTGAAGGGAATACCTACAGCGAGTTTTATGGCGACGAAACCACCAATCACTCCGAAATTGGTTCGACCAAAAGCTATTCCAAGGTGGGGTCGAGTAATGATGAATCGCATGTTGGAACCAGTGTGCGCACTTCGACGGTAGGTGCCAGCACTGATTCCAGTGCCATTGGCGCTTCTAACTCCAACAATGTAACTGGTGCCACCAATTCCAATAGCGCGGTTGGGTTGAATGTGGGTATAGCGGCAACCGGTGTCTCCACGCGTAGCACAGCCGATGGCGTTTCCAATCAGAACTCTGCCACCGGTATTTCAAATGTTAATTCGGCCACGGGCATGCACGTTGAGAATCGCTTAACCGGGTCAACCACCAGCAACTCCTTAACCGGCAGTTCAATAGGAACCTCGTTGACCGGCTCGTCAGTGGGTACCTCAATCACTGGTTCCAATCAGGTGCTGTCGGTTACTGGTTCGCACAATGAACTATCAGCAACCGGATCATCCATGCGTTTATCTGCTGTCGGTACTTCCATGAATATCTCCGCCGGTGGAGCATCCGGCGATGTGTCTTCCTTTGGCACGAGTATGTCGATCTCGGCGGTCGGCGGGGTGGTTACGAGTGTGACTAAGAATGGGGTGCAGGCAGAAATAACCCCCGGCCTGGCGGACGCCTCGATTAGTGGCATGACGGCCAATGTCATCAGTGGCTTAAAGCTGGACGTGTGATATGCAGATAATTAAACCACTGTCGCTCAGTTTGTTGCATCGAACCCTGTATCAGAAGCAGCGTTATCAGCTGTGTGTCTCGCCACTTTTATTCTTCAGTTTGTCCGAACCGGGTAAAATAATTCCGGAACAGATCGCCTGGCAAAAGGTTATGGTCAGCCTGGGTGAGGGCGAGGCACTAGACGTGTGTGCGCCGAAGTTTCGGGGGGAAGTGTTGTTGGCAGGGCAGGCCGTACCTGAAGATGGTTCAGGGGCAACAAGAATCAAAGCAGGATTCCAGTTAGGTAATTTGGTCGAGAAACACGCCGTTATCGTTGGCGATCAGTGCTGGCGCCTACGTGGCAATAAATGGACCCTGTCAAAACCAGAGCCGCTGCAGCCGACCTCGTTGGGCTGGAATAATGCCTATGGTGGTGCAGGATTTGTTGACAATCCAATAGGCACGGGCTTCCTGGATGCGGAAAACGCGAAATCGCAGACTGAGATCAGATTACCCAATATTCGTGCAGCGAACGGTGAATACCTTAAGTTTGATCGGTTGCGAGATGGCCGTTCACCATGCATAGGCTTTGGGGCCATGGACTTAAGGGCACCGATCCGGCAACAGCGTGCTGGTACCTATGACGATGATTGGTTTAAGAACGATTATCCAGGTTTGGCTCGCGATCACCACCCCGCAATTCATAATGTGGCGCAGGAAGATCAGTGGATCGATGGCTACCTGCAGGGCACCGAGAAATTTACTATTTCTGGTATGCACCCAGAAAAACCCGAACTATCGGGGAAATTGCCCGGCATGCGCACTCGGGCCTTTGCGCAAAAAGTAGGCAGCAGCTCCAATGAGTTAATCGAAATAGACCTGGTTGTTGACACCTTGTGGTTATTCCCCAATGAGGACATGGGTGTTTTGATCAGCCGTGGCCTGCTGGATGTGGAAGACAGTGACAGTCTGGATGTGGAATCCCTGATGATTGCCTATGAACGTATGAGCGACTCATCGCGTTCACAGCCCTACTATCAAAAGGTGCATCGTCTGCGCACAGATCCTGAAACGGCGGTGGCGCACCTGCTGAATGAATCGCAATTGGTTGCTGAGAAAACAGCACTGCAGTTGCAACAAGAGTCCGAGGAAGTCGCTGCCGAAATTGCTCGACGCGACGCTGTGATACAAGCAAATGAGGAAGCTGCCAAAGCAGAAGTAGATGCCGCTTTGGCTGATTCAGATCTGGAAGTGGTGCAGGCTCTGGCACCAAAAAACCTTCAGGCTGAAAAATTTGATGACGCAGCACTTGGCAAGCTAGCCGAGCAAGCCGGCAAGCTTGGCCTTGCATATGGCGGTGATACGCAAGGTTCACCGAAAGATCCGCAGGCCGTTAAAAAAGTACTCGGTAAGTTACAGGAACAGCCACTGGAAGAGTGGCAGGCTGAGAGTGCCAGCAAAGTAGATGTAAAATCACAGAGCAAGCAAGCAGCGGAGTTCGCAAGGCAGGTTCAGTCGCTCGGAGATGTGTCGGCTGCTAACTCAGAGCAGGTATTTGCGGCCGCTGAGGAGTTAAACAAATCACAAGCCGATGCTGCAGCGGATATTGCCGCAAAACTGGAACAGGCTGATCTGGATACTGAAACCCTAAACAGCACCGCCCAGGCAGCCGCTGTACAGCTTGCGCAACTCGCACCGGCTCAGGACTCTTCTGCACCAGTTCCGGAAATCACCGAGCTTCTTGAACAGATGGACGAGTTGCCACCAGCGCACCTCGCCTCAGACCTGCAAGCTCAAATAGGAAAGCTGGCACAAGCATCGCAAAAAAATACAGACCAGGAAGACCCACAGCTGTCTCAGGATCCGCAGGAGTTATTCGCCAAGATGCCGGTGATTTCGCCACAGGCGATCGAACGAGGCGATATCGACTTAACAGGCATAATTTCGGCAGCCAAGCAGCTGACCGACCAGGCCAGCAGCGATGCGGAACAAAGACTCTCGGCATTGCCCGCACAAGTGGATGCGGCGGTAAAAGAGGCGGGCGGCGAGCAACAGCCAGACCAGGCTACCAAGCTTACGTTGGCAGACGTTGAAGCAGACCTGGAAGCCCGATTCGAACCGCCAGCAAGTAATGAATACATCGATGCGGCTCAGGCGCAGGAACTTGAGGAGTGTAAGCGTTTGGCCCGCCTGGCAGCGCCGGAAGATACGACAGACGCCAAACAGTTTTCTCCCGAGGTGCAACAAAACTTGCGGGAGCGAGTCATCACGTTACTTCAGGAAGGCTTGCCATTAAAGGGTTTAGACCTTAGTGGTGCTGATCTACATGGACTGGATTTCTCTACACAAGATCTCGCTCAAGTCATGTTGGAATCATCCAATCTGAGTGGTTGTAACTTTACCGCCGCGAACTTGCACCAAGCAATTCTCACCGCCGCCAATATCGACCAGGCCAACTTTGATGGCGCCATTCTTAGCGCCAGCAACCTGTCATCTATTAGTGGGAAACAGGTGAGCTTTAAGGGCTGTCAGTTTATTGAAACCAAGATAATCAACGCTAAACTAGACTGCTGCGATTTTAGCGGTGCCACATTTAACTCATTGGCGGTCATGGAGTCAGAGCTCGAGTCTGCCTTATTCAAGCAGTGTAAGTTAGATAAAGTGCAATGGCTGAACTGCCAGCTTGCAAATTCCGATTGGCGACAAAGCGACATGGCAGCCAGTATTTTTATGCAAGCGGAATTGCCAGGTGCGCTCTTTACGGAGGCGGAACTGGTACGTTGCATATTTGTAGAAACGCCGGCGGCTGGTGCACGTTTTGATCACACCATGCTTGACTGTGTGCAGTTTGCTGGTAAATGCACGCTGGAGCGCGCTGACTTTAGCCAGTGCACGGCGAAGACAGTGGGTTTACTGGGAATTGATCTTAGCCAAACCAAGTTGGTTGATAGCATCTTCAAGGAATCTAACTTTAGCGACTGCATAATTCACGACACTGACCTGACTCGAGCCGGGTTTTTGCGTTGTGTGTTTTCCGGTGCCAGGATCAAGGAAGTGCAGGCGCAACACAGTAATTTTATGGAATCATTGTTGCGCAAATCACATTGGCAAGACAGTGACCTACGTAGTGGTGAATTCTTTAACACCGATGTCAGTGAGACTGTCTTTGAGCAGTGCGATTTGCATCATGCAAAAAACATTGGCCCGATGGCGGAGGTGAGAGCATGAATGCGCCACTGAATCCGCGTAGCCTGAACGCTGATGGCGTTGCCATTCCATCTCTCGAGGAGGTGCGGCTATCAATCAAACAACATCGTCCCCTTGACCAGGCGGATTTGACTGGTAGGAATCTGTCTGAGTTGGATTTGCGCAGTGGGGTGTTTCATAAAGTTGATTTTAGTGGTGCCGTGTTAAACACCGACTACCTCGAGGGTGCTAGCCTGGTTAACTGTAATCTCCAGGGGTGTCGCCTGGTCGGGCGTTCTCTACAACGTGTTTCGTTCACTCAGTGTGATTTGCGCACCTCACGCTGGCAAATCGAACAGATCCAGGAGTGCAGCTTTACCAAATGTGAGATGTCGGCCGTCCATTGGCAGAATCTGCGATTGGAAAAATGCCATCTATTGCAGAACAACCTGCAGGCGGCTCGATTTGTTGGTCTGAATGCCGAGGCAACCGTGTTGGTGGAAAATAATATAGCGGCAGCCCGGTTCATTGATGGCAGTTATCTGAATATCGCTTGGACCGGGTCTGATTTTCGCCAATCGGTATTTAAGATAAAACGCCTGGAGCAGGTGGCCTTTGTAGATTGCATTATTGTTGGATGGCAAATGTCAGGCGCGCACTTAGTGCGCTGTAATTTCTCCCAGAGCGCACTGGAATTGGTGGAGTTTCGGGCTGCCGACTTGCGTCAATGCTTGTTTGTTAAGGCCACTATTAACGAGTGTGGGTTTAAGCAAGCACAGCTGGAACAAAGCCTGTTTTGCGACGCCATTGTTATCGGGGCCGACTTTTCCAAGAGTAATCTGAATTCGAGTAATTTTGCTAAAGCCAGGATTCAGGGAGTGAACTTTGCCGATGCCCAGCTCGAAGATGCCAGTTTTGAACAAGCTTGCATTGAAGAAAGCAGTTTTATGCGGGTGCGAATGGATCGAGCCAAGTTTGCGCACGGCGAGATTAGCGCCTGCGATTTCACAGCTGCTGATGCCGCGTACCTGGATACGCACGAGCTGAAGGTTTCCGCAACCAGGGAATCTGTGTTCGCAGCGAGTCAGCCCATGCCCGAGCCTGCTGGACGGGGTCAAGCCGAATCCTTGTTTAGTCAACGTGGAGTGTTATGAATGAAATCTGTAAATAGCGTAAATGTCCTGGCAGGTAAGCAGGTCAATCAACAAACCTCTTTGGCTTATGCGACGATTATCGATCAGCAGGGCGATTACTTTTTATTGGATAGTGACCAACTGGCTAAGGTCGCCGATGGGTTGGGAGTACAGCTCGAATGCGGGGACCTGGTGACCTATGTCAATACTCAACATGGCGCATTTATTGTCGCCTTACTGCAGGCTGTAGCACGCAAGAAGATCTATTTCGGTTTTAATTGTGCGGAGGAAATGATGATTTCTGCTGAGCAGCTTGAATTGGTCGGACGTCGTTCATTGAATCTGCGTTCATTGCGGGAACTGAGCATTGAAAGCTGTCGGAAACTTAGCCTCCGATGTCGTGATTTGCTCCAGACTGCTTCGGGCAATGTGATTGCGGTGATGTCGAACTGGATTCACCATTGCGATCAGGGCTCCGTCGAAACCAAAGGCGTGTTACGCAGCAATGCTGGCAGCCAAATAGTCACCGCCAAGGATGACCTGAGACTGGATGCCAAGCGCATCAACATGGGCTAACAATGTTTACCAATTCATTTTTCCCCGCGATCCACTTTGCCTTTCCGGATGTCTGTAATACACCGACCCCGGCGGGTCCGGTGCCGATTCCCTATCCGAATATCGCGCTTACGTCGACCTCTGTACCTACGGTGTTGAATCAGCTGATCCAGGCCATGCCTATTCATAATTTGATGACCTCGGCAGTGGTTAGCAATGGCGATAACGCGGGGGTGGCTGGTGGCGTCGCATCTGGCATGTTTATGGGACCTGAGCGGCATCTATTAGGCAGTTTCAAAGTGTTCGCCACTGCCATGCCGGTGGTAAAAATGCTTTCCCCAACTGAACAAAATGGTCCAGCTGGCAATATGGTCGGAGTCACCATTACGCCCAGTCAGATCAAGGTAATGGTGCTGACATGAGAGGGTGCTATTTCGAGAATTCTAACCAATCAATCCTGCGGCACGGCCAAGTGTGGATCATTTTGTGGTGTCTTTTGCTCGGTTTAACTGCGTGCAGTTCTATTGAGAAACTACTGCCACGTTATTCAGATAACCAGATCAAGAATATTCACCTGGCTGCGAGTGATGACGTCAACCAGTCCACACCGGTGGCGGTAGACGTCGTATTCCTTTTCGACGATATCCTCGTTACCCAAGTAGCAAAATACACCGCCCGCAAGTGGTTCGAAGAAAAGTTGCAACTGCAGCTGCAAAACCCCGACAAGTTTGTGACCTTTAGTTATGAGTTAGTGCCGGGAGCACAAGCAGTACTGACCCCAGCCAAGGAAAAGAAAAAATTTCCCGAGGCCTATCAAAAAGCGCTAATGGTAATGGCTTTCGCCAACTACCTGGATGAGAGCGAGGACTACACGATCAATTTAACCCCAATGAAGAACCCAGAATTATTGCTGGGACAACGCAAGATTACCCTGAAGGACGCTAAAAAATGATCCTTTTGACCGGAGAACCATTATGGAACTGAGCAAACAACGTGAATACGCGGTGCAATGGCATGAAGGAATGTTGTTATCACCGCACCATTTCCAGCAGGAACAGGCGCATCGCGAAATCGAACAACTCCATGTCTTGTCGCTAACCAGTCCGTATTTTTGGGGCATGTACTCTCTGGATTTTGAACCATCGGGTATTTTAAAAGGCGCGCTGAAGATTCGCAGTGTCTACGGCATCATGCCGGATGGACTGGTGGTGAAGTACAACGAGAACGATCATAAAGGATCGGTTCTGGAAGTCGACTTAAATGAAGTGGCTGAGCTGCAGCAGGGTGGTGGTGTTGCCACCGTACACCTGGTAGTGCCAATTCGTACCGAGAATGCCGCTTACCAACGTGCGGCGATCCAGCGGTTCGACTCCTTGCCGGGCTCAGTGGTGGTAGACGAAAACACTGGCGAGAACGGGGTAGAAGTGCACCGCCTAAGCCCGCGTTATGGGCTCGAAGTTGGTGAGTTACCACCGAGCCGCTATGTCTCGATGCCACTGATGCGTATCAAGCGTGAGAGCGATGAAACTTTTCGTGTGACGGACTATGTTCCACCAGTACGGCTGTTTCGCTGCCAGGGTGTGCCCAGCGCGGATGCCCTGGGTAAAGAGTTTGAGGAAAAAGTGTTTGAGATCCGCCAAAAAGCGGTTCAACTGGCCGGAATAGCGGCGTCGAATTCCAGTGGTTTGGCGCGACAGGAGAGGGTTAAAAAGAAAAATACGTCAGCAGCGCTCGGTGCAGTATTACCTAAATTGGAATTGGTGCTGTCAGCTGAGACGCAACCCTTTACCGCCTACGCTGCTTTTTGTGATGCGGTTGGTTACTTAGCTCGCCTCACAGATGATCCTGTGCCACCGAGGTTGCCCGCCTATGATCATAATGATATTCGTGCCGGGTTCGATGTGATCTACCAGTACATCAGCAATCTGTTGGATTCCATCAAGGCTCAGTTCAGCTTATTGCCGTTTGATTTCAACAAGGACAAATTCAGCATTGATCTGTCTAAATCCAAACCTGGCACTATTCTGACCATCGAGATCAGGGCCAAGGTGGGTCAGTCTGAGGACGTTTTGAGAGAGTTCGTCGGCAGTGCCCGCATTGTCAGTGAATCGATGTATAAAAGTGTCAGCAAGGGCCGACTATTGGGTGCTGAACGTGAAATTCTGGAAACAACATTGTTCAAAGCGACAGACGGACAGGAACGCATCGTGTTGCACGTGCCAGTTTCGGATCGAAATATAAACCTTGGCGAACGCCTGATTATCAGCAGTGCCGGGAATATCGCCAGCAATGCCTACCCAGAATCGGTTTGGCTTTATTCCAGCCATATGAGCAGGAGTTAGCAAGCGAAATATGAGCACTCCGGCTAAATGGCATGGTCTTGATACCCTGGAACTCTTCAAGGAGTTTTACGCACGCGTGTACCAGGTTAAAAAGATGATCATGGCCGGTGCAATTGAATGGGAACAGATCAGCCCTGAGGAAATCGCCGGAGAGTTGTCGGACCGGGAAAAAACCGAGTTGCTGGCAGCGCATCTAAAAGCAGTGTTGAACGAGCAAATGGAGTATGTATCGGCAAATACCAATGCCTTGGAATTCGCGGCCTACCGTGAGGCCGCGTACCTGATGAGCGCGCTGGCCGACGAAGTTTTCCTGTTGCAGATTCAATGGTTTGGGGCACAGTACTGGAACGAATGTTCTATCGAGCAGGGTGTGTTTTCAACCAGTTATGCAGGTAATGACTACTATCGCCGGCTGGATGCGCTCCGGCGCAAGGACGTCTTGACAAATCTCGAGAAGAAGCAGGCGATGATTTTCATTCTTTCATTGCAACTCGGGTTTCGCGGCAAACTTCGTGGCGAGGAGGAACAGGTCAGTGAAATCCGCAGTCAACTACTGTCGATGACTGGCTACAGCGGAAAATTGAATTACCTGTTTCCCTCCGCCTATGCCTTTGTACGCAATCCTGATCTGCCGCAAAAGCTGGAGCCGTTTGCCGGCTGGAACAAATTTTTGCTTCTGACGGTGGCGCTGTATTTACTTGCCAGCAGCCTGGTTTGGTGGTGGCTTAGCAGTCGCTTTACCGGGGAGTTGTCGGGCTTATGATGGACTGGCTACGCCAAGTTCTCAGTGATTTCTCCGGCTTGCTGGAAAATCACGCTGCGATCATGTTGTTCGCATTAATCATTCTCATTGTGATTGCTTTGGTATGGATCTGGCTGAAAGTGCCCAGCACCAAGGTAGAGAGTGAAGAGTCATCCCGGTTAGCGGAAATCTGGGCATGGATCAAAGCATCGTTGAGTGCGTTTTTCAACTGGGCCAGTCAGATTGTCCGACATATGTCGATTGCAGCGAGTGATGTGTACGACACACCGTTGTATTTGCAGCTAAAGCCCGCGAGCAAAAATTCTCTGTTCGACAACACACCCGCCGGTCAGACCCCCCGCAGCGTGCCTAAACATTTGCAGGGAATCTTGAGCCATTCTGCACAAGATTACTGGTACTTGTTAAAAGACATGACGGTAGCAGAACTCTCGATTGAGGTGCCAGAGGATCCTGCCGCAGAACCACCGGATAAGAAAGCGGGGCCGCCGCCAGGGCTGAAGAGTACATTGGACAAAATTTCCCATCAACGACCGCAGCGGCCGATAGATGGGATTTTAATTAGTGTCCCAGCAGCGATGCTCGAACAGGAAAATGCAGAGCGTCTCGACAGCTTTATCGCTACCGCGGTACATGGTCTTGCTACAGTGGATGCCGATATTCCGTTCGCTCTGCCGGTGTATCTGATTGTCAGTCATTGTGAATCGTTAACTGGCTTCAACGCATTCGCACAGCAAAACTGGGATCAACACCAACAGATCTTCGGTTGGTCGTCTGATGTTGCCTTTGGCGAAAAATACCAGCCTAAGGTAATCCGTCGGGGAATGCGGTACATCCACGCCGACATTACTCGTAACCAGGTGGAGAGAACTGCTCAAAAGAATGAGTTGATTCTTGCCGATCAATTTGTACTTTTAGGTCTAGAAATCAATGCCATAGAAGATGCTATTAAAGCAACATGTGATCGATTGTTCGACAATGCGAATTACAAAAATGGAATGCATTTTCGTGGCCTATACTTCGTAGGTCGAAGCCTGGAAGAAGAACAACTGGAACGTTCGGCCGACAGCATTTTCTTGTATGACTTGTTGGAGAAAAAGATTGCTGCCGAAGCCAATTTGGCCGTACCAGTTGGCCGCGGCATGTTACGACATAAGCAATTGTTCGACCGTTATAAACAAGTCAGCTTGGCTATCGTGGCGCTATTGTTCGTGTTTGGGGGTTGGAGTCTGTGGAGCCTGAAGAATCAATATGTCAGTGTCACTGATTCCCTTACCAACATGCAATCCACCTTACAGACTGGTGGCACGGGCTATGCGCAGGTTTACAATGTGCTCGATCAACTCAGTAATATTGATGCCAGACGCTTTTTCCGATGGGGGCTGCCGGCATCCTGGTTTGCCAGCGTTGACGATGACCTGGTGCAGGTGATTTCTGAGAATCACTTTGATCTAATCGTTTTCCCGGCTATGGAGTGCACGCTGGGTTCGCAGTTTGGCACTCTGATGCGCACCCCCACCCAGTACGCAGCGAAAGATAATCCTGCCAGTTTTCAACGGGTGTTTGCCCAGGCCTGGTTAAACGAATTAGAACAGTTTCAGGACAAACGGCATTCGTTTATCGAGCTTTCCAAACCAAGTAAACAGCAAGGAGCCCAGATTCTCACCCAGTTCTCTGACTTGATTTACGCCTTGTATGGCATCAAACCCGAACAAGGTTTTTTTAGGCGCAGCAATCTCTATGCCCTGGCTATGGAGAAATTGGATTATCGTTATCAGGCCGTCAACAACCACTGCCCTAAAGGTTCAACTGGAGTCGATAAAAGCTCCTCACCGATGTTTTGGGATCATGTGGAAATGAATGCCAATGAATTTTACTCGCGCATTCAGTCATCTTCACGCATTCCCACTGCATCCGCCAGCAGTATTATCGGCAACGCAGAACCAGTATCCATCAAACCGTACAACGCCGAGCAGGTTAATAATGAGAATGTCATTGCCGTTGATCGCTGGTTCGGCTACATCGCCGAAAATTGGCTGGGTGAAAATGCGAATACTAATCCGTGTCGCGAAATGCGGCGCAGATTAGCTGAAATCCAGGTCGCCTGGGACGATCCTACCCGTGAGAGCGGCCAAGCGGCTGATCAATCGGTAGCCCTGTTCAGCGAACAATTCTGTGAGAAAAGTTTTTATCGACAGCTGGAAAACACCAGTTACGGCCCAGTGGCAAAGCCATTCGTGCGTGATGCTGCAGGGAAGGTGCAGTTCAGTCCAGCGATGCTGGCGTTTCGAGGTGATTACGGTAGTGTACAGAACCTGGCTTTTATGAGCCTGGATACGTCGAAACAGCCCGCTCCAACACCAGGCACCATCGTCTGGGACGCCTCACGAATTATCACAGCGCTTAACTACTATCGTGAATACGAACAATATGCTAGGGATAACGGTTTCCCGGCGCCTGATCAACTGAGCCCGGATACGGCCGATGCAGACGCCTATGCCCTGCAAAGCTCCATGCTGACCCAGCTGCGCAATGCAATGATTTACCAGCTTGAGTTGTCGCAGTTTGGACAACTAGCCAGTGCTAATACGGCTACAAATGCACAAGCTGGCCCCGAGCAGTTGGTATTGGACAGGGTGAGGAATTTTTCCTCTGTGGTGGAAGGCTTTTACCAGCTGCGTGACTCACTCAATCAATTGGGATTTCACGCTGATAGCGAGGCATGGGTGGACACTACTCGTAGTTCGGCCTTGTCACTGTTAACCGCGGTCGATCAATTGGCACGTAGCAGCCGGCTCTACCTGTCGGAGACCAATATTGATACCACCGAGGTGAAGGTCCTGAAGGCACTGTACGGTATTGATGACAAGAAGGCTTTGGCGAATTACTTGTCCTCACAATTGGAACGAGCCAGTTTCCTGGCTAATAATTACGCTGAAGCGCCGGTAACCTACTTGCTGAATACCGGGGGGCAGTCCTCTGCACAATCAGCTCGCGAGCAGATTTGGCAGCAGACTTTAGCTGAATTGGCAAAAGTTGCGCGCAAGGACCCAGAGAATACGATAGCGAAACTGGAACAACGATTTAGTGATTCCCTGGATGTAACCCTGCCTGATTGTCCATCGGAGTATCAAATAGAGAGCGGGCAGGATATTTTTACCCAGGCCGATGGTTATTTATCGCTGGCGATTACCATGTTTTGTGACCGAGTTAAGGTAACTGATGCGGTGGATGAATACGATGAACTGGCCAAAGAATTTAACACAAACCTGGCGGGTCGTTATCCCTTCATCGATCCAGCAGCAACAACTGCCCAGCTAGCCGTGGAGGCCAGCCCTGCCGCGGTACGCAACTTCTTTAACAAATTTGATGCCATCAGCGATTCCTTGGAACAGGAATTCAGCGAAAAAGTAGCCCAGGCAGGTGACCAGGTGTCCAGCTACTCAGCGCCATTGGCATTCGTCAAGGAGTTGCAAGCCGTGTCTAGATTTCTGGCGTTGACACTGAATCAAACCAGAAACAATCCCGGTGGCGTGAACCTGCAGCTGACTTTCCGGATCTACAAAGACCACGAGAACATGGGTCTGAACCAGATTGTATACCAGGCCCTGGAGGCCAGCGGCCGTAGTGTCACCTTGCCGGGCAGTTCTAACAAACTTACCTGGGAATACGGTGAGCCATTGCAATTCAGTGCGCGGCTGGCATCCAGTTCCAATTTCAGCCTGACCCAGCAAACTAGCAGTACCGTTAATGTACAGGGCTCTACCATCAGCTATACCGAGAGTGGCAGCTGGGCCTTGTTCAGAATGTTGCAACGTTACCAAGTAGTGCCTGGGAACCAGGAAACCATCGCCCAGCCAGGTACGGTCATCCTGAAGTTCCCGGTAAAAGCGCAATATCCCAAAACAGGAGTCAGCACAACGCTGACTCGGCCACCACTGGTGCCCAGCAGTTTCAGTATTCCGTTGGGTGTCGATTTATACGGGCTCAATCCCGAAACCAAACAGCTCGAGCTATTAAGCCTGCCTGATAGCTTCCCTTACTCTGCTCAACCATTGAGAGGTCAATAATGGATCAACTAGCACACAAGATAGAAGAGATTTTCCAACAGCAGAACGACATGGCACTAGCTGCAATGTTGAAACCCATCGCAGCGGAAGCACCTGCTGGATCAAACCTCAGTGACGATGAGGTCTACCAGCAGATCCAGGCTGCTCGACTGGAGGATGACAGTACCACGCCACGTGGTGTCTGGGAGTTTGATATGCAGCGCGCGGATTGGGGCACGGTCTATGAACTGACCTCCCAAACCTTGCAGCAGCGCAGTAAGGACATCCAATTGGCAGTTTGGATGATGGAAGCACAGTTAATGCGCACCGGGTTTAGTTCCATTGCCCCGAGTATTCACCTTCTGCATGAGATGCTCAGCCAGTTCTGGGAGCAGGTACACCCGCAAATGGAAGAGGGCGACAGTGAACATCGAGTAAATATTATCAGTTGGATTAACAGCAAGCTGGCGGTCGTGGTTAAACAGATTCCCATTACGGCACGCCCTGACGCGGAGTCGCAGTACTCCTGGTCAGATTGGGAGATGGCACTCAGAAATACGCAGATGTTTACCGCACATCCAGAGGCGACTGAGTTGAAGAATGAGATCAATGTCGACACCGTGGTATTCCACATCAACCAAACCGCTATCGAGTTTTATCAGCGGCTCTATGAAGACCTTGAGCTGGCATTGCAGGCTATCGATAACCTGGTGGGTTTCATGGATGAAAAACTCGGGCAGGATTCCCCAACGCTGGGCGGCATCAGTAGTTTACTTGAGGAAATCGCTGGCATGGCGTATCACCAACTTGACCAGCGCGGTGTATTACCTGCAACCGAAGGTGAATGCGACCAGGGTGACGAAATCATGTTGCCCCAAGCTCAGGGTGTTTCCGGGCTACTTGAGACGGACCGGGTGAGGAGCCGTAACGATGCCTATAACGCCTTGCGAAACATCGCCGATTACCTGGTAGTGGATGATCCGCACAGCCCAGCACCCTACCTGATTTATAAGGCCATTGAATGGGGACGGATGAATACCGGTCAGTTGTATAATGAGTTGTTCATTGAACGCCAGGGCCAGCTGAATATCTTTGAAATGCTGGGTGTCGAGGGCGTCGAACAGGGTACACCGTCAGCTTGATTGGAGCTGAGGCCAGTTATTATGAATGAGAATTCGCAATCTCCCCAGCTTGAACGAGACTTTTCGCAGTTTGATCAGCATACAATTTGGCAGCAGTTGGACCTGGCCGAAAAGGCTCTGGATGGGTTTCATGATGCCTGCCTCAAGTCGGAGGTGTCGAGCGCAGTACTGGCTAAGGGTCATGCCAAGCTCATCGCAGATGCCTGGCGTCAACTGAGTGACGAGGGTAAGCACATAGCGGGGCAAAGCAATTACATTCTTGAACTTGAAGCTGGGAACGGTTGTTATGCTGCTGAGGTTCTCGCAAGACTGCGAAAAGAGTTAAGCGATGCCGAGTGGAACCGATTTAAACCCTGCTATCTGCTGGCAGATAGTCACGCTGACCTGGTGTCTGACTGCTGGCAACATCCAGGCTTGCGACACTGGATCGAGGCGGGCACCCTGGAACCAGTTAGATTCGACTTGCGACAGCAAAATTATATCGATTTAAGCAGTCGACAATTGGTGTTAGGCAAGCACAGTATTGTCAATCCTTTAACAGTATTGGCAAACGGTGTGCTCAGCCGTCTGCGTCAATCCTTGTACCACATTCACTATGGACGTTGTTTCGTTGCGGAATTAGCAGACGACTTTAATCCCTGGGAACAAGAAGTACAGCCGATCCCTGAGGCCGACCGATACCAGTGGCGGGAGCTCACCCAAGACGAACCTGATGCTTTAATATTGCGCTACGTGGAACGCTTCGATAGTGCGGTTGTGTTGTTGCCTGATCAGCTCTTCGCACTTGTAGCAAGACTACGAGATCTTGTAGCAAATGGCCTGTTGCTGATCAGCAGTGACCGGGGTTTTCATGGAGAATTCAATTTGCGCCAGCAAGCACTTCCAGAGTTTGGGCCTCATCCTAGGTATTTTTTGCCGATAAACGGGCATGCCCTTGAGTGGCATGTAGACGCCTCCGGCGGTGAAATCCGCCACCAACAGGCAGATCCTGGCTCGCCGTTGCATAGCGTCGCGTGGTTCCCCACCAGTGATGCCACCTATATCCCAGATATAACCGAACTTACTCATCACATAACTGCGGACGAAGATGCCGCTTTACATCATATGAGCGCGTTAGCCTTGCAATCGCAGCCAAGGATGAGTTCGAGCCAGCTGCTAAGCCTGTTGAGGATGTCAGAGTACGACGCGGGAATAATTTTCCAGCACCTGGACTGCTTATTTGACACCTTGCCGTCATTGGGCGCGCAGGAGCGGCTGGATTGGCGAGATGCCATCATCGAATCCTGGCAAGGGCACTACGTTTTCCCAGAGCAGGGCAATCTGCTAACCGATTTTGCCTTACTGGCCATGCGCCTGGGCGCCTGGGGAGTTGCGAACAGTTGCCTGGACTATGTGCACAAATATACGCCTGCCGATTCATCAATCCAGCAACCGCCAGATGTCCGCGCTGTGGATTACTACCGGGCTCTTTGTTGGTTGCAATTAGGTGAATGGCAGAAGGCGTTAACCTTGACGAAGAGAAGCCTGTTGCAAACGCAACGCGGCCAACCTTTAGATCCGGAATTAGAGAATCTAAGAGTAGACCTGGAGCGATGTCTGCAACAACAAGACAGTGATGCCTGCTATGCAGCTGAACTTAGTCGCGATGAGGGTCTCAGCCTGTTGCCGTTAGCCAGTCACTACGCAGAAGAATATTTGTATCAATATCGCGATCCGTCGATTGCCGTCATGACTTCTTTGCCAGATTTTGTTGACCTGTCGGAATTTGAGCGTTGGCGAGCGGAGCAAATAGCCATTAACAATCGTGGTTTGTATGCAGTTGTGCACAGGCAATACGGTTTTATCGGTGTGGTGTCTTTGCGATGGCATCAAGACAATGCATTTTTCTATTTTTGGATCGGCGCTGACTATCAGGGTAGGGGGTTTGGTCAGGCTGCTGCTGCACAGATGTTCGCCATGGCCAGAGAAACCCTTGGGATTGCGGAGGTTTACACGTGCGCGTTTGCAGATAACTCGCGTTCTATTGCGGCGTTAGGGGCGTTAGGCTTCAAGATGCTGCCGATGAGCGCTAAACCACCTGATGAGGAGTATCAGTTTTTCACTACCGGTTCGAACAGCGCCTTTGAGCACTACCAGGCTCTATGTGCTTTGTTGACTGAAATTGAATCACCCATCGAACTGCTTGCATTTGAACATCAGCCAGAGACCTAATGACTGCACAACAGGCATAAGCCAATGAGGAGAAAATAAACATGGCCAGTGGCAACTATAAGAAGCGTTATCAACTCGTGAAAGCCCAAGTTGATCAGGAAATGGGGCGTTCCCTGGGTCTGTGGGGTAAAACGAAGGGTTTCTTCGGCGGCGGTAATACGTTTACTACCCGTCGGAAAGCCATGATCGATAAGCACTATGAGGCGTATGTCCATCAGAGTTTTATTAATCAGCGTCATGGAGAATTACGCGCCATGCACGCCAAATCAGGTGCCACACCGCAGGGCAGGGCGCAGGCAGCAAGAGAGCTTTCCACGGGCGCGAAAAATGTCATGGAATATGCCTCTGGCCTACATGCGGTGGCGCGCAAGAAGGGTATCGACGATCTGAGCGATCTCACTTTTGACAATTTACGGGTGGGTTCTGAAGCCATGCACCGTGTGCGACAAAAATTGAATAAGGGTCGGGGCAATGTTGATGCTAATGATCCACGCTTCCCGGAAGCGCATTATCGTACGGCGGTTGGCTATCAGAATTTTATCGGTGGCGATTTTGCGCAAAACGCTTCAGTGGCTGAACTCATGCGCGCGGGGAACTGTGATATGCATGCAGCCTCAACTTATACGGATACAGCTGCGCATATGGATCCGCGCGCAGTGGCCGCCAAGGTTGGGCACGGAGGCGCCAAGCATACCTTTTCCGAGTTGCGCGGTCCTATGGGACACACTGAAACCGACAAACGCGATGTTATCGTGGATTCCTGGGCCACTGAAAAACACGCGGTGCTCCGCGGCGACTCCGAGTTCGGGGCTGATATTTCCGCTTCACGAGACCACTCGACACATGAAAATCTAACCGAGCAAACGATCAATCTTGATCACGGCAGACAGGAGTATCATCGTTCGCAACACATCGTTAATACTCACCAGGGTTTCCAGGCATTTCATGATGTGGAAGCAGCTAAACCGGAGAATCGTCCAACTGGCCCGGTGCATCAATATGGCGCGACACCGATGATGAGCGCAGGGGGTCAAGCACGGTTACCCAAACGAGCAGCCGTACTTAAAAGTGGTGGAAGTCTTTTGAGCAGCCTGCAACGTGTAGAAGTTGCGCGAAAAATGGGCGCAAGCATTGCCGGTGCTGCTAAATATGCCAACAGCAAAAAGAACAGCTAACGGCACCGCATGCGGGTGGTAGGTTCCAGGTTTCATGGCGGATTCAGGTTCTGGCAAGAGAGCGCTCAGCGGTCAGTTAAAGAGCAAGAGCCCAATGAAAAAACGTGGTCGACGTGCCTCAGCTTCAAGCGTTGCCCCGGTAGCAAGATCGCCCTCACCGCCGCCACCGGCATTATCTCATCAGGCCCCCAAGCGCGCCCGCGCGGAACCACAGCGCAGAAAACCATCAGTGCGGGTGCGACAGCGCAAGGAGAAAGAAATCGCGGCACGACGGGCATCGTTTCCAGGAATATTGACGCACTTTGGTGTTGATGTGTCGGCTGCGGTCGCCTCTGGCACGGCTGCCGGAGGCAAGCTGTCGGAGATAGAGCGAGAGCAAACACATAAAGCTATTCGTGACAATGTGATTACCGGGTCAACCCTCGATGATGTGTTACCCACACCTTTTGTCGACCAGGTAAGAAAAACGTTTTCCGAAGGTGGGATGACACAAGTTGATATGCGCAGTGCTCCAAGCGAAGGTGGTGCTTACACCGGCGCTATGTTTACCAGTACTTTTGCCAGTCCCCCTGAGGGCGGGGCGGAGAAAGAAATACCGCGACCATCCAGTCCTCGCCCAGCGGAACTGGCCTCTGGCCTGGCGCATTCCGGACACACCGCACCGTTTTCAGTAGGGGGCGAGCAAACCAACCAGGCCAAAACGGTTTATGTGCCCCAAACCGCGAATTTGGTGGTCGACGCCCACCTGGAAAAACGCGTTATCAAGGCGCATGAATCGGGTATGCCTGCGGTTCACGCCAGGCTGGATACTGCTGACCGATCGACCGTTTTCAGTGTTACGAAAACCGCGGAAGGATACTCATCTACAGCAGCCCAGTATCAGCGTCGTGATACCAGTGGAACAAACTAAGGAGTAAGCGGCCATGCCCAGTCGAAGTAAAATTCGTTCCAAGCTGCTGTCGGACCGCCGAGTTGGTTTGCATGGCCCAAAGGTGCTTAAACGTGTCACCAAAGGGAGGGGCAAGGACAGAAATAAACGCGCTTACCTGACCCGTCTTCGACACACGCTACCACATGACTCTCCGGTGCTCCGACTGCAAAGCCTGGATACTTCCGGATTGATCAGTAAGGTGGATGCCCCTAGCGCTGGTGATCATTCACCCTCAATTAAAACGGTGAATATTACGCCTGATCGTCAATTCGGTATTCACGGGCGGAGCAGCTACAAGGGCAAATACGCCAGAACGGTGAAAGAGCGGGCCGTACCAACTTTGCAGTTCAACACTGACAGTTTTCTCGATAGCAAAGGAGTACGAGACTCATTCAAGGGTTCTGCTGCCCATACCCTGTTTACCAGTATGCGCGAGATGCAGGGAGTTGGTGAGGTCCACAGCCACCGGTCATTGGAAACGGTGCTTGATCAAACTATGCGTGCCTACTCGCCCTTTGATTCTCGCGGAGACATAAAGTCAGGCGTGTCCTTGCACCGGGTGAACATTCATGCTGAGAACAAACGTGGTCCTTCTTTGCATAGCAGCCGTAAGGGCGTCGCACCAATGATCGGCCAGGCAATGATCAATTTGTGGTACCGAAACCCGGACTTTGCATTGAAAATGGGCGAAAAACATAAGACCCGAACGCCCCCAGCACCTGTGGTAGCCCAGCCAAAGCCACCGGTTGTGACTCGAAAGCGCAAGCTTGACCTACCGGAGAGTGCCCCTAAAAGGCGTGCTGTCGCAGTCAGCTTACACGGTGGGCGAGAGGTGCCGGTTGCGCGTAGTATCTCTTCGAGGCGACGTAATTGGCGAATAAAATGAGAGAAGTAATTATCGCCTCAAGCACTCTAATTTACTGCGGGGGAAGTTTAAAAATCGGTTGATGAGTGACAGCATGATCTTTGCGCGGGGCTCGTCCATGGACATCCCCAAGATCCACTTCATTAATGTAAGTGGGATTGGGTTGCGTATTAGGGAAGCGCGCCATGGTCGTCGTGACACCACGCACGTCGGGCATTTTAACGCCACGGTCCTGATAGGCCTGTGCTAATTTCTGTGTTGATGAGGCGCTTTTGAGAAAAGCGCTTCGATCTGTGGCTGTTAACCTACCTTCCCGTTCCGCAGTCTGCAGGTCTGGCACCCAGGTTGGGTTCATTGGATTCGCCGCGCCATGGCAGGCATCAAGCCGCTTGGCGACGCTATCGAGCGGCAACCCCGAGTCAATTTGAGATTGCACAATCGTACCAAATTTGTGCAATTGGTCCTCTCGCGTTGGCACCAATTCCTCGGATACATGGTCCAGGTTCTTATTGCCATGTCCCAACGTCACCAGTTTAGAAGCAGATCCACGCATGCGCTTCTTAACCTGGTTCCAATCGGCTTTGCCTGGCCAACTGATTTGCGTTTGCTGAGTGGCGTCCAGTTTGTCCTGGTTCAGTCTGCGCTCCTGGCTTAGTTCGCTGATATTAGCGCGCATATCGGTGACCGTTTCCAGGTCCCATTCACGCATCATGTCATACCGCTGATGTTGGCTGGGGTCTGCTTTCGCTTTTCTTTCTTCGAAGGTATCCAGGCTTTGCTGGGCACTAGCCAACTGGGAATTGTACAGAGAAAGTCGCTCCTGAGACTCAGCCAGAGAGTGGTGATAACGTTGGATTGCCTGTTCGCGGTGGGCAACCATTTGCAGGCCCAGATGCTCATTGGGTGTGAGCAAGGGCCCCGGCCCCTGTTTGGTGTCTGGCGAGTGTTTTTCCTTGGAGATCGCAACCATATTCCGGGCCACAGCCTGGCTAAACATATCGGCCGAGCCACCTTGCGCCCAGAAGTATGGACGCCTGGAAACTGGGCTCTGATTTTGCAGCTGTGTCATTACCGCCAGATGGTTCTGGCGTTGAGCGTGTTCCGGGGTAGTTGGATTTTGTGCCCGTATTTGTGCGTGCGTGCGGGTACGCCTGGCATCATGGTCCGCCCAGGATTCGTTGGTAAGCATTAGTGGTCGGGGTTTACTACTATTCACTCAAAATAATTTTGCTTAAAACTCAAATTGCACTACAAGTGATTATACGCAGAACAATCACAAACAAATCGCTATTACTATTTGATTAATCGTGTTTTAATAAATTTAATCGTGTTTTATACGTGTTTATATCTATGGATGATCTGATAGCCAGCTTTACCCAATCGCTGCCACAGAGCGGGTACAAAATTCGTCGGTTGGAAACCGTCGATCTTCGTCACGAGGCGGGAAATACGGAATCAAGAATGGTCGATGTGCTAACCTGGCCAGGTGGCAGAAATGCCAGCAAAACCTATCAACCTTTGGAAGAGCAGCCTGCACTGTTCTACAAGTTCGCAGATCTTGGTAGTGAGCCAAGCAGCGAGGAAATACTCGTCTTTGCCAATCAGTATGGGTGGTTGGGGAACATGGAATCGGTGGTGGATCCCACCGAGTTACTTACCTCTGCGACTGGCGGAACGACCTACCAGAATGTTATCTCTGGAGAATTGTTGGAACACTGGTATCGAGAGCTTAATCACTATATTCCATTGCTTGAGTTGTGGGAGGCAATATCTGCTAAAGACAGCCGTTATCTGGCTTCGGTTGTGCACTGGCATGACGATCTTAGTACGGTAAGCTATGGTAATCCCGGTGTTAGTTCAATGCTGGTGGCATCTACTGGCACCGATAAAGAACTTTTACAATCTTTTGCGCCGGGAGAACTACAACGGCCAGCCATGGTGGCCCTGGTAAGAGCCGTGAATAAGAAACTCGGCAGTCTGTGCAGTCCGGCACTACTATTTGAAGGGCGCTCGTATACTGATTCCCATCTCTACTTTGTCTGCGAAAACCTGCTTGGTGTGATTTGGTTGCAGTTTGCGAAAGCGGTTGAGAGCAATATCGAATATCGGCGCTGTCACGAGTGCTCACAGCCGTTTATTCCACACCCAGGCGAGCGGGGTAAAAAGAAAAAGTTTTGTACGGACGCCTGCAAGTCAAGAAATTATCGTAACAAGCGCAAGCTATCGGTGCGTGGCACTGACGCTAGCACGCCGCAGCACTAGTAATGCTTACGGCGTTCACTCTGATAGAGGTATGAGAGCAAGGTAGAACTGCTCCAGGTCTGCATGCGCAGGTCTGCAGCCCGGTAGTGTGGATGGTGGTGACAGCATGTCTGATGTCTGCGTTCAGAGGGGTAGACCGGATGATGGTGCTGAAAATGATAGGCGGCGGGTCCCACACCGTGAAACCCGGAGTGAGCGACGGTCCCGCGGTGAATTGGCAGATGGTTATGCCGGTGCGGGCTGCGATGCGGGCCTGGTTGGTCCATGAAACCACTTTGAGTCACGCTCGCAATAGGACCTCCGCTACGAACATTGTGCCAGGCAGCGGGCTTATTCATTAGACGCTCCATAGCTACATGAAGCACCATGCTTGGTTGTGCGAGCGATTTTAATCCTTAGGTGATCTCTGCGGCAGAACATAAGCACTAATATACGGTGCGACACAGGATTTTTCCACTCAGACTTGGTAAATGGTAGCTGGCTAGTTGGCGGCAGCCTTTGGTTTTTTGGGTGTAACTATGCGTTGCGTCACAATTTTATGTTTCTCGAACAATTCATATTTCGCCAATTGCAGATTGGCTTCATTCTTGAAGGGTTCCAGAACCACCAGGTAGAGTAGCGTATTGCTCTGATCGGTGAACTGCTGAACCGATGCCGCGTAACCCAGCTCGCTGATTTGCAGTGCGCCTTTTTCAGCCAGGGCCGCATCAAAGTACAACCCGGCACGTAAGCTTAAAGGAAGGGGGCTGGTTTCCTGGGTGATCAACACCGATTGCAGCGTTGGTAAATCGGCGGTTTGAGTTTTATTTACGTCTTCCCCTGTGGTATTTTGGAGTGAGGATTGCGCGAGATCCCCGCCTGGATTGGTGAGGTGCGCGCCGGTTAGCTGTGCTGGAGCTGTACCCAGAATATAACCGACGATGCCCGCCAGCAGGATTATTAAAGCAACGACCAGGAATAGGGATACACGCATACTTTAGCCGGCTGCAATTAACTCTTGAGGATAAGGCCTGGGTTGTTGTCTCAGTTCCCCTTGAATCGTTGGTTGAACGGCAGTTAGAAGCGACTGACGCACGCTGAGTGTTGCTGTTAGCAAGATCGTTATCATGGCTGTTGTAGAGGCCCTGGAACTGGCAGCAATTGGCAAATAATTTGCAGTTTTATCAATACTGTTCTAATCCGATGGTATCCGGCTTTGAACCATATTGGAAACTTTTTGTGAGGGAGTGAAATGCGATATTTTCTTTATACAGGTCTGTTGATTGGCGCTACCGCCATGTTTGGCCAGTTGGTAAGTGGTTCCGATGAACTGGCGCTACGTGACAAGGAGTGCGTCAATTGTGGCCAAGCCACTGTGCATCCAGCTATCCAGTCCAAGCCGCAAGAACCGCAGCTCGATCAAACTGGAAGTATCTTCTTTACTCAGGACAGTGTGCCAGTGAGGCTGGTGTCTGCCGACCAGGATTCCAGTACCCTGATTCCGATTTCATACCAGGATATCTACGATACAAGCGGTAAGAAGATCGCAGTTGGAGATCGACAGGTGGTATCAGTGCAAGTCCTGCAAGCTCCAAAAGCAGTCTCAGCACCGCCGAAATTGACGGTTCCCAAGCCAGCCTCGTCGGGAACCTCAGCCGAGTTGTACAGCCTGCCTGAAGCCCTGCAGAATAAGCCGGCAACGCTGGCCTCTGTGTCAGCACAACCAGCAACAACTTCCTCTCAATCGGTGGTTGCTCCGCAACCTCAACAAAATGAGCAGACTGAGCACAAGACAACTGTTGCCCCCAACGACGTTGCTGCAGGGTCAAACCAGCTGTCTCAAGGTAGCGACGATGGAACATCAGAAGGCAAACGCACTTCAAGGCTGAAGAAGATAGCTCTCTATGGAGTGCCAGCCGCCGTTACTGTTGCAGCCTTGACCCGGTCTAATAACAGTAACGATGATGATATGGAGGAACCGACCACAACCCTGTCCAAGGGCTTGGTGTTTAAGTCCAGCGCGCCACTAAGTAGCGAAGTCGCCAGTGACACAACTACCACCGATGATTCTGGCAGCAGCGATAGCAGCACCTCCACCGATAGCAACGTCAGCGCCACAGACCTAGTACTCTCTGGACAAATTAATGATGTGGAAAATGAAGTAAATAATCTCACCACAACGGTCAACAATCTGAGTGATGAAGTGGATACAGTCAAAGGCGATGTGAGCACTGCGCAAAACAACATCAGCACCCTTGAAGGACAATTGAGCGGTGTGCAGGGTCAGCTGGGAGACAATAACGTAGACGCTTTGGTATCACAGCTCAAAGACCTGGAGAGTAAGACCTATGCCGGAATTGCGTCGGCAGCGTCGCTGGTAACCGCAATTCCAAGTGAGCCCGGTAAAACCATTCTAAATATTGGTTCCGGCTATTACGAAGGCGAAACGGCTGTTGGCGTATCCATGTCGCGCAGGATGACCAAGGTGAATGGCTATGTCTATAGTGGCGTGGCCTCAGGTATTTCTGAGATTAAATCGCCCTTGGTCAGAGTAGGCGTTGGCATCGAATTCTAATCAGAGAATCAGGGTTTGATTAGCCTTCAGCTGGCAGTATAGAACGCAGTTGTTAAACCAATATCGCCCGACCCAATCTGAAAACAGCGCGCTAACCTCTTAACCTTGGTTGGGTAAAAATTCGTCGCGCTGGATGCCGTATTTTTTCATCAGTCGAATAAAAGAACGCCGTTCTTTCTGCGCTATTCTTGCGGCCTTGGATATATTGCCCGAGGTCTGCGAGAGAACATTTTTTAAATAGTTGGTTTCAAACCCCTCGATCACGCGCTGTTTCTCCTTTTGCATGCCATCAGACATGGTAGGTTTTTTCGATGTGGGTAAATAGTCTCGCCAGTTTACGCCTGCCAGCTTCTCTGCATAGTCGGTACGGATTACAAACTGATCCGACAGCAAACATAGCCGGTATACGATATTTTGTAATTGGCGAATATTTCCTGGCCAGCCATATCCGGTCATGGTTTGAACCATGTTTGGCGAAAATACGTGGCGTTTGTGATTGAATTCCTGGGCTGCTTGGCAGATGAAATATTGAACCAGTAAATGGATGTCATTGCCACGGTTTCGCAAGGGTGGTAGGTCAATATGCAGCACATCAAGACGAAACAGCAGGTCTTCTCGAAACTGGTTGCTTTCCACCAGTTCCTGTAAGGGTTTGTTACTGGCTGCCAGGACCCGGGTGTCGCACTTGCGCAGGTCATTACTGCCTTGAGGTCGAATTTCACGGTCCTGTAAGTATCTCAGCAGTGCGACCTGTGCTTTACCAGAGAGGCTGTCGATTTCGTCCAGGAACAATGTGCCGTTCTCGGCCTGTTCGATAAGTCCGACACGGGATGTGTTGGCACCGGTAAATGCACCTTTGGTATGACCAAACAGTTCGCTGAGCAGGAGTTCGTCACTAAAAGCACCGCAGTTAATCGGCACGAAGGGATAGTCCATGCGGTCACTCTGATAGTGAATAGAGCGCGCCACTAATTCTTTGCCGGTTCCGGTTTCACCCTGGATTAATACATCACAGTCTATTTTCGCGATCTTGCCAGCCAGTTTTAGCATGCGGGTGAATTCAGGCGAACTACCGATCATGTTTCCAGGCCAGTAATAGTGACTACTGTCAGCATAGGACGGGTTGCACTGCAAGTGTGACTGGATCAGCGTGTAAATACTCTCCTTAAATGAGAGCTCAATTACTTGCTGTTCGGTATAGTGTTCGTCTTCATAGGAAATGAAAGTACCGCTGTCGGGGTCTGCGTGGTTCCAGACAACGATTCCCAGTTCTGTTGGTGCCTGGTGGTTCTGACGAAGTATATCCAGGTCGCTCCGTTCGCCACAAACGATTGTCGGTTCCGGAAATTCCCAAACATTTTCATTCCAACCCACGATCTGGCAATCTAATTCCAGATCGTTCAATTTCTTGATTAACTTAACTGTCTCGGTATCAGCTGGCTCTGCCACCACCAAGATCCTGTCAACCAGATTTAACATACTTCCCCTCCCAATTTCCTGACCATCGAACGCTTACCTGGTGTTCGACGCTATTCCCCTGATAGCGATAAATTCCTCGATTGATCCTGCCTAATCATCCAAAACCTATCAACTCCTCAGTGACGAATGCCTTGCAGGTGAAATGAATTCACACCGCTAAAAATTTATCTGTAAAAGTTTGATTGGGTGCCGGTACAGTCAAAAGCGAGCTACAACCTTTCCGAGAACATGGCCAAATCTACCGCTCACATGTGGAATAATCCCTGGCACCAAATGACTATTCCTGGCCATTCATTGTTGTCACAGCATCGTTGCTGCCTTTCTTTCAATGCAACCTGAACTGCATTACTTACTAGACTTTAGTCAATTTGTAAAAAAAGTGCCAGCACTATTTTTGCTTATAGACGGTGGGAAGGCCCTGCTCGTATGAGGCTCGACCAGGGTTACCCTGGATTCAGTCTTTGAGAATGACGTGATAGTCTAGCCATCTCCTAAAGATTTAATGGCGTTCACTGCCAGGAATAACAGACCAATGATGCTCAGCCGATTGTTGATTTTTGCGCTCCTTCCAGCGGCTCTATCTGCGCAGGCCGAGAGCCCACCATCGCCAGTTGCAGAAATTCATAAGCGATCCCTGGTACTGGATGCCCATGCGGATATTGCAACACCAGATCGTGCACGATACCTTCTTGCCGATGGTCGATCTCGGGTTTCACCTGAGCTGCTTAAATCAGGGCAGGTGGATGCTGTAGTCATGACAATTTCGGTGGACGGGCCCGGTGACCGCAGTGCCACGGACTATCAAGCTGCCAGGCTTCAAGCCGATGCTGAGCTGGCAGAAGTAGAGCGGTTGATTTCCGCGTCAGATGGGCAAATCGTTCTTGCAACCTCTGCACAAGCGGTGCTCGATGCGCATGAGGGTGGTAAGACCAGCTTTATTCTGGCCCTGCAAAATGCGCGAATTTTGGGTACCGACCTCAACGCAATCGATGAGTTCTATGCCGCAGGTGTTCGAGTATTTGCGCTGACACACTTAGGACATAATGCCTGGGCGGATTCTTCGCGTCGCAAGTTTGATGGAAGTAGCCAGAGCTATGAAGCAGAGGCTGAGCATGGTGGCTTATCTGAGTTGGGACGCAAGGCTGTCAAGCGTATCAATGACCTAGGAGCTGTAGTGGATATATCACAGCTCTCCAAGCCTGCTGCGTTGGAAGTAATGCGTCTTTCGACTACGCCGGTGATTGCCAGTCATTCTAATGTTCAGCAATTGTCCCAGGTGCAGCGCAATCTCTCGAATGAAGAAATAGATTTGATTGGAGCTACCGGCGGTGTGGTGCATATTGCGCCATTTAAAGGCTACTTACTTGATTTTTCCAAACCCGAATTGATCAGTAATCTGAAACGTGTACGTCGCGAAGCCGGCATCCAGGAAAACTATGATTACCCCTACGAGTTGTATTGGGAGTTGGAAACGGAGGCAGAAAAAATGGCGTTCATCGCACAGGTTAACGAAGTATTGGGCGAGGCGACGCTTGATCACTTTCTCGATCACATCGACTATGTTGTGGATCGGATCGGCATAGACCACGTTGGTATTGGCACGGATTTTAACCACGGTAGCCGAATTGTCGGTTTTGAGGATGCCAGCCAGGCGATAAACGTGACCGACGGTTTGATCTCGCGCGGTTATACACCTGAACAGATCGAAAAAATCTGGGGCATGAATTTTATCCGTGTGTTGCGACAGGCCGTTAATTACAATCCACCCAGCGACTCCTGAGGCATCGCCTTTAGCTGTTTAGCTGGCGCCACAATTCCAGAATTTCGAGCTCTCGGGCGGTCAAGATGGTTGATGTTTCCGGTTTTCCGAATTCAAAATCAGCAAGCGGATTGCGATCATGGTAGCCAAGTAATTGATCCGCCAGGAGTTCGTCGAGGCTGCGGTTTTGCATGCCATGTGCAAGGGCTCTATCGACGCTAAATCGATATCGCCCTGGTGGAGTGGTGCGGATCAGTCGGACATCATTTTCCACTAAAAACTCTTCTGGCAACCAGTGGAGTTTTACCTTGCTTTCTGTAGTTTCAACGATGTGATTGATGAAATCCGCAAATCGCATTGGCGCATAGGCTACATTGTAGGGGCCGTTCAGCTTTTGTTCGCCAGCATGAATCATAAAGCGGGCCAGGCTGATCATGTCGGTGACCTGGTAGTACTCTGCTTCTGCAGGCAACACCAGATTTCCCCCGCGCTCTATTTTCACTTGCCAATAGGGCTCATGTCGCGGCGCTGAGTTCGGGTATCCACGCAATCCATGCGACCGAAACATCACACTGTTATCCGGCATCAATCTGCGTAATACAAGTTCGCCGAAAGTCTTGCGGATCGCGTAGCGATTGTCAGTAATGATTGATTCGGCTTCAGCCGGCAGTGGATTGAGCGGTTCGTCTTCTCGAATACCCACGCGATCCCACTTATCGTAAACGGAGACCGTTGATACATATTGATATTGTTGAGTTCGACCAGCGAGGATTCGAGCGGTGTCTTCCACTGCTTTTGAAGAGCCGCGCCAGGTATCCACTACCCAGTCCCATACCTGGCGATCTTTGCGTAATTGCGCTAATCCCGAACCATCTTCGGTTTCCCGATCGCCCAGAATGCGGGGTAGTTGTGGGAACAGATCTGGGTTGGTCTGACCTCGATTGAAGAGCGTTACGTCATACCCGTTTCGCACCAGCTCTGTCACGATTACCGGACCAAGAAATCGGGTACCACCCAGTACTAATATCTTTTTACGCTTGTTCGTTGCCGCCGAACTGAAGCTTGGCGCCAGAGCGGCGGTCAGGCCATAGCCGGCGTAGTGTAAAAATTCTCTGCGGTTTGTCATGATGGCTCCGGGTTGCTAGACCAGCTATGACAATAGTTACTTCTTCGCTAGCAATGAAGAAGAATGTGATAAATGCAGTCAGGTTTGGGATGAATGGAGTTAGACATTGAGCAATTCTTTAACCTGATGTTGGTATGTCCGACCAATCGATAGAATTTGTTTGCCTGTCGTTTCGAGAACCATGCGATTTTTGTTTATGCGTGAGCACGACTTGATGAATTGACGGTTCACGATTACCGAGCGACTGATCCGCACAAAGCCCTGGTTCTCTAATCGCTGCGCCAGGGCAGTCAAGGTCTGTCGTACGATGTGCTGACGATCATCATGATGTATGCAGACATAGTTACCCAGCGCTTCTACATGCGAAATTTCCGCTACTTCCAACCATCGAGTTTGCGCGCCATCAGTTATCTGTAACTTACTAGATGGCGGTTCTAATTCTTGCTTCGAAACTTGCTTTGTTGCAGTCTCTGCCTCAGTGCCGAGTGAGGAAAATCGCCACCAGCTTAAAAACAGACCGGCAATGGATGTGTTCTGAATAAACCGTTTGCTATAGAGGTGCTCAAAATCGGCGAATAACGGTCTGCTGGCGGTGCCGAGGAGAAAATCCATAAACACAGCGATGAAAACCTGTAATGCGCCACAGAGCAGAGCGAGGAAGCTCCAAACAGCAATTTCCGTAGCTAAACTTTTCTCGGCCCAACGCCCGGGGCGAACGAGGTATACCACGCAGCTAAAAATACAGAGCCAAATTAGTGAGCCCTTAACGCTCCACTTTACCGATTGGGCCAATGGCGTTTCAAAATAGAAATAGAAGTGGGCAGTTTGAATAAACCCGAGGACGATGCAGGCGCTCGAGGCGATCAAGAAGATATCCCGATGCTCTCTGATAAATGGATTTTGCATGAGCACAGTTATTGGTGATCGTCGCTCAACAGCTTAGTTACCATCGATAGTGCAGCGTGTATGGCGCTATCTTTAACCTCCCAGCGTTCCGCTTCGTCGGCAAACACATATTTTTCCGCGCGCTGCTGTTCGCCATAGATTGCGGCGATATACACCTCGCCGGGTACCGAATCCGGGTTTGCTGGATCCACTCGGCTAATACTGCCGGTAATGCCCACGCCAATATCTGCTTGTACGGATTTTGCGACTCCGGCCTTGGCCATGGCAATAGCCGTTTCCAGTGAGTAAACCCCATATTGGTCGATGACCTCGGCGGGGACACCCAGGGCGATTTTTGCCTCGTTGCTGTAGGTCACTCTCGCGTCCTTGATTACTGCGCTTGCACCCGACACATTAGTAATGCAGTTCACCAGCCCACCGCCGGTACATGACTCAACCGTGGTGATATGCAGGCCTCGTTCTGACAGATGTTCTACCAGGTGGGAAGCAAGTTGATACTGGTCATTCATGGTGATTTATATGGACAATTGCCAGCTGCTGGTTTTTTAATGTTTTGGTTGATGCTTCGCGCAGTATACACTCTTGGGTTAACCAACCATTCATGCACGCTGGAGTGAGATGTTGCCAGTTACGAATTTTGAACGCATACAAATTTGCTGTGATGATATTAAGCAGTCTATTGAGGATTATAGTCTTATTTTCGCCAGTAAGCCTGAACGGCAGTGCGACTACAAATTGGTGAATAAGGCAGGGGAGTTAATCGACTCAGGGCAATCAGCCTGGTTCCATATGGATAACACAGCTATTGAGCTGTTTTCTTCAGATCTCCGCCAGATCAAGGCTGGTATTCGCGCTGTGGTATTTGCCGCGACGAACATGGAAAAGACATCCGATCAGTCTATAAATGGGGAGAGATTTTACTACCACTATGACGATTCAGCTGGTTCGCAGAATCAGCAAAACGTGCTGGTATTGGCAGGTCGTGAAGGGGTGGCTTACCAGATTTTATTAGCAGATCCTGGTGGGAGGACGTCTGATCAACATATTGCTGGGGATATCTGTAGCGTTGATCACTTGGTCTTGAGCAGCAACGACGCTGAAGCATGCTTGAATTTGTTTGGCGATTCAGGTTTGGGGCTGCGCCTGGCGCTGGATAAGCACGCCCCACAATGGGGCGGTCGGATGTTGTTTTACCGAAGTGGCGGCATGACTCTCGAGATCATTATTTCCGATAAACCCAGTGTTCATCCTGACCGATTCTGGGGCATTGCCTACGACTGTGCCGATATTGCTGCAAGTGTGAAACGCTTAAATGAGGCAGGTGTTGAGGTGAGCGAAATCCGATCTGGTCGAAAGCCAAACACCCTGGTTGCAACGATAAAAAGCCATACTGCAGGTGTTCCTACTCTATTGGTTGAGCAGGGCGAACAAACCCCGGGTTAAGTTGCTCAATTTCTGTTTGCCTGTTGCGCTGCGGCAACCAGAAATCTGGTTTCGACACTTTGTGCATGTTTTGGTAGAGTTATCTCAACTTGATGACAAACCAACACCGTTGAGAAATACAACTCAAGGGTAAATAATAATTCGAGACTCCAACCTTCGCATAAGGAGAAGGTTTTCGAGCATATATGGACTAAGGGGCATGCTTGATTCAGTAAAACGATTAATTCTGGGCACAACTGTCGGCAGAGGCGTCAGCCTGACGATGATTGTTGCATTGTTGTTAGTGATAACCAGCTTATTGCAAAGTAGCCAAAGCTCTTTGACAAAATCGTCAGGAGCTCAGTGCTTTGGCATAGCACCTCCAAATTCCGTATTTTTTAAACGAACGGGCTGTGCTGCTGAATACGAAGTCTTGCCTATCAGTCACAAGTTTGATGCTCCCGCCTCTGGCCTCACTCTGTCTTATATAGGGTCGCGCACGCTTCCCACGGTCAGGCTGCTTGGTCCCGACGGGTTGGCAATGGAGTTGGACATACGGCAAATCGGATCCCAGCTCAATCACCGCCTGGTTCGTCTTCAAGACGACATGATTGGTCGGACTGTGCAACTGAGCGTATCTACCGATGATGACAGTCAATGGGTTTTGATATCTGCCCCGCAAAACAAGGATTTCTTGGGTCAAGCGGGTGTTAACTTATTCGTAATTCTAATGATGATCGTGGTCATTCACGTTCTAATGTTGTCGCTTTGGTCCGCACTGTCCAGCCGATACGGTCAGGTGAAAAGTATGCTGTTGTTACCCATGTTGTTGGGCGCATTGGGTTATCTCTCTTTTTGGGCCTATTACGTGGATAGAAGCCTTGGGATATCAGTGACACTGTTTGCTGGTTTGATTGCAGGTTTTGGGCTTTGGCATATCGCGAAAAATGGTTTTAAACATGCCTTGCTGGCAAACATGCTTTTGCTGCCCATATCCGCCTATACCTTGTTTGTGATAGCAGTAAGTTATTTCCCATATCTGCAAAACCTGGCTGAAGATAGCTTTCAGTCGGCTAACCGGTGGCGGGAAATGCCAATTGACGCCTATATTCCCAGGATTTTTGCCAACAGGATTTGGCATGATCAATCACTTGCCACATTTATTGCAGGGTGGTTGTCGAGCGATCGCCCACCATTGCAAACTGGTATCAACCTGTTGTTCTATCCGTTGATGAATTCCGGTATGGCCTACCAACTGATTTCAAGTTACTTGCAGGCCATGGTGATTTTGCCGCTGTTGTTTTTATTCAGAAAACTGGTTGGATCACAGCATGTATTCTGGCCGATGCTCGGGTTGCTGATGACCGGGTTTATGGCCAGTAACACCTTGTTTGTCTGGCCTAAGTTAATCTCGGCGATGTTTCTTCTTATTTGTTATATCGTGTTGCTGAATGATGAAGAACTGAGACTGAGCCAAAAAGAAAAAGTGCTGTTTAGCGGTAGTGCGGGGGCGATGGCAATGTTGTGTCACGGCGGGGCTATTTTTGGGTTATTGCCCATTTATGCATGGTGTCTGTGGCGAGGCTTCCACTACGTGAAGCAGGTAGTTATCCCTAGCGGGCTATTTATGATCGTCACCTATACCCCGTGGATTCTCTATCAGAAATTGCTTGATCCGCCGGGGGATCGACTGGTTAAGTGGCATTTGGCCGGGCATCCCGCTATTACCGACAAACCATTTTCGCAGGTGCTCATGGAGGCCTATGCCAAGCTGACGCCTGGAGAATGGATTGCCAACCGATTGGCAAACTTTGATGTGATTTTTGATCGCACCTGGCAGATTGTCTACTGGTTGCCTGAGATGTTGAAAGTGCCATTTCACCAACCCTTTTATCAATTCCTGCAAGATATAACTTTTGGGAACTTTTTCTTCTCTTTCTGGTTTTACTCACCACTGTATGCATTGCTGTTTTTCGGGGCTGCAACGGTCAGACGTTCGCGAGAAGGACCGCCAATTAAAACCCTGGCCAGCATTAGCATACTTGGCTTGTTACTGTGGACGGTGTTGATGTACTTGCCAAAAGCAACCAGCATTCATCAGGGTACCTACTTCCTTTGGCTTACCTTTTTCCTCATAGCCTATGGCTTAATGTCACGGGCACACTTCATCTACCCAGTCATCGCCGCACTGCTTAACACGGTATTGTTCTTTCAGTTTTACGTGCTGGACTTTGTCTATTTGGCCAGGAACGGTCACACGGAGTATCTATACATGGTTGGAATCAGCTTCCTGTTGCTGATAACTTCCCTGATCGTTTTGAGTCGGCGATTTGATCTGGTACCGGATCGCTAAGGATCAACTGTTTTTGGGCTGAAATGAGAGCGGGGAGTCCGTAATCATCTACAAGTACAAAACAGCCTACGTACTGGTGTAGGATAAGGGTATTAGGGAGTGCAGGTTTAACTGCAGGAGCTACAAATGCTCCTAAAATAAGGTCTGGCAGATTTACTATTCGTCTTCTGTTGGCGCCGATACGCTGCTTGCATCGAAGCTCATATCAGAAAAATCTTCAAAATCCGGGCTGAGATCCTGATCAAAATCGATCGCAGGATATGAGAGTTTTAACAACTCTATTGGGTTATTAGCGAGTTCCTCGATATTCATGCTACATCCTCTCAATAATTTAGTCTCTAAATTACGTTTACTGCCGGAGCCTACTAGCAATAAATTGCTTCCCCCTGACTCCGAGATTAGTCGTTTAACCCCACATGGAACAATAATCGAGACCTGTCAGCATTTGTAGAGACGAAGGTCGTGACTTGTTGGCGAAAATAACTGACTTTAGTCTGATAACTCAGTCCCTCAGTATCTTTTAGTTTGTAAATCACAGCGCACAGAGAACAAAATATCAATAAGGTATCACGTTAGGTTATCTATATAACATATTGTAAATATTACATTATTTATTATAACTTGCATAAGTAATGAATCAGATCAATGGAGTTACAGGAAAATACCCTGTAAACCTTGAGCAAGCGGTAAAGACGTTTCCAGGAGAATCACCAAGTGTCACCGCGGAGAGGGTATTGAGTCTGTCGAGAGCGCCCCAGCTGGGCTTTACGGTGTTGATTCAGCGTTTGACCGTGAGTGTTGCGGTAGAAACTTCCGATTTTATGTCCTTTCCAGCATAATTTGCTGATGAATAAACACATCACTCGACGCGATTTTCTAAACGGCGTTTCCCTCACGTTGGCAGGCGTCACCGCGGCGAATGCTGCGCCATCAACTGCGACAGTTCAGAGCCCTCGCACTAGCTCTTCTTCGCAAGATTATTACCCACCCACTCTTACTGGTTTGCGGGGCAGTCACGATGGGTCATTTGAAGTAGCGCACGAGCTTGCCTGGCAAGGCGTTAAACCCGATACCTACCAGGAAACGGGTGAGAACTATGACCTGGTAGTCGTAGGCGGAGGCATCAGCGGGTTGGCGGCCGCCTACTATTATCGTAAGTATGCTGGCGAGGATAAACGAATCCTGATACTCGATAATCACGATGATTTTGGTGGCCATGCCAAACGCAACGAGTTTCACACCCAGGGCAAGATGTTGCTAGGGTTTGGGGGATCGCAAAATTTCGAGAATCCGGAAGACTATGGGGAGCTCACCAAAGGGCTGTTAGCTGATCTTGGCATCAACATGGATACCCTGGAAGAAGCCATTGAACCCGACTACCCACTTTCGAGCATGAGCGATTCAATTGGCGTGTTCTGGAGCGAAGGCGACGCTGACAAGATTATCCTGGGCAAATGGATGGCGGCGTTTCATGGCAAGGGGAATTACCAAGCCCTGGTCCAAGAGCTTCCAATCTCTGCCGCTGAACAGGAAAAGATTATTGATTTCATAGAGGGAGATAAAGACTATCTGGATGATCTTTCTTTGGGAGAAAAATACGACTACCTGGGTTCAACCAGCTACGCCACGTTTTTACGAGAACGTGTGGAAGTCGCAGAAGAAAGCCTACCGTTATTTGACTCCCTGATTCGATTCGCGGCCGGGATAGGGGGTGATAACCTGTCGGTGTGGGAGGCCATTGAATATGGCGCACCCGGACTGCGGGCAATGGGCTGGCTTGGTAAGTTTGCAGATAGCCTGGCATTCGATGAGGATCAGCCCTATAAAGCCAATTTCTTCCCGGACGGGAATGCATCACTCGCGCGGATGCTGGTTCGTAGGCTCATTCCGTCAGTCGCAGAGGGTAACTCAATGGAAGATATCGTCAGCGCAAGGTTTAACTATCAGGCGTTAGATAAAGCAACTTCCAAGGTTCGGATTCGACTCAACAGTACAGCCGTGAAGGTGGTGAATCGGGGCGATCAGGCGGTTAACGTGTCTTATGTGCGAGATGGAAAGCCTTTGCAGGTGCGCGCCAAGCACGCAGTTCTGGCCTGTTACAACGGCATTATTCCGCATCTCTGCCCGGAGTTACCGGATCCTCAGAAAGAGGCACTGGCCTATGGCGTAAAAACACCGTTTGTCTATGTAAACGTGTTGTTACGGACAGGTGCTGCCTTTCATAAAGCTGGCGCCAAGTTATATACCTGCCCGCAAAGTTACTATTGCCTGGTAACCAGTGCTCCGCCGGTAACACTGGGCGATTATCGACCGTCCAGTGATCCGAATGATCCCATGGTGCTGCTGTTGGGGCATGTGCCTGCACCGACCAACATGGGCGATAAATCCGCTCGAGACCTGTTTCGCATAGGTCGATATGCGCTTTACAACACGCCTTTCTCCACCTACGAAGCAAAGATTCGAGAGCAATTAAGCCAAATGTTTGGTCCGCACGGATTCGATGCAGACCGAGACATAGAAGCAATCACCGTTAATCGTTGGTCACATGGTTACGCTTATTACTACCACGGATTGTATGACCCAGAGTGGCCAGAGGGCGAAGCGCCACATGAAATCGGCCGTCAACGCATGGGCAGAATTTCAATCGCCAATTCAGACTCTGAAGCGACAGCGTATATTACCGGGGCTATCGAGGCCGGCCATCGGGCAGTCAAAGAACAGCTTTCGCTTACCTAGCAACCGCCGGATAACACTAACTCATGTAATCTGCCAATAGTCCTTCCGAGTAGGTCCAGAGTTCTTCTGCCAGTTTTAGGTTATCCAGGTGGTGTTGACCGCCCACCGACACAACATCGACATCACTCAGGAACTGACCACTGACATCCGCCATCTGCGGGTGGCTAGCTGCGTAGACAGTGGTCGCCGCGCCTTCTTCAACGTTCTTGGTTATCAGTGGTCCCACCACTTCGAAGGCGGTTTCAGTCAGCCAGCCCTGGCCGCGTGCGATATTGGTTTTAACAAATCCCGGGTGAAGTGAGTTAGAGGTGATATTAGTGTTGGCGTACTTTTCCGCAAGCTTGATCGAGAATAGTGCGTTCGCTAGTTTGGATTGACCATAGTATTCCCACGAATCATATTCCAGACCGCCATCGCTCTCCCCCAGGGAGTCAAAACGAATCCCCGCTGCGGTAGGCCTGGTATAGGCGGCGCGACTGCTGACATGGACAATACGGCCCTGTTGAGCAGCGGCGACTTGGGGTATGAGCTTGTTTACCAGCAGAAAATGGCTCAGATAGTTAACCAGGAAGGCCATCTCGATGCCATTAACGACCGTTTTCTCCTGTCTGCCACTTATTCCAGCGTTGCAGATCAAAGCTTCAAGGGGTAGACCGAGTTCACTCACCCTAGCTGCACAATCGACTACCGAATCAAAGTCGGTCAGCTCCAGGGCAAGAGGTGTGGTTTTTCCCTCAACGCTCTCACATGCAGCCGAGGCTTTTTCCAGGGTGCGTCCAGTCCCGATTACATGTGCACCGCGTAAGGCCAAGACCCGCATTGTTTCAAGGCCAATGCCGGAATTGCAGCCAGTGATCAACATGGTCTTACCGCTCAGGTCGATTCCCTCGCTCACTTCTTCCGCGGTCGATTTCGCACCAAACCCACTGGCTTTATAGCCTGATTTCAGGGATACAGGGAACTCATCGGGATCGCCTACGCAGCTACTTAGAAGGGGTGCGGTTGCCGCGGCGGCGGATAAACTGAGAAATTGTCTGCGTTGCATAGTGATTTCAATGGCAATTGTTGGTTGACTGGGTCTGGTAAATGTAACATAAAGTCCGTTGAAACCAGCGGGCCAACATTTCCAACAAGCCTGATCTTGACAACAAGCAGCCGATAAACCCTAGCGCCTATGACCAAGAAAACTCTATTCCTATGGATCCAGATGCTGGTGGTGCAGTTCGTCATTCTGCTCGTTGTGCTGGAGGCCATACTTCGAGTCTGGTACTTCTTTCACAACCGTAGTGAGCCACCATTTTCATATATTACGGAGGATGTGGGCTGGCGCTCAGCGCCGGACTTATCGTTCACCTACGAGCGAAAACACTATGGTGAAATCAAGTACTCGTCGACTCGTGATGGGTTCCGCAGTTTTGGTGACCCTGAGTCGGATCGCACCAAGATATTGGTGGTCGGCGATTCATTTACCCAGGCTTACCATGTCTCAGATGGTGACCCTTATTATGACCAGCTCGGTCAGCTCGCAGATGCGGAGATTTTTGCCATCGCCGCGGGCGGGTACGGCACCCTACAACAATCGATGATGATCGAAGAGTATGCGCCTGAAATTGCTCCGGATATTATTATCTGGCAGTTCACCGGCAACGATTTTATCAACAATGATTGGTTACTGGAGTCGCAAAGCAATGAGAACAGTAGTCATATGCGGAGACCATTCTGGGAAGATGGGCAAGTTGTTATGCGTCACCCCGATGGCTTTCTGGGACAAGTGGCTCACTATTCGTTCCTGGCACGGCGTCTATTGGTGATCAGGGGAAGTTTCCGCAAACGCAGTGTAGGAAGCATTGAGGATAGTCTTGCCTTGGCTCAAGCCGATCTGAAACGGTCAGTGAAAACGACCGTAACGCTGATTAATAATGCGGTTAATGCTAATCAGAGCACCCGGTTTTACGGTTTTTTTGCAGGTCGTGAATATTACTCCTGGGAGTTAGGGGCCTTTGAACAGGTTTGTCAGCAAAGCAAGCTCGCTTGTGTGCCAGAGGTCTACAACTCGGTGACCAAAGCGGGCGACAACGGCGAGCAAGTGGATGGCGGCGGTGATGGTCATTGGAATGCGCTGGGCCACAAGATTGCCGCACAAGCTTTGTTCGAAGCAGTTTCTAACAGTGGAGCGAGGTGAATGGATGCCTATTATTCGGCCTGCTTAAAATCACGTTTACAGCGAGCTTAAATGTTAAGCTGGCAATGAATTTAACGCTCGACAGCAATGAAAAACCGAAGACTCTAAACCGGATTAAAGTATGAGCAGCAAACCAGCAATTCTGCCAACAAAACTGCACCAAGACAGGTAATGCAATGATTCTAGAAAATTTGAACGAGCAAGGTGTTCTGCGACTGACCCTGGATGATCCTTCCCGGCGTAACGCGTTATCAAATGAGATGCTCAACACCCTGAGTACTTGTTTACAAGAAGCGGCAAACAATGCAGCGGTTCGAGTAATCGTGGTTGCCGCAAATGGGCCCGCGTTCTGCGCCGGACACGATCTAAAGGAGATAACGGGTGCGCGAGCAAATGCTGATGGTGGCAATCAAGCCTTCGTTGAGTTGTTCGATCTGTGCGCAAATGTGATGCAGGCGATTGTAGAGCATCCGAAGCCAGTGATTGCCGAGGTGGCAACCGTTGCGACCGCGGCAGGGTGTCAACTTGTCGCCAGCTGTGATCTGGCTATTGCGGCAGACACCGCTCGTTTCGCCACGCCTGGTGTCAATATCGGCTTGTTCTGTTCGACGCCGATGGTGGCCCTCTCACGCAATGTCAACAATAAGCACGCGATGGAAATGCTGTTGACTGGCGATATGATTGATGCGAATCGAGCCGAACAAATTGGATTGGTAAACAGAGTAGTCGATGCTGAGGAACTGACTTCCCAGACAACCGAATTGGCGAACAAGATAGCCAGCAAATCTACCATGACCTTGGCCGTGGGGAAGAAAGCGTTTTATGCGCAGAGAGAGCAGGACCTGGGCGATGCCTATCGGTACGCTTCTGAGGTAATGGTCGCCAATATGATGAAACATGATGCGGAAGAGGGCATCTCGGCGTTTGTCGAGAAACGCATGCCTGAATGGAAAGACCAGTAGTTCGGGGTAGCCTGCCATGAGCACAATCTACGATCAGGGTTTAGACAAGAATCCTGCGAACTATCAGCCGCTCACACCACTGCAGTTTCTGCAGCGAGCGGCCGAAGTCTTTCCCAACCACACTGCGATAATTCACGGAAACGCGAAATCCAGTTACGCAGAATTTTATTATCGCTGTAAGAAATTGGCATCAGCCCTGAGTAAGCAGGGTATTCAAACCGGAGACACGGTCACGGTGATGTTGGCAAATACGCCAGCCATGCTGGAGGCACACTACGCGGTGCCAATGTGCGGTGCGGTATTGCATAGCTTAAACACACGGCTCGACGCAGGAGTTATCTCGTTCCAACTGGATCATGCCGAGAGTAAATTCCTAATTACTGATCTGGCATTCTCAACCACAATTAGAGAAAGCCTGGAGCGGGCTCAGGTGAGTCCCGTGGTCGTTGACTATGTCGACCCGGAATTTCCGCAGGAAGGCGAGGCGCTCGGCCAATTAGATTATGAGGAGTTTTTACAGCAGGGTGATGATGACTACACATGGATGATGCCGAGCGATGAGTGGGATGCGATCAGCGTCAACTACACTTCTGGCACCACTGGAGACCCCAAAGGGGTGGTTTATCATCATCGCGGAGCTGCCTTGTTAGCGCAGGGCAACGCTATTACCGCATCAATTGAGAAGCATGCGGTTTATTTATGGACGCTGCCAATGTTCCATTGTAATGGTTGGTGTTTTCCCTGGACTATCTCGGCGGTGAGTGGCACACACGTGTGTTTGCGAGAGGTGCGGGCAGACGCCATCTGGCAGGCCCTGAAAGAGCATCAGGTCACGCTTATGTGCGGTGCGCCAGTAGTAATGGCGACTATTCTGGGTGCAGCGGAGAGTGATAAGTGTGAATTGCCCGCGCCGGTAGATTTTTTCACAGCAGCCGCACCACCGCCGGAACGCGTGCTTGCCGAGATGGCTAGCAGCGGTTTTAACGTTACTCACCTCTATGGTCTCACCGAGGTTTATGGCCCGGCAGTGGTTAATGATTGGCACCAGGGTTGGAATTCGCTAGATGCCCCTGAGCAGGCGAGTTTAAAAGCTCGTCAGGGTGTTCGTTATCATGCATTGGAAGCCTTGGATGTGCTGGATCCCAAAACTATGCAGCCTATGCCCAGGGACGGAGAAACCATGGGTGAAGTCATGTTTCGAGGCAATGTGGTGATGAAGGGATACCTGAAAAATACTAATGCGACCGAGGAAGCTTTTTCGGGCGGTTGGTTCCATTCAGGTGATTTGGCAGTAATACACCCAGACGGTTATATCCAGCTAAAAGATAGATCAAAGGACATCATTATTTCTGGCGGCGAGAACATATCCTCAATCGAAGTGGAAGAGGTGTTGCATAAGCACCCGGCGGTCGAGTCTGCGGCCGTGGTGGCGATGCCACATGAAAAATGGGGTGAGACTCCGTGTGCGTTTGTGGAGCCAAAAGAAGGTGATGTTGTTTCAGAGCAAGAATTGAAAGCCTGGTGCCGCGATCATTTAGCGGCATTCAAAGTGCCTGGCCATTTTGAGTTTGAAACTATTCCGAAGACCTCTACCGGAAAAATTCAGAAATTTGTATTACGCCAGCGCGCAGAAAAACTAAGAATCGATTAACAAGGGGCCCGTGTTTAAATGTCGGAGGTAAGTGCCTCAAGGCCTTGTGTTCGTTCGATTACAGGCCGGTAGCCCAGTTCCCTAGCTGCTTTATCTCCGTTTAAAACACAATCTCGGGACATGACCATTGCAGCATGAGCGGTTAAAGGTGGTTGGCTCTTGATATTCAATAAGCGCCAGATCCTCTCGCAGCTTTTCCCCACAAAATCAGCCAGTCCCATGGGAACTGATTTATCAGCGAGAGCTAAGCCTTTGGAAGCTGCCATGCCAGAAATCATTTCCTTTAAACTGATAGTGCCATCATCCAGGATGAAATAGGCTTCTCCGCCTTGTCCTTCGGTGAGCGACAACGTTATCGCGTGAACTAAATTGGCAATATGGGTGGTCGACGTTTCTGCTTTACCGTCGTTGATCCACATCCACTTTCCTGAGGCGGCCATTTCCTCGATGATGGGAAGCAAGGTTTTGTCGCCAGGCCCCCAGATAAAACGAGGGCGCATTGAGAGGGTTTGAAACACATCGCTGTTTTCTGACAACACATGCTGTTCAGCCAAAGCTTTGGTGGAACAGTAGGGGTAGGGTGAGTCTAGCGCTAACGGCTCTGATTCATCGGCATTTAAAACGTTCTGCCCATAACAGATGGCTGCTTCGGTGCCGATGTGGATAAATCGTTTTACCCCAGCTGCCTTGGCCGCAGCGACTACATTTTTAGTGCCAATGACATTCGCATCGTACCAGACATGTTTTGGCCCCCAGGGCTCCACGTATGCGGCACAGTGAATGACTGCTTCGCAGCCCTGCAATGCGGAGGATGTTACTGATTGCAGATCGCATCGAACTGGTGTGGCGCCCAACCGGCGTATGAGTTGGTCTGATGACTCAGAGCGAGACATGGCGAATACCTGGTGGCCGTCAGCCAGCAGTGCCTCAGTAGCAGCTCCGCCAACAAACCCCGAAGCGCCGGTAATAAAAATTTGCATTGGAACCACTTAACGCTGAGTTGGGATATTTTTATAGTAGCAGCCTGCTGGATAAAATTCTTTTCTACATACTCAACTGCCAAAGGATTGTGTACCCGTCTCGGTGCAGGGCTCGAAATTTGGGCCGGTGAATATGGTGCTTTCTATCGACGATTCAGTTTGCCAGACACAGCCGATAGCAACAACATTTAGGCCAAAGGAGAAGACGGTGTGTTGGAAATTGAGATTGAAAAACAGAAGCCGAGCAAGGCCAAAAAAATAGCGATTAAATCTTAAAAAATGATGCATGATTCTTGCGATTTCTGGAGTAAATTTCTTCGTTGTTAAAGCCCGGTTAAAGCACTTGTTGGTGGTCTATTTTGCCTTCGTTGAGCATCAAGGTTATTGGTGATTTCTTTAACTCGGGATTCGTTTTCGTGAAAGAAAATTTAGTGGATTGATTAAAAAGTGCGCAAATAGGTGAAAAATAGGGGTTTTTTTTGCTTGTTTGCGCAAATTAATTCTTGCTATTTATTTTTTTCTCAGTAAAGTTTCCAGGCATTGAAGCCTCGCATTTATTAGCGGGGTTAAATAAATTACGAAAAAACGAACATTAAGTAAGCGAAAAATGATGACATGTAACCTGAAAAACTGGCTCAGCCATGCGATAGATTCGCAGGCCGGTTTTCGTTCGATTTATCCGGAGAGTTTCGCTTGCTAGGTGCTTCCTGACATTCATAGAATTGATGAAGAGCCTGGCCCTGAAAACGCCAGGCTTTTTTTATTTTAACAACCAAAATTTTAAACACTTGAACAGAAATATTTACGGTAACGGGATGTAGGTCAGTCAGGTCAGACCGCACCTTTTGGGAAGATGAAGTCGAAGGTTCGAATCCTTCCATCCCGACCAAAAATGGATCTTAACCACAGAGGCGATTATGAATTTGCTCATCATATATAAATTTAACTGTCATGTGATTTTATCGCAGGCAGGCCAGCGCTCGGATTCCAGTGTCAACCTGGAGGGCGGTTGGTTGTCAGGCTAGGGTTAATCCATTCTGTGGATGTGTTCGAAGCCTGGCCTAATCCGCCAGGCTTTTTTTTTTGAAAAATTTAAGAGGTAATAAATTAAAAATTGAAAAAGGGTATTGCTGCAAACCCAGAAGGTCGGTCTTTCGGGCGAGCAGAACCAATACTTTCCATTAACAGGTACCTGTAGTTTAACTGGAATAGAACGCCAGCCTTTCAAACTGGAAGATGCGAGTTCGAGTTCGGTCCGAAGGACCTCGTCGGGTACACCATGGTGTTGAGGCAGATTGGATATGCAGCGGATTGTCTATCCGTTTCAAGAGGGTTCGATTCCCTTCAACACCGCCAAAGAATGTTGAATATTTATGGTGTCGTTAGCTTAACGGCAAAGCCCCTGATTGTGAGTCAGGAAGATTCCGGTTCGAATCCGGTACGACACCCAGTTTCGATAGCTCAGTTGGTAGAGCGCTGCCCTTACAAGGCAGAGGTCGCTGGTTCGAGGCCAGCTCGAAGCACCATGCCGGGGTGGCCCAACAGGCAGAGGCGCCTGGCTTAGAAGCGGTCTGCAGGATCCAGGTTGTTGCGAGTTCGAATCCCGCCCCCGGCACCAATTTCGGGTTGAAGGTTTGCCCGTAAAAACCTGAATAGAATCTGGAGTGGCAGAGAGGTAATGCAGCGGCCTGTTAAGCCGTGTCTAACGACGATGCTGGTTCGAATCCAGCCTCCAGAGCCACGTCTTGTAGCTTTTATGCCCTTTGGGTGCAGTTGATAGAGCGCACCCCTGATAAGGGTGAGGTCGATGGTTTGAATCCATCCGAGACGACCATGCACGGGTGGTGGAATGGTATACACAGCGAATTCGTTACGACTTACTTCGTAACGAGCAATAAAATTCGCGGCCCCGCTGGGCATGAGAGTTCGACTCTCTCCTCGTGCACCAATTATTTAGAGATACAGGCCTATAGCTTATTGGCAAAAGCAGAGCCCTCATAAGGCTTCGACGACGGGTTCGATTCCCTCTGGGCCTACCATTTTCGATGCGTAGCTTAATTGCGCAGAGCACCCGGCTTTTAACCGGGAGGTTGTGAGTTCGAATCTCACCGCGTCGACCAGCAGCCAAGCGCGTGGCGCGTCCTCGGCCTTCCAAGCCGTAGTGAGCGGAGTTCGACTCTCCCTGGCTGCTCCAGTTTTAGCGGTGTTCCTAGCGGTTCGATCGTGCGCAGGCTGGCCCCTGTATAAAAAGGCCACTGATACAAAGAGGTTGCCGGCGTAGTGGACGCCAACAGGACTTGAAATCCTGGGTGCTGTGAAAATGGCAGGGGTTCGAACCCTCCAACCTCTGCCACATGATCGGTTGAGCGTTGTAACCGGCTGTGTAGCGAAAACTGAGGAAAGTGAACCATGGTGGCCATGGGCTGGCTTGCTACGCCAAGTGACTCGAAAGGGTTGGGCTTCGATTGCTCCACTTTCCGCCAAAAATTGCGCTTCTAGCTTAATAGAAAGAGCGGCCGATTTCGACTCGGTCAGAATCGACTCGGTCAGGTCGGGGTTTGAATCCCTGGGAGCGCGCCATTTAAGGAGATGTGGTGTGTGGACACCAGGGCGGCTGTAACCCGCCCGCCTCGGGCATTGCGGGCCTGTGCCCATTGAGAGAGCCTGCTTACTCGTTGGGGTACCTGTGCCCATTGAGTGAGCCTGCTCACTCGATAGGGTAAGAGACTCCTGCCATCTCCACCAAAATCGGGGGTAAGCTGTGGCTCAGCGAGTGTTTTTTGCAAGAATGCTGTCTTCGAGATCGAAACTCGATACCTCCACCAATATGAAGGCGAATAGCTCAAGTGGTAGAGCACCGGCCTTTGAAGCCGGGGGTTGCTGGTTCAAATCCAGCTTCGCCTGCCATAGCGCACAAGACATCAGGCGAAGGGCACAGTCTGCAAAACTGTTGCATGAGATTTCGAATATCTCCTTGTGCTTCAACAACCATAGGTGAGGACCATGTTTAGTGATGAACAGAGAGAAGAAATCGAGCAGTATCTAAAACGAGTAGAAGGGCGAGTTTATCTTGGCTGTGATAGCCAATCTTTTAAGCGTTTCAACCTGAAGAGCCAACGATATGAGCGATGGGCACGGTATGCGGTCGTCCTGGTGATACATATCAATAACTCACAGGGCTGCAAGATCTTTTCCTACAGAGAAACCGAGCGTGTTTATGACCGACAAGCTAATAAGCCACAGCTTCGACTGATGACTGAGGTTTACAAGACTGTCGAAGCTTACCTGGCGCTTGCCGACCTTCTCGAACACCGCGAAGTGGAGATTCACTTGGATGTAAATCCATCAGATGTCCACGCTTCGAGTGTGGTGGTGAAGCAGGCGGTTGGCTACGTAAAAGGGGTGACCAATCTTGATGCCCTGATTAAGCCAGACGCGTGGGCAGGTTCTACTACCGCTGACTTTGTGGTGCGAAAGAAGCTGGCGTGATGACCTACGATGAACGCCTCAATGTATTCAATAATCTAATCCAAGAGCGAATGGAGTTAGTTCTGACGAATCATTGGGGCGTTTAGCAGTCACGAACGCAGGAAAAGAAAGGGACACCTTAGAGTCTATTGTGCGTCGTGCGAAATTGAAAAATTTCGCAGAGCCAAGAGATCAAGCGTTATCAGCTTTCTGGTCTTAAAACCCGTACAGATCGCGCAACCACTTCATAGATGCGTCCACTTTGAATGGCGTTCTCTTCGCCAAGATCTTTGGAAAAATGTTTGGCCATTTCTGGACTAATTTCATGTGCGACCAGTTCGCCTACCAGTGTAACGTCACGGCCACCTATATCGGTGGGTACAAAAAAACTATAGTCGACGAAAGAAACCCGGATATTGTCATCACCTTGCTGAGCGACGAAGAAGCAGCCTTTTTTCTGACAAACCTTGGCCACGCGAGCGGTCATTGCAATGGGGGTTTGCATGAATTTGTCCGGGCTGGATACCAGCTCTGAAATCTGTACTAGCTCCGGTAAGTCTTCAATTGGTGTGCCAAAGGTTTCACTGTGTTCGTCTGTCTGGACGGGTTCAGATAGACGGAGTGCATCCGCAAAAACAGGTAAAGAGATCAGCGAGGATAGGATGAAACAAGTAACAGCCAGGCGCATATGAAGATTGGTAAATTTAATCGCAATAACAACACTTTACCATACTTGTTAAACACGAGACATAAGTCCAAGCATGCAAATGATGGAACATTTTTATGCTGGCGTCAGTTGGCACAAGCCACACCGTTATGTCGTCCGCCGCAATGATGAATAGAATGAGTAGTAGATGGTGCCCCAAACTATTAGGTTTACTGCTCTTGTGCGGGTAGAATCAAGTGCAATAGTCCACATTAAGAGGGATTGCTACCGTGATTCAGATTGGCCCACAACGACTGAAGATAAATTGCTTTACCTTAGGCTGTGCGCGATTTTGCTGTAAGCATGGTAATAAGAAGGTTAAGGTTGTGCCTGCGGGTGTGCGCTTGTGACCGCACCAAACGTTGTGTACAAGATTGCGCAATGGGCGTTCTTTCCAACTGTGCTGGTTGGCACCCCAACGGTTATTTACCTGCTGATTTCTTCTGGTTATTCCATTACGGTCGCTACTTATGTGACGGTGGTTGCGCTTGGGATGGTGTATTGGCTGGCTGAATGGCTGATGCCCTACCGAAAAGTCTGGAATACACCCCAGGGTGACGTTCAGAATGACCTGATCAGCGGAACAGTCGCCTATATCATCCTGCCGATCTTTTTGAAGCCGCTATTCATCGCTTTCTTGGCAGGGGCTACCGCTTGGCTAGCTGCGCAGTATGGCGGTTCGGTGTGGCCAAGCGATTGGCCATTGGTTTACCAGTTGATTCTGATGCTGATTTTGGGCGATGCAGGGCGCTATTGGGGGCACCGATTGGCACATGAAATTCCGTTCCTGTGGAATTTTCATGCCGTTCATCATTCCGCCAAACGGCTTTGGTGGTGGAACGCTACTCGACAACACCCGGTGGACAAGACCTGGTTTACATTTACTGAAATGCTGTTTCCTGTGTTACTTGGGGCTGAAGGTATCGTTCTGTCTATGTATCTCGGAGTAACCGCCGTGTGCGGTTTTGCCCAGCATTGCAATATCAATATCAAGCTTGGTCCGCTCTATTGGTTCTTTAACGTGGTGGACTTGCACCGCTGGCATCATTCCAAGGATGCCTCTCAGTCCGATAATAATTATGGAAACAACCTGATCATCTATGATCGTTTGTTTGGGACTTATTACCATCCAGAACGGCAAGGGAAACCCGATGCGGAGGTTGGAGATATCGGCTTGATCAACCCTAATTATCCGCAAAATTACCTGGGGCAACTGAGGGCACCATTTATAAGAGGGCTGGATAAAGTGGATGGAGTTCAGGATAAAAATTCGGTTGATGCCGTAGCAAAATAGGTTATCTGATTGTAAGAATCAATACGGTTATGGGTGAGAGAATAGAGTGCTTATCGTCCCATGCCTGGATAAAAATACTCCAACTCCCGCTGTACTAGCGAGTACTTTGCGCACTAAGTCGTGCTCTCTGACAAGAGCTTGATGAATTAAAACAAAAATCTGATTAGGTTAGCTGGAACGTCGCCAGGTCTCTGACTCTTGAACTCCAATATCTTGAGTCCCAAGTGGATTGGTAGCATACTGAAATCAAATAAATGCGATTTAAGGATGGAACTAGGGTGTGGGTAGCTCGCGTTAAAGAACTCACGGGTATATTACTGGTTGTTTTGCTGTTGCTGACGCCGTTGGCAGGGTCAGCTGGTGATGTTCGCTTTGTGGGCTCGATCAACAGACCTGCCGACAGTGATAAATCAGTTGAAATCAGCGGTGTAGTCATCACACATGTGATAAATCATACTCATCAGAAAATAGAATATCCATTTACGATACCCGCCGGCAATGCTTCGACTGCCTACGATATCAGCGTGCCTAACCCCGGATCGAGCGTTGATGACTATATTTATTTGCAGGTTCAGTGCCACACGAACTGCAGTGACGCTTTAGTTAGCGATCGTGCCGTTTACTACAGCGAATCACATGAAACAGTGGCACGCAATCGACAACGGTTCTTGGAGCTTGAGCGATTTCAGGTTGGCCCCGGCGGCGACACATTTCTAGCAAATCTTGATCTACATCCCAGATATGGTGTTGTGCGTGGACGGTTTAAAATGCCCGGAAACCAACGGGCGAACAACCCTATCGAATTATGGATGTTCAGTCTCAACCCGGTTTCGGCATATTACACATCCTGGCTAGTGCCCCATATGCAAAAGGTGGTCATACCAGAGGGCGCCTCACAAAAGGGATTTGCATTTCGTATGGACTCTAGTTTGGAAAGTTTCCCAACGACTAATGGTGGCGAATCACCTCCACTATTTGGGTATTTGTGTATTTCGACCAGTTGTCGGGAGCATAATCTCAAAAATCTGGGTTGGTTCGATGCAGATTTTGATAACCTATTCTCAAATATAGGGAGTGTTGAATATTCGGTACTGCAAATGACCGGTCTTGAAACTTTTTCCTTTGAAATAGTGCAGGCAATCGAATTGTTATCAGCGAAAACTACGGTTGATGTGGAGGTAATACGTGGCAGACGTAATGATGCGGTCATCACGGGCCGAATAGTGGTTGAGAAATCTGAGCAAGTATTGGCCTGTCGAGACCATACAAGCCCGACCGGGGAAAGACTCGCAGACCTTGACAGTTTGAGTGGTCGCTTTGGCTGTTTTGATTTCTTGTTGCGCAGGCGTACCATCCCGGTATCTTCAGTGCCATTTGAAATTTCTGCGGATCAAAACTCCGATGTTGTGAAAATTTCGTTTGAGACGATGAAGCAAAGTTCAGTGCCGAGTGGAACTATACGGGCATTTGGCGGATCAGATGCACTAGAGTATCAGTATATCAAGGTAGTTTGCGAAACTGGTTGCAGTAGCGCACTTAGCAGTAGAACAGGGTACTATGCGGGTGAAGATGTACCGTCATTGCGACTCAACAAGGCACAGTCATTTAAATTTAAATCCACAAATGACTTTTACAGGTTCCCGATCGAGTTAAATTTGAAGCATGACGTCAGCAGTATTATTGCACCGATTATTTACCTGCTCGACGATGAATAAAAAACGCAATAAGATTGAATTGGTTGGCCTGAGCGCAAATCACCGAAGTTTCGTTTGGATACTACCTGCTCCAGTGTGGTGGAGCCTCGTATGAATCGCATAACCTTTAGGCGAACCATAATAAGATATTGTTTTGCGTTCTTCCTTTTTGCTGTGGTGCCATGCGCATTGGCCGAGGATTCTTATCAGTTGGTTCTGCATGGTGGGCGTGTAATAGACCCTGAAACTGCTTTGGACGCTGTGCTCAACGTCGCTATCCAGGATGGAGAAATTGTGGAAGTTTCGGAACATTCTCTGATTGGTATTGAGACTATCGATGTCACCGGCAAGATTGTTTCTCCGGGTTTCATCGATCTGCACACTCATAGCCCCACGCCGCTTGGGCAGGATTACCAAGCCCTTGACGGTGTGACTACTGCATTAGAGCTCGAGATCGGAGCCTATCCGTTGGCCGACTACGGTGAGCATATCGCTGCGAAGCCGAGGTTGAATTACGGTAGCTCTGTAGGGCATTTTTCAATCCGTATGCGCGTTAAGATGGGCCTAGAAATATCCCATGCGGCCAACATAGCTTCACCCAAACCAATTGGTCTACTTGGGTACTGGACTGCTATTCGTTCGTTTTTCACCACACCCTCTGAAGGCACCAGGGAGCGGGCATCCGATAATGAGCGTGCGAGTATGAAGACTCTTCTCGAGCAGGGATTGGATGCAGGCGCGCTCGGTATTGGTGTCGGACTCGATTACGTCAGTGAAGGCGTTGATGAAGCCGAGTTGGACATGCTGTTCGACCTTGCGGCGGTTCGAGAAGTACCCGTTTTTATCCATATCCGTCGTGGTGTGAACGGTGATTCCTCAGGATTGAAGGAGGCGCTTGAGCAAGCAAGGCGTTCTGGGGCCTCTGTGCACATCTGTCATATCACGCACAATGCCATGCGCAATACGAGTCTGTTTTTGCAAATGATCAAGGACGCGCAAGACTCAGGAGTGGATGTGACAACGGAAGTGCTACCGTTTAATGCAGGGTCAGCCACCATCTCAGCCGCGGTTTTTCAACGCGACTGGCGAACCATCTTTGATATCGATTACAGTGACGTTGAGTGGGCTGCTACTGGCGAGCGATTCACTGAGAGCATGTGGAAGGAATACCAGGAAGAGTACCCGCAAGGGCAGGTGATTCATCACTATGTCAAAGAAGAATGGACCCAGCAGGCCATTGCAGATCCGGCGGTTATAATCGTAAGTGATTTACTGCCTATGGAGAGCCTGGACAAAAAAGTAGCGCCGCATAACGGCGCGTTTTCGAAAATCTTAGGAAAATATGTGCGCGATGAAGGCTTAATCGACCTGCCTACCGCGATCGCAAAAATGACCTTGATGCCCGCGCAGCGTCTGGAACACTTTGCGCCTGCTTTCAAGAAAAAGGGAAGGCTGCAAGTTGGTGCAGATGCCGATATCACTATTTTTGACCCGCACGCAATTCAGAATCGAGCGACCTATCAAGACCCGTACCAAGGTTCCGCAGGAATTAGCCACGTTCTGGTGAATGGCGAGTTCGTGGTGAAGAATGGAGAGCTACAGGAAAATAGTTACCCTGGCGAGAGACTATTGAGCGCTACCGAAGATTAGCCAGGAATTATTTTCTTTCCTGAATATCGAATTCTGAGAAATCCGGCTTGCAGGTATCAAATATCATGCGCGCGGCGGTGTAGGGGTAGTTTGTTGTGATGTGGCCGCTCTCCGTTTTATACCAACTCTTACAACTGCCTGCCCAAACGGTATTTTGCAGGTCAGCCTGCAGATCATCATTAAACGCTTGCTGAACATCAGGGCGAACACTAATCAGTTGATCTCTGCCCGTTTCGCGAATTAGTTGTACGCTGTATTTAATTCCCATCTCGATGGGTAACAGAAAAGACCCGATTAATCCTCTGTTTAATCCGGTACCAAGGTAAAAGTTGGGCATGCCAGCTACCAGGCTGCCATAGGTTGTCTCGGGTTTACCCAGATAGTCTTCTAGTGGTTTGCCTTGAGGGCCGATGACTTCAACATTGCTTTGTCCAACCTTGTATCCGGTCGCCATGACTACGATATCGTATTGTCGCTCGGTTCCCGCGCGGGTGAGGACGCCTTGCGAAGTGAAACTATCTATGCCCTCGGTGATTACATCCACGTGCGGATTGTTGAGCGTTTCATAAAAGTTATGGGATACCAGGGGTCGCTTGCAGCCCCATGGGTAATCAGGTGTCAGTTTTTTCTCTAACTCGGGATCATCAATAATGTCTCGCATAGTGGTGAGCATATGATCTTCCACTCGAGCACGATTTTCCGAATCCTTCGGCAAAACGTAGTTAATAAACAGATCCGTGGTTAAGGAACGGCGTAGACGTTCTGATTTTTGAAACAGCGGTACATAGCGGTTAGCACATTGACGTAACTCGCTGTGCTCTTTATTCGGGCTGTTCATAATCCAGCTGGCGGTACGCTGATACATGTCAACATGTGCCGCCACCTTAGCCAGCTCGGGTATTATTTGAATCGCGGAGGCGGCACTGCCGATTACAGCGATACGCTTGCCTTCCAGGCTGACATCGTGATTCCATCTTGCCGAATGGAACATGTCGCCCTGGTAATCTGCCAGGCCTTTGAAGTCGGGGATGTTAGGCAGGTACTGACCCCCAGTGCTGAAGAATACGTGATAAGCCTCCACCTTTTTTCCACCCTGAAGCGTTACATCCCAGAGTTGCGATTGATCGTTAAAGCGGATGCTGTCCACCCGTGTGCTGGTCTTGATAAAGGGCATCAAGCCAAACTTTTCCGCCGTCTGCCGAGCATAGGCATGCAGTTCACTGCGAGGTGAACGGGTGCGTGACCAATAAGGATTAAGGTTAAATGAATAGCTGTAGACATCCGAGGCCACATCCACACCCAACCCTGGGTACTGATTGTTCCACCAGGTGCCACCAATATCTTCGGCAGATTCATAGACTTGGAAGTTAGTAAATCCCGCATCAAGCAATTTGATACCCATGCCAATACCGGAAAAACCGGCGCCAACAACGACTACATCCAATGGTTCGCCTTCAACCACGGTAGGCTGTTCTCCGGTCAGACGCATTGGTCCGTCCGGGAAGACACTCACTAGAATGAAAGAAACCAGGAGCACCGCCAAGACGTTACGCCATTTTGTCGCATTGTTTGTGGTCCAGTAGAACGCTATACGGAAAAGTAAGGCACCAATTGCGCAATAAATCATCAGTGCAGTCTGGCCAAGTCCTGGAATCGGATTCAGAGTCAGATAGGCAAGCACACCTGCCAGCACGGCGAGCATCAGTTTGTCGTTATCCACATTTTTAAACCGATAGATTCTCAGTGCGTGAAATACAACCAACGCAAAGACGCTTGCCAGGACAGCGTCCCGAGCACAAAGCCCACTATCCAGATAGAAGTAGAGGGCTAGAAAGATATGAAACAAGAGATTGCCTAAGACCACTAGGCTCGTGCGTATCCGGGATTTTGATTTGCTCATTCGTGTGACTGGCTTCGGCCAGGATTATTGTTATATATGGGTCAGCTGGATAGTAACTGAATTACGATTTTCTGGGAAATAGAGATCCATCTAAGAGGCAGCTGTGCATTTGACCCCAATAACCATATTATCTATTTTTAACTTCGAGCGTAGAGAGAGTTCCTGGTGATGTGGCATGCTGTTAATACGATTTGTGGTCTAGAATGATGCTTTGACCGAGCGCATGTGCGTTTTTATCTATCTTTCTTTTTGGGAATAAATTCATCTGCCTCTGAATCTCTGGATTAGCTGAAATTAACAATGAACAAAGTAATAAGCTACATTAGCGTCGTCGTTGTTTTAGTGACGGTGCTTGTTTTCCTGGCATGGGTCAGCTCCGAGGATCCAAAGCATAATCCAGCAAGCTTTGAAGAAGCACCATTTGAAGTTGGGATCAGGCCACTGCCTGAAGCGATAACGCTGGCCCAATATAGTGATAAAGGCAATTTGGTCACTCTGTTGGTCGAATCAAATAGTGGAGATCATGTTTCTGGTATTGATCTCGCGGATCTCGGTGCGGTCAGCAGCGATAACCCATTTGAAGTATTGAGAGCGGTGGAGGCCGATCAGCTGGAATTGGCGTTCAACTCTGATCTGCCTAGGAAGAAAGTGTCTGTGACAGCACTCAGTCCAGCTGGACCGCCAGGCAATCGGCACATCGGAATCGGTACGAATTTTCCCGAACATGCTGAAGAAGCGCTCAGTGATTCGGTTTTTAACTTCCCAAAATTTGGGACGGCTACGCCGGCCAGATCGACGATTTCCGCACCTGTTAACGGGTTGCTCGACTATGAGGTTGAGCTTTGTATGCGCTTCGATAGGCCGATTGAGACCCTAGCTGACTTTGATGCGGCTAGTAAGGGAATATTCCTATGTGCAGACTTTACTGATCGAATCGCATTATTAGAGCTGGCTGATTTTGACAACCTGGATTCGGGTTATGGATTTAGCGACGCCAAGAGTGGGGATGGGTTTTTTCCAACCGGCCCGTTGCTGGTGATACCAATTGATTGGTCGAAATTTGTGGCAGATACTCGGATGATGACCCTCATGAACGGCGAGCCTCGCCAAGATGCTCGGGGCAGAGAAATGATTTTGAACTTTCGTGAGTTGACTGCAAAGGTCCTTGACGATATGGACAAACGTCGATTTTACTTTCAGGGGGAGTACTACAAACTAGCGCCCAATCCGCGTATTGATCAAGATATGGCGCTGATGTCTGGAACATCAGAGGGAGTGATTTTTACACCTCCAGCACGACATGATTATATTGAAATCGGTCTGTCTTACTTCGCGAATGGTGGTCCATTGACAGGGAAATCGCTAATCGAATTTGCTATTCCACTTTTTATTGAGAATGAACGGGAATCGGATCATTTTCTTAAATCAGGAGACACTGTTACCTACCAGGCTACAGGACTGGGAGATATTAAGGTACTGGTGGGCGAATAGGTGGCAGACCCAGACCTGAGTCGTCTGTGGTCAATCCGGCTCAGTTGATGTCGGGCTTGGGTAAATAAGCCCATTCTTTATGAGCTTTGTTAGCAGCTTATCTGCATGCGCCGGCACTATGATGATACTTGGCTCAGTGTGATAGAGATTGTGTAGGGCGCTGAGCTGATTGATCACCGCTTCGCGATCTTCCGGGTCGTGCATAAAATATCGTAGTAGCCGAGTACGGTCCACGCCGTCTCGAATATTGCTCTCTGTGTATGCAATATCACCAATGAACAAAAACTCCTGACCAGACGCCAGATTTACATACACCATGATGCTCCCTGGCGTATGCCCAGCCGCGGGAATCAAAACGATGCCGGGTGCAATACGTTCAGGTTCACTCAAGTCCCGTGGTGTGTAATCTTTGAAGGCATGTGGCAACTCACCATTTGGGGAGAGACGGGACAGTCCGGCAGCCTGTTCGCGCGTTAATATGGCTTTAGACGAGATCAGCTGTGGCGATGGGTGTCGCACCAGACCACCCATGTGATCGGGATGCTCGTGGGTCACGAGAATGGCCATCGCCTCAGTCATCTGATGTTGTGCTCGTAACCATGCCTGTTGCGAAAATTGCTCGGCCTGGTCGTACTCCTGCGCCAATGACTCATCCATACCAGCCTCAATCATCACCGTGCCACGCGGTGTTTCAATTTGAAAGACTGAGCGATTCATTGTGGCTTCGCCCCAGTGGCCACCAGCTCTCAGAACAAAATTTGGCACCGGGTTACGAGCCAGAGTTTCTATATTTATCTTCGTTGGAAGCTCATTATGAGGCGCTTGGGCCAGAGCCCGGACTCTGTCGATATTGAGATCAAAGGAACTGTTGCGAGGAATTGAGCCATCAAAAACCAGGTAGTAGATGACCCCAACCAGGATAACGGCAAAGCTGATGAGTAGTTTTTTCACAATGAGTGAGTCTTAATTCAGTTTCCAGCGAATCTCAAAAGACACGCGCGGGGAAAATATTAGTGAACAAAGAAAGACTATCTCAATGCCCCTAGACTTTCCAAGGTGCGCAGGCAAGAGCATAACATGCTTGTACTGGCGCTGTTCGTGCACACTTTCTCAGCCTATCCTGAAACAGGCTTCCTGCTTCAGGGTCTTGTTGATCGAGGAAATCGAGTCTAATACCTGCAGAAAGATACCTGAATGTTAAACTATGAAGTATGAAGGTGTTCAAAGATGCCGTTAGGGAAGAGCTTGTCACACGGATTTTGAGTGAGTTGTTGGTTGATCAAAATCAGTATGGCTGGAGAAGTTCTCAAGCTTGTTGGAATAAGGAATTGAGAAAGGGGATCGTCGGTAACACGAATGCTCTAAGAATCGAGGGAGAGTTATTTGATGAGTTATTCACGGAGCTGCAGCCTCACTTGCCTGGTGCTAAAGAGGTGGTGATGCAATTGTACGTCTGGGGTCCTTTATCTGGGATTGCCATGCATAACGATTGGTTTCATGCCTGGGGAGCAACGCTCTATCTAAATAAAACTTGGGATCCCGATTACGGTGGGCTTTTTATCTGGCGCGATAGGGAATCACAGGAGTTACGCGTGCAGTTGCCAGAATATGCCACCCTGGTGCTGAACGACAACCGTGAGTATCACATGGTGACGCCGGTATCCACGTGTGCTGAGGACGATAGGGTAACGATTCAGATATGGGGAAAATAAATTTTGAGTTTCCTCAGATCGAGGATAGCGGATGTTTACTCCCTGATCTTGCCAGGGCTCAAGCGTATCGGTATGCGAACGATCATCTGACCCTGAAAAAACTGATCAAGGCGATCGGGATTGCGGAGAAGTCTTTCGCACTGGATTTTGCATTGCTTATACAGTCCCTGGATCAAGCTACAGAAGGGTTGAAGCAATCCGGAAAGCTTTCTTCATTTATCCATTCTTTGTGCAATACCATCCTCATGCAGATTCGTGACCAGCAAACAGGCCCGGCATTGGAATCAATCTCTCAGCTTTCTGCGCAACCATTGATTGTTCAGGATACTCGAATCGGGTTGCTACATCCTGAAAATTGGAACTTAGCCGAGCAGCAATGCATTACACAAATACTGAACGAAGAAGACAAGGAGGTGTGGCACGCTGCATCGGCGTCTGATACTGAGCCACCTTGGGCCGCACAGCTTATACATTTAACCCGCGATGCTATGACTACGATTGTAGAAGCTAACACAGAACTGGCGCGGGAGATTGATTGCTATATCGGTGAAATAGGTATGCTCGATGCACCCACTTTTATCTCTGGGTCAGCGAAAACCTTACCGGGTTTTTTGTTACTTAATCGCCTGCGTCATGGACAAAATTCAAGCACCATTATCGAATTGTTGATCCATGAAACTACTCATCAGTACATTTTCATGGTTGAAGAACGTGACCAATTGTTCCTGAATGATCGCGAACTTAGCTTTTATTCAGAGCTTAGAGATAGTGAACGGCCATTAATCGGTATATTTCATGCCATGGTGGTTATGGCGAGAATAATTTGGTGTATTGGGAATTTGGCTGAAAAAGGATGTTTTAGTACGTCACATGGGCCATTTGTTGCGGCCTTCAAAACACCTAAGGAGCTTAGTTACTTGGATGTGTTTGATTCTTTGCTGGCAACGGTGCAGCAGCATGCCGAATTGACCCCCATGGGGCTGCGCATTGTCGATTCCGCAGAGCAATTAGTAGCAGCTGCAGCGTGTAAATCACTATGGAAAGAGAGCTGATCTGGCTGCGAAGCGTGACCCTGATTGTCAGAAAACTCACGTTGGTGTTATATTGGCTGTGAGCCACAAACGCTCGAGTAGATATAAACGATTTAGAAAATGGGGGCACGGAAATGTCGAATTTAGATCATCAATCACAAAATAACAGTTCCATTCTGGATATGAACGCAGAGCAGCGAGCAGTAATTATCCAGGATATGGAAGCAGGTTCGTTTGACCTGTCTGATGTCGATTCTCAAGCACTTATGGCGCAAGCAAAAAATGCAGACGAGATGAAGGAGGTGCGAAAGCACCATCAAATTGATAATCCTTGTTAGGACACTTGCGGTGTCAGAATAGAGCGGTCTGATAGTTTGCTATCAGACCGCTTTTTTTCTGGACAAAGAAGTGATTGCTATATCCAATCTACACAAATTTATTTCACTGCACTGTAAGGTTGTCTGTTAAGGACAATTGGTTGAATCAATCGTCGCTAACGAAATTAGGTCAACAACCACGTTGCTGTCCAGGCAGCTCACTGAGAGACCGGTGTTAGCCGTGATCGTGGAACCCGCTACGGTAAGATAGGAGAGGGTGCCCACACTTGCGCCATTGCCGCCGTTCAGAGTTACATCGGTTATCAGCTGACCCGTAGACGAAGCAGTTAATGAAATACCATCTGAAGTATTTCCAGTGATTCCTCCACCATTGAAGAATTTCACAATCACATTTCGGCGTCCAAGAATACCAATGTCATTGCCCGAAATGGTGGCCTCGTCAGCGCGGAAAAAGGAGCCATCAAGCATTGCCACACCAGCACTGCCATGTCCGCTGATGGTGGGCCCAGGCCCTCCACCCGGAAATGGCTCGGGCCGCAGATTGACGCTTGAGGCGCCAAAAATCCCTAAGCCAATGCCCAAGCTGTTCTGAATTGCAGAGGCTCCCCGTATGAAGCCCTGAGATTGATCCTGGTAACTCATGCCATTGTGGCCACTTTCCACGATCACGTCTTCAAGATCACAGATACTGCGTAAATAGCATCTGATACCCTCTGATCCGGCGTTCACCGTAAGTGAGCGCAGGGTCAAATTGCTGTCTTCAACAGTCAGAGTCACCGTTGATGCCGCGGCATCAGCCGGGTCATAGACTGTCGGTGCCAGCGTTGCAGTTGGATTGCCTGCAATGGTCAGATGTTTAAATCCGGTGATCACCAGGTCTTCCGTGCAGGTTCCTTTAACATTGACCGTATGGCTTTTGTTCTTGTTCAGGTTAGCCAATTTATTTGCGAGACTTTTGTTATCGCAGTTGACGTTGACCGTTTTAGCCTGAACGGCTGATCCTTGAATAAAAAAACCTACTAATAAAAACAAATGAAAAAAGTGTTTCTTCATGATTCCATCCCCATGTTGAATAATCCCAATTCCCCCTAACAACCACCTCGCGGATTGTGCGCGGTCAAAAGGAGAGCCCTTTCAACAGCAACAAATTACTACAGGAATGACGTGAATACAATTTTAAGGGCAGAATTACACCATGGATGTCCTCCGGACATGCCAGGACCGCACATGTTTAGCTGAAAACCATCAACAAAAGCTGTGGCTTATTGCCGTCGTTGGATTCTTCTGCCCAGGCGATAGGCGAAATACAAAAGCAAAACCAGCAACAATAGGACCGCGGAAACCATGGCGATACCAAGTTTGGAAAGTATTTTCAGTAGTGAGGCGTTGGTTTCAATAGAGAGTGGGGTGATATTGTCAGGTTGTAGGCCAAGGTTATCCTCAAAGTCCTTAATCTGCGTTTCCAACTTGGCACCGATCTCCAGATAGCTATCGATGAGATTGATTGTCTCACCCGGATCGACGCTCAGATCGAATAACAAGGCACCGTGTTCAGCAAGGTTAAACTCGCCACCCAATATTGGCCGAATTATCTTGGGGATTGGGTTATTCAGGTTGCTAAATGGGCGTTTGTATTTCCATTTTCCCTGGCGGATGGCTTCTATTTTGCCGTGTGAGTAAAAATATAAGCTTCGATCTGAGTTGACTTCGCCATCAGACGCCAACATCGGCAGCATACTTTGGCCATCAATATGCGTACCATCAGGAACGTTCGCCCCGCCCAGTTCCACCAGGGTGGGAAACCAGTCCATCATCGATAGCGGGCTGGCTATCTTCAGGTTTCGAGCATACTCACCCGGAAACCTGGCAACAGCAGGGACCCTAACCCCGCCTTCGAATGTAGTACCTTTGCCGTTGCGCAACGATCCGGCAGAGCCACCCTCATCACCCATTACGAGCCAGGGTCCGTTATCACTGGTAAACACAACCAGAGTGTTATCCCTAATTTCCCGGTCCCGTAGCTGTTTCAGGATTCTGCCAACACTGAAATCAATTTCTTCAATGACATCTCCATAGTCACCGCGAGCGCTTACCTCACGAAAGTCATCAGAACGATGCAGAGGATAATGTGGCATCGGGTAGGGGACGTACAGAAAAAAAGGCCGGTCCGCGTTAGCATCGATAAACTCGATGGCATAATCGGTCAGCCGTTCGGTTAATGTATCCTGATCAAACTTGTGTTCGATGTATTGGTTATCCCGCATCAACGGTAACGGCGGCATATCATTGCTGTAGGGAATGCCGAAGAACTCATCGAACCCCTGGTTTAACGGCAGGAATTTCTCATGATGTCCCAAGTGCCATTTACCAACCACTGCCGTTCGGTAACCAACTTCCCTTAGAAGTTCGGCAACGGTGATCTCGTCGGGGGGCATGCCCGCGTAACTATGTGGAAAAAACACTTCGTGAATTCCCATACGCACTGGGTAACGACCGGTGAGCAGCGCGGCACGAGAGGGTGTACAGATTGGTGAGGCCGAGTAAAAATCAGTGAGGACAACTCCCTCGTGGCCAATAGAGTCGATGTTGGGTGTGTTTATGTCCCCCGCGCCAAAGATTCCCAGATCACCATAGCCCAGGTCATCGGTGAAGATAAATACGATGCTAGGTGGAGTCGACACAGGATCGCTTGCTTTGGTCGCGGAAGCGGTTACAGTGAGAATAGATAAAGCCAGCAGGCTTAGACCCGCTGCAGCGGGTTTGATAGTGCGCTCTACTAAACTCCAATACATCATTGGACGATTAATGGTTTCACCTCGACATGAGTCATGTGTTAGAACTAAATCATACTATGAAACGATTAACACTTTTTGTCTTGGTGCCCTCGCTCTTTAGACCAAACGATAGGGCATGTCACCTCAATGCACCAAGATTAATTTCTTCTAAGGTACGCATTCAATAGTCGTAACCAACTAATATATTTGCTAAATTCAGCTCTCGCTGTAAAGAACCGATATAAGGAATATTAGTGCGACAAACCCACTACCCGATTTTTAGTTTTAAAACCGCTTTGCTGATGTTGCTGATGGCAACAGCGGCGCCAATGGCAGCCCAGGCGGAGGTGTTCACCGACGTGGCGCAGGAGCTAGGCGTTGACTTTGTTCATTTTAACGGGATGTCGGGAGAGTACTACTTCCCAGAGATGACTGGCCAGGGTGGTGCACTGTTTGATTTTGACAATGATGGAGATCTGGATTTATATCTGGTAGAGGGAACTATGCTGGGGATGGGTAAGACGATGGCCGACGCCTTGTTCCCGAGTAAGCAGGAGAATCCAGGTGATCGCCTGTTCCGAAACGATCTGACAAAACAGGCAGATGGCTCTGTAACTCAAAAATTTGTTGATATCACTAAGGATAGTGGAATCGTCGGCACTGATTACGGGATGGGTGTAACGGTTGGTGATTACAATAACGACGGCTGGGACGACCTCTATGTCACCAATTTCGGTGCCAACCGGCTGTGGCGCAATAACGGTAATGGTACTTTCACCGAGCAAACCACCCAGACTGGTGTCACCGACGACATGTGGGGTACCAGCGCGGCCTTTCTTGATTACGATGCTGACGGAAACCTGGATCTATACCTGACCAATTATGTGCATTTCGACATAGACAAGAACCCGGCTTGTTATGGCAATAGCAGCCGTCGAGACTATTGTGGTCCTGCAGCGTTCAAACCGCAAAAGGATCGACTCTGGCGCAACCAGGGGAATGGAAAATATACTGATGTCACCAATGAAGCATTAAAAGGATATAAGCCCGGCCCGGGTTTGGGGGTCACTGTAGCCGACCTGAACAATGATAGTCTCGTTGACATTTATGTGGCTAATGACGGTGCGCCAAACCAGATGTGGTTAAATAACGGCGATGGCAGTTTTCTTGAAGACGCGCTGTTTGCGGGTACCGCAGTCAATAGCGCCGGGCGTTCTGAGGCGAGCATGGGTGTTGACGCCGCTGATTTCGATGGTGATGGTGATCTGGATTTGTTCATGACCCACCTGATGGGTGAGAGCAATACGCTTTACGTGAACTTGGGCGATGGCTTGTTTGCCGATCGCACGATCGAAATGGGGCTGGCGGCAACCAGCTTACCGTATACGGCGTTCGGTACGGCCTGGTTTGACTATGACAATGATGGCTGGTTGGACCTGCTGATACTTAACGGCTCGGTAGCAATCAATGAGGCCTTGGCAGCAGCCGGTGACCCGTATCCACTCGGGCAGGTAAATCAGCTGTTTCACAACGATAATGGTGAGCGGTTTAACTTGGTTGAGGCAGAGCAGGCTGGAGCAAATTTCAAGCTGGCTGAAGTTGGTCGTGGGGCGGCTTTTGGCGATATTGATAATGATGGGGATATTGATGTTGCTATATTTAACAACAATGGCCAATTTAGATTGCTGCGCAATAACCTGGGACAGGAAAACAATTGGTTGGGGATTTCTCTGCAAGCAAAGCCACCAGGCGCTGACGTATCTCGAACAGACATAGGTGCCAGTGCCAACGTATCACATGAAGGTAAGAGCATTCAGTTGCGAAGGGTGCGCGTGGATGGGAGTTACTGCTCAGCCAATGATCCGCGACTGGTCTTTGCCTTGCCCGAATTGGCTGAGGCCGATGGCATTCTAGTCAGCTGGGCCGATGGCACGCAAGAAACCTGGCCGTTACCAACTTTAAACCGTTATCACACCCTGGTTCAGGGGGAGGGCAAGTCCGTTGACTAATTTCAATAAATCCTTACTTCTCATTTGCGCACTCATTGCCTTAGGCGGGTTCGGGATGTCAAGCGCCACGACCGCAACAGGCCCAAGTGAATTGGTGGTGGTCCCCGAAGTCGATTTGTCTGCTTATGAGCCACAGGTTGCGAGGCAGCTTGCAGATGCGCGCGAAAGTCTGGATCAGTTGGTGGGCACTCCTGGTGCGAATCCAGTAAATCTGAGTCAGACTTATGGAACCCTCGGGAAACTGTATCAGGCCTACGGTCTGCTACCCGCAGCACAAGCTTGTTATAGCAACGCTGGCGCAATTATGCCCAAACAGCTGGTTTGGCCATATCTGTATGCTGTGGTTGCGAGTGATCGAGGTCGACGAGATGAAGCGATCAGCGCCTTAAAGTATGTCCTTGTCCATAAAGAAGACGACTTGCCTTCTCGAATCAGGTTGGCCAGGATTCTGCGTGAAAACGGTGATCACGAAGCCGCTCAAGAGCAGTTGATCGCCGCTGGCGGTGAGAAGCCGTCGATGCCGGTGGTGTTGGCAGAACTCGGCGAACTGGCACTAGCAAAGGGTAACAGTCAGGAGGCAGTGGAACATCTCAGTTATGCACTCGAACAAGTGCCAGGTGCCAACCGTTTACACTATCCATTGGCAATAGCACTACGCAATCTGGGCAAGGCAGAAGAAGCGCGGAGCCATATGGCGCAGCGCGGTGATGTGGGAATAAAAGTCACAGACCCCTACCTTGAAGAAATAGAACAACTTAAGGTGGGCGAACGAGTTCACTTGTTGCGTGGCAAGTTGGCGTATGGCGCAGGTGACTACCTGGCTGCTGAAAAAGCATTCCGAGAGGCAGTGGCCGCAAAACCTGATAGCAGCCGGGCTCGGGTAAACCTGGGTGCGACGCTGTCAGCTCTTGGGCAGGCAAAAGAATCTCAAGAACAATTTGCCAAGGTATTGGAATCAGACCCTGACAACCTGACGGCTCATTACAATCTTGGAACAACGGCGTTACATGAAGGCAAGTTGGATATAGCCGCGCCCCATTTGAAAAAGGTAGTTGAGCTTAGCCCCGACGATACGGAGGCGCGCCTCCACCTTGCGAGTATATTGATAGCCAAGAATGAATTTGCGGCCGCTTTTGAACAATACCAGGAAACAGCGAAACTCGATTCGAGCTCGCAAACGGCCTGGATGGGCATGGTCAATATGCTGATATCAGCTGAACAGTTCCCTGAAGCAGTTGCGGTGTTAGCCCAAGCACATCAGGCACTGCCCAATGATGGGCGAATCAGGCACGCAAGGGCGAGAATGCTTGCAGCCAGTCCCGATCAATCGCTTCGAGACGCCGCAATGGCGCGCAGATTGGCCTACCAATCGTACCAGGAAGCTCCCAATTTGGAACGTGCCTACACGGTATCATTAGCACTGGCTGAGTCCGGTGAATGCAAACAGGCCGCCAGCTTTCTGGATCAGGCTTGGCCCAAGTTTGTTGCAGACAAGTCTGCCACCCCGCAGAAAGTGCGTGTTACGGTAGAATATTATCAAAGCAACAGTCCCTGTCGGTCAGCTCCGGTGTGGTAGGGACGGGGCGGGCTTTTAACCCGCCCCAGCCTTGTCGTATGGTATCTGAGCAGTAACTGTGGCAGATTAGAAACCCGACCAGGAGCCTCAAATTCGCCTCAGCAGCGCTCTATTTAACAAAAACGCTGACGTCGTCGATAAAGACCCGATCATTGTTTTGATTGCCGTAGTTCCTAAATCGCAAGCGTGTTGTGTTGTTGAGTCCAGGATTTGATATCTCGATCGACTCGGAATAAAACGTTCTGTTTGAAAAGTCCACGTTGCGTTCCCAACTGGCCGCGGTGGCAAACGAACTTCCTGAATCGGTTGAAATTTGCAGTTCGAATCGTTCGCCGACATCCATGCCAACTGGCGCGTAACTAAAATCTACTTTAATACTTGCCATTCCGCTGAGCGAAAGGTCTGTAGTAGTAAAGTTTGATTCTGATCCACCGTTACGAATGCGTAATGCTCGCTGGCCAGATGTTGCCCACGTTCCGCCATTGTAATGATTTGCACCTGTACCACCATCCACCCAATTACCGGTGTTGATCTCGAAATCATCTGATTGTAGGAGAGTGTAGTTGCCGCCACCACCGCCTCCGGGCACCGGTGGAGGATTATTAGGATTGCCGTTGACACTTGCCACAACATTCGCAGCCCTCTCTCCTTCCTGTAGCGCGCCTACCACTGTTGCCGCATTGTTGTGGTTGGTACCTTCGCCAGCGAAAAATACTCGATTCCCGGCAACAGGTGATTGCAGATCCAGACGTTTACTGTCGTTCGATGAACTGTACGTTCCAATCTTTGAAAAACTGTAAACACCTTTGGTATAGGGGTGCTCGCCCCAGTTCATAACAGTACCTTCAACAAAATTGGCAGACGCTTGGTTCATCGCCTGAGGAAAGGTTGCATCAAGGTCCGCAAGGATCGCATTGAGAATTGCCTGGTCTCCGGCTGTCCCACCACCCGCATTCGCAGCGAGGGCGCTAAGGGAATCGGCGTTATCACCCATGGGATAACACATAAAGATATGCGAAGTAGAACCTTGTTTGTAATCGCTCGGAACCCAGCATCCACTGGCAAGACCTTCGGTGGTCAAATAGGCTAGGGCAACACCTTCGGTTTCCCACCAGTTTGATGAAAATCGCAGAGCAACTTTCATGCCTTTGTCGATACCAATACCATTGTAAGCATCGACCGTTGCGGCAGGCAGGTCAGGAATAAAATCGATTGATTCCGACTGGAGTACGCCGATTGAGACTGTCACGATCGCCTGGCGAGCTGCATGCAGATTTCCCAGGCTGTCTTCAACGACTACATCACTGCCGCTGGTGTCGATGGCGACAACCGGGCTGTTGGTCAACAGGTCGACATTAGCTACCACGTCATCCCACCAGACAGTATTTAGAGCGTCTTCATAGCCTACGTCTTTGTCGACAATCACGCTGATGTTTTCAGACAGCTGCCACTGGCTTGATTCCAGCGCTACGCTTCTGGCCCCCAATTGGTCGAGATTAGTCGCATAGGTGGCTCCGGCAAAGCCCATGTCATAGATATGGTAGGCAGGATGCCCAGGTCCGACGCCATATTCATCGAGCACGTCATCGGCCAGTGTGGAGTTTGGGTCGGTGTGCTGGTTGAGAACATAGTACCAATCCCACACGTCGTAGGATTGGACCACGTCGGGGTCATCAGCGCACTCAAATAGCGCGCCATTGGTGTCCCAACAAGTTTGAGCGCCGCCGTTCATGGAATAGACTTCGCTGCCCTGGTAGCCATTACCATAGATGGAATTTCCGTACTCTCCGCGGATTGCCGGCCATACCGGATTGCCGCCACGCCGGCGGTAGTGTTCCTCGGCGCCCAATTCGATCCGCATATCGCCTAGTGTTGCGCTATGAACGCGCCCACCGATACGATCGGTTGCTTCAATAATTAGTACATCGTAGCCCTCATCAACTAAAGTCCGCGCCGCGTACAGCCCGGCACTTCCAGCGCCAACGATCACCACGTCATGGGCGGTGTTTTGGGCTGAGATACTGGTCGAAAAGAGAAATCCTAATAAAAAACTGAGTGTGTAGACACTGTGCTTCATGATAATCCTCCTTACAATCACTACTGGGTTATGTGCATTCTTGCCTGAATCAGGCTAGTTTGAATTGTCGGTAATGTCCTCTTCACCTACACGTTGGGAATTCAGAAATTGGCGGATTGGCCGATGATGGGAGAATTGCTTAGATGACTCAAGGGCGTGTAAAGGGCCAACCGGGTCTTGCGAATTTAATGATAATTAGGGTCTAGCCGAATGCAAAAACACCGGGCTCATCTTGCGACAAGCCCGGTGTTATTTCTTACAGACTCAACAGTCGCCGGCAGGGGGACCGGCTTTGGGGGTAGAGCCAAGTGTGGGTACACTGTGCGTATGAGACTGCCCAAAGACTTCGTCTATGGTAGAAAACAACCAGGTAATTCATTTGCCTGGCTGCGCAACATTTGGTGAAAAGTCAGCTATAGACCGCGCGTTTCTTCATGCTTGCGGATATTGCTGAGGCCCCAATTTGCCCTACTCATAGCAACGTTAGCTAATTCACCGACTCCAGTCTGCCTAAATTCTTAGTTTCGCTCCCAGAATTGTGTGATTTATCCATTGAAACCGGTTTTAGCTGCCAGTTTGCTTATGGGAACGAATGTGCATCTACCCAGTGAATCCCCAGGGGTAACCAATAAATGTTATTGATTGGACTCTCGGAACTGGGTTGGGTTCATACCGTATTGAGTTTGGAAAACGGCATTAAATGAAGAAATTGAACTAAAACCAACATCCAGTGCAATTGTAAGTACCGCTTTGTCGTTCTGAGCCAACAACAGGTTGCAGGCTTCATCCAATCTGAAACGATTAATAAACTGATTGAAATTACGGTAACCGAGTTCGCGATTTACCTTCTGCCGCAATTTTGCCTCACTCCAGCCGATTTTTTCTGCCAGGCTTTTTAGTCTCATTGCCGGGTCGGCATACAAGCGCTCAGCAACCATTCTCTCAAGCAAATAAGTGATTTCGACATCATCTGATGATTGCGTTGGCGTCAGGGCGGGTTTTCTGACCAGTTCGAAGTCCGGGTTCAGCTTTATAAATGCTATAAGAATGATGCTCGCATTAAAGAAAATAACACTGTCTACAAATAGATATACACCAGTGGTTGCATAGGGCAGCGAAAATATCTGAACCAGCAACAAAGGCACCATGCTCCAGGCGATACTACCGACCAAGAACAATCGCAATCTTGCACGCTGGTGTATCAGATCATCCTTGTGACCACGCAGCACAATATAGATAGCTGCAGTTAACAAGCACAATTTGGTCAGGGCGGTGAGCGGTCCCACAGACCCCTGATTGGTTTCTCCGCTCAGGTCTGAAAAGAACACAAATGACAGGACCAAATCAGCCGCAACTGCGAGTTTTACCCAAGTTGGTATAGGAAGATCATCTTCGAACAGAACACAGACTAGTATCAGAAGCGCAGACACTATGGTGCCTGTCGGCCACATAAACAGCGATCCAAATTCAGGTGCCAGGTTTGACCAGAGAACCGGTGCAATCATGTCCCAGAAAAACCCTAATAATAAGAATGCTCCCCAAAATCGAACCCGGTTGGGATTTAGCGAGGTGGCTATCAAGTAGGCTAAAATCAATATCTGAGTTCCAGCGGCCACTCGCATTATTATCAGAGCAGTTTCCACTCTTAGCCCCGTCCGCTCGTTAGCACGTCTGGCGGCCAGGGTCTAATCTCAATTACCCAGCTCGAGGTCCACATATATAGTTAGCTTTGCTAATCATTTGAATCACTATCTGTATTACGGCTGGACATCTGAATTGGCACCGTAAACCCCACATTTAGAAGCATTGCATTCTTAGAAATGGATAAGAACTCAACCCTTATTATTAATCGACCCTAACATTGATATCGCGAAGGTTAGATGAAGAAGTGCGCGAACAGGAAAAGGACTACCCCCTGCGGGAATTTAGCAAACGGTTCTTGACCTCAACCCAACTCTAGGATGTATGATTGCGCTCATGATCAATAAGGCCCGCAAAAGCATGATACTTGTGTCCTTGCTATGTTACTTAGCGGCTACGAGTGTGGCCACGCTGCACGCGTTTCCTGCCATTGATCCCGGTGAACCAAAAGCAGATCTGATCGCCGCTGAGTTTGCAGGTGTAGAGTCCGCTTCTCACTGCGATACGCTGCTGACATCCCTGGAAGATCAATCAGGTGCCTCCAGCTGTGAAATTTTTTGTGCAGCCATGGCCCAGGTAAATACTGATGACGATGTTCTAATCAGCCAGCTAAAAATTCCTTCAAAAAACGAGCCGACACTCCGGCCTGACTTCAACTCCAGACAGACCGAGGTCGAACCCCAGCCACCAAAGTAACCTCCATTTAATTTCGTTGTATTCAACTATTTTCGTTAATTAATGGAGGTTTCAAATGGCTCTGCCATTTTGCCAATCACGACGTCGTTTTGTAACCGGCATCGCATCCACCACAGCTCTGAGCCTGATAGGTGACACTCAAGCCACCGAGAAATCAATACATACTGCGCAATTCGGACAGCCACAGCCTACACTGAGGGGCACACGGTTTGATCTAAGTGTCGGATATCAGCGCGTCAATTTCACTGGCGAAGCAAAGCAGGCTATTTCCATAAACGGCTCTGTGCCGTCGCCCATCTTGCGTTGGAAGGAGGGCGACCGCGTCACAATTGATGTGCGGAACAGCCTGGCGCATGACACCTCTATTCACTGGCATGGCATGATCCTGCCGAGCAATATGGATGGGGTGCCAGGATTGAGTTTTCCCGGCATTAAGCCAGGCGAGACCTTTCGTTACGAATTTGATATAAGGCAAAATGGAACCTATTGGTACCACAGCCATTCCGGCTTTCAGGAACAGCTTGGTATGTATGGAGCAATCGTCATTGATCCCAAGGACGCCGCGCCGTATAGCTTCGACAGAGAGCACGTGATCGTGCTGTCGGACTGGAGTGACGAAGATCCGCTGGACGTATACGCAAACCTTAAGAAACAGCCACATATCTACAACATCGATGAGCGAACCCTGGCTGATCTGGGCAAAGATATAAGGAGGCAGGGCATCAGTGGGGCGCTTCAACAGCGAGCAATGTGGAACCATATGAGGATGTCCGATACCGATTTATCAGACGTGACAGGACGGATTTACACCTACCTGATGAACGGCGAAACTCCAGCTTCTGGCTGGGTAGGGATGTTCAAGCGCGGGGAGAAAGTACTGCTTCGGCTGATCAACGCAGCAGCCATGACCATTTTTGATGTGCGCATCCCGGGTCTAAAAATGACGGTGGTCGCCGCCGATGGGCAATACGTGCAGCCAACCACCGTTGATGAATTCAGGATTGGCGTGGCTGAAACTTACGACGTTCTTGTTGAACCCAGCTCGGAACAGGCTTATACCGTGTTTTGCCAGGCAATTGATCGCTCTGGATATGCTCGCGGAACGTTAACGCCGCACCCCGAGTTGGTACCAAGCGTACCTGAAATGGATGATTCACCAGTACTAAGTCATGTAGACATGGGAATGCTCCACGTAGCGGATCACGGTCCTGATCATGTTGTCAGCCCTATATGTACGCAAGAGCATGCGGATATGGGGCATTGCGAAATGTCGAGTAAGGAGACGCAGGAGTTTTCGACAGGCAAAGCTGGATTTGGCTCCGCCGCCAAGCCCTCTTTTGATCTCATCAGGCAAGGACCGCACATCGACATGTTGGCCAGAGGCGCGCAATATCGACTAAATGACCCCGGGGTAGGTTTAAGAAACAACGGACGACAGGTACTCAGCTATGGTGATTTATTCAACCTGAGCCCAACCATCGATACCCGTGAACCACAGCGCGAAATCGAATTGCATCTCACCGGCAATATGAGTCGATATATGTGGTCGATAAATGGTGTGAAGTATTCTCAGGCAGAACCGATTTTGATGAGCTATGGTGAACGCGTTCGCGTCACACTCGTCAACAATACAATGATGAATCATCCTATGCACTTGCATGGCGTATGGAGTGAAGTTGAAACCGGAGACGGTGCTTACATACCCCGAAAACACACCATTATTGTTCAGCCTGGTGCCAGGATCAGTTACCTGGTTACTGCAGATGCACTAGGTAAATGGGCTTTTCACTGCCATCTTCTCTATCACATGCCCAGCATGTTCAGAGAAGTGCATATCACTTGAGGTATTCTGCGATGTTTCGAAAATTAGCCGCTAGCTTGCTCATGATGTGTTTGTTTTTATTCGCTGTGCAGGGGCAAGCGATGTTCCCAGATGATCCATGGCTGACCAAGGTGAAATCTGAGTTTGAGTATCTGCAGGATGAAGGAGAGTCGGTCCTCGAATGGGATATCGATATTTGGAGTGGGCGAGACTTATCCAAGTTTTGGATAAAAAGCAGCGGCGAGTACGCCGACTCCGAGTTTGAGGATGCAAAAATTGAGCTCGTGTACAGCCATGCTATCAGCGCTTACTGGGATCAGCAATTTGGGATCCGACATGATTTTCGTCAGGATACGGGGCCCGATTCCCGCAATTGGATCTCCTACGGCTATGTCGGTACTGCCCCGTATTTTATCGAGATCGATGCGCGCCTATTTATTGGCGAAGAGTCAAGCAGTCAAATACTTATCGAACTGGAGCGCGAACTGATGATCACCCAGGAGTGGGTTCTGACCCCCGAAATGGATATTGTTGTCAATGGGCGCAGCAATTCAACATTTGAGGAAGGCTCAGGCCTTGCTGAAATTGAATTTAGTCTCCGCCTGGGTTATGAACCAGATGGGAATCGAAAATTTCAACCGTTTTTTGGCTTGATCACACGCCAGCTTTTCGGTGCGACTCGTGCCATGGCGAAGCAAAACGGTTCCTCAGGCGATGACTTCGCTGTGATGATAGGTCTTCATTCCTGGTTTTAATTTTGGGCTACGGGATGGTTGGGTCGGTTTTAAAAAACGTGATTTCGACTCGACCATCGCCGCCATCGCCACCGCTAGTCGTACCGCCAAACTGGCCTGCGGATCCTCCATTCGGGGATTCTGACGAGTCACTATTGGTGAATCCATCCTCAGTATAGTAATTATCAGTACCAGGTAATGAGCTGTCTTCAGTATTAACGAAGTTTGCTCCGCCGGCGCCGCCACCGCCGCCGCCTCCATTGACCGCTTCTGATCCAGCACCAGAACCACCACCGCCGCCACCGCCAGGGCTCTCGTTGGCGGTATAGCCGCCGCCACCGCCGCCGCCGCCTCCGCCAGGTACAGGGGGACCTAGATCTGGAGAATCATGATCGCCGCCGGCACCTCCATTTCTACCAACAGAGTTGCTTCCAGAATTTGAATATTCAGTATCAGCAAGCGCTCCCTGACCTCCTTCGTCTGTCTGCGCCCCTGAGCCAAATGTCGTTGCTGCGCCGCTTCCGCTAGACCCATTTCTGCTTTCAGAACCAGCTTGATTGCCAGGGCCACCCGCACCACCGGATCCAATCGTACCTCTACCGCCGGCGCCACCACCGCCACCGGAGAACAGCAGCGGTATGTCTTCCGCCGGCCCTTCGTTGCGAATATGAACCGAGGTATAGCCACCGCCACCAGCGCCGCTACCGGCAATTTGGCTGGCGGAGGATGTGCCTCCATCGGCGCCGCCATTCGACCCACCTGTAGCAAGTTCGGACAGCTCCGCACCGGCTCCTCCTTCGCCCGCGTTGAGGGCAAGTCTACCGATGCCTTCCAGTTCATAAAAGGCGCCTGTTAAACCACCTGTACCACCGCTGCTACCGTTACTCTCATTAATCGATGCTGTGCCGCCACCGCCCGCGCCGACAGCATTGATGCGCATATAATTGGCACCAGAGGGAACCGTGATAGTTCGACTGCCTGGGCCAAAAACCAAATTTTCACCAATCGGCAACTCGTCCAACAACAAATTAATAATTGATGGAAGGCTGCCGTTGCTTTGCGCGTTGGCCATGGGTGCCAGCTTGGCAAAGGTAATCGCCGTGGCGCCTAAAGATACTTTCTTTACGAATTCTCGTCTGCTGGGTGAAGTAGCATCATCGTTGCGGTTTTTTTTACTCATGGCAGGGAAGGTGGGTATTATGTTGGGAAGTGGATAATATATAGTTTTTAACAACTGTCTTAAAGGGTTAATCCCCTCTCTTTCTTATAGATATCAACTAGATGAAGTTAATTAAAGAGTTATTTTTTCCAACGCCGGTCTATTACATCGATTTGGAAGGTGCTGACGCACTCAACCAGTATCTGAAAAATCGAATCTACAGTTGGCGCGATAGTGATCAGCCCGGGATTGTGCGCTCCAATGTGAAGCAAGTGGGTTCCTGGCATAGCGAAACCACCATGAACCAACGTGCCGAGTATGATCTTTTCCGTGACAAGGTCACCGAGCAGATAAACGCGGTGTTTAAGGATCAGCTATACAGCGAGAATCATGAGGCGTGCTGTCTGAATATGTGGGCGAATGTAAACCCGCAACATGGCTACAATCGCAGTCATATTCATCCTGGCTCATTGTGGAGCGGCGCCTATTATGTGAATACCCCAATTCACTGTGGTCGAATTGTGTTCCAGGATCCGCGTCCGGAGTCGCAAATGCTGTTAATCGAGAAACAAAAAAATGCGACCACAACTGCTGAACAATGGTCCGAGGTTTATCATCAAGCCATAGCCGGTCGATTGGTTCTGTTCCCGTCCTGGTTGCGTCACGAGGTAGAACCCAATATCACGCCAATCCCGAGTCCTGAGGGTGATCGAATCAGCATCAGCTTTAACTACGGACAGCGATTGAAAGAGTAGGGTGTCGATTTCAAGTTTTTCTTGATCACTCAGCAGCCAGGTTGTCGCGAAACAAGCTGGCAAAGGGAATATGACTACGGTCCATTCTGCCTGCTTCTGGCATTGAGTAGAAAGGAATGCTAATTGAGATGCGCGGCCCTGCCACGCTCACCACCTTGTGAAACGTGCCGGGCGGCATGTACAACAGATCGCCCTGTGTAAGCGTAAATTCAGAGGCTAGTTCTAACCAGTCCTCTTCTTCCTCGACAGGTATCGCAGCGATATGTGGTGGTACCTCCTTGATAGCATTATAAATTTTCCAGTTGGTATCCCCATACGCCTGCAACAGAATCTTGTGCTGTGGAAAATCCCGGTGTGCGTTATAGGAATTACCGCGATCATTCACTGAACAATACAGATGCACATCGGCATGGACCTGATCATCGCCAAAGAACTGTTCTATCTCGTCGATCAGTTGGGCCATGGTTGAAGTAATTTGCGAGGAGTTAGCCATCATAAAGCTGAGATTGGCTTTCAAACTTTCGGTAAAGTGAGTTTTTTTCAGGCTGGCAGGCGACCAGACACACGAAGATTCAACCGCAGCAGATCTGCCTCCGTCCTTGATTATCTGCGCAAATGAACTGTTATTGCAGCCATCGTTTAGACGCAACTCAATATCCTCTGGTGACACAAGGTCGTGAAACTTAGTTTTCTCGCCCTCCAGTACCAGGCATTTGCGCTCATCGTAATGCGTCTGTAACTCATTGACTGGCATTGGGTCTAAGATGGATTCGAGATACTTCATAGGGTAGGAGTAACAGTATTTTTTTGTTGAGTTGGAACTACTATGGCCGACCATACACGCTAATTAAAGATCAGTACACCAGGGGGGCCAGGAAACGGTTCGCTAACTCTGGCTTGCTTCACGGTATGCGGCGAGAGCCGGAATGGCAGCGATGATGAATGTTGCAATATAGATCAAAGCGATTAACCAGAGTGTTTGACTTGTTAGCGAAATCTCAGCGAGGAATAAACCATAATTGCTGCTCAGAAAATCCGCTGCCAGGATAACCCCTGCGACCAACATCAAAAGTCCACCAGTGATACTGATCGAGGCGAGTAGTAATGCTTCCAGTTCAAACAGCACGGCAAGAAACATTGGAGAGGCTCCGACAATCCTGAGCAGGCGAATCTCATTGCGACGCTCGCGGATGGTGGCCGCCATCATGGAAGCCATACCCATTAGTGCGGCAAACAGCACGAGGGAAGAAATTAGTTGCAGGATCCCCTCTATTGCAGACATCATTTCCCAAAGCTCGGAAAGGGCAACCCCGGGTAAAATGGCCATCAGGGGTTCCTGCTTGTAATCGCCGATATCACGCTGCAGCTGAAACGTAGCGAATCGGGTTTTAAGTCCAACGAAAATGGCTGTGATAGAGTCCGGTTCAAGCTCGGCATTATCAGTAGAATCAGCCTCATGTATCGCTTCCATGCCAGCAAGGCTGATGTGTACAGTGCGATCGACTGGTGTGCCAGTGGGCGCCAGGACTCCGGTTACCGTGAACTTTTGCTCCTCATGCACCTTAAAACTGGTGCTGCCAATTCCGTGAGCCAACACAAGTTTGTCACCCAATTTATAATTAAGTTGCGCAGCGACCTCGCTGCCGAGCACCACATCCAAAGTCGCCGAAAATTGCCGACCCTCACGAAATTCAAGCTGGCGTTTTTGACCAAAGGAATAGTGCTTAAAGTAGTCGACTGTTGTGCCGAGGACTCGATACCCCTGGTGCGAATCGCCCAGAGAAACAGGAACTGCCCACGCCACGTCAGGATTGTTCGCAACATCCAGGAACGAGTTCCATTCAATGTTGTTGGTTGGCGTGCCCATGCGGAACACGGAATACAGGAGCAGGTTAAGTTGTCCGGTACGGGCGCCGACAATCAGGTCCATACCCGACACAGTATTGGAAAAACTCTCCTTGGCCTGACCACGGACATATTCAACGCCCATCAGCACAAATACGCTGATGGCCATCGCAACAAATGATAGAAAAACCGAGCTACGTCGGTCGTTAAGGCTTTTACTTGCGAGCTTGATAAGCATGGAATCAATTCGTGCTTCGGCTAATCTGGTCCATCGCCTTAGCTGTTGCAAAATGATGGCTCAATGACAGGTCATGACTGACAAAAATAACCGTCATGGTCTTCTCCTGGGCAATCTTCAACAGCAGGGAGATAAAAGCATCTCTATTCGCCTGGTCCAGAGACGATGTTGGTTCGTCAGCGAGGATCAACTTTGGCTGATTGATAAGTGCCCTGGCAATGGCGATCCGTTGTTGTTGCCCCACACTCAGATTTCGAACTGGTTTGTGGTGTTCTGTGGCAGGTAGCTGAAGTAATCCCAGCATTTCCAGGATTGGCTGTGTTCCTATTCCGGATTTAGAAAAGTAAGCCGCGAGTTGCACATTCTCAATCGCGGACAAGTAGGGTATCAAGTTGTATTGCTGAAACACATAGCCAATATTATGGGTTCGGAAACGGTCGCGCTGGCGCGGTGACATATTGCCCAAGTTTTGCCCAAACACTTCAAGACTTCCCGTGGATGGCTTGAAAAAGCCGCTTAACAGATTGAGTAAGGTGGACTTGCCGCAACCAGATGGCCCATGCACGAATACCTGCTCACCGTCATTGACCACCCAATCAGGAATAGAGAGAATCGATTGTCTCGATGACCCGGGGTAGGAGAACGAAACATCGTTAAAGTGGATTGCCATGTTCAGAGCAACAACTTGAGCGGTACGGGTTCAATTTGAGACATTGATGGTACAATATAACATAACCCGCAGCGCGAATTTTTAGATTGCCAGTCATGCCCAGTTTATATCGAAACCTTAGTATTTGCCTGACCACAATAGCGGTCTTGATTTCAGTGAGTGCCTGTGAGAACAACGGCGCATCATCCGCTTTTGCTGGTTTGCCAGAAGAGATAAGAGAAGTTCTCGAGCAGCCGGAATCAGCATTTAAGGAGCTGGAATGGGAACAATTGGCGCCCGCAGACGACTGGGAGGCATTGCAGAACCCGC
>JBCCFY010000006.1:0-144783 GCA_039110515.1 Pseudomonadota bacterium
AACAAGCCCTATTTCTCTGGTAATTCGCAAATTTGTTGTAGATGCAGTGCTTTGGTTGTGCCCACCAGGCAATTTAAGTAGCATCTTGCTTCTATGAGTAACAACAGTATGAATCCAACAGACAGGCCTTTTACGCACCTGAATGAGACGGGTGAGGTACACATGGTGGATGTCTCTGAGAAAGCAGATTCGGCACGTCTGGCGATCGCCCAGGCGCGCATAGTCATGAGTGCCGATGTGTTAGAGAAAGTTCGTTCACAAAGTGTGGCCAAGGGCGACCTGCTGGCGACTGCGCGCATCGCTGGCGTTCAGGCGGCCAAGAAGTGTTCCGATTTGATCCCACTTTGTCATCCTCTTCCCTTGTCCAAGGTAGAAGTTGACATCGACGAGTTTTCCGACGGCAGCAAACTCGGATTGCAAGTCACCACGCGCTGCAAGACCACCGGGAAAACCGGGGTAGAAATGGAGGCCCTGACGGCGGCTTCAGTTGCGGCGCTCACCATTTATGATATGTGCAAGGCGCTGGATAAAGGCATGGTGATTGAGGCGGTACAGCTGCTGGAAAAACAGGGTGGAAAATCTGGTCATTGGGTGCGCACAGATGATTAAGCTGTTGTTTTTTGCCCAGCTCTCAGAGCTGGCCGGTTGTGATAGCACGGAAGCTGAATTCCAAAATGGCCTGACACCCAGGATGTTGGTTGATCAACTTGAATCTGACATGCCGGCCGAATTGATAGAGGCCTTACGCTTCGACGCGGTGATGGTGTCAGTAAACAAGGTCATGGCGGGCTGGGATGACACCTTGAGCGCTGATGATGAGGTGGCTTTTTTACCTCCGTTTTCTGGCGGCTAGGATGCTGGCGACCCACCATGATTAAAGTAGAGATCCAGCACGGCGATTTTGATGTGTCGGCAGAGTATAGAGCGCTCTGTGACTCGGCTCCGAACGCGGGCGCGATAGTGACCTTTGTGGGCCTGGTACGCGATTTTTATGACAATCCGGATGACGAAGAATCGATCGACCATATTGAACTCACTCACTATGACGGCATGACTGAATCGCTCTGCCAACAAATAGTGGGTGAAGCACATGCACAGTACCAGTTTGACTCTGCTACCGTTATCCACCGAGTTGGAAAACTGTACTCGGGCGAGCAAATTGTGCTGGTGGCGGTTGCCAGCCGTCACCGTGACAAGGCCTTTGCCGCCGCCCAGTTTATAATGGACTACTTGAAAACCCGTGCCACGCTCTGGAAAAAAGAGGTGGGATCACGGGGTAGCAAGTGGATTGGACTGAAAGACAAAGATGCGCATGCAGCAGAACGCTGGACGCGAGCCCCCTCAACCCAAAAGCCGATTTAGAATAATGAGTAGTGTGAAAGAATTTATCCCGCTGAATACCGCGGTGCTCACCGTGTCGGATACCCGCAATCTCGATACCGATACGTCGGGCCAATACCTGGTCGATGAACTCACCGCCCAGGGCCATGCGGTTACCGCGCGTGAGATTGTGATTGACGATGTTTACTTGATTCGCGCGCAAGTATCGGCCTGGATCGCTGACCCTGAGATTCACGCCATCATTTCAACCGGTGGTACCGGGTTTACCGGGCGCGATAGCACCCCAGAAGCATTATCGCCTTTATTTGATAAGCCTATCGTCGGCTTTGGTGAACTGTTTCGTCACTTGTCACTGGCGGATATTGGTACATCAACCGTGCAGTCGCGCGCACTGGGCGGCATGGCCAACCACACCGTGATTTTTTGCTTACCGGGGTCCACGGGTGCCTGTCGCACTGGCTGGGAGGGGATATTGCAGGAGCAATTAGACAGCCGTCACAAGCCCTGTAACTTCGTTTCGCACACGCTGGCGGGTACGCCGATCACCTAGCACCAGGCGATGTTTACGGTTGAACAAGCTCGTAAGACCTTTGCTGAGTCGGTACGTTGTCAGCAACTCACTGAGGCAGTGTCACTGGCAGCGGCGCTGCAGCGCGTAGCTGCAGTAGATGTGGCATCGGAGATCAGGGTGCCACCGGATGCAAATAGCGCCATGGACGGTTTCGCCGTACACAGCGCCGACTTACAGGACGGACAAACCACCTTACCGATTTCCCAACGCATTGCGGCCGGTCAGCAATCTGAGGATCTCGAGCCTGGCACCGCAGCAAGAATATTTACCGGCGGCATGATGCCGGGCAACGCCGACGCCGTGGTGATCCAGGAAAACTGCGAATACGCTGAAAGCGGTGACGAAGTGAAAGTGGTTAAACCCGTGACCGCCGGGGCGAATGTGCGTCCCGCGGGTCAGGATATCGCGATTGGTGCGCAAATTGTCAAACGTGGTAAACGCTTGAGCGCGGTTGACCTGGGTCTGTTGGCATCGATAGGTGAGTCCAGGGTAACGGTGTATGCGCCATTGAAAGTGGCGATTTTTTCCACTGGCGATGAGCTGGTGGAACCTGGGCAGATATTACAAGCCGGGCAAATTTATAATTCGAACCGCACCATGCTGATGGCCTTATGCCAGCAACTTGGTTTTGATCCAATTGACTGCGGCATTGTTGAAGACACCCTTGAGGCCACCAAGGCCGCGCTGGAAGCAGCCGGGCAGCAGGCTGATATAATTCTCACCAGTGGTGGCGTGTCGGTGGGTGAAGAAGACCATATCAAGCCCGCCGTGGAGGCACTTGGTGAACTGAATCACTGGAAAGTCCAGATGAAGCCGGGCAAGCCGGTGGTATTTGGCTGCGTACAAGGCACGCCAATTATGGGATTACCAGGCAACCCCGTGTCGAGTTACGTGGTCTTTCAGTTGTTGGCGGTGCCAGTATTAAGAACACTGCAGGGCGAGGTGGTTGCGCCGTTGCAATCGCATCGGGTAGAAGCCGCATTTAGTAAAGCAAAAGTTAGCAGAGAGGAGTATATTCGGGTTCGCCTAAACGTGGATAGTGGGTCAACTGAGGGTCTCCATGCCAGTGCCGAATTGTTTGATAACCAGAGTAGTGGTGTTCTGTCGTCATTGACTTGGGCCGATGGCTTGGTTCGGCAACGCATTGACCAAACCATTAATTCCGGTGACCTGGTAGAGTTTTTGCCGCTGACAGCGGGTATGCTATGAGTATGCTTACAACAGAACAATCGGCTGCTGAGCCAAAAGCGTTGATTGACGGGTTTAACCGTCAAATACGCTATTTGCGCCTGTCGGTGACGGATCGTTGTAATCTGCGCTGTACCTACTGCATGGCCGAGGACATGACCTTTTTACCCAAGTCCAAGGTGCTCAGTCTCGAAGAAATGGCATTTGTGGCGCGGGCATTTGTCGAGTTGGGTGTGGAGAAAATCCGACTCACTGGCGGTGAACCACTGGTCCGCAATGGCGTAGTCGATCTGGCAAGCAATTTGGGTAAATTGAACGGTCTGCGTGAGCTGGTGATGACCAGCAACGGTGTACTACTGGATAAATTTGCTCAGCCTCTGGTTGATGCCGGGGTTTCACGTATCAACATCAGTATCGACAGTCTCCGTGAAGATCGGTTTAAAACGCTCACCCGGTTTGGCACCCTGGCCGACGTGTTGCGCGGTATCGAGGCAGCCAGGCAGGCAGGATTTGCCCGGATCAAGTTGAACTCGGTGGTGCTCAGGGGCATGAATGAGGATGAGATTGTTAGCCTCACTCAATACGCGGTGGATAACGGTTGTGATATCTCTTTCATAGAAGAAATGCCATTGGGAGAGATCAGCAGCCATGCACGGGAAGATACCCAACTTGAAAGCTTAACCATTCGAGAACAGCTCGAGCAGCATTTCAAGCTAGTCGATGCCCACTTTGATGACCCTGCCGCTGGTCCTTCCCGCTACTTAAAAATAGCGAATACCGATACCAAAGTCGGGTTTATTTCACCGATGAGTAACAATTTTTGCGCCAGCTGTAACCGAGTGCGAGTAACCGCTGAAGGGTTGCTGTTGCTATGCCTGGGTAACGAACACTCGCTGGACCTGCGCGCCATCGTGCGCGAGAACCCTGACGATCTGGATGGGCTTAAGCAGGCGATTATTGGATCCATGGCACGCAAGCCTGAGCGACATTATTTCGACCCCAAGGATATCACTATCACCCGTCACATGAGCGCCACCGGCGGCTAGCTGCTTGCTCACTTCGAGCCAATTCTGCAATGGACTCCATCGTCAACGATAAATACAAGTACATCATGTTCTATTCGGCCAAGGCCGGGTGTACGTCAATGCGGAATCTGTTTATCGCACTGCATAAAGATGAAATGTCTGAGCAGCAGCGCGGGCAGATGAATAGTTATCATAATATTAATGAGCTGTTTCCCTACGATCGTGATGCGGACTATTCAGATTATTATAAATTCTACATCTCGCGAAACCCTTATAGCCGGGTAGTCAGTGGTTTTTTAGATCAGTACGTTTACGCGCAAAATACGCGGGTCAAGGAAATGCTGGAACAATCCCCTCCGAAGGACGGGCCTCCGCAAACCTTTATCGAGTTTTTGGAGTATCTAAAAACCGTTAAAGACAGTGATCGTGACGGTCATTTCCAGACCCAGGCGTTCAGCAGTCACGTGGTTAAGGTGCGCATGGGGCGCAGCTTCCTGGTGCGATACTACTATAAGGATAAATCCTGTATTCCGCTGAACTACGCTGGAGATATAGCAGGCTTCAATTCTCACATGCAGAAAGTCTACAGGAAGATTTTCAAACGTGATCCACAAATGCGCGAAAAGGCCATGCGGGAAATAGGCAACATCCAGAAGATGAACTCATCATTCTATGGGCCAGAAACTCATGAGAATGCAGCCACCTTGACGGTCGCCGAGTTGGATGATCTGGTATATGCGCCCAAGCCTCAGGACTTTTTCCTCGACGAGTCCGCCCGTCAATTAGTGCAGGAGATTTACGCCGAAGATTTCTATGTATTTGGCTATGATAAATCCAAGATTCCCCAGAAAAAGGCTTCGCGGGAACTCGCCGCCATCCCTGATGATTTTGATTGGGAGACCTACCTGATGCTGGCCCCTGATTTACAGTTGGCTGGGATCAACAAGGAGCGCACAGTAATGCGACACTTTCTGGAATTTGGTCAGCACGAGATTCACCACCGCGCTTATAAGGTAGAGGCGCCGGATGGATTTGACTGGCGAGAATATCTCGCTGCCCATGAGGATTTAACCGCAGCAGGTATTGATAATGAGCGAGATGCTATTATTCATTACCTCAGTTATGGTCGCAATGAAGGCCGCGAGCTGCGTTGCGAATAGGGCAACGCAGTTTGATTTTCAATCATTCGTACAGAAATCGGATAAAGATATGAGTATTTATGAATACAGTGCCACCAATATCAATGGCGCTGAGGTTAATTTGAGCGACTATGTCGGCAAGGTGATGCTCATCGTTAATACCGCCAGCAAGTGTGGTTTTACGCCCCAGTTTGAAGGCCTGGAAGGTCTGCACAAAGAGCTGGAAGACGATGGCTTGGTGATACTGGGCTTCCCCTGCAACCAGTTTGGTAGCCAGGATCCCGGTGACGATGGCCAAATCGAAGAGTTTTGCCAGCTGAACTACGGTGTTTCGTTCCCGATGTTTTCCAAGATCGATGTGAATGGCAGCGGCGCCCATCCATTGTTCAAATACCTTAAGAAAGAAGCTAAAGGCCTGTTGGGGTCAGAGGCAATCAAATGGAATTTCACCAAGTTCCTGGTGGATCGCGACGGCCAGGTAGTCAAACGTTATGGATCGGCTGATCTGCCAAAAAATATCAAAGCAGATATCCTGGCATTGATTTAAGCGAGTAATCGCTGTCATGCTCTTTCTCCCTAACTGAACCACCACCAAAGAGTATGGACAGCATTATCGATCTAGCCGCATTGCTAATCAGTGTCTCGGCGCTGTTTGCCTATGTGAACCATCGCTTTATCGGCCTGCCAACAACAATTGGCGTGATGATCATCGCGATGACTGCGTCGTTGCTGGTGTATCTGACTGGTCAGCTTGGGTTCACCGCTTTCCAGGACCAGGTTAGCACCATGCTGGCCAGCATCGATTTCAATAAGACGCTGCTGCATGGCATGTTGAGCTTCTTGCTGTTTGCCGGTGCGCTGCATGTCAACCTTAACGACCTGCGCCAGCAAAAGTGGCTGATCCTCAGCCTGGCAACGGTGGGCGTGACCATTTCAACGTTTTTGGTCGGTACCGTCACTTACTATCTGCTCGAACTGTTATCGCTGCAGTTACCGTTTCTTTACTGCCTGCTCTTTGGTGCCCTGATTTCACCGACTGATCCAATCGCCGTAATGGCAACGGTTAAGCGGCTGGGCGTCAGCAAAGAACTGGAGACTACCATTGCCGGGGAATCTCTGTTCAACGATGGGGTAGGTGTCGTGGTGTTCGTGGTATTGCTGATGTTGCTGCAAACGCCAGATACGCTGGATGCCGGGCAGATAGTCATTGTGTTCCTGGAAGAAGCGGTAGGCGGCATCATTTTTGGTCTGGTGCTTGGTGGCATCGGCTACTACCTGATAAACACCATCGACAATTACAAGGTGGAAGTGCTCATCACCCTGGCCCTGGTTATGGGTGGTTACGGTCTGGCAATGTACTTACATACCTCTGGTCCTTTAGCTGTTGTGGTGGCTGGGTTGCTAACCGGCAACGTGCTGCGTGAGCACGCGATGTCAGATCAGACCCGGCAGAGCATCGATGATTTCTGGGAGCTCATCGACGAGATATTGAACGTCATATTGTTTGCCTTGATCGGCCTTGAGCTATTGATAATCCCATTCGAACTGCAGTGGTTCTGGGGAGGTCTGTTGCTGATTCCAATCGTCCTGTTTGTCCGGGTGTTTAGCGTTGGTATTCCGATTCGCTTGATAGGTCTCAAGCAGAAGGTAGCGCCGCACTTGGTAAAAATCCTGGTCTGGGGTGGACTCCGCGGCGGTATCTCTGTGGCATTGGCGCTCAGTCTGCCAGAAGGTGATGCCAGAGATCTTGTTCTGTTCTTGACCTATATCGTCGTGGTCTTCTCGATCATCGTACAGGGGCTGACGATTGGGCCGATTATTCGCAAGCTAACCTGAGTTCAGAAATGCGCTTATTAGTACTTTTGTTGCTAACTACCTGTTTCGCCGCTGCGGCAAACTCCGGAGAGCTCGATGCGCCGGATGCCGAGCAATTGATCGGTCAATGGAAAGTCGATCTGCGCCCCACCCCCGATGCAGAAGCCTACTTCCAGGAATTTTCAGTCAGCAGCGTAAATGGAAATACATTCAGTGGCACGTTTTACGGCACGCCCATCACCCAGGCGCGGATAAACACCGATTGGCACACCATTCGCGTTGCCTTTGTCACTGAGGATCAATCCGGTCAATATCACCATTCAGCGGTTATGAACGGTGACAAATTGGAAGGTCTATCTAACTCAACCGGTCGTGACTTCTTATCTTATTGGTCGGCTACCAAAATTAGCTCGAAGCCGTTAAACAATTAGGGCGGGGTGAGACAGCTGCCAGATAGCGTAATTACCGCACCGTTGAATACGAAATCGCAAAAGGCTTTCGCGCTCGCGCCAATCTGAAAATCGCGGTCTACAAACGTGTCGGAGACATAGACCACGCTACTGAGCCCATTCAAAACAACGCTTTTTGGCCCGACTCCCCCGATCGTAGCAATATTTGAATCGCTGATTTTGGTCGTGCCGGTTAAATTAAACACGCCAAAACCACCCGCAGTACCAGCACTGGTCACGGAAACATCAGCATGTGAGATGCGCGATTCGCCACTGCCGTTATAAATGCCGATCGGTAAGCCCATCGAACCGGTCAAAGTTATCTTGACGTTTCTCAGAATAGTTGTGGCATCAGGGTCAGCCAGGCGGATGCCGTATTGATTCGCACCATCTTCGAGCTCAATGGCAACATCAATCAAGTTTGAAGAACCCGTTGTATTGGTGTTGGCCAGCCCGGTTTGATAGGTACCGTTATCAAATTGAGCAGACGGTTTATTCTGAACGGTCAGGTTGCTGAGTGTCGAGTTATCTGCACCCTTAACTAACGCATCAAGATTCACATTTTCAGGACCCGTTCTATCACCCAGAATATAGCTCTGCCGTGGGCCGCTACCGATGATGTCAACATAGGACTTCATGTTCAGGCCGAAGATTCCAACGTTGTAGACTCCGGGTGCCAGGTAAATCACATATGGATTACTGGCGGAGGCGTCCGTGATTGAGCCCAATGCTGTCAGGAGATTATCGAAGTCCGCATTTTCAGGAGCGACCGTGACGATATTTGGGATATTGGCCGAGCTAGCCTCGTCACCAAACAATGGAATAACCACAACCCTGTTTTGTGCCTGAGCCAAACTGGCAAAGCCGAGTACGCCAGCCAGCACGAGCGCAGTGCAAATCACTTTATTAAACATATGAAAACCCGGAATTTGTAAGCCTCATTGCGAGGCAATTATTGTTATTTCTCAGGAAATCATATCAGCACGAATATGAGCGGAGCAAATATCCTGACATTTGTTTATTAAGTCGGTGGGATGCAAGCTTGCAAATTCGCAATAAAAACTTGTTAAAAAGATAATAAGCCCCATGAGTTCCTTATATCAACATTAGGTGCGTCGACAAACTTAAACACAGAAGATAGGTCTAGTCGGTGCATTTTCGCTTCTGAAACCCAACTCCAAAAATGAAAGAAATTCCACAGCCCATAAGGCATGGCCCTTTCAGGTGGTATTATCGTTCAGAAGATCATCATATTAATACGCAGAAACAATAGAGGTTCAGCGATGAGTGAGAACAAGAGCATGTTTAGAAGATTTATGAGTGGAACCTGGGGTTTTATCGACTCCGCCAGGAAGATAACCATCAATTTGCTCTTTTTGGTGATTGTCGTTGCCTTGTTGGTAGTGGCTTTCAGCAGTGATGCACCGAGAATAGCAAGCACCTCAGCCTTGGTGATCGAACCGCGAGGCCAACTTGTTGAACAACTGACTGCGAAATCCTTTGAGGAAATCCTTGATGAAGCAGGTGGGTCGGAGAATCCCGAGACATTGCTCAAAGATGTACTCGATGCCATTGAGACCGCAAAAAGTGATGATCGGATCGAGGTGTTGGTATTCAACTTGTCATCATTCGCTGGAGGGCGATTGACTAAGCTACAGGATGTGGGCGAGGCGATAGAGGACTTCAAGTCTAGCGGCAAGAAGGTTGTCGCAATGTCGGATTTTTATGCCCAGGATGCCTACTACATTGCTGCGCACGCCGATGAAGTCATTACCCACAAAATGGGTGGCACCGTTCTCGAAGGCTTTGGCCGCTACCGTACTTATTACAAAGAAGGCCTGGATAAGCTGGGCCTGGATGTTCACATCTTTAAGGTGGGAACTTACAAGTCTGCGGTTGAGCCTTTTCTCCGCGACGATATGTCAGAGTATGCCAGGGAGGCGAATGAAGAGTGGCTCGGCGACTTATGGCAGATTTATCTGGATGATGTCGCCAAAGCCAGAGGCAAAAAAGCAGAGACTCTGGATGTCTATGCGCAGGAATTTCCGCGCTTGATGACTGCCGCGAATGGCGACAGCGCCAAGGCAGCCCTTGACTACGGCCTGGTTGACCAGGCATTAACCAGAGTAGAGTTCAGGGACTATATGATCGATCTGGTAGGCGAAGATGAAGTCACTCACTCCTACAACAACGTCGACATGCACGACTATTTAAGCACTGTCAAAGGCGATCGCTTTGGCCGCAATGCCATAGGTGACAAAGTTGCCGTGGTCGTTGCCCGAGGGAACATTCTCGATGGTTCGCATCCCGCCGGCACAATTGGTGGTGACTCTACTGCAGCCCTGATTCGGCAGGCGCGTAATGATGAATCAGTCAAAGCCATTGTCTTACGCGTCGACTCGGGTGGGGGCAGTGCCTTCGCCTCTGAAATAATTCGCCGCGAGCTTGAAAAAGCACGTACCCAAGGCAAGCCAGTCATCGCGTCCATGGGCAGTGTTGCAGCGTCAGGTGGTTACTGGATCAGCACCTCGTCGGATCAAATCTGGGCCCATCCTTCAACAATCACCGGTTCTATCGGGATATTCGGGATTGTGCCGACCTACCAACGACCTCTGGCTGAGCACTTGGGTATGCGCGTAGATGGTGTGAGCACTGCACCGCTATCAGGCATCCGTTTAGATCGTGAGCTACCCGAAGAAGCTGGCGTTGTGATCCAGGGCATGATCGAGCAAGGCTATCGTGAATTCCTGCAACGCGTTGCTGACTCTCGTGGTATGACGACCGAAGAAGTTAATAAAGTGGCCCAGGGCCGTGTGTGGAGTGGAACTGATGCGTTCGATCATGGATTGGTGGACAAGCTGGGTGATCTGGGCGGTGCCATTAAAGCCGCTGCAGAACTCGCAGAGCTGGACGACTACACAGTTAGCTACATCGAACAGGAAAGAGAGTTCCAAGATGTTTTGATCAATGAGCTGGTGACTAAAGTTGCCAACGCAGCTGGGCTGAAAACTAGCAGCGCCACTCCGGTTGATAAGTTGCTAAATCAAATCCAGCAAACTGCGGCCGATTTTGCAGCACTCAATGATCCCAACCATGTGTATGCGATTTCTAATATAGAGACCGATTGATGTGTGCTAGCGAATAGGAAGTCTATACCGGACTGGTAGACAGACCTTTCGTTGCGACTCGCGAACTGCACGCAAAATTTTGGTGTGCTAAATAGGGTTGATCTGTTATCCAGAGTAGGTGTTTAAGCCTCGTAGGCCTTGCCACAGTGAGGACAGCTTATATCAGATTTGGCGTTTAAATCAGCCAGCACGTTCGCGCGGATGTTGTCAGCGCTGCGGCGCGAGAGCCCGAGTGATTTACGCAGTGTTTCAATGTCTTCCTCTTCCTGATCACAGATATTGCCATCTTCCAGCGCCTTTCTGAACTCGTTTTGCAGGCTGGCACGGCGGCGATGAATTTGCTCATTGAGTCCGCTGGCAATAATGCCGGCAGGCAGAGCGGCCATACCAATCCCTATCACGGTAATCAGCGCGCCAAATACTTTGCCTGCTACCGTGATGGGTGTGACATCGCCATAGCCTACCGTCGTCAGGGTGGCGACTGCCCACCACATCGCTTGCGGGATGGAGCCGAACGCATCAGGTTGTACGTCGTGCTCGGCTAGCCAAGCGCCACCAGCGGCGAAGATCAACATCAAGCTGAGAATAAACAGGCCGGCAAAGAATGCGCCAGATTCTTCCTCAAATACCGCCAGCAACATACCGAGTGCCGGAGAATAGCGCGTCAGCTTGAGCAGCCGCAGCATTCGGAAGGTTCTCAAGATGCGCAGATCGATCGGAACAATCAGGTATAGCAGGGCGGGCAATATCGCCAGCAAATCAATAATCGCAATGGGTGAACGAATCCATGACCAACGAGAACGGGTTTCGGGGTTTTCCGGCGCCACCCATAATCGCAGCAGATACTCGAGTATAAAGATGGAAAGTGAAATGGCCTCGAACAGGTTAAAGGCAGGTTTCCAGCTCGAATAGATTGAGTCAACGGTTTCCAGGATTACTGCGCTCACGTTTAAAATAATTAAAACGATCAGCGCAATCTCCAACAGCCTTGGGCCCAGGGCCTCGCGATCAGGCCGCTCCAGCCACCAATAAACTCTTTGTCGCAGGCTCATTTGTGTGGATACGATTTCAGTCATTACGTAATGTCCTCCATCCCCGATACAACGGGATGACTTATTGCGAGAGCAGTGCAGTTCCCCATATCATATTGCCCACCAAAGAAGGTACGTGAGGGACAATAAAAAAGCAGCCGATGGCCACCACAATACCGAACAAGCGCACATCCCAGCGACCAAAATCGGATGCGATTCGGTGCTCGATAACACCCCTCAGTACCCAGAGCATGGCGATATAGCCCGCCAGCCCAAAGCAACCGATGGCAGCATACTTGGTGGGGTAGGGCTCCCAGAAACCAACTTTAACCTCTGCCGCCAGTGCCACGCCGACCATGACGCCACAGATCATCAACACCAGGTGCGCCAGCCACCATTTAACCAAGGTGGAAATCTCATTGTCCTTGGTTTTTGCATTTCCTACAAAATCAAAGTAAATCCAACACATGAAAAACACCGACACGCCGCCAAACACAAAATTGACCAGGACATCGGGCGAGACCTTATAAATTCCTTTTTCAGACAGTGTTACGACCAGTTTGAAAAAGCCTTCTCCCAAAATAATTAGCGTGAGCAAGGCAAAGCGTTCAGCCATATGCGCCATGCGTGGTACAAAACGTTCATGACGGAGAACCGAAATCTTTGGGATCATATACACCGTTTGGGTGGCGACCATCGTTGCCGCAAAGGCCCAGAAGGCCAGCGGTTTGGGTAAAAAAGCGGTGATGGCGAACAGTACTGCGAATATTGAAAAGTTCCTTATCTGCTCATCACACATTGAGGAAGTAGCAGAATTATTACGGCGTGCTCGCAAGTAGAGCATCGCCAGCATGGCCCTGTTCGCGGCGAACCCCAATGTAAAAAAAGCCCAACCCTTGCCACTGATGGCGGGAATCGCTGCTGCCATAAACATCAGGGTACAGATCATCACCGACATGATGATGCGATGCCAAAAGTCCGTGCTGACATAGATGGAGTTAAAAATACTAAGTTCACCCCAGGCGTACCATAAGGCGATAAATATTCCGCAAAATACAAGGAAGCCATCAATATGCAGATGCTGAGAAAGGTAGTTGCCTAAAAGAAAAATGGTCACCACATGTATCAAGTCATAGAACAGTTCCGTCCAGTGCACGTGATCGTGGCTATGATCGAGATCTTGATGATGTTGCGGCTTCTGCCACATTGGATGGTCTTGTAGTGCCATTGGGAAAAGTAGGTATTGTCGCCGAATTTCGAGTGTTATTTTTTACCCAGTAGGCTTAAATATCAACCATGGGGGCAGTTACTGCAACCGGGGTGTTCGGGAACCGGAATCTTTAGAGAGGACTTAATATTCTAAAATCTATCTGGCGAGAACATCGGCATTGCTAAGGACAGGCATATGGCAAATCAAGTATCTGCGCAGTGTCAGGTAGATAGTGCAGCGCCGGCGACAGTGGATGATCAATGTATCGGTTTCCAGTAGTAGGGATGTGCCCACCAGGAATTAATTAGTGTGCGACACAATATTGGATTGGCGCGCTATTACTTGCGGCGTCCACGCCGACCTCTGCGTCCGCTAGCACGAGGCAGGTTGGGATTTCTTTTGACATCAGTTTGATAGTGATTGAGGTTGCCACCATGAAAAAGGACTTCGGTTTCGTCCCTGGGAGTAGAAGTCAGCCAGCTGTCATATGTCTTGCGATTGTCTTGCTGCATGTCGATGTCACCATACTCCTCCGTTAAAGTTGCATGCATGCGCTGGGTGTTCCAAGTAAATACTTTGGGGACGGTATAGGTGTATAGGTGGGATGCCTTTTGAGCAATCGTGCGGGCGCCCTTCTTCCCAGTGTCTGCCGAGGTTAATAGTTTTGCTGGGTCCTCTATAAGGGATACAAATGGAGATTCGTTAGCACCCAAGGTATGTTCCGCACCTAATATGGCAGTACCCACATGGCCTGATTCGAGGGCATCTTCGCCACCTTCCTGATATCTACCACCATGTAGGTTTCGCACTTGTTGGACAGCGGACACATGGTCCTGTTGTCTTGGCTTGTAGTGGTCAGCGTCACTTTGATAGCGGTAAATGGTCGTATAGTCTGTCGCAATCGTATGTTGTTTGATTGTTTCAGCACGAGCCTCGCTGACACTACCTCTTCCCCAGGAATTCGCCTTCGCTCGTGCCGCTACCACCTCCGCATGTAACTGACCTACGTTTGCCCCGGTCAGCGAAGCAGCGAGGTGAGCACGGGCGGAAACGAAGGATTTCGGAGTGATTTTTTCGGACGGTTGTATCGCGCTGGCGCGGATGCGACCGCTTAGCGGTGCTGGTGAGTCAATAGAGCCAGATCGTGGGCGAGTAGGAGGGGTGGGTACTGAAGGAACAGAAGGAACAGAGTTGGATCTTGATCGTGTTCGTCCAACTGACGTCGTTGAAGGCGGGCCGGCAGTTGCCCGGCTTCCATTTCTGTTGCCTCTATGATCAGCCACGTGCTATCTCTGAAGTTCTGAAATATCGAAAATTCCTTATTCATGATACGTCCAAAAATAATATTAACAATCCTGTTAAGTTAAAATTTATCGTATTTCCAAAGCCGTTATCGTGTTTTTAAAGTGTCAGTCTGAATGTCGCAATTATTCAATGCAACGACTCTCTAAATTTTGTTCAAACCCTAGCCGACATCATCTTTGGAAGCCGAATTTTTCATGGCACTTTCGAGTTCGCTGATTTGATCCCTGGCTTCGTCGCCTTCTGGAATCGGGCGACCACTATCGCGCCATTCCACCGCTGCCTTAAAGCCATGAGTTTGCGCATACCTCCTGAACCACAGGCCTTCAGGGTTGTGGCGGGTAATTCCATCAAAGACGGTGGCTAGCGTTTGGCTCTGCTCCAGTCCCATGTTTTGCATCACCTGGTTGACGACCAATTTATGCATGGCCAGGTGACTTTTTGGTACACCAGCGATACGCCCGGCCAATTTCATTGTTTCGCTCTCCAGGTCCTCGGCAGGAACAGCAAAATTTGCCAGGCCCCAGTCGGCCGCTTGTTTGCCCGAGATGGTGTCGCCGGTAAACATCATCTGTTTTGCTCGAATCGGGCCTAATCGATAGGTCCACATGGCGGTGGTAGGACAGCCCCATACCCTGGTCGGCATATAACCAATCCGTGCATCATCCGCCATTACCAGGAGATCACAGGACAGGGCGATATCACTGCCCCCCGCGACTGCTGCCCCATGCACTTTGGCGATAGTGGGCTTGCTGCACCGCCACAGACTCATAAAATCCTCGGTATTGCGTTTCATTAAGGCGTAGTCGTCCAGTGGGTCCCAGGGATAGCGTTCCTGCTGGCAGGGGTGGTCGATCTCGTTTTCTGCTGAATCGGCCAAGTCGTAACCGCCACAAAAGCCCTTGCCTTCACCTTCTATCACGATCACATGTACCTGATCATTATCCTGCGCCCACTCTACGGCATCACGAATATCCCGGGGCATCTGATCAGAAATAGCGTTGTATCGTTCCGGTCGATTGAGTATTAATCGCGCGATGCGTGGTTCATTTGAATCGAGATCAATTCGCAGGGTTTCAAAATCTGGCATGGACTATCCTCTCTGGATATAAAACAACTGGATTCTGTTAATGATGGCATAAGTGGCTTTTGACAGCACAGCGATAGAAGCACTTTTAGTACGATGTACACACGTGAAACACCAAACTCAAAGTGAAGAGCGCCAATAAAAAAGCCCGAGTAGGACTCGGGCTTTTTTGGTTTTACCGCTATTAGGTAGTTGTTGCACAGGATTCATTCTCTTTCAATTGATAATATGAATCCATGGCATACCGGACTCCTCCCTCTTTATACAGGTTAGTAGACAAAAGGCGACGAACTCATGGCGAGCTGATTGATTTAGAGAAGTCAACAGAATCAGCACAAAATAGAATTCTCGTACTTCGTGCTCAGCTTGAGGCTATTGACACTACGATTAAACTTCATGAAATCTCGATTGATCCAAAGTCGATTACTCCGACTAGAACATATCGTCCAAGAAAAGGTTTTAAGTATGGCGAAATGACCAAACTGATTTATCAAATTCTAGGCACAACTAACTCAGTAGATCTTTCCACTAATCAAATAACAGATCAGATAATATTTATCAAAGGGTTTCATGTCCCAGACAGAAAACACTTTCAAGAAATTTATCTTAGAGTCAGATATCGACTCAAAGGCCTGTATCGAGAGAGAAAACTAGAAAAAAGATCCTTGGAGGGCAGGGTTTATTGGCGGATACCCAGAAGCTAGTCTCCAATACCAGAGCTCACTTTTTTATTCTTTCGAAACCTTCCATTAGAGCAGGTTTAGATAATCCGGGACTACTGGCTAATAGTTCACCAGTTTCGATTCGGCTGCGCCTCAATTCGAACGAGCTTGCTTTAGTTGTCATATCAAAGAATTTAACCTTCTTCGAAGAGTTGTCTAAGAGACGTACCATAGCGACTTTCACAGAAAAGTCGCAATATAAGCCAAACATTACTTCAGCTATCTCGGATGGAGCATAGTCCGCCCCTATCCCTGACTCTTTGCCATCTGGACTACGCAATAGTCGATACTCATTCTCATAAACCCAATCTTTGGATTTTGTTAAAAAGAAATGAGCCCTGAGCTCCTTTTCGGCACTAGTGCTGCCCCCCAATCTCCAATCTTCAATGAGTTCAAATGGTATCTTTCTTGGTAGATCGTAACGTGCTCTATAAACTCTTTGACCGTGTCGCCGGTTGATATCGTATCCAAGGCAAACCCCCTTGTGATTGTCGGCATAGTGGCTCCACATCAACATACTACTGTGTGACCTAGCCATCGAGAGCACACCAGTTCCTGAAAAATACTTGCCTAGATGTTTTTTAATTTCATTTGAAAGCGATTGTCGATAAATTCGATCTCTGTTTTTCAACTTGTTACTGGCATAATCGGGGTTTCCAGAAAGATACCAAAGTCGTTCCAATAACTTTTTAAAGCGAACCATTTCATTTTTATTGGACTCTGAATAGAAGCTTTTGAGTACGTTCTGAATGTCTGCCTTTGATTTCCATAGCTGTATCCCTGGGTTGCAGTCTAGAGGATCATTAAAAGAATCCGGGTCGGCATAATAGACGGTGGTTCGTTCAGCCATTCGTAACGTATTATTATTAAAGGGACGATATTTGTATAAAAGCATCTGCTGCCTCTGCCTAAAACTATACTGTTGACTATTGAGTTACATCGTTACTGAATCATTCTAAGTGAAGTGACCGGACTCCTTTGTAAATTCGCTAGTTTTCAGGTGCTTTACTGTTCTCTAAACTATTGATTAATTTAACTTCGATCGGATTACTAAGATAGGGTCCAGAAACGGGATGAACTGAATTCTTTCCAAAGATAGCTGCAACTAACTTTCCTGGCGACGATGACAAGCTGTTTAATGCAGTCCTTATATTTACGGCGTCTTCAGGCCTTATAGCGAACCTTTTTTTACTTATTCCATCTTTCTTGAATATAAGTTTTTTTAAATTTGGTGAGTATAAAACAAAGGAAAATTCATTAAGTTTGGGTAGCTGCCCACCAGATGCGAGCTGATCCCACGAAAATTGCGGCCCTGGCATAGAACCCGTCAAATCAAAAGCGGGATTCTGGTCATTAGAAACCAAGTATGGTGCTATACCAAATTCAGCAAACGAGTAACCCAAACGTAAGGCTGAAAGAAGCTTAGTACTATCAATATCGTTCGACGTACTCCCGTCCAACTGTGGTATAGATGTGTTGAATTGCACATCCAGAATGTGGTGCCAAAATTCAGATATGTTGGACACCTGGGAGCCATCAATATTCCTCCACAGCCCATCTAGCGCTAACGAAAAACTGTCCGCACACTTGAAACAAGTTGCTTGAAAATTAACCTCATTTTCAGCATCCATTATGTCCCACATCAATCTAAAAATAGCGTGCTCAGTGTCTTCACCAAACCACGAATTCTCATTATTTTTTTCAAAAACATGGGCCTTGGATGTATCTTTCGTGTCGTTGTAGGTACCGTCCCCAATGTTCTGGAATCTCCCGGCGTAAACTGCCCTAGGCTGTTCTAACAAAGCACTGCCAATCCAAGTTGCAACGCCCTCGTCAAGAGCGAGCCCAAGAGATGGCTCCTTATCTTGATATGTGTAAATATTGGGGATGTAATCATATTGATTTGAACCATTATGCTTTCCTCCAACGTTGCCATCGGTGGCGTTTTCTTCATCAAGAACTGCATGGCCAAATTCATGCCCAATTACATCCCAGTCGTAACTATCGTCAGGTTTGATTGAAATATTTGGAGCTTTGTAGTGCGTTCCATTTCCTGGGTAATAGACCTTGAATCCTGGAGCTTTGTTTACATTTAGTCTCGATTTAGCTTGATATACCAATTCGGCTACGCCATGCAAAACAGACCAAGAACTTGCCCCATAAGTGCCAAGCATCTGTAATGAGTCACACACTATTAATACGGTATCCTCATCTTTGCATTTATAGATGTACCCATATTTATGGACTAAATCAAAAGCGCCGATACCGTTGCCTTGCGGGTCTATTTCACCGTTTGCCAGAATTCCGCCAAATCGTGACTCAATAGTAACGTCGTAGGAAAAATAATCGTAAGGTGCTTTAAACCGAAACTCCCCGTTTGAAAGGTACCCAACGATGTCTGGCACGGGTGATTCAGTCTTATCGGAAACTATGATCTTAACGCCATTCATTGGGAAGTCGGTAAGCCGTCCCCACGGGCTTGAGTATCCAGGGCCTGGACCCTGCCAAAAAGCTTTTATTATTATCTCATCGTCTTTTCCTGATGATGTCGGCTTCGATGTGGGCGAGGCTTGATCTTTTCTATTAAGTTTGGCCAACGATGCGCGTTTCAACATTTCTTGTTGAAACTCAAATTCGATTATCTCATCTAGATCTGGATTCGAAGCCCCGTATTTTTGTTCGAAGTTTGCTCGCAACTTATTTCTGATAGCCTCATCTACTGCGTCGTTTCCAAACCAAGCTACACCATTTTCTACCACGAGCCCAACAACCCTGGAATGAAATAACTCACTTGTCCCTGTATATAGTCTGACGCTTATTCTTACTTCGAATTCGCCGTCGTCAATTATGTCCAAATTAATAAGTATTTCCCTTGATTCTTCAGACGACGGTATCGGCACAAGATTACTTATAACAAGGTGTTCAACCTTGGAGTCATTGTTCACAAGTGTAACTGGCACAACTTGTATCTCTGCCGTTCCCTCCGACCACTCAGAACTACCCAAGACTCGCGTAAGAATAGTCTGAGACAGAGTTGCCTCATGTCCTTGGGTCACAAACCCGAAAGTGATTTCAAAGTCCTTCGGTGCCTTGGCACATAAGATTTTGGTTGGTAAAACGATTATTAGTAGCGAACTCAATAATGCGACAGACCGGATAAATGTCATTTTTCAAATCCTCCTAGAACCCACTTAGACTGTGTTCCTGCGTGCTGTTTATTTCCTCAAATCCTCTATTTCTCCTAATTGAACATCTAAATTATCCGACTTGAGTATGGAGTAGACAATAGGGTTTGGCAAATGGCTTGAACTCGCAACCCTAAGCAGACATTCACACCTAACCTAGCTCAAACTATTGCGTGATCTTTTTAAGATAGGCACCTACATTTCTTCCTTTCTCATTTAACTCAACAATAATAGCGGGTTGAGCTTCGCGCAGACACCCACTGTCAAAGTAAACCAATCCCATTCTATAGAGTGCCGATGCGGCACTTAGTATCTTTTCATCATTTTCGCTTAGGTTGTCTTCCCAATATCCATTCATACTCCAATAAGTCGCCCTATTCTCAGCGAGAAGATGATTAAAAAACTCCTTTGTCCCTTCATCTGCTTTGTCGTATTCCCAAACAAAACTATCACACCTTTCGATTGTCAATATATTTTCTGATTTGGATTTAACTTCCGCTTCGGCCGATAGTGCTCGAGTAAGATAATTCTCTAAGCTCTGCTCAGCATCATACAATCTTTTCTCCAGATCGCTAATTTTCTCTGTATGGGTATTTCGTTCTAGCTCAAAAAGTTCTTTCTGTGATTTGAGTTGTGTCAAAGCGTTAGCGTATTGTGTTTCCTTAACCGTTGAAACTTGACTCTTAAGGATTTGTATTTGCTGATTGTAAAATCGAACAAACATAAGCCCGATGGTTGGAACCCCTAATATCAACCCAATATCTCTTAAGGTAGAAATCCAGTTTATGTCCATAAAACCTCACATATATTGTTGACATTCTGCAGCAAAATGCGACCACTCAAAGTGACAGAAATGAATATTTGAGATGCATTCGATTATGTCAATGAGGATGGCAAGTTTGGTCCTTTTCAGACAATTCGAGAATATAGAACAACTGCCTGACTCGTTCTAATCCTCTTTGATGGAGCGAGCAATGTCTTCTAAACATGTATCAACTAAAACAAAGGCAGCGATTGCATTTTGAGAAATAAGTGGGACGGCCTTTTTTACTGTTTGCCTATAGGGCTTCCAGCTTTCATCTAGTACAGCATCCCTTTTTTTATCCTCAATAAAATCGTACGCCTTAAATGCTTGATCACTTAATTTTCGCAACTCAACTATTGCGGGTGTTGTTGCGTCGCAACTCTTAACCAGCTGATCCGCTAATGCATTAATTATGGGTAAAAGCTCAATTTCATACCGAATCTGATTGGCGCCCTTATTACCAGCATTAAATCTTTGATGATTGTAGTAAATATCGTTAAAGGCTGAATCCAATGCAACGGCATACTGATATGCTATTTTTACGAACTCATTTGAAAGGTTCTCAAGTGATCGAGATCGAGTTTCTAGTCGATTAAGACTAAAACGATTGATAGCAAGTTTATTCTGAAGTTCAGCGTTTCTTTGTGCCAGCTCTATTTTGAATCTTTGGTCTATATATTTGGCTGAAAACGCGGCGACGATTGCAACTGCAATAGCCAAAATTAGTTTCGAAACCAAGTCCATTTGCCATTTTTTTCTGTCGCTCCATGAGTCCATATTGCCATTTACCATCTTAATTCCCCGATCCTGAATTGTATCCTTTAAGTATACCGGAGCGGTTTTAAGACAACAAAGTTCCCTGAATTTGGGTAGAAATTTAATGGCGGCCAATTGCCCTTAGCGGTCTATTTAAGCGGAGCAACTAGTAAATTTAGTCCGCTACGGAATCTGGGTGCGAACTCAAACTATCTAGTCGTAATCGAATCCAGTTGCATGAAGCAAATAGCACGCCTGGTACGGATCAGCAGGTCTTGTGCATAGCCGCCATTAGATAGGCCCCTATCCTACTTAGTGACTCCCATACTCGGGGCGCCTGAAATACATGACAGGTGAGAGCTTGAATCTGCGCGAAAAAACATCAAACGTCAGAAGCGATTTACGGTGGTGCAGGGGATTAAGTGCGCATCGTAGAATGCGGGTGTACCAAAGACTGCTTCTATCTTTTTCTGAGCGCTGACTATTCCAATTGCTTGCGATAGAATATCCGATAGAAATACCACAGATGTGTCTCCGGGATAATCAAATTTTCTAAAAGTCTTCCTCCATCCTGCTATCCATCCGAGGGGCATCATGGACGCCTTTACTCGCCAAGATCTAAAATAGGTTTCCGACACCCCTTTTTCAAAGAGGAAGTCATTTAGATCGCCCACCCGTGACGCAATTCTTGCTTTGTATAATTCTTTTTTTTCAGGGTTTTCGACTGCTTCCTTACGGATTTGATCTACTTCAATTCGAAACTTTTTTGCCGATTTACTTTCCCGGATAGACAGAGCGTTTTCTATGATATCCATAGGCTTTTTAGCTCGATTCAGGGTGGCCAAGAAAATGGGAGAGAGGGCCTTAGAGAGAGGACCCACTACTGAACCAGTGTTTTTGAGCAGTTGTTCTCGAAGATCAGCGACCTGAGCCATCGAATAAGTCTCCAGTGGTTTATGTTCTCTGTCCAAGGATACTAGCACTGGCTGCCTGGAAAAATGGGGATAGTAGTTGCCTAAGCCCGGACTAACAATTGATTCACCCATCAGACCTAGGCGAACGAGAACCATAAACCCCATGTGGCCGATTTCGTTGGCATTTAATAACTGGATTCCCTCTCTAAACTTGGATACCGTCTCACTATCAAGTGACTGCGCAATCTCTGCATAATTAAGATAGAAAGGGTTTAAACCGTCCTCGCGCATAGTCCCTGCATATGTGCCAGCTCGATAACGCACTGCTTCATTCAATGCCTGAAGGGATACTTTAGATAGTTGATCTACAGCCCACTTGACTGCTGACGTTGTTGTCGATTCTTCTTTGTCAATATCTGAGGAGAGTTGTATAAACCACTTCTCATTAGTCAATTTGCTCATGAGATCAGAACTATCCAGTAACCCTTTATGTGGCTCCCAATCTTTAGACTCCCCAATTTCGTATGTCAATTTTTCGTGCAATACGATTGATTCCACAAATTGGCTAAGTGAAAGTAGTCGGCTGATCGGTAGGCCACCAGCAAGTGGTAATGGATTGAGGGCTCTAGTTGCACCTCCAACGGTGGTATGATCAATGTGCGTGGGTATCAAAATCTATTCTTCAAGTCTCAACCCACTCTATTCAACAGGCTGTCGTGGCCGCAAGTAGGCTTTATTCATATTATCTTAAGGGTTTTCCGTTTCTTATTTGTCTACCACTTCTTTTACTCTAATCGCATGAATTTTAGATAAACGTATCGATTCGCCCAATTACCATGTCACTGGACGAAAGTCTCTTCTTTGCTGCGAGATCAGGTTGGAAAACAAAAAAATGTAGTCCGAGGATGCCACAGTTATTTTAGATCTACCTTCTAATACCAAAGTCCCGATCAAACCCGTGGTCAGAGTCATTTTTTGGGCCTTCGGCACCGCCACCACCATGATCGCCACCACCACCATGATCGCCACCACCACCATGATTTGCGACACCATCTTTACTAATTGTTGATGCATCGGAATTAGGGGCGCGTTCTTCATTGAATGCCTCAACATCTTGAGATTCGGCTTCATATGTTTTTACTTCCGTATGTGATTCAACCACATCAGATAGTGAGGTTTTTCCAATAGTTTCAGTAACTCCTGTACTAGTGCCTTCTTCCGACACATGATTCACTTGGTAACCATCTCGATCGCGTGAGATAACGGTTTTGGTCCCATCGTCACGTTTTATTTCAGTCTCAGTAGAGTTTATTGTTGCTCGATCTGGTTGTTCCTGGCCCACTATCTCACCTTCCTTTTGAACTCCAAATACATCTTTTGCTGGCTCTGATGCGGTCGCCAGCAAACTACTGAACATTAAAAGTGCGATTATAAATAATCTATTCATCTTTGAATTTATTCCTAAATTTTGAAGGTTTTAAGATTTAGACAAATGTCTCTTTAGAGTATGAAGTTAGCGTTCGCTTAAATCAAATCACATTCTTGATCTCATTGACAATTCGTTCGCCAAAGCGGACATTGCACAAAAAATACGTTGGCCCCTGTTTCTCAGGAGAGAGACGCACTTAATTTACTATTCAATCTTCAAAACTTGAATATAGAAATATGTATCTGAACTTAAATGTCAGGCTCGGATAATTTTTGGTAGTGCCAATTCAATGAACGATTTCACCGCTGCGTCAACGTGTGCGTCTCCATCAATTGAGTTGTTAATGATCAGTAGTCGGTCAGAATAATGTAAATTTAGCGCTTCAAGATCATCCTTGGCATAGGAACGCTCCATTTCCTCCTTGCTAACCATATGGGTGTCACCAGCTATGCTATTTGGTCTATCACGATTCCGTGAGGAACAAATATCAAACGGTGCATCAACATAAACTATGCCATCAGGTTCCAGGCCAGCATGCTTGAACTCTTCGATATCATTGATGTAAGTGCTACGAGCAATCTCCGCAATAATGATATCAGGGGCCGTTGCCGAGTCCCGATTTTTCTTTATTCGCCTTATTACATCCTGGGTAGCCTGTTTGAACATATTATCTGGATCATTAAGTAGATACCCACCATCAACTCGTCTTGCGATACCATCAACAGTATCAACATGCTCAAACTGTGCCTTAAAGTAGTCGTAGTCCGGTATATGCGTTCCGCTGCGTAGTGGCGTCGTTTTCGGAAGTTTTGTAATGACTCTCCGCGAGAAAGTGCTTTTGCCGCTACCAGGTCGCCCTACAATCAGAACCAACGGAACATGTCCATCTTCCACGAAACGGGGGCTGAGGTAATTCGACCAAAACTCTGTCGGCATCTTGAGTGCAGCTCGATCTTTTCGATACATGAAGGCGCAATATTGAGCGTATTCATCAAAGGAAATGGTTTTGGGGTCATTGATAGATTCTTCAAATCGATCTCGAAGCAAACGCACTATTGCCGCACTTCTAACCTCTCGCCAATTTGTCGTCACCGTATAATTTTCGTTACTACCACTCGTCTGCTTTTCACCGAGCACGGCCAAATCGGAATCGGCAAGTACATAACGGAGATCAAACATCTCGAAATCGCTAGAAAAGTGTACCTCGATGTTTTGTTTCGCAAATTCGTAGGCACAGGCTAGCCGGTCCGGCTTTCGTGCTACCAGTACTACTGGTCTGAACTGTCCCTTTTCAGCAATCGTTGCTATCTCCTTGTTGAAGACCTTCACATGCGCGTTACCCATCTCCGATGCCTCTAACCTAGAGTAACAGAGATAAAGCCTCTCGGAAGAAGTGTTAATGGCTGAAACTGTGGCTGATAAATATTCTCGTCGGTATCGGAGGGGCCTAACTCCTGTAAGATAGACAAATCTAGCCAAACTCGCCATATGCGAGAGTAGAGCAACAAGCAAGGCAGAGCCGATACCTGAGAAAATCCACTCTTTGTTGTCCAAAATGATTTGCCACATAATTCTATACCCAACACCTAGGAAAAGGTCGCGATGCAATTAGGACCCGCGAACAGGGTCATCCAATCAAACATCCTGCTCATGTTTTTGGCTTCCAGAAATTTAGCATACTTATAGAGTTTCATTCTCTGCTTCCTTTTTACTCGTTTCAATGATAACAGTTCCCTCGAGACCTCTCTAAGTAGTTATGCAGGTCCATTGTCAATAACGCACATATCTCATTGTTCAGAATCTGACTCCATGTTGCAGCTATAGGTTTCAGGGTGGGCATTACGCGTGCAGCCCGGATTAGACTCCATACATTAATAACTCATCGTTTCTCCGCATCCCCTGGTGATAACCTCTCCACCATTTTGAAGGAGGTGTATTTAGTGAATATCTGCAGACCATATCATAACGTTCCTTTTCAGATTTTCCTCTGGAGTCTTCTCTCCAGGCCATCTCGTTAGCGTAATCGAAAGCATACTGCGGCATCATTTTGTGAGTGGTGCCGTAATACCAGCGCTTTAACCTGCTATTGTAAGACTCAGCTTGGTTGTTATTGGTCCCGTCATCTGCTGCGTACTCCTTAGAATGTTCCACGGTGCGGTGATCATAGTGAGCGGATAGGAAGTTATAAGCTCCGTTCTCATCGGTCATAACTGTAGAACCTCTCTGAATGTATTTTTTAGCGATCGGTTTAACAAATACTTCTTTCTCTTCTTTGGTTAAGAACACGAGGGTTCTCATCGCGCCCAACTTTGGTTCTTGGTGAAGCTCTCTAACGACAATGATGAGTCGACGAAATTCTTTTCGTCGATACCAATTTCGTAAATCGTTTGGAGTGTAGGTCTTGGTTTTCTTAGGCTGTCCTTCAATTTTGTTTTTGATGGCCAAGGCATTTTTAGTTTTTCGCAATCGGGCCCTCCTTGGCTTCCCTCCAATGTAGGTGCCATCAATTTGTACCACACCTGAGAGAGCTCTATTGTCGCGGTTGTGAATGAGGGCTTCCCTAATCTTATGAAATAGAAGCCAAGCAGTCTTCGGGTTGACTTTGAGGTTTCTGGACAGCTCTAACATGGACTTTCCTTGAACCGAAGAAGTGAAAAGATAAATAGCCAGTAGCAACTTGCGATACGGAAGACGATTGTTTGAAAATATGGTCTTCGACGTCACGCTAAACGTATGGAAACAGTGCTTGCATCGCCATTGCTTCCTAGACCGAATAAAGTAATGTTTGTCGAAGACGCCGCAATCTGGACATCCCTGCTTGGCCGTTTGGCCCCAACGCATCTCTGCTAAAAACAAGAAAGCTTTCTCATTAGTCATATCAAAAAAGTCGCAGATCGACATATCCCGTACTTTGGCAGAAGCCAAAAAATGTTGTTTTCCCATGTTAAACCTCAATATTTCTGAGGGTGAGTTCCGACCTGCCAAATAACTGGCATAACCACTTTTCATATGATTGGAACTAAACCCGTGAATTCAAAGAATTGGGGAAACCGGGGCAATATGAGGCCTTCAGTGACAAAACAGGCTTGACACTGCGCACGGTGTAACACAGAATGGAATTTCAGGCGGCGTAATGCTTGAAACACCTAAAACCCAGTTGCTTTTACTGAAGTAACTGGGTTTTCTGCTTTCTAACTCCCCATAACGGTTCGTTGTTCTAACTTCTCATCGTTTCCTCCTAATCTATTGTCTAGTTGGCGAAAACCTACTTCGCTCGTTTCGCTGTTTTATAGCGTTGATCAGCCAAAAACTTAGCTACATCTTTAGTTAACCCAAATTTCCCGCGGCGATTTTCAATAGGAAATACGTGTATGGGCACCGTCCCGCGTGACTGGGCCTGCCTAAAAGCGTCTTTGGAGGTGTAGCCCAATGATCTCCATAGGGCTTCACCCGAGAGTATTGGTCCATACCGATCCAGAAGGTCGCTTTCGATACTCTTTCTCAATGTCGTTCGATTCATTTAAATCTCGTTATTGCATGATGCATGTGTGACTGAGCGTGACAAAATAATTATATAAAGGTTGCTAATGAGGTCGTGATTGTTTAATTTTTCAATTTTAGGACACACTTTTTCTTAAAAAATTTAATTAAATCAAAGGTATAATTATTTCGGACCAATTATTGAGAAATGGGAAATCGTTATCCAAAAGGAATAAGGTCCATGGCATCAAAGCTGTATATTCGGAATGTTCAGTACAGGATGGGAGGTATTTCCCTAGGAAAGCTACAGAAACATTTCATGCAAGCCACTCATCAGAGCAACAGCGACTATTGGAGTTCTAACTCTCGGCGGTTTTATAAAAACGCCAACGGAAGTGAAATTAAAGATGATGTTTTAATCCGGACTATCGAAGATCAACTACCTGGAAGTAAGTACATTTTGGTTCATCCATTGTGGAGCGTCTTAAGTAACCCATTCGCTGATTCCACAGAATTGCGGGATATGATGGTAGGCCTGCCTTCTGTTTTTCATACAACGCTCTTCAAAAATGAGGGCTTTGATGGAGCCTATATCCGAAAACCTTTTAGGACCTTAGAACCGGTTAGGAAAATTGGAATGCGAAATAGCCTTTCAGCTCTTGCGTGTCTGCTAATGCTCCTCAGGGAGAAGGAAATAGAGCAATTGTGGCACCAATACGTTACGATAAAATGGAAAGTATTGGAGCTTCTGGGCCGTCTTACTTACTTTGAGCCGGTTAGATTCGTTTCTGATGAATTGTCTTCTCAAATAGACAACTTTTTCGTGTCACGCCACAATCCATTGCCTGAGGAATTTATTCTCAGCGGTTTCGAGAAATTCTACAAATCGCCTGAGAAAGTTCGAATGAATGAACTTCATACTTTATTTTCATATGTATTAGACCATCTAGACAAAACAAAGAGCGAAAATTCTCAAAAGGAGATTCAGCTCAGGTTTCTTTTCATTGTCCAAGAGATTGGGATTTCAAAGGTAATAGCTGAGTTAATAGCCGGGAAAAATAGAACCAACTCTGCACTACTTAGCAAATTAAGTATGACAGTGAACTCGAAACATGTGTTACGTAAGTTGCCGCCAAGTTTTTTACTCTCAGTTTAGTCAATCTATTTGTCTATTAATGCTAAACCCCATAAAAATCACATGATTGAAAACTACATCGCAAAAAAATCTCTTGATCTGGCATTTAAAAAGGCTCAGTCGATTCTGGCGAACATGGGGGGATCTTTTGATAGTGATGAGGCAATGCTGGAGAGATGCCTTAAAACACATTTAAACTTCGCGAGCAATTGGGCCGGTGAAATTTCGTTCACCGATTTACAAAAGGCAAAAAACATAGGTGATGTGTACATACCGCTTGATCTCTATGTTACCCCTCTGAGATCGCGAATAACCGAAGACGAAGAAGTAACTTCAATCAGACTTGATCAAGCTATTGATTTCATCAATCAACGGCACTTCGTGCTGCTTGGTCACCCTGGTGCTGGCAAGACAACAACGATGAAACATGTGTGCCAGCAATTACTTGGAGACAATGAAGGGCTACTACCTGATACCAGTTTTCCATTGGTTATTAAGCTTAGAGATGTCAATAAACGGCGAAGAGCTGACCTGCCAGACCCGGACTTATTTAAGGACATCCTTTGGTCACTGTTCCATCAGATTCTTGGTATCCAAATCATCTATCCAGAAGGCTTAGAGACGCTTGATGAGAGATCAAACATCAGAAAGTTGACCATTCTCGAAGCATTGGAAAGTTTGTGTCCAGCAATAATCTTGGACGGCTACGATGAGATAATCGATAAGGTTAATAGAGACACAGTTTTAAGTGAAATTAGAGAGCTTGGAACTTCACTCAATAAGGCTCAGCTCCTGGTGACGTCGAGAACCGGGAACTTTAATTACAATCTAGATGGATTCGACCACTTTGAAATAAGACCCTTGAACGATTCGCAGGTGCGCGAATTTGTTAGCAAGTGGATTGTTGACGGGGAAAAAATAAAAATCTTATTGGACCAGTTGGATAACAGTCCTTTTAAGGATACGGCTATCAGGCCACTGACACTCGCCCACCTATGTGCGATCTTTGAAAGGATTGGAAGAATCCCTGAAAAACCTAAAACAGTATACAGAAAAGTCGTAAATCTACTCATTGAGGAATGGGACGAACAACGATCGGTTGAGCGCGGATCTAACTACGCAAGTTTTTCCGCGGATCGAAAGTTTGAATTTCTTTGCGAACTTGCATATACGCTTACAAACTCGGTTGGCAAATCAATATTCAAAAGACAGGATTTAACAAAAAGTTATGAGCGAATATGTGGTAACTACGCCTTGCCAAGAAATCAAGCTCGAACTGTCGCCAGAGAGCTTGAATCGCACACAGGACTTTTTATCGAAAGTGGTTATCATTTGTTCGAATTTTCCCATAAATCTATTCAAGAGTATTTGACGGCTGAGTACGTTGTGAGGCTTCCTGAAATCCCACTACGTGTCGGAAATATTAGGAAGATACCAAACGAACTAGCAATAGCGGTATCAATTTCATCCAGCCCGAGCGACTACATTTGCACACTCGTGCTTAATAGATTTAAGTTGATCCCTGAAAAACAGTCGGAATTTATTCAAACATTCGTAAATCGACTACTAGTGGAAAAACCGGATTTCAATCAGTCTACATTAGTCGGTTGGGCTCTTGTTATTTTATATTCCATGCACTTCATACGGTCGTTGAACAACCTGAGCCAATTGGAGCTTTTCGCGAGCGATACAATGGCGCGAGAGTTTGATGTGCTTTCAAAAATGATCAAGGCAAGGATTCGGAAGAGTGAGGTTTATAGATTTTATGAAAAAATCCAAGAACAGGAAGCACTGGATGGAGTTATCGTGCAGACCTTAGAGAAAAAGAATGGCTTCGAGCATTTTGATGGTTCTAACCGTTTCGATGGTATACATCTTCCGGATATTCTCAAGATTAGAGATACACTATTGGAATAATAGTGAGTCATAAGAAAGATGGTTGTTCCACAAAAACCGATGGAATGCGCGCGCTTGTACGTCAGAGATTTATTTTGCTGCTCAACCCAACAAGGAGTCTAATCCATGAGTGTTAATCAAAGGCTGGAGCTATCGATTCAATCATTTTGGTTATTATCTCGGCCCTCGCAGCGTCGCCTTGCCAGACCTTTCTGACTGCTCGTTCAATATTATCTGGGATAGGAACCGTGTCTTTTTCGTAGTACTCCTGGATAAAGCTAATAACACGTCTCGCATTCGTCGCTACTCTTGACCCGCGATTTCGATTCACCCAATCAGACACTTGTGATTGTGGCACACCTGCTAAGAACGCAAGCTCGGTCTGCGACATATTAGTGTCACAAAGAAATCGCTCTAGCAGCAACAGAAAGTCCGGAAATTTCATCTATAATTATCGTAAAACTATAATATTAACTATAAAATACTATAATTCGTTATTAATTGAAATGGTTTCAGGAATCATGAATAATGTACATATTTCAAATATGTAGTTGTAATGTGGTAAAGTAAGCTATAAGCGGGGGTAGTAAAATGGCTAAAAATTCGAATATCGAATGGACACATCACACTTTCAATCCTTGGTGGGGTTGTGAAAAAGTGTCTCCGGCATGTAAGCATTGCTATGCTCAAACGTGGGCAAAACGATGTGGCAAAGGAGATCTTTGGAAAGCAGGATCCGAGCGTCGGTTCTTTACGGATCGTCATTGGAACGATCCGCTTAAATGGGATCAAGCAGCACGTACATCAGGTCAGCGACAAAGAGTTTTTTGTGCTTCTATGGCTGATGTGTTTGAGCTTAGAGATGATCTATCTGAAACACGTGAGCGCCTCTGGCATTTGATCGAAAGAACAACAAATCTAGATTGGCTGTTGCTGACTAAGCGCATCGAAACAGTCTCCGATTTGGTTCCATGGTCACCAAAAGACTGGCCCGAGAATGTATGGCTTGGTACGACTGTAGAAAATCAAAAATATGCGGACATGCGAATACCAGTACTCGCAAAATGTGGGGCTAAAACTAAATTCTTATCCTGCGAACCATTACTTGGTAAAACATCAATAAAAAAATGGGCCTCCAGTATTGACTGGATCATTGCGGGAGGTGAAAGTGGCGCAAACTCTAGACCAATGCACCCTACCTGGTTAAGAAAACTAAGGGATGAATGCGACCAAAATAATATCCCATTTCATTTTAAGCAGTGGGGCAACTGGTTCCCTATCGATTCTTCTAGCGAACTAAACTTCAAAAACAAACAGATCATCCACATTGATAATGTTGAAATGGTCAATATTGGTAAGAAAAAGGCTGGCCGCATTTTAGATGGACAGGAGTGGAATGGATTACCTAACGTTGCGTAGAATTGGTTCGTAGCAATAAGGTTTTAAAAACTTAGGGCGGACCTGAATATCTCAGGCTCGCATTTGTCTTAACAATTCAGTTTCAGAAGGTTGATTAACATCATTACTCGCCCTTTTGGGAATGTTTATACTCTTATCTAGCAAAATCGTATTTAACATAGCTAAACATAGGAAAGTGTGTTTTAGAAAGTATCGCTGGCAGAATACTCCTTACGAGTTATTTACATAGATAAACATGAGTCAGCCAGAATTCGAACGTGCATTTGAGATCGTACGTAACACATTATTCGAAGAACCAATAGAAGATCCTGGTGATCCTATTGCGTGCCGGATGCATGATGCATTTGGCGTGCTAGATGGAGTCGGTCATAACTGTCTTGGTTGCAATTTTGCAGAGATTACCAATGGGATCGATCATTGCCTGAGCAAGATCGTTAATACCAATGCAAGAATAGAGTTTGACTTTACCGATTACATTTGGTGGCTCTACCTTTTTGTAGAACGCGCTGAGGTGTTATTTGAAGTTATCGAACTGCCGGCATCATATCGGTCACGTACCTTCTATCCATTTGTGACGATCCGACGATGGGCGAATTTCTTGAAGCACCCAAATTTTTTCGTTTTTGTCCATCACCCTAAATACTTTTTTGAGGGAGATGCTTCGTTTGACGAAACTCAATTTGATTTTGTGGTCGACACGAACTTCGTGCGCGACAACTACGGTGCGGAAGCAAAGAGCCGTAGAGGCTCAGTACGAGCAAAACTGCAAAACAAGAATGATATTGCTGTCCTTTTTCCGAATATCATCGAGCTCACCGAAGAATTCTGTCATTGTGCATATACAATATTCGAATTGGTGGAACGAAACGAAGTTTATCGTGAAGTATTGTCGAATGTGAGTACATTGGAGGAGTATTTCGCCATAGCCGACCAACCAGAATGAAAATAACAAACTAATATCACCGCGTTATAAACTTAGTCAAAGTCCTTTCAACTATTTGGTAGAGCGAGCCAGTCGCTGAAGATGGTTTCATTCAGTCGTCTCGGTCGATTTCTGAACACGCAACACCGTCAAGACGGCAAGTCCGAATATGCCAAAAGTAGTATTCTCGGAGGCAGTTTGGGATAAAGCTCGAATGACATACTTGCCTGATCAAGCAAAGATCTCTGTACTCTATAGCAGGATTATGGACCGTTGAACTATCTGGATGACTGCGCTATCAGGGGCTGCCGTTGCTATGCGATGATTCGATGACTTCTGAGAACTCAGGCGTATATCTCCTCTATCCAAACTGGCCTGTAATGCCTTTTTTAAAAGTTCAATATTACACGTAGTGTCATTGGTAATCCTCTCAAATAAATCACCGACCGTAACCGACTTACCGTATTGATCAAAGAGCAAGTTTGGAAGCTGATCGGACAATAACGCTAAAGTCCTGGACTCACCACTATGGTCAAAATGTTTCATTCCAAAATTCATCTGCTGAGTGAGGTCAGATTTTGAACTATCAAATCCTAGAATCGCTGGTGGCAAACCTAAGTAGCCTGGATGGTAATAATCACTATTGGCCGACTCCCATTGCACACTGATCATCACGTCATGAGCCTTATAGTGGTTCGCTAGGTGAATGATCCATAAGTCTCTGGAACTATTCGATGATTGAATGAAGTATTTCGAAAAATGTCTCGCTATAGTTTGATCCTGTATAACACGGGCAATTGCCTCCTGCAAAAACAGCTGTTCTGCATGGAGATAAATACAACTAGGATCGCTGAAGGCTTCAGCCTTCTCACGAATATCCGTTATTGAAACTTCCAGTCCTAGCCTCATGAGCTGTTGGTTTGTAGTCTCGAGCGCTTGCTGAGAATTTTTTCCTGCATAGTCGAGGAAAGCCCTGGGTACAAATGTAAGCAAAATTTCTGCCTTCGTAAAATCACTCATTATCTTATTGGTGATTGAAAAAGGCACCTGGCGATAGGCATACTGATCTAGAACAAAAATGACTTTTTGGTCAAGTCTTTTAGTAGAGATTTTGGCACGTATGCTTTGTCTTATTTTTGGATACTCTTCAACAAAAGTACCATGCCAAATATGAAAAGACTCACCATCCTCTTCGTAGATCCCAAGTTCGGAAAACACTCTTTTAAGGCAATCAATCGCTTTTTGTTCTTTATCTACGAAGTAGTAGTTAACTAAGAATTTGAGAGGCTTTGTCCTTATGGCGTTTAACTTCGACGCGGTTGCCCTAACGGTTTCAATTATCCGTACTGGGGAACCAAAGCATATTTCACCCTTCTCGACAAAGTTATAAATCCCACCGCCGCAGAATCCATCCACTATTGAAATTCTAACGTATTCGCCCTGATGTGGCACAACGGTTTCTAAATATCGACTAATGTACTCCTCATAAACGTGGTGTTTATGAAGAGTATGACGGGAAACCGGTGGAGGGTTATTGAAATCCCATTCATAATTTGATTTTGACATCACCTAACAACCCTGTGAAACTAGATTCGATAATATAATGTGCTCGTGTAGTTTAATGGGGATTTACCGTAGGTCTATCTCTACCAACAGCGGACGATGATCCGAAATGCTATCGGTGCCCATTGATCTCGCTCGGCCTGGCTTTTGTGCGACATTGCAAACTTTAACCATATTTGATATGCACCTTTGAAGGGAACAAAAACTCAGCATTAAATGTAGCTACCTTATGCGTCTGGGCGATGGTTGGCGCGGAGACGAGCCAAATTAAAAGGGCTGATACGTACCTCATGTTATTTCTCCTTCTCCTTGAACCGTGTAAATCATATTGTCTTTTAGACGGTAACTGTCGATCTTGATTCAGATTCTATTGAACGATTTACCTTGTTTTTTTAATTTAAAAATGCGTCGAGAACACCAAATTCTTTCCTCTTTATCTCCCGATGAAACTAAAACGCAATGACACCAAAATTTTGGTTTATGTTCATGTGAGTACCTTCCGGTTCAGCATCTTTGAAGTAAGTCTGTGTATTCAGTACCTGCATCAGCTAGGTCGGCATTTATCAAGATTGCCGCACAGAAACTGGCATGTTGAAGATCCGACTTAGACAGATTTACTTCTCTAAAATCTGACCCACCACAGATCGTAAACACCATATGAGCTCCTTGGAGATTTGTTTTTCTTAACTTAGCCTTTCTGAGTTTAGCGTAAGAAAAACGGGCTAATTCCAATATTGCGGAACTCATATCAGCTTTATCTAAAATTGTATTTGATAGATTAGCGCGTCGTAATTGCAATTCGGTCAGGTTGCAGCCTTTCATGCTGGATCCTATCAGATTAGCTTCTTCTAGAGTATTACCACTTAGGTCCAGGCCATCAAGCACCAACTCTCTTAAATCCAGTTTAGTTGTAACAGTTCCATCATCTAATGAGATAACTGTGCACTTTTCACCATAAAATTCGTCGATTCGTAGCCTGTTCTTCACAAAGCCTTTTGAAGCAGTGGTTAGCTTTCAGAACAGATCATTATCAAGAAAATTGTAAAAGCCTTTTTAATCGCTGTGGATTCTTGAGTAAATAGAAAGAATTTCGTCTAGAAGAAGCCCTGATATCATAGCAGGCCGGATTCGGTTATAGACATGTGCAACAACTACCTAATAGCGGGTTTTACATATTTGAATAACTCGGGCCGCCCCCGCCTTCGGGCGCGATCCAGGTGATATTCTGTGACGGGTCCTTGATATCACAGGTTTTGCAGTGGATGCAGTTCTGGCCGTTAATCTGCAGTTCTGGTTTACCTTCGTCTTCCCCAACAATCTCGTACACTCCAGCAGGGCAGTAGCGCTGCTCCGGGGCGTCATAGTCTTTCAGGTTCACCGCAATTGGGATGCTGTTATCCTTCAAGGTTAGGTGACAGAAGATATCCTCTTCATGATATGTGTTTGATAGGAACACCGAAGAGGGCTTATCAAAACTGAGCTTGTTGTCCGGCTTTGGGTAGTCGATTTTCGCGCAGTCCGCGGCCTTCTTCATTTGCGAATAGTCCGGTGTGTCATCACGCAGGGTAGGCAGGTGACCACGGAAGAATACCTGGTCGATGTAATTGTAGGTGCCGCCCAGGAATGGGCCATATTTGTGCATAGCCGGGCCGAATGAACGGCTCTTCTTTAACTCCTTACCAGCCCACGAGTCACGGAACGCGGTATCGTACTGCTCCAAGGTCTGACCGCCTTCGCCACCACTGGACAGGTGATCGAACAGGGTTTCTGCAGCCACCATGCCGGATTTCATCGCGGTGTGAGTGCCTTTGATCTTCGAGAAGTTCAGCGTGCCGGCATCACACCCGATCAACAGTCCGCCTGGCACGCTCATTTTACAGAGAGCGTTCCAGCCGCCTTTGGTGATCGCGCGTGCGCCATAGCCAAGACGTTTACCGCCTTCCAGAACCTTGGCGAATTCCGGGTGATGTTTCATGCGCTGGAATTCATCAAAGGGGCTGACGTGTGGGTTGCTGTAGTTCAGATCAATAATCAATCCAAGGGTGACCATGTTGTCGCCCAGGTGATAGAGGAACGAACCACCAGTGGTGCCTTCAGAAAGCGGCCAGCCGGAACCGTGAACAACCTTGCCTTCTTCATGGTTGGCCGGGTCGACTTCCCACAGTTCTTTAAAGCCAATGCCGTAGTGTTGGGCATCGGCGTCTTTGTCCAGCTCAAACTTGGCAATCAATTCCTTACCCAGCTGTCCACGGCAGCCCTCAGCAAATACCGTGTACTTGGCATGGAGTTCCATACCTGGCTCAAAACTGGGTTTGTGGTTGCCTTCGGCATCCACGCCATTGTCCGGAGTGGCCACACCTTTAATGCTGCCGTCGTCGTTATATACGATCTCTGCGGCGGCAAAGCCAGGATAAATCTCGATGCCCAGGGCCTCGGCTTGCTCGCCCAACCAGCGCACCACATTAGACAAACTCACAATGTAGTTGCCCTTGTTGTGCATGGACGGCGGAATCATGAAACCCGGAAACTTGGTTGAACCTGTTTCCTTGAAAATATGCAACTCATCGCGCTTCACGGCGGATTTCAGCGGCGCGCCTTTTTCTTCCCAGTCTGGGATCAACTCGTTCAGCGCACGAGGTTCAATCACCGCGCCGGACAAGATATGTGCACCGACTTCAGCACTTTTTTCCAGCAGACAAATCGACAGGTCGCTACCCTTGGCATCGGCCAACTGTTTTAACTTGATCGCGCATGCCATACCCGCTGGCCCACCGCCAACGATTACCACATCGTATTCCATACTTTCGCGTTGAATTGCTTCGCTCATTCTGACTCTCCAGATAATGTTAACCAGATACTACTCTTCTAACTCATTCGGTTCATTGGGAACCGTATTTCACTCTCTTTGATGCTTACTAACCAGGGGCGCTAATCCCCGTCGGCAGCCTGTTTACTCAATCTTGCTTTAATACGTTCACGTGCGCGCACGATATGCCGTCGCATGGTGACCTCGGCCAGTACCGGATCGCGTTGCTCGATGGCATACACGATTTGTCGATGTTCAATCAAGGCGTTGGTGTTGCTGGCCCTGGCCGCGCTGTTCTGATAACGGAACATCTTGATCAGGTGATAGATCTCTTGTAACAGGGCCTGTTCGATTACCCGGTTGCGGCTGCCACGAATGACCAACTCGTGAAAGGCATAATCGCTCTCGGCAGGCACTACGGCAACCACATTTTCTTTCATCTGCTTGGCCTGGGCGTCAATCAAGCGATGTAACTCGTCGATCTCCTGCGACGTCATCATTTCGGCGGCGAGCGACACGGCTTTGCTTTCCAGCGCTTCGCGGGCCTCATAAATTTGCAGAATCATGTCCTGGTTTAATACCACAACTCGGGCACCCTGTTGCGGGATATGTCGGATCAGATTCATGCCTTCGAGGCGACGGATTGCTTCTCGCAATGGACCTCGGCTGACATCCAGCTCTTTCGCCAGCTTGGTTTCGCTCAGGCGGCTACCTTGCTTGATTTCACCGGTAATTATGGCGTCACGCAGCGTGGCGGTTAGCTCTCCGCTGAGCGTGCTACTGGGTGATTGACTGAAGCTGGAAGCAGGGTTCATGCCGGAAATCATAGTGTAAAGTGCTAAAATGTCAACATTTCTGGTATTGATTTGCTTTATATAGTGCTTATTCCTATTTAAAGCATAAAAATGTCAACAATGATTGATTTGACATGCACTTTCTCCTAAAATTGCTCGACCCTAGCCTCTGAGCGCTTATTCCAGGCCCGGTGCTAGCGTAATTTTTCCAATCATGAATTCAATCTGACTCGCGTCAGGCAGGAGTTTTTAATGAAAATATTAGTACCGGTAAAACGCGTGATTGATGCTTATGTCAGCATCCGCGTGAAGAGTGACGGCTCAGGTGTCGACACCGAAAACGTAAAAATGTCGTTAAACCCATTTTGCGAAATCGCTTTGGAAGAAGCCATTCGCTTGAAAGAGGCGGGCACCGCCAGCGAAGTGGTTTTGGTAAGCGTTGGTTCCGCCGACATCGATACCGTGATTCGTTCCGGCCTGGCCATGGGTGCTGATCGCGCGATTCGTGTAGATGCGGACAACGATGTTGAGCCGCTGGCCATTGCCAAGATTCTTAAGCACGTGGTTGAAACTGAAGAAGCAGGCCTGGTTATCACTGGTAAGCAGTCAATTGACGGCGACAACAACCAAACTGGTCAAATGCTCGCAGCCCTCTTGGGTTGGCCTCAAGCAACGTTCGCGTCAGAAGTAGAACTCGACGGTAGCAATGCCAAAGTCACCCGCGAAATCGACGGCGGCCTGGAAACCATCGCCTTGTCTCTGCCCGCAGTAGTCACTACTGACTTGCGCTTGAACGAGCCTCGTTACCCAACTTTGCCGAACATTATGAAGGCAAAGAAAAAGCCACTGGATGTTATTGAACTGGCTGCCACTGGTGTTGACGTTGCCAAGCGTGTCACTACGCTGAACGTGAGCCCGCCAGAAGAGCGTTCCGCTGGCATTATCGTTGGCTCTGTCGAAGAGCTGGTTGAGAAACTCAGAAACGAAGCGAAAGTAATTTAACGGGGTCTATCATGAGTATTTTAGTAATAGCAGAACATAATAGCGAAGAGTTGCATGCTTCAACTCTGAACACTGTCACCGCCGCTAGCCAGATTGGTGGCGATGTGCACGTGTTGGTCGCCGGCAGCGGCAGTGAAGCAGTTGCTAACGCAGCGGCTCAAATCTCAGGCGTTGGCAAAGTATTGCATGCTGATGCCGAGCATTACAAAGACGGTGTATCGGTAGAGGTCTGTGACTTGGTGGTTGGCCTGGCTGGTGACTATGGTCACATCCTGGCGGGCTCGACTACCAGTGGTAAAGACTTGATGCCACGCGTTGCGGCACTGTTGGATTCTTCACAAATTTCAGAAGTGATCGCGGTTGAATCAGCAGATACCTTCAAGCGCCCGATTTATGCCGGTAATGCCATTGCGACCGTGCAAAGCGCTGACGAAAAGAAAGTGCTGACCATCCGCTCCACAGGTTTTGATGCCGCAGAAGAAGGTGGCTCTGCCGAAGTGGCGGCAATCGACGCGGCAGCTGTCAATGGTTCCACTACCGTAGAAGGTCGTGAGCTGACGGTTTCAGAGCGCCCGGACTTGGGTGCAGCTGATGTGGTTGTCTCCGGTGGCCGCGGTGTGGGTAGCGCTGAAAACTTCAGCATCATTGAAGCCCTGGCTGACAAGTTGGGTGCCGCCGTTGGCGCATCGCGTGCTGCGGTTGATGCGGGATATATGCCCAACGATTACCAGGTGGGTCAAACCGGAAAGGTTGTCGCACCAAACCTGTACGTCGCCGTTGGTATTTCTGGCGCGATCCAGCACTTGGCTGGTATGAAAGACAGCAAGGTGATTGTGGCAATCAACAAAGATGAGGAAGCACCCATCTTCCAGGTTGCTGATTATGGCCTGGTTGCTGATTTGTTTGAAGCTGTGCCGGAGCTGGTTGCTGCCCTGTAAGCGTCGCAATAACCCTTCCGGGTTTTAAACCTACGCAAAGCCTCAAAGTGTCATACTTTGGGGCTTTGTTACTTTTGGGGCTGCACCCGGCGGGGCAACTTCGTTATAATCCGCGCTCCACGAAAAAAACCGCAATAACGATAATCTACGCGCTGAAATTTATCGCCGTGTGCGTTGTTGCACGCAAAAATATTTGAGGTCATCCATGACTCGCGAAGTAAGTAAAAAACATCTAGATGATTGGAATCAGCGCCAGGCCCTGGCGGAAAAAATGATTCCATTGATCGGCTCCCTGTACCGCGGCTCCAGCGTTGTGTTGCGTGTATTCGGTGAGAAAATCATGAACGCGTCTTCCATTCAAATCGTCAAAGCTCATCGCTATGGCCGCCTGATCGTTGGCCAGGAACTGGACATGGGCAAAAGCTACGAAATGTTGGAGTTAATCGAACAGATGGATTTGCGGCCATGCCGCCTGGATCTGGGCAAGCTCTGCCATGAGTATCTCAACCAGGACAAAGAAGAGGAGATGTCAGAGTTTCTCAAACGTCGCCTGGCCCAGCTATTGGGCGATACCACCGGCAACGGTAAAGAGTCCCACGACGTGGTGTTGTACGGCTTTGGTCGTATTGGTCGTTTGCTGGCACGGTTGTTGATTGACCGCACCGGTACTGGCTCCAAATTGCGCTTGCGTGGTGTGGTGATTCGCGCCAAAGGTGATATTGAGCAAGATCTGTTAAAGCGAGCAGAACTCCTGCGTCGCGATTCAATTCATGGTGAATTTGACGGGTCTATCCAGGTTGATAGAGAGCGTCGTGCGATTATCGCTAATGGTAACTATATCCAGATTATTTACGCCAACTCACCTTCTGAGATTGATTACACCGAGTATGGCATCGAAGATGCCCTGGTGGTGGACAATACCGGGGTTTGGAAGGATGAGGCCGGCCTGGGTCAGCACATCGCCTGTAAAGGTGCCTCGAAAACCATGTTGACCGCACCGGCCAAGGGCGAAATTAAGAACATCGTTTACGGTATCAATGACGACCTGATTGAAGCCAGCGACACGATCCTGTGTGCGGCATCCTGTACCACCAATGCCATCGTACCGCCATTAAAAGTGCTGAATGACGAATTCGGCATTGTTGGTGGTCATATCGAAACCATTCATTCCTACACCAACGATCAAAACCTGATCGATAACTATCACAAAGCCGAGCGTCGTGGTCGGAGTGCACCATTGAACATGGTGATCACCTCAACCGGTGCCGCTAAAGCCGTGGCCAAAGTATTACCGGAGCTGGCGGGCAAATTAACCGGCAATGCGATTCGCGTCCCAACGCCCAACGTCTCGATGGCGGTGATGAACCTCAACCTGGCCACCGACGTAACTCGCGACCAGTTGAACCAGTTGTTCCAGGATATTACCTATCACTCTCATTTGCAGGAGCAGATTGGTTTCACTTACTCCACTGAGGTGGTGTCATCTGACCTGGTTGGTTCTACCCATGCTGGGGTAGTAGACGGTGGTGCAACCATCGCCGAAGGGAACCGCATCGTGCTCTATGTCTGGTATGACAACGAGGCAGGGTACAGCAACCAGGTAATCCGCATGATGCAGAAGGTAGTTGGTCTGTCTTTGGAGTCGCTGACGGCCGACTAGCGCATTCGCAACCAGGGTAATCCCAGAACAGAGTATTTAATCCTGGCCCGTCAGGGCCAACGTGGAGTTGTGCAATTGAAAAGTCAAAAGTTGGATATTAGGGGTCTGCAAACCAATGTGCAGGAGTGGGGCGAGCCTGGCTCGCCCAAACTGTTCATGCTCCATGGCTGGATGGATTGTGGCGCCACCTACCAGTACATGATGCCCTACCTGGCCGAAAGGTATCATGTGATTGCGCCGGATTTGCGTGGGTTTGGCGAAACCGAACACGTACCGACCGGTTACTGGTTCCCGGACTACCTGGCGGACTTGGATGTGTTGTTGGATCATTTTGCGCCACAAGGCAAAGTCGATCTACTCGGGCATAGCATGGGCGGAAACATCGTACTCATGTACGCTGGCGTTAAACCGCAACGGGTAGGGCGAGTGTTAAGCCTGGAAGGTATTGGCTTACCACCAACCGATGCGTCGGTGGCGCCTGAGAAGTACCAGCAGTGGATGCGCGAGATATTGAGTAACGAGCCCAGCAAGGTCTATCCCAATGCAAACATGCTCAAACATTCAATATATAAAGGGAACCCCAGTTTGCCGGAGCATATTATTGAAGACCTGGCTAAGTTATGGGGTAAGCCTGTTGGTGATGATGGGGCTATGATGTTGAAGCACGATCACAAGCACCGCTATACCAACCCGATTCGCTACAACGTCGACGATTCCGAAGCTATTTGGAAATGCATCGAGGCCAAAACTGGTTTGGTCGTTGCAGAAGAATCCATCTTGTATCGAAAGTTTGGCGCCATGGGGCGACTTGATGAGGTGATCCGGGTACTGGATATTGCACCAGAGCACTATTACCTGGTGAAGAACTCAAACCATATGCTGCACATGGAGCAACCGGAAGAGACAGCCAATTGCGTTTTGGATTTCTTTTCGGTATAGCGATCTAGCCGCAGCAAAGTCTTGCGGCGAATTCTTCGGGGTTGCTAGAGCTTTTTGAGCTCCTCAATCTCGTACTCAACATCCTCTATCCGAGCGCCGAGTCGAGCCAGTTCATAGCTGCTGTCGGTGAGTGTACGCGCTCGTTCAAATTGCCGCAGCGCGAATTCGTAGTTGCCACGTTGGTAGTGATACTCCCCGCGTTCCTGGAATGCACGCATATCATCGCCAGTCTCGCCATAAGCCCGCGACAATAGAATATGAAAATAGGGCTCAGCAGGATTATTGGCAATCGCTGACCGCAGAATCGGGATGGCGGTTTTTTGTCGCTTGCTCAGTACCAGTGCATTGGCGTAGTAAATATCAACCAGGTGATTGCCGAGCGCGATTTGTTCTTCGTATAACTCTTTGAACATCCCCAGGCCAGTATCGATCTCACGGGCATATAATTCGTTGTCCGCCTGGCTAAGGCGTACAGTGACGTTGCCTGGGAAGTCTTTGCTCAGGGCTGCAAACTCCTTGCGTGCCTTATCATGTTCACCATTTTCCGATAAAGCCAGGGCGTAGCCATATCGAGTAGGCAGGCTCTTGTCGCCTTCCTTGATCTGGCTGTGATATTGATCACGAATCTGTGCCTTGTTTTTCGCATAGCCGGCCGTGGCCTTGGCACGCATCAACAAGAATTCCGATTCATCCTGCTTGCCGGCCGGTGGGTATGATTTTACCCGCGCAGCGGATTCCGCAATACGGTTGATCGTGAGAGGGTGAGAACGAAGGAACTCGGGTGCGTTGGACTTGTTGATTCGGCTTTCATCCAACAGGCGTTTAAAAAACACCGGCATCGCTTGAGGATCAAATCCTGCGCGACTCATCAGGCGAATACCGAGGGAATCAGCTTCTGCTTCGAAGGCGCGACTATAGCTCAATTGGCGGTCAATGATGCTGGCGTTAGCGATCCCAAATGCTGCTTGTGCCCCATCACTGCCACCCGCAGCCGCTGCGGCCAGCAAAGCCCCAAGGGCAATCCAGCTGTCATAGCGAGAATTCTCCAACTTGCGGGCAATATGTCGCTGTGAGACATGGGAAATTTCGTGCGCGATAACCGAGGCCAATTCGCTCTCGCTTTCTGATTTGGTCAGTATCGCCGTGTGCAGGGCAATATGGCCTCCCGGCACTGCGAAGGCATTGATGACATTATTGTCGATCATGTAAAACTGGTAGTCCTTGCCGGCATCGTCACTTACTTCGAGCAAGCGATTACCCAACCGGTTTATGTAGTCCACCAGTTCAGGATCAGACACGTAGGGTTGTTGGTAACGAGATTGGCGAATAAAGGCCTTACCCAGTTTTTCGGCCTCTCGATCAGACAAAAAGTTGGCCGCCTGTGAGCCCAAATCCGGGAGTTGATCAAAATGATCATCCTGCGCAAACACCCCGCTACCCAGTACCGCGACCAATAGGCCGCCAGCCAGGCTTAGCGTCCAGCGCTTCAGGGAGGTTTTGAACAAATTTTGTCTACTCAATTGCATAATCTATTTTATTGGCCCACAAATCGGCGCATCGAGGGCTAAATCTACCGCTATCGTGGTCATGGCACTGTAAAAACAAACGCTCGCCCATACCTGATACGTTTGAGATGTTTGATTCATGCGCTTTCAGACCGGTTAGCAAGCCCGGGTGTTACAAACGATCTGGTTCGCAAATTGAAACTTTTTCTGTTGCGCTGCAGCTTAGCGTGCCGTGATTACAGTTTAGGACAAGTAATGCGCTTTGTCCGTAATGAAACCATAAGCAACAAGCTGGATTGGCGGGGATTTTGTTCGCCAGGTACCTCAATAACCACTCACAGACTATAATAAGGCAATTAGGCGTTCCCGACAGTATCGGCAGACGCGCTTAATCAAAAATTAATGTCAAGAAGAAACTTTTGAATACCGTGTATAACATTAGTCTGAGTATCGATACCTGCGGCACACGATGCCCGATCCCGTTATTGCGGGCGAAAAAAGCATTGAAAGAGTTGCAGGTGGGTGAATACCTTGAAGTTCTGGCCAGTGATCCCAGTGCCAAGCCAGATTTCGATGCCATGCTTAAGCACTTGCCACACGAATTGGTGGATTATGCCAGCGAGGAAGTGACCGATGCGATCTATACACGGGTAGATACGTTTGTTATCCGTAAGGGATAATTAAGCTTTCGAAACAGTCAACGTCGCCGGGTTACTGGCGCATACAAACAAAGTCCTAATCAGTAAGAGTTATGCAGTGTTACGTATATAAAGGTGCAAATCGCGATGATCACTACCTGTACTTGAGTAGTGAGCTGTCTAATGCTGATGTGCCAACGGCATTGCTGACCATGCTCGGCGACCTGAGTCTGGTCGTTGAGTTTCAGTTACATGCCCAACGGGAGCTGCCTCAGGCTGATGCGGAGCAGGTGATGCGGGATATAGAAGAGCAGGGTTTTTACCTGCAAATGCCTCGCAAAGATATGCGGGCAGAGGAAGACCGGCTGTTTAGCTGATCGGATTTGACAGTGAAACTTAACATCCTGGTCAGCGGCGGATTACATGATTCCCAGGCAGGTTATTCGGCCTGGGAATTTTGTCGAGCCGCACTCGCCCAGGGCCACGATATCACCCAGGTGTTTTTCTATCAGCAGGGGGTGAGCCAGGCGACTCAACTAGCGGTGCCACTGACCGATGAGTTTGATGCGACCGAGGCCTGGGCCACGTTGTCCAGCGAGGCCGACATCCCCTTGGTGGTGTGTGTGTCTGCTGCCGAACGACGCGGTGTGCTCAATGAAGAGCAACGTCTTGAAGCAGAGAAGGCCGTGAGCAATTTGCACGCAGGTTTCGAGATTGCTGGTTTGGGCAGTTTGCACGAGGCCAGCCTGGCCTCTGATCGAACCGTGAGCTTTCGTTAAATGAGTGAATCAAGTAAAAAGCGGCTGCTTTACGTATTTACCAGTGCACCGTATTCCAATGCCACTGGTCAAGAGGGCGTGGATGCGGTGCTAATGGGCGCAGCGTTTGAGCAAGAAATCTCCGTATTGTTTCTACATGATGGCGTGTTCCAGCTGAAAGGCGGGCAAAACAATACTGATTCGAGTATCAAGCAATACACCAAAACCTTTGCTGCGCTTACCGACTTCGATGTGACTGCAGTGTATGCCAATGAGCAGAGCCTGTTGGCACGCGGGCTAACCACTGAGGACTGCAGTATCGAACTCGAAATGCTCTCAAATGCAGAAACCGCCGCCTTGATGCGGCAACAAGATCGGGTGTTTACGTTTTGAGCACCACCTTGTTCACGCTTTCGCGCTCCTGGCATGATGCCAGTTGGCTCTACGAGCAACTCGGATTTGCCAGTGCCGGGGATACCGTGTTGTTAATGCAAGACGGAGTATTGGCCTTGCAGTCGAACATCAGCCTGGCTTCCTTCCTGGCAAAATGCGTGAGCAGCGAGGTCCGCGTGGCAGCTCTGGCAAATGATTGTCAACTTCGCGGAATTGAGAATCAGTACCCGGCGATAGAACTCATCGATTACCCAGGATTTGTAGACCTTGTTTGTTCGCACGACAAGCAAGTCGCCTGGTAGGCCCGTCTGACCTGCGCATGAATAACGATGACTGAACAAGAGCACTCAAGTAATCAAACTTCAAATTCAGTTTTAGAGTTTGCCGGCGTAGAGTACCCGGTGGATGCGCAGGGGTTTTTGAAAAAACGCCTGATGTGGAACGAAGACCTCGGCCGATACATGGCCAGCCTGGATGGCGTTGAGTTAGGTGAAGAGCATTGGGAAATCATTCACTACTTCCGTGAGTACTACGAAACGTACAATATCCCGCCACCAATGCGCATGGTCATGCGGGTTTTCAAAAAGGCATTTGGCGACGAAAATGCCAACAGCCGTTACTTGCATCAGTTATTTCCCGGTGGTCCAACGCGAACGGCCAGTAAGTTTGGTGGCTTGCCGAAACCGAAGAACTGTAAATAACTCCTAAGTTACAGGACAAAACGCCTAGCAATTAGTGCGTTTATTCAATCATTAAGGCCTTTCTCGGCCCCACTTCTCTTAAGCCCTTGATGTTCCTCAATATCGCCGCATATGTAGCTTATTAAAAAAGATTCACAGAATAATAATTAATTGAAACCAAAGATTAATAAAGTGCATCTAACGAAGTAAATGGCAGTTACGTGTTTGTTGTCGGCGATCTCCGGAGTATTGCAGGTTTCAAACGTTACTGAAAATCAACAAGCGTTCATCACATCACATTAAATTTTTCGCATAGAAATCTATATTTAATGTACTGTTCATATAATGGACGTATGTAAAAAATAATGGGTAACATCGTGTACGAATTTGAAGAAGAATTATCTAGACGAGAAAAAATCAAGCAAAGCAAATTCTTTTTACCGGTTCTCTTTATTGTGGGTGCGATTGGTGTAGCAGCACTGCTGATCATGGCCAAGCCAGATGTAGTGGAAGAGAAAAGTGAATTTCCACCATTAGTTGTGGAAGTATCTGAAGCCAGCCTGGATGAGGAATTACGTTCCTCAGGTTTTCAGGGCGAGGTTCGCGCCAAGACTGATATCGAGATTGTCACACAGGTTACCGGCAAGGTAACCGAAGTTTCTGACAAGTTTATCGAAGGCGGTCAGTTCGAAAAAGGCGAAATGATCCTGCAGATAGATGATGCCGATTACCGGGTGGCCCTAAAATCCGCCGAAGCTGCGGTAGCCGAAGCCAAGGTAGAACTGGACATTGAATTAGCATCGGCCGAAACCAATAAGCGTGAATGGCAAAACCTGGTTGGTGAAAGTATAGAGAAGGCCAATCCGCTGCGTTTGAACAAGCCCCAGGTGCAACGTGCCAGGGCGCGACTGGATGCCGCACGCGCGCAATTGGCACAGGCGAAACTGGATTTTGATCGCACCACGGTCTCAGCGCCATTTGCCGGACGGATCATGTCTAAAAAAGCCGAGCTGGGCCAGTTTGTTGCTCGTGGCAGCAGTATAGGGCGCGTATTCTCGACCGATTCAGTTGAGATTCGAATTCCTATGTCGGATACCCAGATCTCAGAACTGGGATTGAGTTTGGGCCAGGTACCGAATGCCAGTGAAGCGGTGGCAGCGCGAGTCAGTACTCGGTTTGGCCAAAATGAGCACCGTTGGCTGGGGTACCTGAAAAGCGTCGATGCCAGCGTGGATAGCGAAACGCGTCTGCTGTTTGGCACCATCGTGGTCGATAAGCCATTTGCTGTGGATTCCGGTCAGGGCATTCCCCTGGCGCCGGGTCTGTATGTTGATGTAGAGCTGGACGCGGCGGAAAAGGTCGCCGGCGTGAGCGTGCCACGTATGGCACTGCGTAGCGGCAACACCGTTTATGTTGTTGAAGATAACGTGCTGCGGTTCAAGGAAGTTAATACCCTGTTTACTTCGCCTGAAATCGCGGTGTTAAGCGTTGAGGAGCAAGGCTCGATTTTGCCAGGAGACCAGGTGGTTATTTCGCCTGTGCCTGGTGCCTATAACGGTATGTCGGTAGAAGTAAAAGAGCAAAAAGCCAGCGTGGAAGCTGAAGTGGCCGAACCAGAGCTGGCTGAACCTGAAGCCAGCGCGGAGGCTATTGAAGCGTCCGATATGATTAATTCTGCGCAAGTTGAGGAAGTTGAAGCAACGCCAATTTAAAGGTCTGTTCACTTCCCTCAAACCAGTGCCAAGGCACGAAGAATAAAGGTAGCAATTATGAATAAAATAATCGCCTGGTGGGCCGACAATCACGTTGCCGCCAACCTCTTGATGATCGCTATTTTGATTGGTGGCGTTATTGGTTATAACAAGATGGAGCGGGAGATGTTCCCGACCATCGCCTTCCCTGGGATGCAGATCAATGTGATTTGGCCAGGAGCCAGCCCCAAGGATGTTGAAGAGCAAATCGTGGTGCGCATCGAAGAGTCGTTAAAGGACCTGGAAGATCTTGATTGGGTGCGCTCAGAATCCCGCGAGGGCATGGGTACAGTCTTTTTAATGGCAGATAATGCCGATGATTTTACCGAGATCAAAAATGAAGTAGAGACGCGGGTGGCGTCGATCTCCAGTTTCCCGCCGGATATCGAGCAACCGCGCATCATACAATGGCATACCCGCAATGAGAGTATGCGTGTGGCAGTGCACGGAAACATTGGTGAGCGGCCTTTAAAGCGCCTGGCTGATGAACTGCGTCGCGAAGTCGCCGCACTGCCGGGTATCTCCATTGTTGAACTATTCGGGACCAGGGCTGAAGAAATTTCCATCGAAGTGAGTGAGTCGGCGCTGCGCCGCTATGGCATCAGCTTTGATGAAATTGCCAGGGCGATTCGAGCGGACTCGGTCAACCTGTCGGCTGGTAATCTGCGCACCGATGCCGGGCAGTACACGCTCCGCACCCGGAACTTGGCGGATACCCAGGTCGATTTTGAGAACATTGTCGTCAAGCAATTGCCGCAGGGTAGCGCCATTCGGGTTGGCGATCTGGCCAAGGTTATTGATGGTTTTGAGGAAAATGAAATACTCGCCACCTTAAACGGCGAACCCGCAGTATTGGTTCAGGTTATGTCCAGCGAAAATATGGACGTGGTCTTAATGTCGGAATCGGTCAATGAGTGGATAGTCGAACGGCGTAAATCGTTACCAGAGGGTGTGCAGCTGACACTGTGGCAGGATTCTGCCGTCGATTTTAACAGCAGGATGTCGACGATCGGGACAGCGGCATTCTCGGGCTTGTTATTAGTATTGTTGGTGCTGATTCTGACCTTGCGACCCATTGTGGCTTTTTGGGTGGGTGTTGGCATCGCCACGGCTTACGCCGGAGCCTTTGTGTTGTTGCCATCTGTTGGCGTGTCGCTCAATATGTTATCCACCTTTGCCTTTCTACTCGTCCTCGGGATTGTCGTCGATGACGCGATCATCATTGGGGAACGGGTGCATACTGAGCACGAGTCCGGCAAGCCCGGATTACAGGGGGCGATCGATGGTGCCTCGCGCATGTCCAAGCCAGTCATTTTTGGTGTCATCACCACGATTATTGCCTTCCTGCCGTGGATTTTCCTGAGTGGTACAACCCAGGAGTTCACGCGACAAATTTCCTGGGTGGTTATGTTGGCCCTGGTGTTCAGTTTGGTTGAAGCATTTCTGATTTTGCCCGCCCATTTGTCCACGGTTAAACCGATTACCTCGAAAAGCCGATTCTCATTGTTTCAACAACGTATATCAGAAAGTATCGTTAAATTTGGCAACACCCGTTACGGGCCTACACTCGAGAAATCAGTTGCGCGACCGGGGCTTACCTTTGCAATATTTCTGGGTGTCATGATTGTTGTGTTCGTAGGATTAAAAGGTGGTGGACACGTACGCTCAGCATTTCAGCCAGAAATTGAATCGGAACAAATTTTTGTCAATATCGATCTGCGTGAAGGCACAACCTATGAACGTTCGCTCGACATCCTGGCGCAGTTGCAACGCGCACAGGAAACTTTAATCCAGCAGGTTGAAGAAGAGGCCGAAGACGCCGAGAAAAATAAAATTGTTGAAAACTGGTATACCCGTTCGCGTCGCGACAGTGTGATTGCGATCATGAAGCTGGCCTCGCCGGAACAGCGCAGTATGAGTTCGAAAGAGGCGGCACTGCGCTTGCGCGAGTTGATCGGGCCTGTCGCCGAAGCCAAGGAAATTCGTGTGCAATACTCCTTCCAGGATAACGATCCGGATCTGCAAATTTCTGTACGACACCCGGATCTTGATCAGCTGCAACTCGCAGTCGCTGAGCTGAAAGAACGGTTACGCCACTTCAGCGCGTTGTATGACATCTCTGACAATTTCGAGACCGCTGCTGAAGAAATACGCTTCGACCTCAAACCGGGCGCTGAGCAACTTGGCCTTACCCTCGGCCAGGTGATGGGCCAGGTACGCCAGGCTTATTATGGTGAAGAGGTTCAACGTTTGCCGCGCGAGGGCCAGGATGTGAAGGTCATGCTGCGCTATCCATTGGAAAGCCGTAGCTCGCTGGAAAGTCTGCGTCACTTCCGGGTGCGCATGAACGACGGTCGTGAAGTGCCATTGTTCTCAGTGGTTGATGTGTCGTATGGTCCTGCTCTCAAGCAAATTGACCACTGGGATGGTCTGCGTGCTGCGAGTGTCAGTGCGTATTTGAAAGAGCCAGTGCGTCAGGAAATCATGGATGAATTGGACAAAGACTTTTTCGAGCAATGGGAGGCCAAGTATCCGGGTTTGACACGTAAAAATGTCGGTGAAGCCCTGGCTGAACAACGCTTTATGTCCGAAATCCTTGTGTTGTTATTGATGGCATTTGGCGGCATGTACTTCATGCTGGCAGTGGCATTTAAAAGTTATTCGCAGCCCGCGATTATTTTGGTGGCTATTCCGTTCGCGGTGATCGGCGCCTTCCTCGGGCACTGGGTTAATGGCATGCCGTTTTCCATCTACAGTTATTTTGGCACCATTGCCGCCACTGGGGTAGTGATCAATGACAACCTGGTCCTGATCGATTCCTATAATGCCTTCCGCGAACGCGGGCTGGCACTCAAAGAGGCAATAGTCAAAGCGGGTAAAGCACGCTTCCGCCCAATATTGATTACATCGATCACGACATTTATCGGGCTGGTGCCGTTAATGCTGGAGAAGTCCAGTCAGGCAGCCTGGTTACAACCAATCGTAGTATCACTGGCTTATGGACTGATAGTTGCTTTCTTTGTCACCCTGTTCCTGGTGCCGTCATTGCTGGTCATTGGCAACAAGTTTACCAACCGGCGTCGTGCACTATTCGCCCGCATCAGAGGCAAATTGGGTGGTGTGGCTGCTTCAGACGTTTTCGATTCATAATGAACTGAACTGGAACAACAGTTTAATGATAAAAACCCGGCCTAGGCCGGGTTTTTTATTGCCTTCCTGCATTGGCGCGGGTGGTGAATACGTATTGAACCAACCTCGGTCACCAGCTAGTCTATAGGTCACATTCAGATAAGAGCATTTATCGATGATTATAAAAACAGTGAAATGGCTTTGTCTGCTGGCTTTCCTCGGTCTGATCCTGTTCCTGGTATTAGGTCCGGCCGTGGTAGAAAAAAGCATGAACGTGGTGGAGGAGCACGAGCCATACCCGATTTCGGAGGCTGCTGCAGCATTGCATGCCAGCCTGGTAGTAGGCGATTGGCACGCCGATAGCCCTTTGTGGAAGCGCAGGCTGCACAAGCGTAGTAAACGCGGTCATGTCGATCTGCCGCGCTTGCAGGAAGGCAATGTCATGTTGCAGATGTTCACCACGGTGACCAAGTCACCAAGTGGACAAAATTATGAACGCAATGAAGCCAGCGCCAAGGACAATATCACCACCCTGGCGATGGTGCAGTTATGGCCCAAGAAAACCTGGAAGAGTCTGACCGAAAGAGCCTTGTATCAAGCGGGCAAGATCCACAAGCTGGCAGAACGCAAGCCCGATGATTTCAAGTTAATTACGTCGCAGGCAGAACTGGCCGCCCTGGTCGAGCAACGCAAATCCAATCCTACCCTGGTAGGTGGTCTAATCGGTACTGAAGGTTCGCATGCGCTGGACGGCAAGCTGGAGAATATCCAGCGCCTGTACGACAAAGGCTTTCGTATGATGAGCCTGCATCACTTTTTTGACAATAAACTCGGTGCCTCTTTGCATGGGACCAGCCAAACCGGTCTAACAGAATTTGGGCGTGAGGCGGTACGCAAGATGTGGGATCTCGACATCATCATTGATGTGTCACATTCATCCGAGCAGGTGGTCAAGGAAGTGCTGGCTATGACTGGCAAGCCGCTGGTGGTAAGTCACACGGGTTTTAAGGGGCACTGTGATTCCCCGCGAAACATCAGTGACGATCTGATGCAGCAAATCGCCGCACAGCGTGGGCTGATCGCGGTCGGCTACTGGGATGGTGCCATCTGTGGCAACTCACCGCAGACTGTGGCTGAAGCCATCAATTATGGCATTCAACTGGTTGGAGCAGATCATGTTGCACTCGGGTCTGATTTTGATGGCACGGTTACCACAAGTTTTGATACCAGTGAGTTAGCCGCGATCACGCAGGCCCTGATGGATATCGATGTTCCAGAGGGTCAAATTCGTAAAGTAATGGGTGGGAATATGCTGCGTCTACTGCAGGAGAACTTGCCAGCCGAATAAAAATCATTAATAGGAGATGTCTATTCATTGCGAATGTTTGCACACTTATTCCGGTGATCAGATGAGTTGTCATAACTAATGTCAATTTTTACATGACAGAATATATCTAATGTGTAAAATGCTCAGCCTGACTTACAAAATCTATCGGAATACGTGTTATGAACAATTCATTTTCCGCTGAAGATCTCGAGTTTCAGAAAGAAGTTCGAGAGTTTTTTGCAACCGAATTCACCGACGATTTGCGCGAGCGCGCCAAACTCGGTTCCCAGGTCAAGGAAGTGGCCACAGAATGGCAACGCAAGCTTTATGAGAAAGGCTGGATTGCGCTGGATTGGCCAAAGGAACTGGGCGGTACGGGCTGGACAGCCGTGCAAAAGTTTATTTTTGAGAACGAGCGTTGCAATGCGGGTGCCCCTGACGTGGTGCCATTTGGCCTGAAAATGGTTGGCCCGGTCATCTTCAGTTTCGGCAATGATGAACAGAAAGCACGTTTTCTGCCGCGCATTCTGCGCAGTGAAGATTGGTGGTGCCAAGGCTATTCTGAGCCAGGTGCTGGCTCTGACTTAGCGGCATTGAAGACCAAGGCAGTGCTGGAAGGCGATGAGTATGTCATCAATGGCGCCAAGATCTGGACCACGTACGCACAGTATGCGGACTGGATCTTCTGCCTGGTGCGTACTGGCAACTTTGATAAACGCCAGCACGGCATCAGTTTTATCCTGATTGATATGAAGAGTGAGGGCATTACCGTTAACCCGATTCATACGATCGACAATCGCCATACCCTGAACGAGGTGGTGTTTGACAATGTGCGCGTACCAGCGGAAAACCTGATTGGCGTTGAAAACCAGGGCTGGACTTATGCCAAGGCGCTGCTCGCCCACGAACGTACTTCGATTGCTGGTGTGGCCGACAGCAAGCGTTGGTTGGAAGACATCAAAACCTTGGCAGCCAAGCAGACCAATGCCAATGGCCCATTGATTGAAGACCCACAATTTCAAAGTCGACTATCTGATATCGAGATTGAACTGAAAGCCCTCGAGTACACTGAGCTGCGCGTGATTGCGTCTATGTCCTCAGGTCAAACGCCTGGGCCTGAGTCGTCGCTGTTAAAAATCAAAGGCACGGAGATTCAACAACAATTGCAGGAGTTGCGCATGGAAACCATTGGTGGCTATGCTGGCTCCCTGGTTGATGAAGATTTTGCCAATGATCTGCAACAGGCGGGTTCGATGGCACGTCGTTCCTATATGTACGGACGAGCTGCAACCATTTATGGTGGCTCCAACGAAGTTCAGCGCAACGTGATTGCGAAGGCGGTGTTAAGTCTATGAACCAGTCACTCGAAAACACAGAACAGCGGTCTGTTGATAGCCAGGAAAACAAGATGAATTTTGAATTTAATGAAGAACAGCAAATGCTGAAAGAGAGCATGCAGCGCTGGTTTCAAGACAATTACAGTTTTGAGCAACGGACTGTTATCGCTAACAGCGATGACGGGTTCAGCCGCGAGCATTGGGAAACCTTTGCCGAGTTGGGCTGGCTGTCTATCCCGTTTGCAGAGGATTTTGGTGGTTACGGTGGCAATATCATTGATACCGCTGCCTGTATGGAAGAGTTCGGCAAGGTATTGTTACTCGAGCCTGCCTTCCCAACCCTGATCCTGTTTGGTGGCCTGATACAGGCGGGTAACAATTCCGCAGCAGCGGAATCGATCATTCCACAAATTATCGAAGGCAAGGTTTTGGGTGCTCTGGCCAGCAACGAAGTCCAGGCACGTTTTGACCTGAGCAATATTGCCACTACCGCCAGTGAAGAGGGAGACGAGTTCGTACTCAACGGCAGTAAATCCCTGGTGCTCGGCGGTGCTCATGCGGATCACTATATCGTCTCAGCACGTAGCTCTGGTGAGCAAACCGATGACGACGGCATTAACCTGTTTTTGGTAGACAAAGATGCAGCCGGTTTAACCGTCTCGCCCTACAAATTAATGGATGGCCAGCAAGTAGCCGATTTGCAATTAGACGGGGTGCGCATTGGCGCAGACAAATTGCTGAATGAAAAAGGCAACGGTTATGCTTTGCTGGAATCGGTTCTGCAATCGGCACATGTCGCTCTGAGTGCCGAAGCACTGGGCATAATGCAAAAGCTGAATGCGACCACCGTTGAGTACACCAAAACACGTGAACAGTTCGGTGTGCCAATCAGCAGCTTCCAGGTGTTGCAGCATCGCATGGTCGATACCTTTATGGCTTACGAGCAAACCAAGTCCTTGCTGTACGGAACGCTCTGCGAGTTAACCGATGGCACCACCAGTGCTGAAGAAGCCGATATGACGGTCAAGGCACTGCGCACCATCGTAGCTAAATATGGCAAGCTGGTGGGCGATGAGGCCATCCAAATGCACGGTGGTATGGGCATCACCGATGAACTGGATGTTGGTCACTACGTAAAGCGTCTGATGATGATTAACCTGTTGTTTGGAAACGGCGATTTTTTCCAAAAGCAATATAATCAACTGGCGTACTAAAACAGAGTCCTAACCTTCGACCTGGTTGCCATACTCGTAGCAACCAGGTCGATATTTGTTCTTTTTGAAGTTGCTCGTCAGGGATCGACGCTCAGTAGTAATCTCCGCAGTATTCAAACTGGAAATTTCACATGACAAAATCAATCGACGCTATTAAAAATGTGTTAGTCGTTGGTGCTGGCACACTGGGGATGCGTATAGCCCTGCGTTGTGCTTTCGATGGCTACCAGGTCACCCTGTACGACAACAACCCAGATCAATTACCGGTCGCTGCCAAAATGCACGCGCTCCTGACTGACGACATGCTTCGTAAGGGTATGATTACGCCGCAAATGGTGGAGCAGGCCAAAACCGGGCTGCGGATGACCGCTGATATCGATGAGGCGGTTGAAAACGTCGATTTGGTCAGCGAGTCGGTGATCGAGAATATTGATATCAAGCGAGAGTTCTACGCCGATTTTGCACCACGCCTACAGCCTGGCACAATCGTCACCACCAATACGTCCTACCTGCTGCCGTCAGATATGCTGGATTCGGTAGTTGAGCCAGAAAACTTCTGTGGGTTTCACTTCCACGACGTGTTTAACCAGGTTGTGGTGGACGTAATGCCACATCCGGGCACCAATCCGGAAGTTGCCGACCTGTTGATGGAGTTCGGTCGACGTATCAACCAGATTCCGGTTTACATTAAAAAAGAAAATCCAGGCTATATCTACAACACCATGTTGATGTCACTTCTGGGGCAGGCCGCCAGCCTGTACATCGACGAAGTGGGTAGTGTGCAGGATATTGATCGTTCCTTTATGGGTAACTTCAAGACCCCGGTTGGCCCATTCGGTATGCTGGATCATATTGGCTTGGAGACTGCATGGCACATTACCGCAGTACGTGATGATGAAAAGTCGCAACAGTTTGCACAATTGCTAAAATCGATGATGGACGAAGGGAAGTATGGTTATAAATCTGGCGAAGGGTTTTATAGCTACCCGAATCCGGAATACACCCAACCTGACTTTCTTCGCGGCAGCTAGCACTGTTCCATTTGGCATGTGTCAGCAAGCGGATGGTATTCTCCCCGGTCCTGAAAGTTTCAATACAGAGATAATTATCTGAACTTTGAGAAGTCGTTATGAGTGATCGTTACAAGCTATACGGGGTTGACTTCTCACTGTATTCGGGAAAAGCGCGCAGCTATTTAAACAAGAAAGGCATTGCGTACGACGAGATATTGCCGACGCTCAGTGTCTATAAAAGGTTCATTGTGCCGCGCACGGGGGTCAACTACATCCCGGTGCTGCAAACACCGGATGATGAGGTATTCCAGGATACAACCGTAATCATAGATGAGCTGGAAAAGCGGTTTCCAGAGAATTCTGTTTATCCCACCAAGCCTAAGCAGAAGTTGGTATCACTATTGCTGGAAGTCTACGGAGATGAGTGGCTGGTTATCCCGGCTATGCACTACCGCTGGGCATACCAGGATGTTAACCAGCCTTTTATCTTCCAGAAATTCGGCGGCATGGTGAGCCCCATGCTGCCCGCATTTATTCGCGGTTGGTTGGGCAAGAAGCTGGGAGATCGCTTTAAGGGATCAGTACCGTTGTTGGGCGTCAAAGACACCAATTTTCGCGCTATCGAAAAATCCTACCTAGCCTTGCTCGCGGATCTGGAACAGCATTTTCAGCAGCAAGACTATTTGCTGGGAAGTCGACCCTCGATTGGGGATTTTGGCATGATCGGCCCGATGTACGCTCACTTGTACCACGATCCCTATCCTGGTGAATTGATGCGCAGCAAGGCGCCGGCCGTCGCGAAGTGGGTGGAGCGAATGATGGATTCCCAGCCCGCCAAGGGTGAGTTTTTACCTAATGATCAAATACCCGATACCCTGTTGCCAATCCTGCGGCGCATGGCAGACGAGCAACTGCCAGTTTTGATGGATACCGATCGTCGTCTGACGCAATGGCGTGGACGGAATCCGGATGCCAGGATTCCCAGGAGCATCGGGCAACACAAGTTCACCATCGAGGGGGTGACTGCCCAACGCATCATTCTTCCCTATGCATTGTGGATGTTTAAGCGGCCAATGGACTTCTACGCATGCCTGGACCCGGAAACCCAGCAACGGGCGGATAATTTGTTGCATAGAACCGGGTTTGGCGACACGCTCAAGGACGGTTTACAAAACCGCCTGATCAGGGTGAAGAACAGGTTGAAGTTTGCTTGAGTTGTTCCAGGCGTGAACGGTTATTCGGTAAAGTACTTGGTGGTTTGCTCGTCGGTTGGGTAGAACGTCTCGATCCTTAGTTCATCAGTAGTGATGTCTTGCGCCGTGCCAAAGGTCGAGATCACGGAAAACAGGCTGAGCTTGAAATCACCAAACGCAAACTCCAGTGGCAAAATCGGCAGCAGTGACGGTGGCGCTGCTTCTTCTTCAAAATCATCAATGAACTGCTCAAGTTCTTCGAATTTGGCGATCACGTCTGCATCGCCTGAATCCATTGCCTCGCGTTTCAAGCGACGCGCGAAGGCACCACCAACTGTGTCCCAGTTACTGATAAATTGACGCAGCCCCTTTGGGTGTAAAGTGAGCAGGGCGATATTGTGTTCGCCATTGTCGCCGACCGCCTCCCACAGCTCGTTCGGGTCGCCGGTCACCTCAAACAGGATATCGGCAGCATTGTTTTTCATTTTCACATTCCACATGCGGTCAAGCACCATGGCCGGAAAGGGTTCGTGGTGTTCCAGCATGTCGTTCAGTACATTCATCACTGGCGTCATGCTGGGTTCATCGAGGCCTTTTTCGCTGAACATGCCTGCGAATCCTGCTGAGTTTAAAATCTGGTTGCGGTCACGCAAGGGAACCTCCATCGCTTCGGACAAACGCAACACCATTTCACGGCTTGGCTGGCTGCGTCCAGTCTCAAGCCAACTGACGTGACGTTGCGACACGTCTGCGGCCAAAGCCAGGTCAAGTTGCGACATTTTGCGAAAGTTTCGCCAATGCTTGAGTACGCCTTGAAAGTCGTTAGGTGTTTGCGAGCTGTCAACAATCATAAATATCTCCGCAACGTGGGTAACACCGCGCTGCATCTCAATTTTTGACTATTAAGGCGTTTTTCTGGTCAGTTTTCAATAACCTCTGAGGTAATTGAATACATTCATGTGCTGGGACACTATTAGCGCCACAGGCAAATATCATCGAAAACATACTGGTGATATATGCAACTAACCTTTTACATAAACTATCGGAGAGAACCATGTCAAAACGTACACTCGCTATTGCGCTACTGATCCCATTCCTGGTGTTAACCGCCTATGCCGTACAACAGGTCGGCTATATCGGCATCTTTGACTACCATCGCCACAGTCCTGCGGGCTGGCAGGTTTTCGTTGATTTGGTGATTGCCCTGGTCCTGGTGTTGACCTGGTTGATACCTCAAGCCAAGAAGAACGGTCGTAACCCCTGGCCGTGGGTCGCACTGACCCTGGTGGCGGGTTCGATCGGACCACTGCTATACCTGGCCGTCTCTGACGACAGCAATAAGTAGATTGTCCTCATGCAGATACTGATTGCTATTTCACTCTTCATCGCTGGCCTGATACATGTCACGCCAGCGATCGGGGTGCTCGGCAAAGAACAATTGGCTCGACTGTATGGATTGCCAATCTCTGATCCAAATTTACTTGTATTAATGCGTCACCGGGCGGTGTTGTTCCTGGTAGTTGGCTTGTTACTCTGGCTGGCAATCATCCGTGCAGAATATCGCCTTATCGCCGTCGCGTTTGGCCTGCTCAGCACCATCTCATTCCTGTTCATTGTCTATACCACTCCGGAATACAACGCCCAGCTGGCGCGCATCGCGCAAGTGGACATCGTCGCAGTAATACTCCTCCTGTTCGTGGGGGCAACCCTGGTGACAGGAAGCGCGCGATAAGCCCGGGACCCTCAGGCGCCAGCTTTGAGCTGGTAGGAATCTCATTTATACTGAATTACTGATGAGTATAAGTAGAGGCCTGTTATGGATCAAAATGAGAGAGACTTACGTGTAGAACTTGCCGCCTGTTATCGAATATTCGACTACATGGGTTGGGATGAAATGATCTACAACCACATCACGGTCAAAGTGCCTGGGTCAGATAATCATTTCCTGATAAATCCCTATGGATTGCACTACAGCGAGGTGACCGCATCAAACCTGGTCAAGGTGGATATTGCAGGCAATATCGTAGAGGATTCTGATTACCCAGTGAACCCGGCCGGCATGCTGATTCACAGCGCTATTCATGGTGTGCGTGACGATGCGCATTGTATTGGCCATGTGCACACCGATGCCGGCATGGCGGTAGCTTGTCAGCAAGATGGGCTGCGTATTGATAATTTCTACTCGGTTCTACTCTACAACCAGGTCGCCTATCACGACTTTCAGGGCATCACCGTCATGGAAGGGGAAAAAGAGGATTTGATCGCCAGTCTGGGCGACAAGAATTACCTGATCTTGCGCAGTCATGGATTGCTGACTTGTGGTCGCACAGTGGCAGAAATGTTTTTAAACATGACTCTGTTACAACGGTCCTGTGAAATACAGATGTTGGTGGACGCCACCGGCAGAGATATCGTTCCTGTTTCTGAAGAGATAGGTGCCAAGACCGCGAAGTTGCTGGAACTACAAATGGCCACTACCGGGGATAGCCCCCAGGGGCAGCTTGAATTTGATGCCATGCGCCGCATGGTAGATCGTCAAGACGATTCTTACAACGATCTCTAAAAAGGAGTTTTAAGTATGAGTAACCAACCCGTCTGGTTGGAGGTGGCCCTGAATGGTGCTGCTGGCCGTGGCTATCAGCCCAATATTCCCATAACGCCGGATGACATTATTGCTGAAGGTATTGCCTGCGCCAAAGCTGGTGCAGCGATCATTCATTTGCATGTTTATTCTGAAGCAGGCGAACCAGTAGAAAACGTCGATCTCTACACCCGCGTGTTTGAAGGCATCAAGGCGGAATGCGATGCCATCGTCTATCCGACCCTGGCCCTTGCAGGCACCGTTGACGAACGCTATGCGCCTGTCAAAGAATTGACAGCCCGTGGCCTGATGGAGTGGGGGGTAGTCGACCCGGGCAGTGTGAACATCACGCATATCAGCCAGGCAATTGCTGGTGTCGACGGCCTGACGTATCCAAATCCTGACTCGCATATCCGCGCCGGCTTAGAGCTGGCAGCGAAAGATGGCTGGCGCCCAGCCTACGCGATTTACGAACCCGGTTTTGCCCGCCTCGGCGCGGCGCTTGCCGCGAATTTTCCAGATGTGCAAACACCCATTTACCGCATTATGTTGTCGGATAACTTATTGTTCGGAATGCAGCCATCAGAATCCGCCATTCAATTTTACGCAGAGCATTTGGCCAAAGAGGCATCCGGTGCGCCCTGGATGTTGTCTGGCTTGGATGCAGACGTCGAAGCCATCATAGAGCCCGCCCTGGACGCGGGGGCGCATATTCGTGTTGGTTTGGAGGATGCGTCCTTTGGTTGCCAGAAGTCAAATCTCGAGTTGGTGCAGAATGCTGTTGCCATCATCGAAGGAAGTGGGCGCAACTTGGCCAGCGCCTCTGAAGTACGGCAAACCTAGGAAATAATACACTTCCGAAAACCGCTAGTTTCCTGGTTGTATGGCGGTAAAATACAGCCATGGAAATTATTCAGGAAAAAGATATTTATCAGCGAGCGCGAAAATCGCGTGACGCGCGTTTTGATGGGCTGTTCTTTGTCGCCGTCAAAACCACCGGCATTTACTGCCGACCTATTTGTCCCGCCAACTCACCCCTGGAAAAAAATGTTGAGTATCATGACTCAGCCGTGTCGGCGGCCCAGGCGGGATTTCGGCCCTGTCTGCGATGCCGGCCCGATAGCGCACCGCATTCCTGCGCCTGGATGGGGTCACAAACGTCATTTCAACGCGCGCTCAGCTTGATCAATGAAGGCGCGTTGCAGAACGCGTCGATTTCTACCCTGGCAGATCGGCTGGGAATTTCCGATCGCTATTTACGGGATTTGTTCCAGCAAAACCTGGGTACCTCACCGAAGAAGTACGCCATTTATCAACAGTGTTTGTTCGCCAAGCAGCTCCTGCACGAGTCTTCGCTACCGATCACCGATATTGCATATGCCTCAGGCTTTAACAGCGTTCGTCGGTTCAACGAGGCGATGAAAGAACAAATAGGCCTTGCTCCCCGCGACATTCGTAAAAGCGACAATGTTGTGTCGAGCAATTTGCAACTAAAGCTCCACTATCGACCGCCATTCGCCTGGGAGCACATGCTCGGCTTTTTGCGTAGTCGCATGATCCCTGGCCTGGAGTGGATGGAGAACAATCAATACTCGCGGACCATTCAGTACGGCGAGACCAAAGGCTCTTTTAGTGTAGCCAATCAGTCCGACAGCAATTCTTTGTTACTCAGTCTTTACCTGGACGACTATCGAAACCTGAATCCCATCACTCAACGAATCAGGGCATTGTTTGACGTTGATGCCCCAATCGACCAGATCGACACACACCTGTCGGGTCAGTTAGGTAAGCAGGTACAGTACCTGCCAGGGCTACGAATTCCCGGCATCTGGAGTAGCTTTGAGGCAGGCATACGCGCAATACTTGGTCAGCAAGTGTCCGTGCAGCAGGCAATGAAGCTTGTCACTACCATGGTCGAGGAATTGGGCGAGAAAGTATCGCTGCATGGGCAAGCAGAGCGACTACTGTTTCCCACACCTGCGGCGGTTTGCGATCACTCGCTCTCATTTTTCCGAATGCCCCAGTCCAGAAAAGATACTATTCGCCGCTTGGCAGAGCTTTTTATGCAGTCTGATGATGCCGACAACATCGAAAATTGGCTGGAGATCAAGGGAATAGGGCCCTGGACAGTCAATTATGTGAAGATTCGCGCCGCAAAAGACCCTGATGTTTGGTTAGCAGGGGATGCGGGCGTTAACAATGCGCTCAAGCTAATAGGAAGTTCACCAGACCTCCAGGCTTGTAAACCCTGGCGCAGTTACCTGACATTTCATCTGTGGAATCAGCTATAGACCACGATGAGCCATCAAACAGTTTCATTCGAATAGAGGCAGTACCATGACTAAATACCTTGATAACTTCGACACCCCACTTGGGAAAATGGAAATCACCGCGAGCGAGAATGCCGTGGAAGCGATTCATTTTGTTGAGAGCTTGCAGCCGATTAAGGCGAATGCTGTCACCGACCAGGTTAAATCGCAAATGTTAGCCTATTTTGCCGGCACTCTGGAGCGGTTCGATTTACCGTTGTCCCCTCAAGGTACAGACTTTCAGAAACAAGTGTGGAAGGCCCTTACCTCGGTTGACTACGGAAAGACCTGTTCCTACGCGGATATCGCCAACAAGATAAAAAACCCCAAGGCTGTGCGTGCGGTGGGTTCGGCAAATGGAAAAAACCCCCTGACCATCGTCGTGCCCTGTCACCGGATTATAGGCAGTAATGGTGCTCTGACGGGTTACGCATCCGGGGTGGACCGAAAAGCCTGGTTGCTAAATCACGAAGCCAACACCCTGTTTTAAACGTGGTTTGATCTGATTCTGTTAGATGTTGCTGCACGGCTGAGCAGGGACAAAACAGGACACGCTTGGGCAATTGTGTGTGAATGGTATAGTACTAACTTCATGTAATCAGGAATTCAGCCATGCCAAAAATCATCCTCTTAATCGTTTGGGCCATTGTTGCCGTCAGTTTCTTTGTCGACTTTGCTTATAGCGACATACTCAGCAAATTTGGTATTGCCCTGGCGGTGATCCATGTGGTTGAGTTTTTTATTTACCGGAAAAACATAGAAGCTAAGGGAGATGGCCTGGCTAAATCATTTCTGATGACCCTGGTGTTCGGCGTAGTCTATATCCGCAAGGGTGGCTGACGAAATTCACTTGGTACTGAGATATGGCTTACGATGAAGGTCTTGCCCAGCGCATCCGCGAACAGCTCCAACACCGCGATGATGTTGAGGAGAAGAAAATGTTCGGCGGCCTGACTTTTATGGTTCGAGACTATATGGCCTGCGGACTCGGGCAGGGAAACTTCATGGTGCGCGTGGACAAAGACAAGTACCAGGACTACCTGGCAGAACCCCATGCACGTGAGATGGATTTTACCGGGCGTGCGCTAAAAGGCATGTTGTATATCGATCCGGCAGGGATCGAAGATGACAATGATTTAGCCAAATGGGTTGCTCGCAGCCTGAGCTATGTGGATTCTCTGCCACCAAAAAAAAGAAAGTAGAATGGCTAAACCCGGTTGCTACGCGACTACTCGATGCCCGGAATTCAGTTATAACTATTCCGATGAGGCACCGGTAAATAACTCATTTGGGTGAAGTCGACAAAATCGCGCTATGATAGTTTTGACCTACGGTAAATATTCACGATTTTCCCCTCTGGAGATAAGGCTATGAAAAAAATGTTGCAGGTAAGTTTGTTCAGGGTTTCTGTGCTGTTAATGGGATTGCTTCTGGCACCTATGGCATCAGCCACTGGCGTAGGTTTTCAGTTTCTCGAATCCACACCGATTGGCAGCTGGCAGGTGCGCGAAGATACCGATATCAGCCACAAGAAAAAGACTACGGTGTCGGTGATCCGTAGTTCATTGCTGGGCAGCGAAATGCGCAATGGTGAGAAGCATTACTGGATCGAAATGGTGATGAACAACTACAAGGTCAGTAAAAAGGGTAAGCGCAAAAAAGATGGTGACCAGGCGATTATCAAAACCCTGGTTTCTGAATCAGCACTCAAGTCTGATCCCGCAAACGTACTTAACAATCTTCGCGGCTTCGGTGCCGAGATTATTATGCAGAGCGGTGATCAGGACCCGATGCGCATAACGGGTGCCGGTGGCTTTATGGGTGGGATGATGCAGGCCATGGACCTTGAGGTGAACTATAATTTCACCGAACTCGGAAATGAATCCGTCACGGTTCCGGCTGGTGATTTCGACGCGCGCAAGGTGCAGGGTAGCGGCACCACTGAGGCCAAGGTTATCTTCAAAAAAATCAAGGTGGATAGCGACAGCACCGCCTGGTTGTCGAAGAAAGTGCCGTTTGGCATCGTGAAGTCTGAAGGAACCACCACTACCAACAAGAAAACCAGCACACAAAGCTCCGAGTTGCTGGAGTATGGTATGTCCGGTGCAACCAGCCTGATTACCAAGGAACCCAAGGATATGCCAACTATGGGTAATATGTTTAATCAGTAAGTTCCTACTGCTAGGTCTCCGATAAAAATATAGGTGAAACCATGATCCAGTTTAAGAGTTTTATCTTCGTATTCGTCGCTTGCTGGGTCATGGCCGGGAGCGCTGCGTTCGCAGACGACGGTGCGGCAGAGTCCCTGTATGTCGTGCACTTTGAAGTGGGTGAAAACTGGAATCCAGACCTGCCCCCAGCAGTACAAACTAACTTTCAGGCCCATTCGGCCAACCTCGGACGTTTACGCAAAGAGGGCAGAATCCAGTTTGGCGCGCGATATGAGGAATTTGGTTTGATCTTCATTCGTGCCAAGGACCTGGAGGCAATAAAGCTGGAGTTGGATGCTGACCCTGGTGTGCTCGCTGGCATCTTTACCTATCGCGTAGCGAAGATGAGTGTGTTTTACCCCTGGCAGGAATAAGTGGCGGTTTTTGCTATTTTTACCACGGAGCATGAATCCAAAGCGGTCCAAACTGCGTCTAGTTAAGTATGTGCATCTTTAACGGGCGGGAGTCTGTGACTACGGCAAAACTTTCCGCAGCATATAGGCAGTTCTCTGTCGTGAGTTTTCTGGCATGCTTATTGTGGGCTGGTTCGGCCTGGGCGCTGGAGCAGGCTGACGTCGATCTTCGGAGCTATCGATGGCATTACGGCACAGAAAGTTGTGAGACGGATGCTGCACCACCTATCGAGGTGTTGCGAGTTAATCCCAGCAGCTTCATCCTTCGGCAAAACAAGTGCCAACATTTTGAAGCCCCGTTTATGTTCCTGTTGTTGGGTACCGAGCGTGCTCTGTTATTGGATACGGGTGCGATTGAGAGTGCCGACTTATTCCCAATCTACGCAACCGTACGTGATTTGCTAGCCGCCGACCATGCTGAGGTCAATCGAGAATTGGTGGTAGTGCATTCTCACAGCCATCTCGATCACCAGAAAGGCGATTTGCAGTTTCGCGATAAGGCGTCGGTAACACTGGTTGAGCCGAATTCTGCGGCGTTGGAGGAATTCTTTAACTTCGTCGACTGGCCCAGGCAAACGGTACAGTTTGACCTCGGGCAGCGGCTGATTACGGTGATACCAACCCCAGGCCATCACGCCCAGGCCATTAGCCTATATGATCCACTCAACCAGTGGTTATTGACTGGCGACACCCTTTATCCGGGGTCGATTAGAGTTAAAGACTGGCAAGCTTTTCGAAGCAGTGTGCAGCGCCTGTGGAAATTCAGCGAGACCAATCCGGTTTCTCTAATTCTCGGCACGCATATCGAGATGTCCAGAACACCGGGTGAAATGTACGACATTGGTTCGACCTATCAACCCCAGGAGCGTGCATTGACGTTGGAAGTGACTGATCTTAAAGAATTAAATCAGCAGTTGCAGCGCACTCCCAAGGCTAAAAAAATGATCTTTGACAAATTTCACATTGCTCCCCTGAACTGGCTGGAAAGGAAGTTAAGCGACCTCTTGTCACCCGATTAATCCTATTAAAGGCCCAGGTATTTCCTCGTTTCGGGGCCCAGTATTCATCGAATGAATACCATAAGCACTGGTATCCCTGCGTCAATCTGGCGGATAATGTCGGGCCGCGAAAACGTAATGTTTTCCAACCAAATATATCAACCAAAACGAGGCAACTTGATGTTTAACGGTAGCGCGATCTCGGTAAAGATGCTTGATGCAGGCATTGCCGAAATGAACTTTGACTTGGAAGGCGAGTCAGTCAACAAATTTAATGCCCACACAGTGGCTGAACTCACCCAGGCGCTGGACGCGCTGGAAGCAGCAGAAGGACTGAACGGCGTATTAGTAACAAGCGGTAAGGGAGTATTTATCGTTGGCGCAGACATCACTGAGTTTCTGCCAATCCTCGGTGGCAAGACAGAAGCATCCGGTGACCACCTTTCTGGCAACAATGGCAATTTCAGCCGTATCGAAGACTTTGATGTGCCGTTTGTCGTCGCTATCAATGGCTTTGCTCTGGGTGGCGGCCTGGAATTCTGCCTGGCATGTGACTACCGGGTAATGAGCACGGTCGCGAAAGTGGGCTTGCCAGAATCAAAACTGGGCTTGATCCCCGGTTGGGGCGGAACCGTGCGTCTGCCACGCATCGCTGGTGCTGACACCGCAATTGAGTGGATTGCCTCAGGCAAAGAACAACGCCCAGATGTGGCGCTCAAAGCCGGTGTTGTTGATGGCGTGGTGGAGCCTGATAACCTGCGTGACGCCGCGCTGGCAGTATTGCAAGACTGTATTGGTGGCAAAATGGAATACGCATCTCGTCGTGCCCAGAAAAAAGCACCGCTGCAGTTGAACCAGACCGAAGCGATGATGGTGTTCGAGACGTCTAAAGCATTCATCATGGGCCAGGCCGGACCAAACTATCCAGCGCCTATCACCGCTATCGAGTGCATGCAAAAAGCGGCTACCATGGGTCGTGATGAGGCCATCGAGGTGGAAGCACAAGGCATGGCCAAGATGATGGGCACCAGTTCAGCTGAAGCTATGGTGGGCCTATTCCTGAGTGATCAGTTGATTGGCAAGAAGGCCAAAGGCTGGATCAAGCAAGCTGACAAAAAGATAGAGCGGGCGGCCGTGTTGGGCGCTGGCATTATGGGCGGCGGAATCGCCTATCAATCAGCCTATAAAGGCACGCCAATCAAGATGAAAGATATCAACCAGGCGGGCCTCGATCTCGGTTTGTCTGAAGCGAATAAACTGCTCAGCAAGCAAGTGAAGCGCGGCCGCATGAAGGTTGAAAAAATGGGCAAGGTGTTGGCGGATATCGACCCAACCCTGTCCTATGACAACTTCGACAGCGTGGACATCGTTGTTGAAGCAGTGGTTGAAAACCCCAAGGTCAAACACGTTGTATTGGCCGAGCTGGAGAAAGAGGTCAGCGAAGACACGATTATCACTTCCAATACCTCAACCATCTCGATCAGTTACCTGGCCGAGGCGCTGGAGCGTCCAGAGAACTTCTGCGGCATGCACTTCTTTAACCCGGTACACGCCATGCCTTTGGTAGAGGTGATTCGCGGTGAGAAATCATCGGACACCGCAATCGCTCGAACCGTGGCTTATGCGGCGGCGATGGGTAAGAAACCCATTGTGATTAACGACTGCCCAGGCTTCCTGGTGAATCGAGTACTGTTCCCTTATTTTGCCGGCTTTATGGGGCTAGTAAAAGAAGGTGCTGATTTCCAAGCGGTGGACAAAACCATGGAGCGTTGGGGTTGGCCAATGGGCCCAGCCTACCTGATGGACGTGGTGGGTATGGACACTGGTTCACATGCCGAAGAAGTGATGGCCGAAGGGTTCCCTGATCGCATGACCAAAACTTTCAAGACAGCGGGCGATATCATGTATGAAAACAATCGCTATGGTCAGAAAAACGGCAAGGGTTTTTATGACTATGAAATGGATAAGCGTGGTAAGCCGAAGAAAATCGTCACCCAGGACAGCTATGAACTGTTAGCCCCACACTGTGATGCACAAAAAGAGTTCGATAAGGAAGAAATCGCTATCCGCATGATGTTGCCAATGGCGACCGAATTGGCGCGCTGCCTGGAAGAGGGCATCGTGAGTTCCGCGGCTGAAGCCGATATGGCATTAGTGTACGGCGTCGGTTTCCCGCCATTCCGTGGTGGTGTATTCCGCTGGATCGACAGCATCGGTATCGAGAACTTTGTTGCCATGAGCGACAAGTACAAACATCTCGGCAAGCTGTACGAGGCCACTGAGACGCAACGAGAAATGGCCGCCAACGGCAGTAAATATTACGGTTAAGCAAACGCGCTTACTAACGCTTTAGAGTAAAGCAGGAAGAATTATTATGAGTACGAATCCAAGAGATGCAGTTGTAGTAGATTTCGCGCGCACCGCGATGGGCCGATCCAAGGGCGGTTGTTTCCGTAATACCCGTGCCGATGAACTGAGTGCCGAAGTCATCAAGGGCCTGTTGGCGCGCAATGAAGCCATAGAGCCCAGCGCCATTGATGACCTGATCTGGGGTTGCGTTATGCAACGCGACGAGCAGGGCGTCAACCTGGCTCGGTTTGTTGGCTTGCTCGCAGGCTTGCCGCACAGCGTCCCTGCGCAAACGGTGAACCGATTGTGTGGTTCCTCCATGTCCGCTATGCATACCGCTGCGGCCAATATCATGGCCGGCATCGGAGATATCTATGTAGTCGGTGGTGTGGAACACATGGGTCATATCAATATGAACGAAGGCGTTGACCCCAATCCAGAGCTTGGCATCTCGGTAGCCAAAGCTGCAGGCAGCATGGGCATGACAGCTGAAATGTTGGCGATGATGCACGGTATCAAACGCGAAGATATGGACAAGTTCTCCGCCCGTTCGCATCACAATGCAGCAGCGGCGCGTGAGGCAGGTAAATTCGCCAATGAGATAATCCCGGTGATGGGCCATGATGAAAATGGCACGCCCTACATGGTTGAGCACGATGAAACCATTCGCGCCGACACTACCGTGGAAGGCCTGGCGCAATTATGCCCGGTGTTTAATCCCAAAGGCGGCACGGTTACCGCAGGATCGTCCTCGCAGATTACCGATGGTGCATCCGGCATGATCATCATGTCGGCTGAACGTGCTGACGCACTCGGATTGAAAGCCAAGGCCAGGATTACCGCCACCACACTGGCGGGGGTTGACCCATCGATCATGGGTTACGGCCCGGTCCCATCCACCAAGAAGGCCTTGAAGCAACTTGGCATGCAAATGAGTGATATTGATTACGTCGAATTGAATGAAGCTTTCGCAGCACAATCCTTGCCGGTTCTGAAAGACTTGGACTTGCTGGATGATATGGAAGACAAGGTGAACGTACACGGCGGCGCGATTGCGCTTGGCCACCCATTTGGTTGCTCAGGAACGCGTATCTCTGGTTCCTTGCTAACGGTAATGGAGCAACGCGATATGAACGTGGGTATCTCCACCATGTGTATTGGCCTGGGACAAGGTATCACCACCGTGATGGAGCGTCTGAACTAAGTCGTCACTCTTGACCAGGAGCGAATAAGAGCCCGTCAACCGCTTGGTTGACGGGCTTTTTGTTGCGTTTTGGTTAGCATAAAACTTGTTCACGGGCTGGGTGGTAGACTTGGCCCTCAAAATATTCAGGAGAAACAAACAATGCCAAAAGGTGGTCTGTTAGTACTATTGATGTTATTCGCCTCGAGCACGGCGCATGCTGATACACACGATGTTTTCGGAACTTATTTAACCGAAGAACAGAACTCCCATGTTCAAATCAAGGAGTGTGATGATGGATCGCCATGTGGTGTCATTGTCTGGTTGAATCCCGAAATGCTTGATGAAGGTGTTACCCAGGAGACCGCAAAAACCAAAGCGGGCGAACCGGTTTTAGGACTGACTATGCTGAAGGGCTTTGCGCGCAAAAAGAGTGATTGGCGCGGCGGCACAATTTACCATCCGGGTAGGGATAAAACCTACGCCTCGCGTTTGTCGCGCATGGAAAATGGCGACCTGGAGGTGAAGGGATGCATCGCTTTTATCTGCCAGACGCAGATCTGGACACCAGTCGCTGCAGACTAGTAGCTATTATCTAGCCTGGCCCAGACAACAATTGCGGCTACGAATTCGGCAGGCATTACTCTATTATTAATACTTGAGCATCCGCAGACAGAAGTGTCTGCCTGATGACCGTGTTGTTTAACACGGTAGAACCAAAATACGGCCCACAGGAGCCCGCGTATGAGCCATCTAGCCCAGCAATTGTGCGAACAGTTCAGTCATCTCGTCGAGGACAGTCGCAATACTGATACTCGTTTCAATAGAATCGATGCCGCGAATGATTACCGCAGCGACAGCCTGATATTCGTCGAAAACCAGGAAAAATTATTTTCGGATGAAGCTGCTCGACCTGCCGTACTGGTAACGACCACCGACATTGCCGCACAGTTGGAAAACGAAGACCTTTGCGTGCTCACTGTGCAGGATGTACGGATGGCCCAAGCCCTGATCAAACAGGCCTATCAAGACTATGACCCCTCCGACCCTGAATGGGATGCAATTCACCCCAGCGCGGTTGTGCATCCGAGCGTAACGCTGGGTGAGAATGTAAGAATCGGCGCCAACAGCGTGATCGGTCAGGACACAAAGATTGGTAACAATGTTCAAATCCGCGCAAATTGTGTGATCGAGCATACCGTGGAGATTGGTGATGATTGCATCATCAATAACCTGGTGAATATCGGCTACGGTTGCCGGCTGGGCAAACGAGTCATCCTGCGCCCGGGCGTTATTGTAGGGAACGAAGGCTTTGGATTTGCACAAGATAAAGATCGCCATTACCACCGGCTTCCACATACCGGTATCGTGGAAATTCACGATGACGTGCAGATAGGCTCAAACTGCAATATCGACCGGGCAACCTATGGCAAAACCATTATTGGGAGTGGCGTGAAAGTCGATGCACTGTGTCATATAGCGCATAATGTTCATATCGATGAAAAATCATTGTTTGTCGCGCAAACCGGTATCGCTGGTTCGAGCTATATCGGTAAACGGGTAATCTGCTCGGGCCAAACTGGGATTTTGGATCACCGCACGGTGGCCGACGATGCAGTTCTGTTGCATCGCTGCGGCGTTACCGAGGATGTTCCCTCAGCTGGCATGTGGGCAGGTACACCAGTAAAACCGTTTAGAGAATATGTGCGCGGTTTAACACTTGGGAAGCGACTGGATAAACTGGAACGCAAGGTGAAAAGCCTGAGCGGGAAGGATTAGAGGCCAGCCTGAGTCAAAGGGATTACCAGTTAGTCAGGCAAGGCAAAGGCCACCACGTAGTCCCCCAGTTTGCTGCCAATACGGGCATGCCCACCTGCGGCTATCACAACATACTGCCGTCCCTCTAACTCATACGTCATTGGAGTCGCCTGGCCGCCGGCTGGAAGTCGACCCTTCCATAGTTCCTCGCCGGTCTCCACATCAAATGCACGCAGATAATCATCCATTGCGGCGCCGATAAATATGACGCCTCCAGCGCTTACGATCGGGCCACCAAAATTGGGCGTGCCAAATTTCAGCGGTAAACCGCCGGGTGCCAGGTCTTCGGTGGTGCCCAGCGTCTTGCGCCAGACAATGTCGCCTGAATCCAGGTCGACACCTGCCAAAATGCCCCAGGGTGGCGGCGAGCACGGCAAGCCAAGCGGCGATAAAATAAGATCGCGGCTCATGCCATAGGGCACACCTTCCATCGGCGCAAATTCGGCAGCATGACTGATCTCCGTGGTTTCCGAGCGGTCATTAGCATTGGGATGCAAGCGGATCTCATGGGCTGCACTGTTCATATTAATCACCAACAGGTTGCGTGACGGGTCGAATGAAGCGCTCCCCCAGTTCGCACCTCCGCCGGCGAAGGGGTACGACAGCGAGCCTTGTTCTGAGGGTGGCGTGTACAGACCATGACGGCTTAGTTTCCCAATTTGCGCCGCACAGTCCCGCTTGTCCCATAGCGTAATTCCGAAGGCATCCTCAGGTTCGAGTTCTGTAGGGATCAATGATGGCGTATTAACCGGGAATGGTTGCGTCGGCGAGAGTCTTTCTTCAGCGACGGCACCTGCCTGTGGGACGGCGCGTTCTTCGATCGGTAAAAACGGCTTACCGGTATCCCGGTCAAGCACGAACACCAGCCCCATTTTGCTCACCTGCACCACTACATCATAGGCTTTTCCATCGCGCCACACCTGGTACAGACCTGGCTGTGAAGGCAAGTCATAATCCCAGACATCGTGGTGCACCAATTGATAATGCCAGACTACCTCGCCGCTTGCGGTAGCAAGCGCCACCACGGAGTTGGCGTAGTGGTTATCTCCAGCGCGGTGGCCGCCGAAGTAATCCGGGCTGGCGCTGGAGGTGGGTAAAAACACCAGGCCGCGATCGACGTCCACCGACATGGTGGTCCAGACGTTGGCATGGCCAACACGATCAGCGGAGTCTCCGGCCCAGCTTGCCCGGGCGGGATCATTGGGGTCTCTCGGTACGGGATTGAACTGCCAGACCGCCTCGCCGGTTCGTGCATCAATTGCATGCACCGTGCCCAGCGGTGCTTCGGTACGAAGATTGTCACCGATTGAAAGTCCTGTGATGACCAGGTCACTGATAATCACCGGCGCAGACGTAATCTGAACCTCACCCGGCCAACGGAGTGCCATACCTGGTTCGATTTGTACTTGGCCATCGTTTCCGAAATCTGTACAAGGCTTGCCTGTTTTGGCATCCAACGCTACCAGGCGGGAATCAACCGTACCCATAAACACGCGGCTGTGGCAGAGCTGCCCCGAGTCGGACGCTGAGTCCTGCCAGAAAGACACGCCGCGGCAGGTGAACTGATTGGCAGGGCGGCCAGTGAGTGGAATCTCTGCATCATAGCGCCAGTTTTCTTCGCCAGTTTTTGGGCTAATGGAAATGACCTCATTGAACTGGCTACAGAAGATCAGCGCGTCTTCGACCAATATTGGCGTGGTTTGAAAAGCGCTTTTGAGCTTGGCTTCAGGTCGGTTAGTGAAAGCGCCGGATTGATATACCCAGGCAATCTCTAATTGGTCGACATTCGCCGGGGTAATTTGATTGGCCGCTGAATAACGATTCCCACCTTTATCACCACCGTAACTATCCCAAGCGTTGAACCTGCTTTCATCCAGTTCTCTGACCTGTTGTGCATTGCCCTCAATGGTCAGGTCATGACCCAATCCGATTACTTGCCAAAATGCTGAGCCACCCAGGAAGCTGACACCCAGAACCAGGAGCAGCAGAAGAAAAATGGTTTTTATTGGGGAAATTTTCATATCATTGCTGGCTTATTCTTGGTCAATAAAGCGTTGTTCAAGTTCTTTTTTACATTGGTCGATCACTGCTGGCCAATCACCACTGCCTGGTTGTCGGACGATGCGCATGTCTGGATACCAGGTGCTATCTTGTTGATCATCCAACCAGCGCCAGTCAGCACGGGTGGATAGCATTACCATGGCTGGAACGTTCAGAGCCCCTGCCAGGTGAACAACCGAAGTACATACACTGATCAGCAAGTCCATTTTTTGGAGCAGCGCGCCCGTATGGGCATAACTGACCAACTCCTGCTCCAGGTCTGTTACCTGGTGCTCAACTAAAAGAGATTTATCCTCTGAACTCAGAGGCATCTGCAAGCTGTAGAAATCGTACCGTTCCGCATCACACAGTTTGAGGATTTCCTCTATAGGACAGGAGCGCTGTTGGTTGATCGCCTGCCGGGCGCTGCCAGCCCACACCAGGCCAATTTTGGGGCGGCCACGGTCCGGTAACTCTGGAACGACCACCTGTGGCGCAACCTGCAGGTAGGGCAAATCAGTCGGCAAGTTCGCCTGGTTTATCTGCAAAATGCCCGCCAGGGACATGATGGGACAATAAACATCAAATAAATCGGCTGGTAGATTGCCGGGCAGGCGCACTTCATCAACTCCCGGTATTTCCTTGAAGAGAAGTCTCAGTGGCTCGGTACAAACCACGATCAACTTTTTACAGCGCTCGCGCACTAAAGGCAAAAAGCGCGCAAATTGAATCGCGTCGCCATTACCCTGTTCAGTATGGACGAGGATGGTTTTATCCTGAATATCTTCCCCTTGCCACTGAGGTTGTGGGCAGTTGAATGGCTGAAATGTGGGCATTTTCCAGCGCCACTCGTACTCCTTCCAGCCTTCTTCATAGTGGCCCTGTTTCAGCAATGCACAGCCGCGATTGAAATGCGCGGTCGCAAATTTCTGATCCGCCGAAATTGCCCGATCAAAGCAGGCTACAGCCATCTCTATATCCTGCTTGGCCATATAGGCATGCCCCAGGCTATTGTGAGCCTCGGCATGATTGTCTCGCAGTGCAGTTGTTTTATTCAAGGTTTCAATCGCTTCATCCCATTGCTCGGTATCCGAGAGCGCTACCCCCAGGTGATAGAGCGCATTGACGTGTTCAGGTCCGCGTTCAAGAAACTTACGGTATGCTGTAATAGCTGCATCGTAGTCTTTGCGACGATGGTGTCGGATCGCCTGGTCTAACTGCATTTGCGTTGGATCAGGAGGGGTGAACTCTTTCACTACGGCATCGGGCAGGGAGTAAGAAGAGCGCAGCAAAGGGTCATGCTGATCCAGCAGGGCAGGGTATTTCCACGGCAACACCTGTACCGAGAAAATTTCCTGTACACCTCCCGAGAAGACCAGGAAACCAACGGTTTGACCGGACTCGATATCGATTATCCAGACCCCACACTTGCGATCCTGTTCTCGCTCAGTGAGGGGTAAACCGGCAAACACGGCTGTTTCACGTACTTCGGAAAGCCCGATAATGGCGTATCGTTCGATAAAATCGATGCCTCGACAAAACCCGGGTACCTCAGCAATCACGGTTTTCTTCCCAGTGTTTTCATCCAGTGTGATTAACTGACCTGCGCCGGATTCGAGCACCCAGAGTTTGTCGCGATACCACCGCGGAGAGTGTGGCATGGACAAGCCTTCGGCAATGATGCGGTTTGTCTCGACATCCATGACCATGCCGCCAAATGCCTTGTTCTCGCGCCAACCCGCCGGCGTATCTGCCGTGCCCAATGCGCTGACATAGCGTGGCTTGCCATCCCGCATGGCCAGGCCATTCAGGTGACAGCGATCGGTAAGGTCGTAGCCGGTGATAAAGGGCGGCCGCCAGCGCGGTACGATGCTGTGATTAATATCCAGCGTACACAAGCAGGACATGCGGGTATTAACCAACCATAGCTCATCAGCTCCATCAAAACCCATTTCATGGATGTCTATATCACCAGTTACGTGCGTACGGCGCGGCAGCAGTGCAGCATCGTGGGTGTCAATGGGCTCAATTTTGGGACCCACGTTGGCCATATTAAAGTAATCGATGACATTGGCAGCCGAACCCACACTGAGCCGATTCTTATTAAACGCCACGCCCATTGGTTTGGGCAGGTTAATAAAGTGCGTATTGAGCGACTCACCATTGGCCCGCAGCAGAATGAGTTTTCCTGCCTGGTAGGTAGAAACTACCAGGCTCGCACGGGCCTTGGTCAATAATTCCGGAAAAGTAGTGGTATGTTGGCTGTGCAGGGCTTCGGCCATCGCGCTAAAATAAACTATAATTAGAATGATTTTTTATTAGACGCTTATTCTAGCGGATCAGCTGCAAAAGAATACGTTGGCCCTGGATATATTTAGTATCGCTAGATCAGCAGTTTGATCTTGCTTGTAGCGCGGTTCAGTTACGGTTCAGACTGCTGCGTTTATATTGAAATTTATGAATCAGTTGCTATTAGTAATAGACAGTGGTGGATGCGCGAACGGAACGCGGATCAATGCCCTGTGACAGTGAAATGCGAGTATTAAGAACTTTTTTAGTATTATTTTTTGCCTCTCAGCTTGGCGCCTGTGCGGTGATGAGCAAGTCTGATTGTGTCAGCGCAAATTGGCAGAAAGAGGGCTTCGAAGTCGGTTTTGCAGGCAAGCGCGACAGTGTGCGTGAGTATATAAAGCGAGCGAATATTTGCGCGAAACACGGTCTCGGTGCAGACCTGGTGGCGTTTGAGGCCGGGCATGAGCGCGGCATTGAAAAGTACTGTGATATTCCGAATGCGGTAAAACTGGGCGAACGTGGTGTGCGTCGCGCCATCAATGAGCAGATATGTCCAGAGGATGATTATCCGGGTTTCTCCAGCGCGTTCCTGGCAGGATACAAACTGTACGATTTGCGTCGACAGGTCTCTGACATTCAATACCAGATTCACCTGTTGCAAGATCGGAACTACGATTATCAGCGCAAGCGGAATAACCTTAAACAGCGGATTCTTGCCGGTAATTTAACCGAGCGCAGTTTGCGCCTGGCAAAACGAGAGCGTCGCCTGCTACGCCGTGAAATGAACCTTATTAACTCAGATATCTTCAGCTATGAGCAACAATTGCACGAGCATCAACGAGCTGTGGACACCTATCGTGACCTGCTGGATATTGAATACGGTGAGGATCGATAGGGCTGGTACAGACTCTAAAGTCCTCTAAGCTGGGATAGGGCTATAGGATTGCTGGCTGACGATTTGTTGCCATTGCCTGACATGGGGCGGTTCGTCTTCAAGCCAATAGGCCTCGCCATCGTCGATCACAAGGATCTCTTCCCATTTTGCCCCGACCGCACCAAGACCTGCGTGGGGCTCAACCAACCAAAGGCCGTCATGTGGCGCGTGGTCGGAATTCTTCGACGTGTTCCACAGAGGCGCTTCCTTGCCCAAGCCGATTGACGCAATTTTATCTTTGTAAGCAAACCAGCTTAACGATGTTGCATCAAAGCCGTTCAGGCGCCAATCAAACGGCATCACTGGCAGCTTCACGGCGCGGTGACCCAATACTTCGCCAGGATGTTTGTTGTGTACCGATTCATAGCCCAATTGCTGGATCTCCTGCTCAACGCTCTCCGCGATGTCTTTGAAGGTTTGCCCTTCATTCACAGCTGTGCAGACCTGGTCGCGAAACCGCGCGAGATCAAACATCATCCTTCGATGATTATCGCATTCCCCCAGGCAAAAGGAATAAGAGGTATCAACCAGGTAGCCGTCAGCAATGGGTGACGCATCGAGGACCACACTGTCGCCTTCCTGCAATGCGCGTGACTTGGGGAAAAACTTGCCCACTGTGAAGTTACCCGGCAGCGCTGCGCGTTCGCCAAATAACACCACGGGCAAATGGAAGAACGAAGTGAACCCCGCGTCGCGATAACGCCGTACCAGGGCACCAGCGACTTCTTTTTCTGTTAGTCCAACGGTGAGTTCGCTCGCCATATTTTCCAGGATAGAAAAGGAGAGCTGTTGTAATTCACGAAATTTATCCAGCTCGCTGTCGGAAAATTTGCTTGATTTGATAAACATGGAAAAAGAATACCTTGGAAAGACGAACAGAAAAACCGTTAATGGCGTCAACGGGCAACACCTTCGCTGGAACGACTATTACGCTGCGCTAACATGACGCCAAACAGAATCAAACCCATGCCAACGGCATGGAAATTTTGGAAGTGCTCACCCAAAATCAGGACCGCCAACAAGGTGCCCAGCAACGGCACCAGGTTAATAAACATGCTGGTGGCATTGGCGCCAATCAGTTCAATACCTCTAATCCAGAAAGCCTGGGCCAACAGCGAGGCGAACAAACCGGTGTAGAGAACTACCATCAGACCGGTTTGATCCGGCCAGTTTGCTGTGCCATCCAAGTGCTCATAAACCGCAAAAGGCAGGGAGGTGATCAGCGCTGAGCAGCACAGAACGGTTAATAGGCTTAACCAATGGATGTCCGGCTTATTATTCAGCAGGACGCTGTAAGCGCCATAAATTAGTACGGCTATGATCATCATTACATCCCCCACATTAAATAACAGACCCTGGAGCACCTGCCAACTTCCTTGCGTGGTGATGATCATCACACCCATCATGGTCAGCGGAAAACCTACGGCTTGAAACCCGGTTGTGGCGGCGCGATAAAGCAAAAAATTAAGCAAGAATACAAACAGGGGCAGAGAGCTCTGAATAATCGCTACGTTTAGGGCCGTGGTAGTCGTGAGTGCCAGGTACATCAGGTTGTTGAACAGGGCAAATCCAGTAGAGCCCAACAGGAACAGGAAAACGAGGTGCGGCTCAATTTCTTTCCAGTCTCTTTGCAGGTATCGAGCTGCCAGGGGAAGAACAATAGCAACAGCGAGTAACCAGCGTAGTGTGGTAAGCAAAAAGGGAGAAATGTGACCCACGGCGATCTTGCCAGCCACGGCATTACCCGCCCAAATCAGAGTGGCCAAAAACAGCAGTAAGTATGGTTGTTGATAGAACCAGCGAAAGGCGTTCATGGCACCGAAAAATTGGCAAAACTGATCAGTTTATAGGCAAGCGCTAATGGTATCAGTTTTACGCTGTTCATCGGTAACCAGGTGCTGGGTGACGAAGGATTATTTAATGAGAAGAAGGGCAGTTAAAGCGTGTGACAAAAGTAAAACTATATGTATAATCACGTTCCGCACCGCTTAGATGCCCGCTCCAATCCTGGAGCTACTCTAAAGTATTATGCCCAGGTGGTGGAATTGGTAGACACGCTAGCTTCAGGTGCTAGTGGCCTTACGGCCGTGGAGGTTCAAGTCCTCTCCTGGGCACCAATTCTCTTTTCTCTGTTCCAAACATGATCTCATCTGCAAAGCAGGGCTGAGCCGTGGACGATTCATTCCAGTTTGTGCAACCGCCTAAACTCTGCCGGTGTTTGTGAGGTAAATCGTTTAAAAGCCTTACTGAACGCGGTGGTTGATTCATACCCACACTGATTGGCAATTTGTTCCGTTGACAGGTTCGAAGTTCTTAAAAATTTCTGAGCCTTGGTCATACGCCACAGCTTGATGTACTGGATGGGTGGCATTTTCACGGTGCGACTGAAATGTTCCACGAACCGGGTTCGCGACATTGCGGCGGCACTGGCAAGGTCTTCTACTGTCCAACGTACTTGTGGATTCTCATGAAATGCTTTCAGGGCATTCGATAGATGCGCATCCGAAATAGCGGCGATAAATCCCTCTGATTTGTTTTGCGTCTTCTGCCAGCTCTGGATCGCCAAAGTAAAGGTGATTTCCGACAGGTGTTTGATAATCAGGCTGTTGCCAGCCTGTTCCAGTACCGGCTCACGCGTGTACTGTATAAGCGCTTCTTTTAACCACCTCAATTCATCACTGTCGCTTTTTCTCAGCAGAATATAAGAGGGTAGTTGATCTATGAACGGATGGGGCAAAGTGTGCTGAAACTCAAAATGGCCACATAATAACTCGCAGTAGGCATCGCCACTGGTTCCATCATATTTAAACACCTTGGAACCACGATAGTTGGCTCTGGTGTACGCGTCGTCCAGCATCATCGTATCGGCACCCGGTTCGCTCAACAAGGTATGGGATGCGCCGTGCGGGATAATCAGTATATCGCCAAGGTTTAGCTCAACAACTTCCTCAACACCATCGATTCGGAACAGGCTCTCTCCTGCGCAGCAGATATGAAATCTTGCTACGCGGGCGTAGGGTGGTACGGTGATTCCCCAGGAACCGGTAAACCGCACCGAGAAATAAAAGTTACTGTCAAACTCAAGGGTATTCAGTACCTTGCTTAAGGTGTCCATCGCGTTACACCAGGTGTTGCTTGTTATGCCGGGCAGTCTAGCGGCTATTAATGCTTGGGACAAACAGGCAAGATTCCCGATTGGTTGATCATTGTCGCAGGGATTTGATCCGGAGTATCGTGGCGCCTCTTTCAACCATTCCTAGCAAGGGGTACCACTGATGACCACAACAATTAATCGAATCGCAGCGTTGTTGACGGTTGCAATCGCGATTGCCGCTTATAGCCTGCTGGCCCAGGCGGCCGAAGACGGTAGCAAGTACTACAGTTTTAACAATGCTGGCGAGTTGCAGCAACCAGCGGGCTACCGTGAATGGGTCTATGTCGGCACACCGCTGACCCCTAATGATATGAACAATGGCAAGGCCGCGTTCCCGGAATTTCACAACGTATATATCGATCCGCAAAGCTATAAACACTGGCGCAAGAAAGGCGAATTTCGTGACGGCACCATCCTGATCAAAGAATTGGTGAGTGTTGGATCCAAGGCCGCGGTTAGCGGCAATGGCTATTTTATGGGCGAGTTTATTGGGCTTGAGGCCACCATCAAAAGCAAGAAGCATTTCCCGGATGAGCCGGGGAACTGGGCTTATTTCAGCTTCAGTAATCATGGTAAGGCACTAAATGAAACGGCAAAAGCATTTCCAACGGATGCCTGTGCGGCATGCCATGTGGCGAGTGCGCAGGACGACCTGGTGTTCACTCAGTACTATCCCGTGTTGACCGCAGCAAAGGGTGATAAGTAAGCAATTCATTCACGTATTACGGCCACGGAAGGCCCCTTTTTTATCTTGAAACGAGGTGTCTTATGAAGTGCAATCACCCAGTTATGGTCGTTCTGGCGGTCCTTTTAATTTCGTTTACCAACCGAGTAAGTCTTGCTGCTGATGATGGGAAAGCCCCATTCTCAGCAATGGTCAATGCCAGTGGGCAAATCATGTTAGACCGAGACTTCCGGCTGAAACTGCAACACCTCGGCTCTTGGTACGTGGCCGATGGCGCAGCGAGTGGGTTCCACGATGTGTTTACTGAAGCCAGCACGATTGAATACTTTCGCAAACACCAGGCATTTCCCGATGGGGCGACCATCGTCAAAGAGCTGCGCGCTGCCAGCGCCGGAGACTACACCACGGGCGCAAACATCCAGTATTCAAACAGCGAACTGAAGCAATGGTTTGTGATGGTCAAAGATACGCAAAATCGATTCCCCGGCAATACAAATTGGGGTGAAGGGTGGGGTTGGGCCCTGTTCAAACCAGGCGATAATTCAGGCAATGTGAGTAGTGATTACAAGACGGATTGCCTGGGTTGTCATGTTCCCGCCAGGGACAAAGACTGGATCTACACAGAAGCCTATCCGGTTCTGCGCTAATCGATTTAAGTCCATCAGCAATTCTTCTGGGCTCTATTAGGCCTGGTATTCCAGCCTGGAAAATTTGCATGGTAACATCGCCCCAGTAACGATGATTGGGCTATTACCATGTCAGATACCAGCATTATGCAGGGCGTATACCTCACCGGCCACGGCGGCTTTGAAAAACTCGAATTCCGCGATGATATTCCTCGGCCAGAACCGGCTGTTGGCGAAGTGCTGATCCAGGTTGGCGCCGCAGGGATCAACAACACCGATATCAATACCCGTACTGCCTGGTATTCCAAAAACGTCACCACTGGGACGAGTGATGGCGGCGCTGGCGGCTTTGCTGAAAGCGATGATGAAGATGGCAGTTGGGCGGGTGAGGCGTTAAAGTTTCCCAGAATTCAAGGGGCCGATTGTTGCGGTACCATTGTAGTAGTGGGCGAGGGAGTAGATGCTTCTCGAGTTGGTGAACGGGTGTTAGTGCGGGCGATCCAGGCTGAGACACGTGATGACAGTTCCTTTACCTGCATCACCATTGGATCCGAACGAGATGGTGGTTTCGCGCAATATATGTCCACGCCATCTGTGCACGCACTGAAAATCGACTGCGACTGGACGGATATCGAATTGGCCTCCGTTCCTTGTGCGTATTCCACCGCCGAAGGCATGATGCATCGGGCTTGTGTAGGTGCTGAAACCGTGTTGATTTCCGGCGCTTCAGGTGGCGTTGGATCAGCCGCTGTGCAATTGGCCAAACGCCGCGGTGCAAGGGTGATCGCGATATCCAGTGCGGCCAAGGCTGATAACGTGGCCGAGATCGGTGCCGACCAGGTCATTGACCGAAATTGCGACCTAGTGGAAACGCTGGGTCAGGAAAGCGTTGATGTAGTGGTAGATTTGGTTGCCGGGCCATCGTGGCCTGCTTACCTGGATGTGCTCAAACGCGGTGGGCGTTATGTAACTTCGGGTGCAATTGCCGGGCCAATCGTAGAACTGGATGTGCGCACGCTGTATCTCAAAGATTTATCTTTTTTCGGTTCTACCTACCAGGGTGACGAGATATTTACCAACCTGGTTGGTTATATCGAACGCGGTGAGATCAAACCCATCGTGGCCAAGACCTATCCATTGAAAGACATTGTGGCAGCGCAGGAAGACTTCCTGGCGAAAAAGTTTACCGGCAAGCTGGTATTGGTTCCCTAGCAAGCATGACGAACGCGCTTTAGAGCCTGTATCTATTGATAGTAGCCTGGTTGAAGGTGAACCCAGTACCAGGGCGATCTGGAATCAGGATGTCGCCATTCTCAACAATCATTTCCTCATTAAACAACTCGGCAAACCAGGGCATATGCTCCACGCTGATGCAGTTGGCAGCAGAGCCTGCGATCGACAAACTGTGCTCGGTGAAGATATGCGTTGATATCGGCAGGTGATGGGCGCTGGCAATCGCCGCTACCCGCAACATCTCCGAGAGACCACCGATGCGTTGCAAATCTGGCATCAGAATGTCGCAGGCCCGGTGATCGATCATGGCCTGCATTCCATAGCGCGTATATTCAGTTTCACCGGACGCGACCGGCGTTTGTAGAGCGGCAGTGACCTGGGCATGACCTCGTAAATCATTAGCCAGCACGGGTTCCTCGATCCACTGCAAATCATATTCCTGGAGGGCATGACCAAGGCGAATAGCCTGCTTTGCGCTCAGTGCCTGGTTCAAATCAGCCATCAGTTCTATTTCAGAGCCAACTGCGTTACGTAGCTGTTTAACCCGTTCTACATCCTGGCCCTGGTTGCCCGAGCCCAATCGTAACTTCATGGCGCGAAAACCTTGATCAATAAACCGTTCTGCTTCAGTTACCAGTTCGTCGATAGACTGCGTTAACCACAGACCACCACTGGCATAGGTCTTTATACGATCACGGCAGGCGCCGAAGAGCATATGCAGCGGCTTTTCTGCTGCCTTGCCGACCAGGTCCCAGCACGCTGTGTCGATCGCTGACAGGGCCGAGATGGTCAGGCCCTTATAACCGGTGGGATTGATTTCGTCCCAGATGTTTTGCCAGATCGCATTGATGTAGTGTGGATCTTTTTGCAGCAGTTGGTGAGAAAAACCACGAACCATCTCGTCAAAGGCTTTGATCCGAACTGCGTTGATGGAAAACAGGTAGGATTGACCGACTAAACCAGTATCTGTTTCCAGGCTTAGCAGTACACAGCCAACCGTCTCGATATCGTGGATAGCGGTTTTGACTGGCTGCTCTAATGGCAGGTTGACCAGCTGTGTTTTTACGGCGGTTATCTTCATGGTCGGATAGCTCAGTTCAGGTTTTCAACCCGGATATTCTGCAGACCGTCCAGCGCCGTTTGTACCGCGGGTGAGTCGCCGGCCTCCGAGTAATAAGCAAGATAGGTGGTTAGGTTGAATGTGGGTGCCCCAGTCACCACAGACAGGCGATCCTGTTCAATCAGTTGATTGACTTCGGAGGCGAGAAAATACCCTGAACCCCCTTGTTCCAGGATGTGGTTCAGGCCAGCGGATGCCAAACCCACGGTCATTTGATGAGTTGGGCTATCTGGAAAAGCCAGGCTGTGATCGGCCCGAAAGCTGGCGCCCCAATCAACATAGACATATCCGGGTACCGCGGTTCTCTCTACCGCGCGCGGATGAGTGCTTACCATCACCAGTTGCTCGGAGGCATATTCCTGGATCACCAGGTCCGGGTTGCGCTGCGGTTCGTACAACACAACCACATTCAGCAAACCGTTGCGTAACATGGCCATCAGTTGGTCTGAGCTGTCTGAGCGTACCTGGGTGGCGACGTTGGCGGCATTCTTTTTCATCCATTGCAGCCAGGGCGAGGCAATACTTTTCCAGTGATTTAACTGCACACCCAGACCTACGATGGCATTGAACTCATCGGCCAATGCGGTCTCTTGTTTGGCCAACTCCCAGGTGCGTACCACCGCCACCGCATGTTTGTGAAAAGCCGTGCCCCCACTGGTTAGCGTTGCCCCATTGCGTTTGCGATTAAACAACTGCCGATTCAGCGACTCTTCCAGGTTCTTGATACGCGCACTCATTGCCGACTGGGTAATACTCAGATTGTGCGCCGCCTGCTGAAAACTGCCAGCCGACGTGACTTCCAAAAAGGCGCGGATATTCTCAATATTCATATTCTGGTGGAGAAGCAGGCGATTTTTACTGGTGCAGAAAGAGAGTTAACGGTGCCATCTACCCGCAAGTAAATACAATTATTTCGATATTAAATACAAGTTAAATTCGTTTTACAAGATTGAAGTGACGAATTATCCTAATGCTATTGCTCAAATGGTAGCGAATGAGGAGTTCACCATGAAAGTTTCATTGTCGGGTAAACGCGCGTTTATCACCGCTGGGGGTGCGGGTATGGGGCGCTCTACCGCGGTTTCGATGCATGAACTCGGTGCGCAGGTTTACGTTTGCGACATTGATAAAAATGCGCTGGCCAGCCTGCCAGAAGCAATCGAATCTTTTCACTGTGATGTATCGAACTCCTCCGAACTTGATGCGATCTTCGCTGAGATACTGCCGCAGGGCCTGGATATCCTGGTTAATAACGCCGGCGTTGCCGGGCCAACCAAGTTGGTTGAAGACATAAGTGATGACGAGTGGCGGGAGTGCATGGCAGTGGGCATCGATGCCCAATTTTATTGTGCGCGGCGCGTTGTGCCCGTCTTCAAGAAGCAAGGGCAGGGTGTCATTATCAACCTGATTTCCGCGGCTGGAATTATGGGCTATCCCACCCGCAGCCCGTACGTCGCAGCCAAGTGGGCGGTGCACGGTTTTACCAAATCGCTGGCTATGGAGCTGGGGCCAGACAATATACGCGTAAACGGCATCGTGCCGGGCAATATTAACGGCGATCGGATTGAACGAGTGATCGCAGCCCATGCCGAAACCGATAATCTGGACCCGGAGGTGGTGCGTCGCATGTATGCCATTGGTACCTCGATGCAATGCTATGTAGATCCGCAGGAAGTCGCCGATATGATTTGTTTCCTGGCGTCAGACTACGGCAAACATGTGTCTGGCCAGATCATCGGCGTGGACGGCAATACGGAAACCTTGTATCCAAGAAGCTAGTACTCTCTGCTAACCTGTATGCACAATGATTCGGAGCATAATACTGTGAGAACAAAATCTTATGAGTAATTCAATCGGGCCACTGGGGCTGAGTCCCTGGACATACCTGGCCATCGGTATTTTCCTCGAAGTGGTGGGCACCACCTGTCTGAAGCTGTCGAACGGTTTTACTCTGCCAGTGCCGGCGACCCTGTCAGTCCTGTGTTTTCTCATCGCCTTGTATACCTTGTCAATCAGCGTGCTCGCCATTCCAATTGGGGTGGTGTACGCAATCTGGTCGGGCGCTGGAATCGTGTTGATCACCATCATTGGCGCACTTTATTTCGGTGAGTTGCTGGCTCCGATCAAGCTCGCGTTCATTGCCATCATCCTGGTCGGCGTGGTTGGCCTGCAAATTGTCAGCAGTGAACCAGGTACCCCAGCAACACCAGATCAACATCAAGGCAACAGCTGATCGAGTTCGAGGCATGGCGATTTTATTAAACAACCATGGTTTTCATAATGAGTCCTGGGAACAGGCCTTGTCTGAGTATTTGCCGGGTATGCCTATTCATTGCTACCCGGATATCCCGGACCGTGCTGCCATCAAATACGCCGTGGTTTGGGAACATCCGCACGGTGACTTGCTGAACTATCCGAATTTGCGGGCGATACTGAACCTTGGCGCAGGCACCGATCACCTCGACGCTGAACCCGAGCTGCCAGCTGCGCCGATTGTACGATTGTTGGACCCGGATGTCGGTAACGACATGGCGCAGTATGTGAACTATTGGGTCATGCACTTTCATCGTCGGTATGAAGATTACCGCGAGCACGCGGCACGTCAGCACTGGGAGCGCATAGAAGTACCGCGGACACAGCATTACCGAGTAACAACTCTTGGGCTGGGCCTGATTGGTTCCTTCATTGCCGAACGTGTCGCCCAAAACGGCTTTAAATCGATTGGCTGGAGCCGCAAACCCCGAGATCTGGTTGACGTGGATTGTTACTCGGGCGATGAGGGCTTGTCGACAGTATTGAAAAACACCGATGTGCTGGTGAACTGCCTACCTCTTAATCCAGCCACCCGAGGCTTTCTGAATAAACAAAAGCTCAGTCAATTACCCGTCGGGGCCTATTTTATCAATGTGAGCAGGGGCGCGATAATCGATGATGAAAGCCTCTTGTCCTTGCTTGATTCCGGGCATATAGCGGGTGCCGCGCTGGATGCCTTCGTCACCGAGCCATTACCGGCAGACTCGCCCTATTGGCGACATAAAAACGTATTTATCACACCGCATACGGCTGGACCCACTTACGCGAAATCCGCTGCCAGGGTGCTGGCCGATAATATTCAACGTCTGGAAAACGGCGAAGTGCCGTTTCCAATTCATATTCCGGGGTAACACCATGACTGATAACTCTCAACTCAGCCTCGAGCAACAACAAGAGCAAGTACGCATAGACCTCGCCGCCATGTTCCGTCTTACAAACCATTTCGGTTGGGATGACACGGTATGGAATCATATAACTGCGCGCGTACCGGGCAGTGACCACCACTTTTATATGCATCGCTTTGGTCTGCACTATAGCGAGGTCTGCGCCTCCAACCTGATAACCGTCGATGAAGAGGGCAAGGTGATCCATGGACCGTCAGATGTGAACACTGCTGGATTCATTATTCACAGTGCGGTGCACCTCAATCATGCCGACAGCAAGTTTGTGTTTCACGCGCATCCGCCATCCGCGATTGCCGCGACGGCATTTGAGGAAATACCATTCTGGGTGCAGGATTCCTCCATGCTCTATGGCAAGGTGGGCTACCACGATTGGGAAGGGCTATCAGTGGACCCTGATGAGCGTCATCGCATTGCTGAGCGCCTGGAAGGCAACTCCTGCCTGGTTATGCGCAACCACGGTTTACTGACCGTGGGCGCGACAGCAGGTGAGTGTTTTATGAATATGTACTACCTGATTCGTCTGTGCGAAGTCGCTATCCAACTCTCAGGAAATGATCGCCCAACCGCAGAGGTGGCACCCGAGTTATGGGCGGAAGCCAGCGCGCAATATGCTGCCTTTCCACCGGGCAAGTACGAGTGGCCGGCGCTGAAACGAATTTGTGATCGTACCGATCCGTCCTATAAAACCTGATCCCTGGAAAACGCGGTAACTGGATATGAATATCGGTTTTATTGGTTTGGGGAATATGGGCAGGGGTATGGCGAGCAACCTGCTCACCTATTGCCAAACGCATCAGCATCAACTACTGGTTTTGGATCTAAATCAATCGGCCATGGATGAGTTGGTGGGTCAGGGCGCGACCGCAGCCAACGACGCGCAGACCATGGCCCAACAAGCCGATATATTGTTTACCTCGTTGCCGAGTGCCAGGGAAATCGGTGAACTCGCAGTTGGCGAGCAGGGCTTGTTGGAAAATCTGAAATCGGGTGCAGTGTGGTTTGAAACCAGCACCAATGATTTGGCAGCCTGGCAAGCATTGATCGACCAGGCGCCGTCAGACCTGCTGATGGTTGATGCCCCTGTGACCGGTGGGGCCGAGGGAGCTGCTGCCGGGACGCTGACCATGTTGCTCGGTATTGAACCGACGCTGTTTGAGCAACACCAGGAAATGCTGGCCTCCTTTACCAACAAGGCCGTGCGTATGGGCCCCAGTGGTGCGGGTTATGTCAGCAAGCTGTGTCAGTTGCATTTAAATTACCTGGTAGCGCAGGGTATCGGCGAAACGCTGATGCTTGGCGCACGTGCCGATCTTGATTTGGGGACGCTGTACCAGGTATTGCAGAAAAGTTGCGCACAGAGCTACGTGGTGGACAACTATATCCCCAAAGTATTGGATGGCAGCTACGATCCCTCGTTCGCGCTTGGCTTGGCCAACAAGGACATGCGGCTTATTACCGAGTTGGCGGCACATCTCAAGGTGCCGACCAAACTAGCAGATACCGTCTATGCGGATTATCAGGAGGCGGTAGCGCGCTTCGGGAGCGATGCGCCACACTTAAAGATCGTGCAGATGCTGGAGGATGAGGTGGGGGTGTCCTTACCGTCCTCGCTCGCTAAACACGATAAGTAGCGTTTCAGTTTTGGTGATACACCATCTGGCGATCACCGCGCACAAAGCCGACCAGGTTCAGGTTGAGCTGTTTGGCGATATCAATGGCCAGCGTGGTGGCGGCGGAGATCGAAACCAGTGTGGAGACGCCTGCAATAACCGTCTTGGTGATCAATTCATGGCTGGCACGGCTGGATAGCACTAAAAAATCGCCAGGCTGAATTCCATTTTTTTCTGTAGCCAGAGAAGCCCCAATAAGTTTATCCAGGGCGTTGTGGCGGCCAATATCCTCGCGCAAGAGCAATAACTCGCCGTGTTGGTTGAACAACCCTGCGCAGTGCACCGAACCGCATTGTTGTTGCAGAGTCTGGTTTTGTTGGAAGCGTTCGATCGCTGCGGCGATGACTTCGTGGCTGGGTTTTTTTGCCTGGTCACTCAAGGGCTCAAGTTTGGGGATGGCCGCAGCCAGGTCACTGATTCCACAAATGCCGCAGCCTGAGCGGCCACTCATTTGTCGACGTTGCTGATCGAGTCGGTCTATTAACTCAGCGCCTATCTGCAGGTTCACAGCATAGCCCTGCGGAGCCTGGTTTATTTCGATGTGTTGGATTTGCGTTGGATCATCGACGATGCGCTCTGTCAGGCTGAAACCGATCGCAAAATCATGCAAGTCCAGGGGGCTAGCCATCATCACGGCATGGCTTTGTCCGTTGTAAGTAAAGGCCACCGGTACTTCAGCGGCAATCACATCCTGTTTGCTGCTCAGCTCGGTATCCGAGTATTGCTCCGATACCGAGCGTTGTTCTACTCCGGGTTGTTCCTCTTTTTCGGCATCCGCAGTCAAGGCAACCCGTTCGGCGTTAGTCAACTTCCGCAAACTCCAGCTGCTTCTCGGTGAATTCAGAGAACTGTGTTTGCCAATCTGAATCCTGGCTGGCAGTGATGACTTTCTTGATTTGCACCGCGGTCACCTTGTATTCCGGGCAGTTGGTGGCCCAGTCGGAATTGTCGGTAGTGATCACGTTGGCACCACTCTCCGGATGATGGAAGGTGGTATAAATCACACCAGGCTGCACGCGTTCACTGATCTTCGCATTCAAGTGGGTTACCCCGGAACGACTGGCTATTTCCACGCGGTCACCATTAACGATGCCACGGTCTTCTGCATCCGCCGGGTGCACTTCCAGCCAATCCTGGTCATGCCAGGCGTTATTGTCAGTGCGCCGGGTCTGGGCACCGACATTGTATTGCGACAGGATCCGGCCGGTAGTCAACAACAGCGGGAAGCGACGCGTCACCTTCTCGTCTGTTGGCACATATTCGGTGACCTTGAATAAGCCCTTGCCGCGCACAAATTCTTCCAGATGCATGGTCGGTGTGCCATCGGGCGCTTCATCGTTACACGGCCATTGCAAGGAACCTTCCTGGTCCAGACGCTCATAGGTCACGTTAGTAAAAGTCGGCGTCAACCGTGCAATCTCTTCCATGATTTCGCGCGGATGTTGGTAGTTCATTTCAAAGCCGAGTGCGTTGCACAACCCCATGGTGACCTGCCAGTCTTCTAATCCAGCCAAAGGTGGCATTACTTTTCTAACCGGTGAAATGCGGCGTTCGGCATTGGTAAACGTGCCGTTTTTCTCCAGGAAGCTGGAGCCCGGTAAAAACACCGTGGCAAACTTGGCGGTCTCGTTCAGGAACAGGTCCTGCACGATCAGGCATTCCAGGCTGCGTAGTGCCGCTTCGACATGTTGTGTATTCGGGTCTGATTGCGCCACGTCTTCACCTTGCACATACAGGCCCTTGTACTTTCCGGCAATTGCCGCATCGAACATATTGTTAATGCGGTAACCAGGTTCTGGATCCAGGGTGACATCCCAGGCGGTTTCAAAATCGCTGCGGGTGGCGTCATCAGAAACGGGCCGGTAACCGGGTAACTCGTGGGGGAAGGAGCCCATATCGCAGGAACCCTGGACATTGTTTTGCCCGCGCAATGGGTTAACGCCAACGCCCGGGCGACCAATATTGCCAGTTAACATGGCGAGGTTGGCAATGCCCATTACCGTGGTAGAGCCCTGGCTGTGCTCGGTGACACCCAGGCCATAATAAATTGCGCCATTACCAGCGGTTGCATACAGATGCGCAGCGGCAATCAGATCAGCAGCGGGAATTCCGGTAATGGATTCCGTGTTCTCTGGGGCGTGCTGAGGGTCCTTAATAAACTCCAGCCATTCATCAAAAGCATCGATCTCACAACGGTTTTTCACGAAGTCGAGGTCATGCAGATTGTCGCGCACGATGGTGTGGGCGATGGTGTTGATAAATGCCACATTTGTGCCTGGCATCAACTTCAGGTGGTGATCCGCTTTAATGTGCGGGCTACTGACCAGGTCGATCCGACGTGGGTCTACCACGATGAGTTTGGCACCTTCACGCAACCGTTTTTTCAATCGCGAACCAAATACCGGGTGGGCATCAGTGGGGTTGGCCCCCATCACAATGGCCACATCGGTGGCTGCGACGGAATCAAAATTTTGCGTACCAGCGGATTCACCCAGGGTTTGCTTCAAGCCATAACCCGTGGGCGAGTGACAGACCCGCGCGCAGGTGTCGACATTATTATTGCCAAAGCCAGCGCGGACCATTTTTTGTACCAGCCAGACTTCTTCATTGGTGCAGCGAGATGAGGAAATGCCGCCAATCGACTTGACCCCGTATTTATCCTGGATGCCGCGCAATTTTTTAGCGGCGAACGTGAAGGCTTCTTCCCAACTCACAGTCTGCCAGGGTTGATCAATTGAATCCCTGATCATCGGCTTGGTAATGCGATCCTTGTGCGTGGCATAGCCAAAGGCAAAACGACCTTTAACGCAGGAGTGACCACGGTTGGCCTGACCGCCTTTATACGGGGTCATGCGTACTACCTGATCGCCCTTCATTTCGGCTTTGAACGCACAGCCAACCCCGCAATAGGCGCAGGTAGTTATTTTCTCATGTTCCGGTTGACCAGCTTCCACCACCGATTTATCAATCAGTGTGGCAGTTGGGCAGGCTTGCACACAAGCGCCGCAGGACACGCATTCAGAATCTATAAAGTTCTCAGATTGCCCAGCACTGACTTTGGATTCAAAGCCACGGCCTTCAATGGTCAGCGCAAAGGTGCCCTGGGTTTCATCACAGGCGCGCACGCAGCGAGAGCAGGCGATACATTTGCTGGGATCGAAATCAAAATAGGGGTTCGTTTGGTCTTTTTCCGCATCCAGGTGGTTTGCACCGTCGTAGCCATAACGCACTTCGCGCAAACCGACCGCGCCCGCCATATCCTGCAGTTCGCAATCGCCATTGGCCGAGCAGGTCAGGCAATCCAGCGGGTGATCGGAGATATAAAGCTCCATCACGTTACGGCGCAAATCAGCGATCTGTTTGTTCTGCGTAGTGACCACCATGCCTTCTTCAAACGGCGTTGTGCAGGAGGCAGGAAAACCGCGCCGCCCTTCTATCGCAACCACACACATACGGCAGGAGCCAAATGGCTCTATGCTATCCGTGGCGCATAACTTGGGTATATTGACATCCAGCATTGAGGCTGCGCGCATGACTGAGGTGCCAACCGGCACCGTCACTTGCTGCCCATCGATAACGCCAGTAACCATGTCAAGTTCCATACGGCCCTGTTCAATCTCCAACTCATCCAGGAATGAGATGGGAGACGGGGTGCCGTAGTCTTTATGCGGATTTCCGATCAGCGGCTCCGCAACCAGCGGGTTGCCGGATTCGATCAGGTCTTTAAGCAGAGGTGGGTGTTTGATCTGGTTCATAACGATTTCTCAATTAACTTGTGCCCAACTTAGATGAAGTCCTCTTCAAAATGTTCCAGCGCACTGCGCACCGGAAAAGGCGTCATACCGCCCATCGCACACAGCGAACCGTTTTCCATGGTATCGCAGAGGCTGTGAAGGAGTTCGATGTTTTCGAATGGCCGTTCGCGGTTCTTGATTTTGCCGATCACTTCGACGCCGCGCACTGAGCCGATTCGGCAGGGGGTGCATTTGCCGCAGGATTCTTCAACGCAAAACTCCATCGAAAAACGCGCCTGCTGCATCATGTCCACCGTGTCGTCAAAGGCCACCAGGCCACCGTGGCCAAGCACCGCTTTTATAGCGGCCAGGGCTTCATAGTCCATCTCGGTTTTCCATTGGGATTTGGGCATATAAGTTCCCAGTGGACCGCCAACCTGTACCGCGCGCAGGTCGCGCCCAGAGCGACTACCGCCGCCAAAGTCATACAGGAGTTCTTCCAGGGTGATCCCGAAAGCGAGTTCAACCAGGCCGGGTTGCTTTAGATTGCCCGCCAGCTGGAAAGGCATGGTGCCGCGCGAGCGCCCCATACCGAATGAGGCATAGTAATCTGCGCCCTTATCAAGAATGATTGGCACGCTGGAAAATGACAACACATTGTTAACCACCGTGGGTTTGCCAAACAATCCTTCTAGCGCGGGTAGAGGTGGTTTGGCCCGCACCATGCCCCGTTTGCCTTCCAGGCTTTCCAGCAAGGCGGTTTCCTCGCCGCAAATATAGGATTTTGCGCCCAGGCGAACCTCGATATCGAAATTAAGTTCAGAGCCCAGAATGGCCTCACCAAGAAAATTATGCTCTTTGGCGATTGCTATGGCTTCGTTCAAAATCTGGTCGGCGTGCGGGTATTCTTCGCGCAGGTAGATGTAACCCTTATCGGCGCCCACGGCGAGACCGGCGATGGTCATGCCTTCCAGCAGGGCGTAAGGATCGGCTTCCATCTGCAGGCGATCAGCGAAGGTGCCCGAGTCACCTTCATCCGCGTTGCAGACAATGTATTTCTGTTCGGATATGGCTCCCAATACAGTTTGCCATTTAATGCCGGTCGGGAAGGCGGCACCGCCGCGACCCCGTAAACCGGATTCCTTAACGGCATCCACGCAGTCTTGTGGGCTCATATTGAGTGCATTGCGCAATCCAGCGTAACCATCGTGTGCCTGGTATTCATCGATGCTCACTGGGTCAATGATGCCAGCTCGTTTGAAGGTCAGGCGTTGTTGTTTTTTCAGGTAGTCAATTTCTTCAGTCAGACCGAGCGCCAGTGGGTGGTCCTGAGCGCCCTGGGCGAAGCCCTGTTCGAGCAGCGCGGTGACGTCTTCGGAGGCAACCGGGCCGTAGGCGACCCGCCCCTGGTCTGTTTCTACTTCGAGCAGTGGTTCCAACCAGAATAATCCGCGCGAACCGTTGCGGACTATCTCGACCTCGCCACTATCGATTTGGGCTGAGAGTTCCTGCCGCAGCATGGTCGCAATCGCGTCAGCACCAACTGACAGGGCACTGGAATCGCGCGGCACATATATTCGCGTGCTCATGAGGATTCACCTCGCAATTCATTCAACAGGTTTTCTGCTTTCTCAACCGTCATCCGACCATAGACCTGTTCGCCCACGCGTATCGCAGGCGAGCAGGCGCAGTTGCCGAGGCAATAAACCGCTTCCAGGCTGATCTCGCCATCGTCGGTGGTTTGGTGAAAATCGATGCCAAGGTCCTGCTTGAATTTGCTCTCGAGCATACGACCTCCCATAGCCTGACAGGACTCGGCCCGGCATACCTCGATAATGTGTTTGCCTTGTGGATCACTGGTAAAGCTGTGGTAAAAACTCACCACGCCGTGCACCTCGGCACGGGACAGGTTCAGTGCCTTGGCGATCTGCCCAACCTGGTCGGCCGGAATGTGTCCAAGCTCAGATTGGATTTGTCTGAGAATAGGCAGTAACGGCCCCGCCAGGTGCAAATTGGCCTGGATAGCCTCCGCGACTTTCTTAGACACGGCGTCTTGATCGATAGTTTGCGTCATAGTGCTTGCCCAACGAACACAGGCCCATGCTCTGCAGCATGTGGCCCAGCTCGCTCTAACTCCGGTGCTAAGTATAGTAGCTTCCGATTAAATTAGCCAATATATATGCACTAAGATACATATATACTGACCGATGTGTGCTACATTAGCACGACATATGCCGAATCTAAATATGAAAAAAAATGCAGATTAACAACTTGAATATCGTTCCCGGCTGGCGCCTGGAGGATTTGCAGTGACGAAAACTGCATGTCTCTTTTTTACCCCTGCTAGCGGCAATCCAGAATTCCCGAAAATTGACCACTGCGGCCGCCAGCTGTGACCTGTCCTATCGGCATGCCTGGAACATCTTGCGGGAGGCGGAATCCTTCTTCGGGCAACCGGTCACCGAGATGGAACGCGGCCGTGGTGCCCGGCTGACCGCGCTGGGTGCTGTCCTGCTGCAAACCAGTCAACGCGTTGAAGCGCGTCTGCATACGCAAATGGAGAGTTTAACCATGGAATTAAACAGCGAAGTACATCGGGTGCTCGCTGATCATATTGAAGCAGTCCCCATATTTGCCACGCATGGCTACGCAGTGGCGCTTATTCCAGAACATTTACATGGCTTCCAAGCCGAAATGCATTATCACGGCCCGGAAGACGCCCTGCGCGGTCTGCGTTCCGGTAACTGCAAAATTGCCGGCTTTAATATGCCGTTGCATCACCGGATACCTGCTCAACAACAACGCTACCCGGCGTATCTGCGTGCAGGTGAAGTGAATGTCTTGCAGTTTATTAAACGGCAACAGGGCCTGATGGTGTCGTCGGATAATCGTGCAGCTATTGCGGGCCTGGTAGACCTGCAGAACAGTGAGTTACGGTTTATCAACCGGCAGCCGCGATCTGGCACACGCGAGCTGCTAGACCAGCTGCTGGATGAGGCCGGTATCGCGCACAGTGCGGTGCGCGGCTATGATAATCATGAGTACACGCATTCGGCGGTGGCGGCGCATGTGGCCACTGGTATGGCTGAGGTAGGATTTGGCGTGAAGGCAGCGGCAACCCGCTTCGACCTGGAGTTTATCCCGGTCACCGAAGACCGTTACTTCTGGGCCTACCACACTGAAAACGAGAATGATCCCGAGATTCGGGCCTTCAAAGAGATGCTGGCGTCGTCGGCTTACCAGGATGAAATCAACCAACTTCCTGGCTATCAATGTGATCATTGTGGCGAACCGATTCAAGCCAGCGAGCTACTCAGCTGATTATTAGTAAAAATTATGTTGAATCTTGATTCCAACAAAAATTACTATTGCGCAAAACGTAACTCTTCCTGAGGTTGGACGATGACGAACCACAGTGAACAATCACAAACCACTTCGCGGTTTGCGCACATTGAGCGCAAATTGTCACCCGAGCGATTACAGGCCGCACTGGACCCGATTCAGCAGGCAACCGGCTTGCCGAACGCCGCCTACGATGATGCCGAACTGTTTGAGTTTGAGCGTGACCAGGTAATCGGGAAAACCTGGGCAGCGCTGGATTTCACTAGCGAGTTGCCACAAGGCGCTTACGCCAAACCCATTGACTTCATGGGGCTGCCGGTTTTAATCACCCGCGACCGTAAAGGTAATATTCGGGTGTTCCATAATGTTTGCAGCCACCGCGGCATGGTGCTCATGCCCGAGGCCGGCCCGGTGCGCAATTTACTGCGCTGCCGCTATCACTCCTGGAGTTATGATCTGGCCGGTGATTTGAAAAGCACACCGCATATCGGCGGGGTTGGAGAGAACACCGCTCCGGGTTTCAGTTGTGAGGGTAAAGGTCTAAAGGAAATCCGTTCCGGGCAGTGGATGGGGATCATCTTCATCAACCTTTCAGGCGACGCCGAGTCGTTAGAGGAGTTTATCGCCCCGCTGGAAACGCGTTGGGAGCAGTTCACTGGAACCGGTGCATTCAATGCGCTGCAGGTTGCAGAAACGCACAGCAATATGCAGTTGGAAGTAAAAGCCAACTGGAAACTGGCGATCGAGAATTACTGCGAGGCCTATCACTTACCATGGGTGCACCCGGATCTGAATTCCTATTCGCCCCTGGATCGGCACATCAACCTGCATGTGAATGACTATATGTCGGGGCAAGCCAGTCTCAACTATACGTTTTCAGAAGTGTCCGGCTTGAGCCTTCCCAAGTTTTCCGCCTGGCCGAGCGATCGACTGACCGAAGGTGAATATATTTCGCTCTATCCGAATGTGCTGCTGGGCGTACAGGTTGATCATGTGTTTGCCATCATCCTGCAGCCGGTGGCAAATAATTTCACCCTGGAAAAGCTGCAAATCTCCTACGTCAATGAAGAGGCGACCGGAGAGGCGATGGCGGATTGCCGCAAGGCAGTGATGGCCGCCTGGAAGCTGGTTTTTGAAGAGGATATTTTTGCCGTGGAGAGCATGCAATTGGGGCGCAAATCACCGGGCTTTGAAGGCGGGCATTTCTCACCAGTGCTGGATGCGCCCACCCATGATTTTCATAAGTGGGTCGCCAAGCGCTACCAGGAAGCCTTATCCCCGTCTGTCAGTTAGTAAAACCAAAACCCTTTTTTAGAAGTCGCCATGTCGCAAAACAACGCAAATCACTATCTCAATTATATAAACGGGCAATGGCAAGACAGCGCTGACGCTATTGAGGTGGTGAATCCTGCCACCGAGCAAGTTGTGGGCACCATCGCCAGGGCCCGGTCGGCGGAAGTCAACGCGGCGGTGTCTGCAGCCCGTCATTGTGCGGATTCCGGTGTGCTGACTGCGCAGCGACCAGTGGAGCGGGCCAGGATCGTCTACCGGATAGCTGAAGAGATTCGCGCCATTGCCAAAGAGGGGGTGCCAGTGCTGGTGGCTGAGAATGGTAAGACCACTGCACAAGCGCAGGACGAGTTCGATAATGCCGCTCGTTACTTTGAATATTACGCCGGCATGGCCGACAAGATCGAGGGCCGATCTATACCCCTGGGTGATGACTATATCGACTTCACCAGCTACGAGCCGGTGGGTGTGTCAGCACAAATCGTGCCCTGGAACTTCCCGGTAGACCTCTGTGGACGCTCGCTGGCGCCGGCATTGGCGGCTGGCAATGCGGTCGTCGTCAAATCACCGGAACTCACGCCCCTGGCGATGACCTTTATTGTCACTGCCTGTGAACGCGCCGGTCTACCGGCTGGCGCCTTCAACCTGATCTGCGGGTATGGGCATGAAGCGGGTGCAGACCTGGTCAATCATCCTGATATTGACCAGATCGTTTTTACTGGATCAGTACAAACCGGCCAATCAATTCTGCGCGCTGCTGCTGACCGGGCGATTCCCTGTGTCATGGAGCTGGGCGGAAAATCCGCCGCGGTGGTGTTTCCTGATGCCGACCTGGATGCGCTGGATGACAGTATCGATTGGGGCATATTTTTTAATGCAGGCCAGGTGTGTTCAGCCATGTCGCGCTTAATTGTGCATGAAGATATTTATGAAAAAGTAGTCGAGCGTGCTACCCGCCTGGCGCAAGCACAGGTAATGGGTGATGGCAGCGACACGGCAACGACACTGACGCCGGTTGCTTCTGCGGTACAGCGCGACAAGGTATTACAGATGTGCCAACAGGGCGTAGAGCAAGGTGCTGAATTGATGACCGGTGGCAAAAGACCTGGGGGCGATGGCTACTATATCGAACCCACCATATTTGCCAATGTTTCCAGAGACAGCGATCTGTTTAAACACGAAGTGTTTGGTCCGGTGCTGTCGATCGCGCAATTCAGTACCGAAGAAGAGGCCTGGGACATGGCAAACAGCACGGATTATGGGCTGGTGGCGGGCGTTTATACTCGCGACTTGAATATCGCCATGCGCGCTGCCAAGCGTCTGCGCGCAGGCCAGGTGTTTGTCAATGAATGGTACGCTGGCGGCGTGGAGACGCCATTTGGTGGGGTGAAGCTATCCGGGTATGGCAGGGAGAAAGGCCAGGAAGCCTTGTACAGCTATGTGAATACCAAGAATGTAGCCATTCGACTGCGCTAGACCCCAGACAGCGATAAATCCACCCAAGATTGATTTGCTCCGACGCCGCGGGTAGGCTATGTGCTGCCTGCTGATCATTTGCACATCAACAACAATAAGCAGAAACCACGTCAGCAGCTATCACCACCATTACAGCAGGAGTAAACATGCTTACTGAATCTTACGCCGTTGGCCCTTCCAGCCCGCCTGTCAGAGACATCACCATGGGTGATTTAATCCGCGAATCCGCCGAGGCCTGTCCTGAGCGAACCGCGATGATTGCCGGGGTCAGCGACCCGGCCGCGCGCCGGGAATGGACGTTTGCGGAACTCTATGCCGAAGCGCTCACCATTGCCCGTGCCATTCATAGCAGCTATGAACCAGGCGAGCATATCGCCATCATGGCCCCCAACATCGCCGAATGGGTATTGGTGGAACTTGGTTCGGCAATGGCGGGGACGGTATTGGTAACGGTAAACCCCTCCTACCAACCCGAAGAAATCGCCTATGTGCTTAAGCAGTCGCGCAGCGTCGGTATGTTTGTGTTGCCAGAGTATCGTGGCAATCAAATGCTGCAATCGGTGGAAAAGGTAGCGCCCGACTGCACAGCGTTGAGAGAAGTGATTCGCCTGGATGAATGGGACCAGTTTATGCAACGCGGCGCGGATGAATCCATTGAGCTTCCTGAGATCAAGGCCGATGACGCCTGCATGATTCAGTACACCTCTGGCACCACTGGCTTTCCCAAGGGCGCACTCTTGCACCACCGGGGCTTGGTCAATAACGCCGCCCATGTGCAACATATCACCGGCATCAAGGAAGGCTCCAAGCACCTCACCATGGTACCGTTGTTTCATACCAGTGGTTGTGTGCTCGGAACGCTCGGCCCTATCGCCAACCGATTGACCCTGGTATTGCAGGAAATGTTTGATCCGGCCCTGGCCCTGGAGCTAATCGAAACCTATGCCATCGAGGCCAGCGGCGGCGTCCCCACCATGTTGGTGGCGATCATGGAGCACCCCGACCTTAAAACCCGGGATATCTCCAGCTTGCAGGCTTTTTATTCCGGCGGCTCACCTGTTCCGCCGGACATGGTGCGGCATTTCGAGAATGTGTTGGGTATCCAGTTTTCCACTCTGTTTGGTCTGACTGAGTGTTCGCCGACAACGTCGATGACGCATAACGACGATACGCCCGATGACAAGGCCAATACCATTGGCCAGCCAATGCCCAACGTGGAGGTTAAAGTGATTGATCCAGCCACCGGCGACACCGTGCCGGTCGGTGAAGTCGGGGAATACTGCGCCCGTGGCTACAATGTCATGCATGGCTATTTCGATATGCCAGAAGCGACCGCAGAATCCATTGATGAGGATGGTTGGTTGCATACTGGCGATCTCTGTTCGATCGATGAGCGTGGTTATGCCAAGGTGGAAGGTCGATTGAAGGACATGATTATTCGCGGGGGTGAAAACGTTTATCCACGTGAAATTGAAGACGCGCTGTTTGAGCACCCCAGTGTGGGCGAAGTGGCCGTGGTGGGTGTGCCGGATGACCGCATGGGTGAAGTAGTCGCCGCCTTCATTCGCCTGGCCCCAGGGGCCGAGGCTAATCGGGACGAATTGTTTGCCTACCTGCGCGGCCGACTGTCGCCACAGAAAACCCCGAGCTTCTGGTATTTCGTTGATGAGTTTCCGATGACTGGTTCTGGCAAGATCCAGAAATTTGAATTGAGAAAACAATGGGAGGCGGGGGACTTTTCTTAGTCCTTACGCCTTGTTAGTAATATTGCTTAGATAGAGGGGAAATTCTTAATTGTATAAGCCTGCTCAGGCAGCCAGGGCGCGATGGCGCGTAATTGCGGTTTGATTTCCTTGTTAAACAGTTGGCGCGAGATTTCTGCAAATTTTTCGGGCATGTCACCCAATTCGTTACGCCGACTCAGTTGCGAAATAAATCGCGCATTGGCGCCGTCATTCAGATTGATGATCCGAATGCCTTCCAATAACTCTGGATAGCGCACCAGGCACAATGCCGAGATGATGGCCCAACCATGGTTGGCCTGTACAAATCGCACCAGTGTCTGGGTGCTGTCCAGCTCGTAATGCGTATTGAGTTCAATACCAATGCGCCGCGCGATCAAGTCGGTTTGCGCGCCGATTCGCGAATTGGGCAGATAATGAATAAAGGGTAGAGTCTTCGCTATTTCTATCACGTTCTCGGTTTGATTTGGCAAACTGGCTTCTGGGGCGATGACTAAAAATGGATCGCGGATCAAGGCGTAGCGTTCCATGATCGGGCTGGGGTCAGCAATATCCGAGGTGATCAGGATATCTATATCGCGATTTTGCAGCGCCTCCGACAGTGATATATGCAGACCGGTTTGCAAGGCCACTTTGGATACGAAGGGTTTGATCTGGCTTAAGAACTGCAAGCCCAGTGCATCGCCGAAGGAGTCCACCATGCCGACCCCCAGGGTCGACAAACCGCCGGTTGAAGCCATGCGAATATCGTTCATCACCCGGCTGGTATCCGAGAGCACCCGTTGCGCATAATCCTTCAACACCTCACCACCCTGGGTAAGTTTAATTGGCCTGGAACGACGCACAATCAAATCCACCTTGGTCAGTTCTTCGAGCTGCTTAATCGATTGTGAGACAGCCGACTGGGTAATACCCAGACGCTGCGCAGCGTGGGTCAGGGTTTCTGCATCAGCCACTGCCGAAAAAATGCGCAGAGCGCTAATTTCAATGGATTTATTTCGTTTCATACGCCTTCTCGCCGAACCCGGAATATCACCGGCGAACAATGAATTAATTCAAGAGCACAACTCCTGATAACTAGAGTGTTTGCCTCACGATCGCACTGGTTTTCACGCGACGCATCTACCGCAAATTATGCAGATTGCAGCAACATTAGCAATGCTAATGGAAATCTTCGTTTCATGCTTACAAATTTTAATGTTTAATCAAATTTCACCAGGCCTTGGTACGAGTTAAAACAGCCCAAAAATACGGTTTGCAATAGGGCAGCTTCACCCCGAAAGAGCCATTTAGAGCAATGCGCATGATATCAATGCAATACACATTACCTGGGATACTTCCAATCAAGCAGGAAGGCGCAATAGCCTGAGAAAACCATGCCATTCTCCTTATTGAAATACGGTCTGCGCAAGGATCATCCGGGTGAGCATCATTTTACGCCTGCTGAGACGCCACTGAAAAAGCACTACGATGTAGTCATTATCGGCGCGGGCGGCCACGGCACGGGAATAGCCTATAACCTCGCCAAGTATCACGGCATTACCAATATCGCCTTGCTGGACAAGGGCTATTTGGGTGGGGGCAATACCGCGCGTAACACCGCTGTAATTCGCTCCAATTACCTGACCGAAGAAGGCGTGTCGTTCTACCGTGAGTCGGTCAAACTATTCCAAAACCTGAGTAACGAGTTTGGCTACAACGTGATGTATGAGAATCGCGGCCAATTGACCCTGGCGCACAGTGACGCCGCGATTCGAGGATTTCGGTGGCGTGCTGAAGTAAACAAACAACTGGGCGTTCGCTCGGAGTTGGTGGATGTGCAGACGGTGCGAGAACTCGTCCCCAATTTGCGCCTGGACCCTGATGCGCGCTTTCCTATCCTGGGCGGACTGTGGCATGCCGATGGCGCCACCGCGCGCCATGACGCGGTCGCCTGGGGCTATGCTAAAGGGGCCTGCGAACGCGGCGTTGAACTACATCAACTCACCGAGGTATTGGATATCGACGTCAGCAATGGTCGCGTCCAGGGTGTGAAAACGAATCGCGGCGATATTCAATGTGGCTGCGTGGTACAGGCGGTTGCCGGTGCCAGCTCGGTCGTGGCGTCCATGGCAGGTATCAAATTACCCATTCACAGTTTTCCACTGCAGGCCATGGTGACCCAACCCTACAAACCCATTCTTACGCCGCACGTCAGTTCTCCGCATTTACATGTCTATATCCACCAGACCTCACGCGGGGAGTTTGTCATCGGTGGTGGCTCCGACCCCTATCCACTCTACAACACCCGTTCCACCTTATCGCAGAAAGAATCGCTGGCTTCAGCGATCCTCGAATTGTTTCCGTTCCTGGCCCAGGCCAAGTTGCTACGACAATGGGGCGGTATTACCGACATGACGCCTGATTACAGCCCCATCATGGGCCTGAGCCCGGTGGAAAATTATTATCTTGATGCTGGCTGGGGTACCTGGGGATTCAAGGCCACGCCGATTTGCGGCAAGACCATGGCTGAGCTGGTTGCCAACCTGCGTGTGCCGGAACTCATCAAGCCCTTCGCACTGGACCGGTTCTACCAGTTTCAGCAAGTTAACGAGGCGGGCGCTACGGCGGCCAGTCATTAGGCGGCCCGATTACGCATGAGCATCGAGAGACCCAAGTCATGAAGCTGCTAACCTGCCCGCTGAACGGCCCGCGTAATATTAGCGAGTTCACCTACGGTGGTGAGTACCACCCAATGCCTGATGACCGCAGCGCGGATTCGAGCGCCTGGGCTGAGTACGTGTTTTTCCATGACAATCGGGCCGGGGTGGTGTTGGAGTGGTGGTGTCATACTCCCAGCTCCTACTGGTTCCTGGCAGAACGCGATACAGTGAGCGACCAGGTGGTCCGTACCTTTGCGTTTTCCGAGCTGGGCGATACTCAGGAGGGAGGGTGATGGCGGGCTCGGGAGCGTCAAGTACCGTCAAACGGCTGCCAAAGCCTTTTGGTTTGCTGATCGATCGCGACCAGCCAGTCAGCTTTGAATTTGAGGGACAGACCGTGGTCGGCCTGCAAGGGGACACCATTGCCAGCGCCTTGGTAGCCCATGGCCAGTGGTTACAAAGCCGCTCGTTCAAATATCATCGCCCGCGCGGTCCGCTGACCATGGCCGGCCAGGATGCCAACACTCTGGTGCAACTGCCCTCAGCCCCAAATACCCTGGCGGACACTTACCCGATTGCCGATGGCTTGCAGGTGCAAGCGCAGAACTATGCCGGATCACTACGTCGCGATTGGCGTAGCTATACCGGTCTGCTGGCGCGCTTTCTGCCGGTCGGTTTTTACTACAAGACTTTTTTCCGGCCACGCGGCATCTGGGAGTGGTGGGCTCGCTTCTTCAGACGCCAGGCCGGTCTCGGTGAAATCAATCAAGCGGTCAGCCGCCAGGAATACGATTTCGACAAGCAGTACAAATTCGCCGACATTGCCATTGTAGGGGGCGGTCCGGCGGGCATGCGCGCGGCGTTGGAAGCCGCGCAAGACGGGCTGGAAGTGATCCTGATCGATGAAAACCCGCGTCTTGGGGGATCGCTCAACTACGCCCGTTTTGCCGCTGATAGGAAGCTGGCTGAAGAAACGCGCGACGAGTTAGTTAAGCAAATTGAGCAAAACTCCAATATCGAGGTGCTCTGCAACACGGTATGCAATGGTTGGCATGCCGGCAACTGGTTAGCGCTGATTGCCGCAAACCGGCTGTATAAATTGCGCGCACGCGAAGTCATTATCTGCAGTGGTTCATTAGAGCAACCGGCGATATTTCGTGGCAATGATATTCCAGGTGTGGTGATGTCCAGCGCGGCTTTGCGCCTGGTTAATCTGTATGCAGTGGCCCCGGGGGAGCAGGTGGTGGTGCTGACCGGCAATGACGAAGGCTATGCCACCGCGCTGACCCTGGCTGAGGCGGGAGTCGTAGTAAAAGCCATTGTTGATATGCGCACAGAAGCGTCATCATCTGAGTTCAATACCGCATTAGCGCACTACAGCATTCCGATCCACCAGGGCTGCACTGTGTACGAGGCACAGATAGACAAAACCACCCAACGGGTGTGCCGGGTGGAGATTCGCGCTATCGTAGGCAAAGGTGAGTGTGAGGATTCCGGCATCATGCTAGATACGGATTGCCTGGTGATGGCTGTCGGCTATATGCCTACTTATCAGCTGGTCTGCCAGGCCGGTGGACAATTGAGTTACGATGATGCGAGCAGTCTATTTAGCCTGGACAGTTATCCCGCTCATATGGAAATCGCAGGCTCAGTCAACGGCCAGTGGGATCTGCAGGCGGTGCTGGATGATGGCAAGCGTGCCGCGCAGTCAGCACTGTCCTGGCTGGGGGATGACGGCGATGATTCGGCCCAACTCCCTGATGGCAAACACGATCCACTCGCTGCGGGCATCAATTTTAGCTGGCCCATGTTTCCACACCCAAAGGGTAAGGAATTTGTGGACTTTGATGAAGACCTGCAAATCGCCGACATCATCAACGCCACGCGCGACGGCTATGAAAACATCCAGCTGGTAAAACGCTACTCTACCTGCGGAATGGGGCCATCCCAGGGTCGACACTCGGCACTCGCGGCAGCCCGCCTGGTGGCTGACGCCACCGCGACCACTGTTGCTGAAACCGGCGTAACAACAGCACGTCCACCGTTTGCCGCGGAAACCCTGGCGCACAATGCCGGGCGCAGTTTTTACCCGGCTCGAAGAAGCAATATGCATCATCGCCACATGGAAGCCGGAGCGCAGATGATGCAGGCAGGCGCCTGGTATCGACCCGCGTACTACGGTAAAGCGGATGACATGGCGGCCTCGATCGAAGAAGAAGTAGACAATGTACGCAGCAATGTTGGGATTATCGACGTCTCCACCCTGGGTGGTATCGAGATACAGGGCCCCGATGCCGCCGAGTTTCTAAATCGTTTCTACACCTTCGCCTTCGCCAAACAAAAGGTGGGTATGGCGCGCTACGCTCTATTGTGTAATGAGGCGGGTGTCGTAATCGACGATGGTGTCGCCTGCCGATTGCACGAACATCATTACTATGTCACGGCCACCACCGGCGGCGTAGACCGAGTCTTCCAGAGCATGCTCAAGTGGAACCTGCAATGGGGCTTGCAGGTAGATATCAGTAACAGCACCTCGGCCTGGTGCGGGGTAAACCTGGCTGGCCCAAATTCGCGGCAGGTACTGGCCAGGCTTTGTCCGGATATTGATTTATCTGCTGCTGCTTTTCCTTACATGGGAGTGCGGGAAGGGGCGGTTGCTGGCATCCCGGCACGCATCATTCGGGTCGGCTTTGTTGGCGAATTGGGCTATGAGGTCCATGTCCCACAGCAATTCGGCGAAGCCCTGTGGGACGCCATCATGGATGATGGCCAATCAGAGGGAATCGCTCCCTTTGGGGTAGAAGCACAGCGCGTACTGCGCCTGGAAAAGGGTCATATCATCATCGGCCAGGACACTGACGCCATGTCCAACCCGCGCGAGTTGCAAATGACTTGGGCGGTGGCTGGCAAGAAACCTTTTTTTGTTGGTGGGCGCTCGATTCGTGAACTCGAGGCCTTGCCCGAGCAGCGAGTCTTGGTGGGCTTTGAGCTGGAGGTGGAGCCCGCATTGATACCCAAGGAAGCGCACCTGGTGATGGCAGATGAAACCATGCTGGGCCGAGTGACTTCCTGTGTTCAATCGCCGACTTTGGGTAAGGCGATTGGCCTGGCCTATGTGCCTCCTGAACTGTCCGCACCTGGCTCTGAGCTAACTATCAAAGTGGATGAGGGAAAGCGAGTAACCGCTCAAGTGAGCCAGCTGCCTTTTTATGATCCTGACAATCAGAGACAGCAGTTATGACCCTGTCACCGACCAATCATAGACGCCGCAGCCCGCTTTATCGCCAGCACCAGGCAATGAACGCTGAGTTTTTCCAGCAGGGCGACGCTCTGTTGGTGGATCACTATGGCGCCAGCCTGGGCACCGAAGCCGGGCAGGCAAAATCGCTGGGCGTCGTCGACCTCTCCTGTGTGGCCCGGCTAGGTTTCAAGGGGCCGGAGGCCTCAGGGTGGATTCAAGAACAAGGCCTGGTAATACCAGAATTACCCAACCAGGCAGTAGAAACTGCTGATGGGACATGGGTGGCACGATTGTCAGCAAATGAGTTCATGTTGCTGGACAACCCCGCAAACCCGGAACTGACTTTATCTGCATTGCGCCGACGACACGCGCATGCGATGAACGGCGAGCCGCGCCCACAGGCCTACCTTTTGGAGCGGGGCGACAGTCATGCCTGCCTTGCGGTCACAGGCGAGCAAGCGCCGGACATGTTTGCCAAGCTCTGTGCGATTGATTTACGTGGCCCCCATTTCGCGAATGGGTCTGTCGCTCAAACGTCAGTCGCCAGCAGCAATGCCATCGTAATTCGTGCGGATCGCGGTAACACGCCGGTATTCATGTTGCTGTTTGATATCAGCCTTGCCGAGTACCAATGGAGCTGCGTACTGGATGCGATGCAAGAATTTGGCGGAGCGCCAATCGGACTTACCGCTTTGCAAGCCCTATCGAGCGACACCTGAATCCAGCCCAACTATTTTTCCAACAACCTTTCTTCCAACAACCATTTTTAACAAGAGACCCAAGACAGAGACAATCATGGCTATTCCAACCCACTCTCCCTACCTCATCGTTGGGGCGGGAATTCACGGTCTAAGTACGGCTTACCACCTAGCGCTCGAACTCAAGGCGCGCGGTACAGGCAGCGGCGAGGATATCATTGTGGTCGACAAGACCAGTATTGGCGCGGGTGCCTCGGGCATCGCCTGCGGGGTGATTCGCAACAATTATTACCAACCGGCCATGCGCGAGTTGATGGCGCACAGTGTCAGTGTGTGGGAAAGCGATGCTGAGGCCTATAGCTATAACCCGGTTGGCTATATGCAGATCAGCTCGGAAAGCATGCATGAGGATGTGGCCTCTATTTACCAGTCGCAACGGGCCATTGGCTATGAATCTACATTCGTCGAGGGTGTTGATGACTGCATGAAGTATATGCGTGGAATCTTCGATGACTGGCAGGCTCAAAACATTACCTCGGTGCTGCATGAGCAACCGGGTGGTTATGCCAATAACACGCGCGCCTTATATGGCCTGGCCAACAAGGCAGAAGCCGAGGGGGTGCGAATTATCACGGGTGTCGAAGTCACTGGTTTTGAGCATGACAATAGCGGAGCGATATCAGCAGTTGCCACGGATCGCGGGGATATTGCCTGCGATTACGTGGTCATTGGAGCGGGTCCCTGGGCCAAACAGTTCTGGGACATGCTGGAGCTACCCAAAGCCATCAGCATTAAGAACCCAGCCACCGGTGAACTGACCCACGATGTACCGATGTGGGTGTACTGGTCACTGCAGGAAGGGGTACTGGGCGTCGATCCAAAACTGCAGATTACCAACGACGGCGAACTGCCACCGGTGATCCACGTGGATACGGATGCGCCGCTGTATTGTGACGAAGATGGCAGCCTGATCACCGACAAGATGTGGGGAATTTACTATAAGCCTGACTTTCATTTTGGCGGCGTCCAAGGCGGAGCTGCCCCATTTATTGTTGATAAGGAAGCCGATTCGGTGGCGGTGGACCCCTATGGCCCGGCTTCACCTGAGTTTATTGTCGGTGATGACTTCGCCCGCATGTGGGTGTCAGCCATGGCCCACTGCCAGAAGCGGTTCTCTGGCACCATGCCAAAGTACAAACGTGAACCATCCGGTGGTATCGGAGCATTTACGCCCGACAGCTTCCCGGTATTCGACCTGTTTCGTGAGAATTGCTACCTGGTTGCGGATTCCAACCACGGTTACAAGATGCTGGGGGTCGGCAAGTTGGTGGCTGAGGATATTTGTGATGCAGCCGAACCGGCCTTGTTGAAACCATTCCGGTTCTCGCGCTATGAGCGCGGTGAGTTACACCCGGTTTCGAACAGCCCGTTTCCCTGGAGCTAGCTCAAGGCTAATTGATACGCGAGCTTGGCGGCAGCGAGGTCTTCCAGTGCGGTGCCCACCGATTTGAATACGGTGATCTGAGCATCCGCGGTGCGTCCCGGATGCGCGCCCCGACATAGCTCATAGAGATCGGCGCGAATATCGCTTTCAGCGATGGCGCCAGCCTGCATGGGCTGAATAATGTCACCGCCTTCGCTCAACGCGCCTTCGCGGGTATCCACAAAGATTTCTGCGCGCTGCATCAACCGGTCATCAGATTCGCGCATCGTGGGTTTAAACGCGCCCACCAGGTCAACATGGGTGCCCTCGCTGAGCCAGTCGCCATAAATCAGGGGTTGTTCTGCCAGGGTAGCGCAGGAAACAATGTCTGCCTCCTTGGTGATCGATTGCAAATCGCTAACCACGGTGGCCGATAAGCCAGTGGCTGCAATTTCATCGGCCAGTTTTGAGCTGTGATCGGGATTACGACCCCAGATGGATACCTGTGTGATTGGGCGAATAGCTGCGTGGGCGGGGATCAGGTCGCGCGCCAGTCCACCAGTGCCCACCATCAACAGGTGGCTGGCATCCGCGCGTGATAGATAGCCTGACGCCAACGCCGAAGCAGCGGCGGTGCGTCTGTTGGTTAGCACACCGCCCTCCAGCAAGGCCAATACCTCACCGGTTCTGGCGGAAGATAATTGATAGGAGGCAGAAACAGCTGACAGACCACGTTGACCATTGCCGGGGATGACCAGCACCTGCTTTACCCCCAGGTGCTCGCCTTCCGTCCAGGCAGGCATCAACAACAGGGTGCCATTGTCTTCGTCGGGAATGGAAAAATCATGGTGATGACGCGCTGGTGACTCGCAGCCTTGCACAAAGCCTTCGCGTAATGCTGCCACCAGTTCCTGCCAGGGCAGGCAAGCCTGTGTTTGTTCAGCGTTGAGACTAATCACTTCAGTAATTCTTGCGATCAGTCACCAACACCAAGCGTTTTATTAGCCAGCAAATAGGGTAGGGAAATACTTGTCCCGCACTCCGGCAAACAGAATCAGGGCAATCATTACCGGTGCTACGTAACGCACCAGAAGCAGTAAGAAATTGCCCAGCTTGCGGTCTTCATCGGTAAATTCCGCTTCGATAATCGCTCTATCCAGCCGCCAGCCAACGAATAACACCACCATCAGTGCGGACACCGGCAACAGGATAGGGGCTGTGAGACCGCCATCAAGAAAGTTCAGGAAGTCCATGCTATAGAGACAAACAAAGCCAACAGCAACCATGGCAATGCCCATGTAGATGGCAGCCTTGGCCTTGGTCAAATTGAATTGCTCGGCGACGTAGGCGGCTGGCACTTCCAGCATGGCCACACCGGTGGTCAGCGCGGCGAAGAAGGCCATACAGAAAAACGCTGCGCCAATGATATTACCGCCAGGGGCAGAGATCAGTGCAGTGGGAAGCGTTTGGAAGAACAAGCCAGCGCCAGCCTGGAAGTCCAGGCCAAACTTGAACACGATTGGGAAAATCGCAAAGCCGGCAATCAGGGCTACCATGGTGTCGGATAAACCCACCACGAAGGCCGAATTGGGCAAGCTGATGTTCTTTGGCAAATAACTCCCATAAGCCACCATCATCGCCATACCCAGGCCAATCGAGAAGAAGGCCTGGCCCAGGGCACTTACCATTACCTTGCCGGTAATCTTGGAGAAATCCGGGTTAAACATAAAGTTCAGTGCCTCACGCGTTCCGCCGGACTCCCAACTGGTGATCACACTGTAAATACTCAACGCTAATAGCAGCGCGAAAAAGGTCGGCATCAGCACCTTCGAGGCCAATTCGATGCCGCGGTTCAGGCCACGCGCCACCAACCAGATCACCAGGCCACAAAAAATCAGGAACCACAGCATCAGGCTGTTAGGGCTAACCACCAATTGATCAAACTGGGCAGCAATTTGTTCAGGAGTCTGGTTATCGAAGGCACCAGTGATAAAGCGCGGGATATAGGCCATTACCCAGGCCGCAACCACTGCGTAGAAACTGATAATAAAAAACGAGCCAAACATGCCGACCCACATGCCTACATTCCAGAAGCGTGACATGCCACTGCGCTGTGAGAGGTCTTCAATACTGTTCACCGAACTGGCAGCATTACCCGCGCGACCAATAATAAATTCGCTCATCAGAGTCGGGATGCCAATAATTATGACGCAGGCCAGGTAAACGGCAACGAAAGCACCACCGCCATTGGCCCCGGCTTCGGCAGAAAAGCGCCATAAATTGCCGAGCCCAACTGAGCAGCCAACGGCGGCAAGGATAAAGGCAAGGCGTGAAGACCACTGGGCGGTTCCGGAAGATGGTGCCATGGATAAGCTCCTGAGAATTGTTCTTATTTGTTTTTAGCTTGGGCTGTTACACAGTCTAAACTAAATCCGCGCTTTTTGATAAGCCCATTCGCAGGCCGGCGATTGAATTGTAATGATTGATCTAATGAAACTGATAAGATAATAAAAACTGATCCCAGCCAAGTAATACCAATTCCCAAACACGTACTCAATCTTGAAGATAAACCTTAAACAAATAGAGTCCTTTGTCTGGGTGGCTGACCTGGGCAGTTTTCGTAAAGCCGCCAGGCGATTGAATACCACGCAACCCAATATTTCGTCGCGCATTGCGGCCCTTGAAACCGCGCTGGATGTGAAGCTGATGGAGCGCGATGCTGGATCTGTACGACTGACCACCCGGGGGCGTGAGATGCTGCAACATGCGCGAGCAGTGATGCGCGCCACCGATGCCTTTATCGATGCCGGCCGCGACAGCAGCCTGGCAGCTGGCACTTTGAAGCTGGGCGTGACCGAGATGGTAGTGCATACCTGGTTACGCGAATTCCTGAAGCGCTTTAAACAGGCCTATCCCAATATCGTGGTGGAACTTATTGTGGATTTATCAGTGAATCTCGAGCGCGAGCTAGCGGAGCGTTCCATAGACCTGGCGTTTCAAAGCGGGCCGTTTACTACCTCTGTCACTGGCAGCCGCGATTTGGGAACCTACCCGGTCGTGTGGGTGGCGTCGCCCGCTATCGCCAGGGAGATGCCGCAGTCTGTTTCGATAAGTGATTTGGCGCGCTTTCCCATTCACACCCATGCCAGGAATACGCGCCCCTACCAGGATATCGAGGCACATTTTGGTGCTAAACCAGACTTGCCCTATCGCCTGGTACCCTCCAGCAACCTGTCAGCTTGCCTGCATATGACGATAGACGGTTTGGGCATTGCCGCCTTACTATTGCCAATGGTGGAAGCCGAGCTGGCAGCCGGCGAGTTGGAACAGATTAACTATGACTGGGTGCCGCAACCGCTCAGTTTTTTCGCGCGCTACGATGCAGGCAAGTCGTCTTTGTTAGTCGACCATGCCGCAGAGTTGGCCACCACGGTGGCGAAAGACTTTATTCAGCATCGCGAATAATCCACATTAGAACGCTTACTATTTGTACCCGGTGTAGTGAATAGGGCTACACTCAATGAGAATAACAATGAACACGGGAATCAGCATATGAATTTCACTCTTCTGGATGGTGGCATGGGCCAGGAACTGATGGCGCGCTCAAAGGTCAAACCAACCGGCTTATGGGCCACGAAAACTCTGATGGACATGCCCGAACTCATCGAGGCGGTGCACGCTGATTATTTTACAGCCGGGGCAGATGTCGCCACCACCAACAGTTACGCAATTCATCGCGACCGCTTGATTCCCTTTGATATCGAGGATCAATTTGTTGATTTACATGTGCAAGCCTGTGAAATAGCCAGCCGGGCACGAGATAAACATGGTAGTGGGTTGATAGCCGGTTCTGCTGGTCCAACTGGCGCCTCGTATCGACCGGAGCTGAGCCTGGAAGTTGAACAGGGCGCCGAGGTGTATGCTGAGGTTGCCCGCATTCAGGAGCCGTTTGTCGATGTCATCCTGCTGGAGACCCTGGCTTCTGTAAAGCAGGCTGCGGGTGCTGTCATGGGCGCAAGTTCGGTAGGCAAGCCTGTTTGGTTATCGGTGAGTGTCGACGATGATGATGGCAGCAAGTTGCGTTCAGGTGAAAACCTTACCGATGTTCTCCCACTATTGGATCAGGGTGCGGATGCCCTGTTGATTAACTGTTCAATTCCGGAAGCAGTGAATACGGCCATGGCAATAGTGAGTCAACCACTCGCCGCTCAATCCATCCCTTTTGGTGCCTATGCAAATGGCTTTACCAAGATTTCGGACGCCTTCAAGCAAGATGGGTCGACGGTGGATTCGCTGGAAAGCCGTAAAGATTTGGATCCGGCAGCCTACCAGGGTTTCGCGGAAACCTGGCATGGGCATGGTGCCAGAATTATTGGTGGATGCTGCGAAGTGGGGCCAGCTCATATTTCTGCGCTGGCACAGCGATTTAAGTAGCCTCCTGATGTTGATTGCGACCAAACCAGATTAACGCCAGGCAGGCGGTCAGCAGAAGTAGCACGCCGTTGCTGACAAAGGCCATCTCCTGCGCCCAATATTCGTAAATATAGCCGCCAGCCAGTGGACCAAACGCCGCGCCGATTCCAGCGGCTGCTTCCTTGGCACCCAGTACTGTGCCGCGCAATCGCGCTGGTGCCATATCGGCGATCAGCGCATCATGGGCCGGGCTGGCCATGGCCCAGCCCACTGAAAACAGAATGTAAGACAGGGCCACCAGGATCAGCGATGACCAGTAGGGCAGTGCCATCGAGACCAGGCCAGCCAGGGCGACACCCACCGCAATCACCGGCCCACGACCCCAACGATCAGACCACTGACCAGAGTAGCGCGGCAAAATTGCGTACACGATTCCAGATGGCAAGAATACATAGGCCAAGACCAACACACTGACTTCAAATTTGTCTTTAAGAAATATCAGGTAGATCGGTTCAATAAGGGCACTGGCAAAAGCGGATAGAAATACAATTACAAACGCCCGCGCCAGGTTGAAAGACCAGGGAATTTTCAGCTGCTCCTCATGGTGAAAATCTTCTGGTAGTTGATTTGTTACCTTGAAAGACCAGATAAAGGCCAGTAACGAGGCAAGAGCATAGCCTGCAAACGCCCAAACCCAGGCAGATTGCATGGGCATAAAGCCCAACAGGGTAAAGCCCCACATGGCACCAACCATGCTGCCGCGCACCGAGGTGGTGGTGAGGCGGCCCATCTCCGCGCCTACCGTGGCGCGGGTATTAAGGTCGGCGATGATGGTGCGGGCGGAAACCCACATTAGCGAGGCGCCGATGCCTTGCAAAAACCGCGCCAGGTAAAAGTCATAGATGGTGCTGCTCTGCGCAAACACCGACATTGCGGCGACGTAAAAGACAAAGGCCGAGGTAAAAAACCAACGACGACCAAAGCGATCCAGGCAATAACCGACCAATGGACGGATAATCAGCATGGTGCCGGTAAATACGGCATACATGCCACCGATCCCAACCGCATCAATGCCAAGGTCATCGGCCCGAATCGGCAGGCTGAAATTCAGGAAGACAAAGGCAAACGACCCGAAGAATATCGAATTCAGGTAGCTGGGTTTACTACTGATAGCCTGTGTTGAGTTGGTCATGGAATGGCATTGGGCAAACGGTGTTCAGGCGACTATATGTCATGCTGCACGCTTTGCCCAATGCCAGGATGTTTTTGCAGAGATTCTGCAATAGATTTAAGGCACAGTATTGTTAATTCAAGTGCCTGGATAACTCCACTAGCTGAATGAACTCCGCACGATAGCCATATTCATCCCTGCCTTTAGTTTCCTTAGCCATTGTTACCACATCGTCCAGATTGGCGTTTTGGATGTAGACGCTGTTCTTGATTAGCTCGGCGTAAAGGGCCACTGCAGAGGCAAAGGTTGCCTCATTATCGGTCTGAGTTTGCGCCGCAATCGGGGTGCTAATTAAACGCGAGGTTTCTGAGCCAGGCAATTTATAGCGTATTTTGAGAAAACCAAGTTCGTCTGCAAAGTTATTGTTGGTCAAAGATTCGGGCTTATCTGCTACCGGCTGCTGATACCGCAGCGGATCTACTGATTGTTTACTTGATGAAGTTGGGCTGATTTCATAGATCGCGGTAACGCTATGTCCGGCACCTACTTCACCGGCATCAACTTTGTCATTGTTAAAATCTTCGCGCGCGAGCTGACGGGTCTCATAGCCAAGCAATCGATATTCGGCCACGGTTGCCGGGTTGAATTCGATCTGTATCTTCACATCATTGGCAATGGGAAACAGACTTGATGTGGCCTCGTCCACCAGTACTTTCTTTGCCTCCTGCAGGGTGTCAATATAGGCGGCGATACCATTTCCATGTTGCGCGATAGCCTGCATCATATCGTCCTGGTAGTTGTACCCGCCAAAACCCAGAACCGACAGGTAGATGCCTTCATCGCGATATTTTTCAACCATTGCCTGAAGCTCATCATTGCTGTGGGCGCCAATATTAAAATCACCATCCGTGGCCAGGAAAATGCGATTTACCGCGTCCTCCTGGAAATTCTGCATGGCCTGTTCGTAGGCCAGCGCCAGACCGGCGGCACCCGCCGTTCCACCGCCTGCTCTCAGAGACCCCAGGGCGTTAATAATTTTAGCTTTATGTTTAACCTTGGTGGGCTTAAGCACCACTCCTGTCGATCCGGCATACACCACCAGGCTGATTGTGTCGGTGGGCTTCAGGCTTTTCAGTAACAGTTTGATGGAGCGCTTCGCCAGCGGCAATTTGTTCTCGGCCATCATAGAGCCGGAGACATCCAGTAAAAACACCAGGTTGCTATCGGGTTGCTCCTGTCGTTCAATGTCGTAACCCTTAATCCCGATGTGAACCAGTTGTTTGTCCTCAGACCAGGGAGAGTCCAGCACGGTTATCTGTGGAAGAAACGGTTCATCGCTCTCTTGCGGCAGGCCGTAGTCGTATGAAAAGTAGTTTAATAGTTCTTCGGTTCGGATCGCCTCAACAGGCGGCATCACCCCGCGTTTGAGATGCGAGCGCAAAATGCTGTATGAACTGGTATCCACGTCGACCGAGAAAGTGGACACCGGATGTTCAAGTGTTTGCTTTACCGGGTTTGCGGTGTAAGCGGGATATTCCGAACGATCCCGTCGGGGCGCCTGCTGAACCACAAAATTTACTGGTGATCCGCCTTTGGAGTAATAAGCCTGGTTAACCTCCTGTTGCTTGTGTGCTCCGCAAGCGACCAGTGTCAGGCAAAGAGCCAGTAGGCAGTACAAACGATGGAAGCTTTGTAGTTGAGGTACGTGCATGGTGCGATGGCTCCATTTCCTTATTTAAGAGAGCTATCAAAGTAACGTAGCAAACGATGAGTTGGTTTACCTTAAACGATGCTTAATCATCCGTTCATGATTGAACTAAGGTTCTCAATCTCCTGAAAAAACTGATCGATAGGCATGCAGTGCGGCCTGGCCACCCGTGTGCACGAACACCACGGTTTGACCTTTGCGAAAGGTGCCATTGCGAATTTTGTCGATCAGCCCTGCCATGGCTTTACCGGTATAGACCGGGTCGAATAGCATGCCCTCGGTTTGCGCACAGAGGGTCACCGCTTCAACCATGGCGTCGTTTGGAACGCCATAAGCAGGAGCATAGTAGCCATCATCACAAATGACCTGGTCGCGCTCAATGCTGACATCCAGCTTTGCGTAGGCCAGCGTGTCTAACGCCAGTTGGTGGACCCGTTCCTCCAAATCCTCTCGAGGTCTACTTACGCTGATGCCATGCAAAGGAATGTCGGAGCCTTCGAGCGCCAGGCCAACCAGCATCCCGGCCTGGGTGCCCTGACTACCGCTGGCCACTACCAATGCATCAGGCTCAATCCCCATTTCAGCGGATTGGGTGAGGATTTCCGAGACGCAGCCAGAATAGCCCAGCGTTCCCACCACTGATGAGCCGCCAGTGGGGATAAAATAGGTGTTACGGCCCTCGGCCGCCAGTTTATCTGCGAAGGCTTGGCCTCTAACGTCCATATCCTCACCGGGATCACAGTGGTGAATGGTTGCGCCCATTATTTGATCCAGTAACAGGTTGCCATTGTGAGCGTAGTCGTCGTCCCGCACCACGGTACGTTCCAGTAGTACTTCAATCTTCAGTCCCAACTTGGCCGCGGCGGCCACCGTTTGCCGCACATGATTGGATTGGGTGGCGCCAACGGTAACGATCGTGTCCGCGCCTTGTTGCAGGGCGTCCGCCATCAGGTACTCGAGTTTGCGGGTTTTGTTGCCGCCACCCGCCAGACCCGTACAGTCATCGCGTTTAACATAAATGTCCGGACCACCCAGGTGTTTACTGAGCGCGCTCATGGGTTGCAGAGGGGTGGGCAAGTGCGCCAACTCAATACGGGGAAAATCAGCAAGCTTCATGGCGATATCAATGGTTTTATCAAAGAGATAGTGGCTGGTGAATGACCGGTCTACTCGGCCCGATAAACGATTTTACCGTTAACCACGGTCATAAGAATTTTCCCGTTAAGCAATTCAGCAGGTGCTTCGCTGGCCAACTGGAATGGGTCGATATCCATAACGGTAATATCCGCCCAGTAACCCGGCTTCAGGATGCCAGTCTGTTGCTCACGAAACGCAGCCCAGGCCGCCCAATTGGTGTAGCCCCGGATCGCCTCTTCCATGCTCACCGCTTGATCAGTGTACCAACCCTGTTCCGGTTGCAAATTCTTGTCGCGGCGCGTCACTGCAGCATGCAGCCCGTAGAAGATGTTGTGATCAGAGCCCGGTAGATCAGAATTGAAGGTGATCGGCACTCCTATTTGACGCAGAGTGCGCCAGGCATAAGCCCCTTTAATACGCTCCGGTCCAAGGCGATCTTCCGCCCAGGTTTTATCCTCTACCGCGTGGGGTGGTTCCATCGAAGCGATCAAGGCCAATTCACTGAAGCGGCTGAAATCACTGGCTTGAATGACTTGCGCGTGTTCAATTCGATGACGCAAAGCGATGCTCTCGGGCGTGCGCTTCGCTGCCGCAGCGAAGAAGTCGAGTACTTCCTTGTTCCCTGCGTCGCCAATGGCATGAATACCTACCTGGAATCCGGCGTCGATTAATTCATCGACGATGTCGGCATCAAAACCATAGCCGCTGCCGCTTACGCCACGATGCCCAGCCTGGTCAGAGTAATCCGCGAGCAGCCGCGCGCCCCGCGATCCCAGGGCGCCATCGTAGTAAGCCTTGACCGAGCGGATATCAAGAAATCCTTCGGGATCACTGAGCGGCCCGGCTTCAACCCATGCCTTGGCCAACGCGGTATCGCGCGCCGATAACATGGCGTACATGCGCACCGGCAGGCGTTGCTGTTCTTGCAGAAGTTGCAGGGCGGCGATGTGCGCGGATTCTGCCCCTGCTTCATGCACTGCAACATACCCATCCCGGGCCATCTGCTGCATGCCCGCTTCGACATAGCTGGCAAATTTTTCTATTGAAGGCTTCGGAATCTTGTCGGCAATCAGCGTGGTAGCCCGATTCAATAGAATGCCGGTGGGTACTCCTTTATCGTCCCGCACAATTTCGCCCCCCACTGGGGCCTTGGAGTGCTTGTCTATTCCTGCCATTTCCAGTGCCCTGGAATTCACCCATACTGCAAAGCCATGCAGGCTGCGTAAATAAACGGGTGTGTCTGGGAAGGCTTTATCCAGCAGTTGGCGATTGGGGTAATTGTTTGCCCAAGCGCCTTCGTCCCAACCCTGACCGATCAGCCAATCCGTTTCCCGATACGCCCCGGCGTCTCGCTGCTGTTGCACATAACTTTGCAGTTTCTCAATCGCTTGTTCAGGGCTGGTAACCTCGCTCAAGTTTACGCGATACAAAATCTCGCCAAGCTCGGCTACATGCACATGTGAATCCACCAGCCCGGGTATTACCGTAGCACCCGCCAGGTCGATGATCTTTGTGTCATCTCCTGTAAAGATTGCTGTACCGTCCTCGTCGCCCACATAGAGAATCTCTGCGGCCTTTATCGCGATACTACTGGCGTCCGGCTGCCATTGGTCATTATTGACTGGCGCGTTTTCAGCGGGGGTGCCATCCAACCCCGGCTCATCCCAATCCAGGCTGTAAACTTTGCCATTGGTTAACAGGATGTCTGCCTGTGTCTCTTTGCTAAAAGCTGTGTTTGCAAAGGCCAGTGAGACCAGGGATAACAGAACAAGCGGGGTGATAAGTCGTCGCATCTATTCTTCCAATTCAGTTATTTCGAGCCGGTTCTCTCGAGTCTGTAAAAAATCGCGTACTAGTGTGACGCGATTGGAGCGCAGAGTAAATGCTGAGGTGCAGAGATTCAGAAGACGAGTTCGATCCCGCGTTCGATACACCACATTGCAGAAAGCCCGCCGAGCAAATACACCGGGATTGGTAAATATTCGGCATGATTAAAGTTAAGTCGAAGGAGATTCAAAACAGTCTTACCCGACCACCAGATACCCAGTAACAGTAGGACAAACACTATTTGCCCAATCTCGATGCCGATATTAAAAAACAATAAGGCCAGCGGCACATTGTTTTGCGGCAAGCCGATTTCGGCCAATGCGCCAGCAAAGCCCATGCCGTGAAGTAGCCCGAAGCCACCTGCTACCAACCAAGGGTAACGGCTGAATAGCCCCTTTGAGCTCTGTCCCTTGTTTTTGCTGGCCAGCTCAAGCGCCAGCAGAAAAATGCTGAGCGCAATGGTGAATTCAATCAGAGCGACAGGGTAGGTGAATAGTCCCAAGGTGACCGCCGCCAGGGTGATGCTATGTCCGACCGTAAAGGCGGTAATTGTCCACAACAAACGCCGACCACCGCCCACCAGGAGCAACAAGCCAAAGACAAACATCAGATGATCAATGCCGCCCCAGATATGTTCGAAACCCAGCAGCGAATAGTCAGCCATCACATTACTTTGGCTTGGTGCTATCGGCACGAGGAACTCGGGGTGCTCTGAATTTAAAACGCTTTGATAGCGCCGGCCATCGCCCAGCTTGAGCGTGACCATAACCGAGGCCTGATTGACCGCAAGGCCAGATACTCCCAATGTTTGATCTACCAGCCCATTTGCGGTGCGCCCCTCGCAGCGTAGGGTCCAGCTTGTGACTATGCCAGTACCTTCTTGCACGGATGGGCTTACATCACTGGTTTGGCAATGACCTGGCCATTTAGGGAGCAATGGCGTACTACTCACAGTTTTGAGCGGCGTCTTCCACACAACGTTATAACTGTTCATGGATGTCTCCACGATCCTCAACAATGAAGGAGCAAACAAATGGGCTTGCGCCGGGTGAGTGAATAACAGAAGGAGACAACTCAGTAACAGGCGTGACATGGTGTTCATTTACGCGCCTCCATTGATGTACCACCTACCTCGACAACTTCCAAACCAATCAGTTCATAGTTTTTCCTCAGTTTGGTGATGCCAGCTTGTAATGCAGCAGTGCGTGCAGTGTACTCAAGATCATTGCGAAGCTGCTCTTTGACTTCATTCAGCAGGGCATCTCGCTCCGGTTGGTATTCTGTGAGCCACACATAGTGCTGGCCATAAGCTGAGCGGATAGGCCCGTACCATTGCTGGGTTGTCCACTGTTGTTTATTAACTTCCTGTTCGAGATCAGAGGCAAATGACTTGCCGAAAACCTGCGTTAATTGATCAGAAGATTGACTGGCAAATGAGTGCCCCTGCAAATAGGGGGAGCCCATCTGTCTTGCGGCATGATAGTCCAGATTCTGCTGATCTATTTGGGCAATAATCCGAGCCGCTTCGAACTCTCGCTCCGCGTTGAAAAACAGGTGCTTAAATGACAGAAGCGCGGGCTTTCGAAGTTGATCAAAGCGACGTTGATATTCGGCTTCCAGCTCTTTTGGGCTCGGCTGGAGAGGGGGATTGTTTGCCAGAATCTGTTGCTCTACCAGCTGGATAAGGCGACGTTTCACGATGGTATCGTCGAGATGTAAACGCATCTCAAGCGCCTGTTCAAAGAGTGTATCCGCCGATTTGTTTTCGGCCATCTGCAAGAAATGCATATTACGAATCAAGCGTTGCCGAATGACGCCGTCGTAGAGATGGATGTTCAACTCCAGTGCATGCTGAAAAAGCATATCTCGATCAAGCTCCACGTCGACTAACTGTGCCAGTTGTTGTATTGAAGGCTCTTGGCCCGAGCCAGATTTCCACTGTTGTTGCAAAGCAGCAATGCGCGCTTCGCTCAGCGGGCCAATCACCGGCTTTGGTTCCGGAAAAAGAACACTCTGAACTTGATAGAAGACCACACCCAGAATCAAAAAATGCACCCATGGCGTGTTGAGCTTGGTGATCCAGTGCATGAAAGTTTTTGAGACCTCGGTTTCCTAAAGTTGGCGTCAGAGAGAGGTGTTGAAACGGTAACCGCAATGGCCACTGATAATCGTGATAAGTTAACAGAGCCAGGGCCTCAATAATACTCAACGCTAAATTCTTATGATTCGCGCCAACAGCAATACCCACAATGATCATGCCTGAGTTTATTGACGCAAATGGATTACGCTTTGGCTATTTAAGCCAGGGAGAGGGGCCACTCGTGATTTGCATACACGGCTTTCCGGATACGGCGTATACCTATCGGGATCTAATGCAGCGACTCAGCGATCGTGGTTATCGAGTTGTGGCACCATTTTCTCGTGGGTACGCGCCCACTGGAATCCCAGATGATAACGGGTTTGCCGCCGAAGATTTAGGTCGTGATGTGGTAGCTTTGATCGATGAATTTGACGCGTCAGAGGCTTATCTCATTGGGCACGACTGGGGTGCGATTGCTGTCTACGCAGCCATCGCGTTGGCACCTGAGAAAGTAATCAAAGCGGTGACTGCTGCAGTACCACATCCCAATGCGATCAAGTTTACCGCGGCGCAACTGCGAAAATCCTGGTACATATTTTTCTTTCAATTGCCCTGGCTTGCCGAGCGAAAAATCAGACAGGATAACTATGCGCTCATTGAGAAACTCTGGAGAGACTGGTCACCAGGGCTGGCAGAGGCAGATGCAGCTTTTTATGTAAATGCGTTTAAACAGGCCTTGAGCGAAGACGAGCATGTGGTCGCTGCCTTAGCGTATTACCGGGCATTGATTAAGCCGAAAAATATCAAACGTGTTACAGAATTGTTCGCGGAGCCGATCTCAGTTCCCACCCTAACCTTGGCCGGTGAGAACGACGGCTGTATTGGGCCAGAGCACTTTCCTGGTATGCATTCTTTTTTCAGCGGCCAATTCAATCTTGAAATCCTCGCTGGGGCTGGTCATTTTATGCATTTAGAACAGCCCGAGGTGTTCGCTAACCACGTTCTTAACTTCTTTGATTAGGAGTAAGCCAGGCACAGTAGAGAGGATCAAAAAAATTGATTCTTTTGATGAGATAAAATAATTAGAAATTATTCAGTCGTCTGAATATAGTAGAACCAATCAACTTTCTTTCTGTGATAAGAGTATGAGCGATTTGGCAATACGCATGGGCGTGGATATCGGTGGCACTTTCACCGATGTCGTGCTTGAGGTAGAAGAGCGTCAGTTCTCGACCAAGGTGCTGACCACTTATGCAGCCCCTGAAAACGCCATTATCGACGGCATGCAGCAAGTGTGTGCCAAGGCACAGATCAAGCCGGGTGACATACAGCAAATCATCCACGGCACCACGCTGGCCACCAATGCATTGATCGAACGCAATGGTGCAAAAACAGCGCTGATCACCACCCAGGGGTTTCGTGATGTTATCGAGATGCGCACCGAATCACGATTCGAGCAATACGACCTCAACCTGGTGTTACCTGAAGCCCTGTTACCGAGACAACAACGTTATACCCTGAGCGAACGCGTGGATGCACGCGGCGAAGTGTTGCTACCGTTGGAGCGCTTTGATGTCGAAGCGCTGGTCGAAGAAATCAAGTCTGCCGGTTATGAGAGTGTTGCGGTTGGCTTCGTGCACAGTTACCTGAATAGCAGCCATGAGCAATTGGTGCGCGAGGTGCTGCAGGAAAAAATGCCGGACGCCATGGTGTCCCTGTCTTGCGAAGTGTCGCCGCAAATGCGTGAGTATGAGCGATTTAACACGGTGGTGGCCAATGCCTATATTAAGCCACTGATGAAGAGCTACCTGGGTCGCCTGGCCGCGCAACTTGGCGAGCAGGGCGTGAGCTGCCCGATTTTCCTGATGCACTCCGGCGGCGGCATTATTTCACTGGAGAGCGCGGCTGAGTTTCCGGTGCGGCTCGTCGAGTCTGGTCCGGCGGGTGGGGCAGTATTTGCTGCGCATATCGCTGCCCGGCATGGACTGGAGAAAGTGGTGTCTTTCGATATGGGTGGCACCACGGCGAAGATATGTTTGATCAAGCAACAAACCCCACAGACCAGCCGAGTCTTTGAGGTGGCACGTAGCTATCGATTTAAAAAGGGCTCGGGCATGCCGATTTCCATTCCGGTCATTGACATGGTTGAGATTGGCGCCGGCGGCGGTTCCCTTGCCCATGTGGATGCCATGCAACAGATTCGCGTAGGCCCGGAGTCGGCCGGGTCTGAACCAGGCCCCGCCTGTTATGGTCGCGGCGGCACGCGACCTGCGGTTACTGACGCCGACCTGGTGCTCGGCAAACTGGATCCGGAAAATTTTGCCGGTGGCTCGATCAAATTGAATCCCGACCATGCCGCAAGTGCGTTACTCACTGAGCTGGGTGAACAGCTGGGAATGGACGCGCAAACCGCTGCTTTTGGGCTGGCTGAGGTGGTGGATGAAAACATGGCCAATGCAGCCCGCGTCCACGCTGTTGAAAACGGAGAAGACTTATCGGATTACACCATGATCGCCTTTGGTGGCGCTGCGCCACTGCACGCGGGTCGCCTTTGCGAAAAGCTGGGCGTAAGTCGTTGCTTGGTGCCGCTCGGCGCGGGTGTTGGCTCGGCGATAGGGTTCCTGCGCGCACCGTTCAGTTTTGAAGCCAATCGCAGTGTGTATATGACCCTGGCGGATTTCGATGCCGAGCAGGTGCGAACACTGCTTGCCGATCTGCGTGAGGAGGCCACCGGGTTTGTTCGTTCCTGTGATGGCAGTGCAGAGATCCTGTCAGAGTATAAAGCTTATATGCGCTACAGCGGCCAGGGCTGGGAAATTCCGGTAATTTTGACCGCAGAACAAGCGCTGAATCCGGATGTGCAAAGTTTCAAGACCTTGTTCGAAGCAGACTACACCAAGCTATTTGGGCGAGCTGTTGAAGGTATGGATATTGAAATTACCGTGTGGGCGGTGAATGCCACCACCCCTCCCGAATCGGTAGAGCGTTTGGGAGCAGCGGTAGGTTCAACGAAAGTATCACCAAAGAACAGTCGGACTGTCTTCGAGCCGGTATCAGGCGAAACCGTTAGTGCATCTGTTATAGATCGTCAGGACTTCGCTACTGGTTCTATGCTGTCTGGTCCGGCCTTAATTTGCGAAGACGAGACTACCATCGTAGTGCCAGCCAGTCGTCAGGCCCATGTGCACGAAGACGGTTGTATCGAAGTCAGTCTGCCTGAAGTTGATGTGCAACCGGATGTTAGGGAGCAAGCCATACTATGAGCAATACCAACACTGTTAATCAGCAGGTGATGTGGAATCGCCTGATCTCCGTGGTAGAGGAGCAAGCCCAGGCCCTGATTCGAACCGCCTTTTCAACATCGGTGCGAGAAGCCGGTGACTTGTCGGCTGGGGTCTATGATGCTGAAGGTCGAATGTTGGCCCAGGCCGTAACGGGCACACCAGGTCACGTAAACGCCATGGCGGATGCGGTTGGGCATTTCATTCGCCGTATTGGTCGAGAGAATATTTTTGCGGGCGATGTTTATATTACCAATGACCCCTGGGAAGGGACTGGTCATCTGCATGACATTACCGTGGTGAGCCCAGCTTTCTATCAGGAACGATTTGTTGGGTTTTTTGCCTGCACCGCCCACGTGGTAGATATCGGCGGTCGCGGTTTCAGTGCGGATGCCAACTCGATTTATGAAGAAGGGCTGTACATCCCGATTATGAAATTCGCCGAGCGCGGCGAGGTCAACCAGACATTGCTACAAATGGTTCGGGGAAATGTTCGTGAACCCGACCAGGTGGTGGGCGATATGTTCGCCCTGGCCAACTGTAACGATATTGGTCAACAGCGACTCACCGAAATGATGCAGGAATTCGGCCTTGAGAACCTGGAGGACATATCGGAGTTTATTCTGCAAAATTCGCACAATGCCACGATAGCCTGCATCGCCGCCTTACCTGCAGGGAGTGCCCACGGTGAAATGATCATCGACGGCTATGACAAGCCAGTGACGCTGAAAGTAAAATTAGAGATAGGCGCAGACAATGTAACCTGCGATTTTGCGGGCACCTCAGGGGTGGATAAACAAGGCATAAATGTGCCCTTGGTATACACCCAGGCCTATGCTTGCTATGCCCTGAAATGTGCGATTGCACCGGCCATCCCGAATAATGCCGCCTCATTGGCGCCATTTAAAATTACTGCGCCGGAACACAGCATCCTGAATGCAAAACATCCTGCGCCAGTGGCATTGCGGCATGTGATCGGTCAAATGATTCCGGATACCGTGTACAGCGCACTCGACCAGTTGCTGCCCAACACCGTTCCCGCCGAGGGTGCCAGCACCTTATGTAACTTCCAGGTGTCGTTGCGCCCACGCTCCGATGTGGAAGCCGATGACTATCAGCCACCGCGCTACCCGAGACGGGCAGAAGTGCTGACCTTTAATTCCGGCGGTACGGGCGCACGCCCGACTGCCGATGGCATGAGCGCCACGGCGTTTCCGTCCGGCGTAATGACCATGCCGGTCGAGGCCACCGAGCACGCTGGCCCGGTAGTGATCTGGCGCAAAGAGTTACGCCCCGACAGTGGCGGAGCAGGGCGCTACCGTGGTGGGCTGGGCCAATATATGGAAATTGGTGCGCAAGACGGTTTCGAGTTCGATTTTTCAGCGATGTTTGACAGAGTCGACCATCCTGCCAGAGGCCGCCAGGGCGGCATGCCGGGCGCCGCTACAAAAATCGAGCGCGGTGATGGCAGCATGATGAAAGGCAAGAGCAGGCAGTTTGTTCCACATGGGGGTCGGGTTAAGTTGGCTTTCCCTGGGGGAGCTGGTTACGGTCCGGTCAATGAGCGTGATCCAGCACAGATAAAGCGCGACCTGGCCAGGGGCTATATCTCGGCTGACGTCGCTCAGGATATCTACGGCATGAGCGCAGAACAGGTTGCGGAGATTCAGCAAGCAGTCACTCAGGGTGATTTTGAATAGTGGATACGACGCCCAGCCAGGCGAGCTACGATGTGGTCATTATTGGTGGGGCCATGTACGGCTCGGCGGTGGCCTGGTTTCTTGCAGATAATCCTGACTTTGACGGCTCGATCCTAGTGGTCGAGAAAGATCCCAGCTACCGGCTCAGCTCTACCGCGCATACCAACAGCTGTATCCGCCAGCAGTTTTCTACCGAGATCAATGTACGGGTTTCCCAGTTCGGTGCGGAATACATTAATAACTTTCGCAGTTACATGGGCGACGACCCAAGAGTGCCCGATATTCCTATAGACAGTTTTGGTTATTTATACCTGGCAGACAATGCAGCCTTCGCCGACGTCTTAAAATCCAACCAACAGGTTCAGGCGAAATGCGGGGCGGCAACCGAGATCATGACGGTCGAACAAATCCGGCAACAGTATCCGTTCTACCAGCTCGATGACATCGTCGCTGGCAGTCACAACCGGGTTAACGAGGGCTATTTCGATGGTGGCACGGTGTTTGACTGGTGGCGCAAAGGCGCGCGCGAGAAGGGTGCGCAGTTTATCGAAAACGAAGTGGTCGACCTGAACCTCAACCAGGCGGGAAGCCAGGTAGAGCAGGTCGTCCTGAGATCCGAAGAAACCATCATGTGTGGCAAAGTCGTTAATGCCTCCGGCCCCAGGGCGAAACTAACCGCAGCAATGGCAGGCATAGAGCTGCCAGTCGAACCGCGCAAACGTTACACCTTTATTTTCAGCGCGGTCCAACCTCTGGATTGTCCGTTGCCATTAACGATTGATCCTTCAGGCGTGCATGTGCGCAGCGACGGTGGCAATTACCTGGCGGGCTGCCCACCCGATAGTGATCCGGCGGTGGATTATGATGACTTTATTGAGGATCACAGCTTGTGGCAGGACAAAGTATGGCCGGCCATTGCCAACCGCATCCCTCAGTTCTCGGCCTTGAAGCTGATCAATTCCTGGGTGGGGCACTATGCCTACAATACACTCGACCAAAACGCTATTCTCGGCGCTCATCCGAAGGTGGAAAACTTTATTTTTGTAAACGGGTTTTCCGGGCATGGCTTGCAGCAATCGCCAGCTATGGGCAGAGGCACGGCCGAGCTAATCACCTATGGCGAGTATCGCAGCCTCGACTTGACCCCTTTTGAATTTTCCCGCATTACAGAGGACAGACCGTTCGTGGAAAAAGCAGTAATATAAGACCATTCTAATAACGAAAAAATACCGACCACAGGAACACAATATGAAAAAAATCGTACTTACCGGAGCTGCTGGTCGCCTCGGCTCCTATCTCCGTGAGCCTCTTACCAAGATGGCCGATCTGTTAGTGTCATCGGATATTCATGACGATATTGGCAATCGCTACCCGGGTGAGGAATATCAACAGGCGGATTTAGCCAGCCTCGACGATATTAACCGCTTGCTGGAAGGCGCAGACATGGTGGTGCATTTTGGTGCGATTGGCGATGAAGCCTCGTTCGATGAAATCCTCGGCCCAAATATCATCGGTGCCTACAATATCTGGGAGGCAGCATACCGGCAGGGAGTACGTCGGGTGGTCTATGCCAGCTCGGTGCACGCCGTGGGCATGCACTCCCGCACAGCTGGAATTGGTATAGACGCGGCGCATAAACCGGACACTTACTACGGCCTGGCCAAGTGTTTTGCAGAGGACCTGGCCAGCCTGTATTGGGACAAGCGCGGCGTTGAATCGGTGTGCATGCGCATCTTCTCCTGCGCACAGGTGAACAATGCACGGTCGCTGGGCACCTGGTTGTCCTATGACGATTTGATTCATCTTGTCGAACAATCGATTAATACGCGCACCACTGGATTTGCCATCGTGTATGGGGTTTCTAATAACGATCGCTCACCGGTGGACAATAGCAAAGCCAGCTTCCTGGGCTTTCGGCCCAAGGACAATGCTGAGCAGTTTGCCGAGGAGATCCTTTCGGATGCGCCAGCCGAGGATATTAACGATCCGGCTCATCAGTTTCTTGGCGGGCCGTTTGCTGCCGTTGAAATTGGCCAGTCTGGCCTGGCAACCATGAATGTGGTGGACGATGCCAAGAAGATATAGGCGTTTCCCGCGTCTTGTAGCTATTTTATTTTTGCTACTGGATTCACCAGCGGCGCACTCCTCCGAGGTTAGCCTGCAAGATCAAATCGCCGAGTTGTTTCGCGCTCAAGATGTGGTCGGAACGCTGGTCGTTGCTGATGCTGAAGGCGAACCCATATTTGTGCATAACCAGGAGCGCGCTGAGAAACGATTCTCACCTGCTTCTACCTTCAAAGTACTAAACACCCTGATTGCCCTCGACCAGGGTGTGGTTACCTCTGCGGAATCGACTTTTGAGTGGGATGGCAAGGTGCGTGGAATTGGCAGTTGGAACCAGGACCAATCGCTGACCACGGCTTTCCAAAGAAGCTGTGTTTGGTGCTACCAGGAGATTGCCCGACAAGTCGGTATAGAACACTATCAAGACCAGCTGGCGAAGCTGTCATTTGGGAATCAGCAAACTGGCGAGGTGGTGGATGAATTCTGGCTAAACAGTTCACTGACCATCTCAGCGTTGGAGCAAATCGAATTTTTGCGAGCATTGGCCGCACAAACGCTGCCGTTTGAACCAACGTATCAGCACACCCTGAAATCAATCATGCTGAATGACGAGAAAGGTGATATCCGGGTTTATGCAAAAACCGGCTGGGCCATTCGGGTGGATAAAGTTGGCTGGTTCGTGGGCTATCTTGAGCGGGATCGCGAGCACATTCTGTTCGCCATGAATATGGAGATGGTGAGTGGTGAACAGGCGAGTCTCAGGAAATCGATTACCCTCGATGCCCTGCAGATTTTGGGCTTGCTCGACTAAGAGACTTAACCGAGGATTAGCGCCCGAACAGGCGCGGGAACAATTTGCCGGTTTCCTGTTTGTAGTCCACGTAATCCTGGCCGATGGATTCCACCAGGTCGCGTTCCTCGTACCAGAGGCCAATAAAAATATACACAGTGAAGCCAAAGCTTAATATCAGCTGTGTCATGCTCATCGAAGGAGTTGCCCATACGCCAATCACCACCCCGGTTTGAATTGGGTGCCGAATGTATCGATACATAGCGCGTTTGACGAAATTCAGCGGCGGCTTGGGCATTTGTCGATAATTCAAAAATACCTGGCGCAATCCGAACAGGTCAAAATGGTTAATGGCAAAAGTAGCAGCAAGACAAAACACCCAGCCAAACCAGAACAAACCCCACAGCAGCATCACCGCCGCGGGTGTGGTGACGTGCCAGACTTGCCCAGGTATGTATTGCCAGTAACCTACCAAAGCAACGCTGGTGATGCCGGCAATCAACACATAAGTAGAACGCTCCGCCGGTTCTGGTACCACTTTGCACAGTACATCTTTAAATCCCTGCCGGGCCATGCCGGTATGAATCAGACCCCAGAGAAACACCAATCCAGCATTCCAGATGATTGGACTGGTGGCGGAGGAGGGCGAGTCAAGTAGAAAACCCCAGGGCATAAAACCGGCCAGGGTGACAATAATAGCGACCAGGCCTGCAACGCCGATAAGGTAAGAAACAACGCCGTACAGTAATATCAGTAATCTAGCCATACATCCAACCTCCCGCGTTTTCCGCGTGTGTTTGGGTTAAGCTCCGTGCGCTTGTGCCACCGCCTGTTCTTCTTCTGAGCCGGGTTCCGGCATTACCTCACCCCCTTCCACGATCCAGTTGGAGGGTATACCCACCAATGACATGCCGACGGCAGTAGTTGACTCGCCAAGTGCTTCAGCGATGGCGTTATGTAATGCGTCTTTCAAGCGACGAATACTTTCAGGGGTGCGATTGCCACCAGTGCGTACACCACCGAGCACGCTGACCGTTTGTTCGCTTGGTAAGGGATAGTTATCCATAAAGACCACGTTCACAAACTGGGCAGGCGCGCCCGTCTGATCACAATGCGTATGCATGATCGCGGTGGCTACTTTTTGTCTTGTCTCAGCGGCTAGACTTGAACGACAGGCAAGATTGTATAAAGGCATCTTGGTTCCTCACAAATTGGTTGGTAGCGCGGCAAAGCCATGCTGTTTCTTGGAGCGATAGGCGTGCACCATCGTGCCGATTAAAAATGAAAGCTTGCTGAACGACTTCAACCGATTGCGGTTGGCGCTTAAGTATTCATCTACCTTGGAAGAGTCGGCCATGGTTATCAGTGGTTTTTCCAGGCTGATGCCAGCCGCTTCCGCGAATGCCTCGTTAAACTTGAGCAGCAGTTCTTCACGGTGTTCCTGGTTGAAGTTCTCCGGCACTTCGATCAAGGCAATATAGATATCATCCTGCTGGCCAGCCACGTAACTCTGGCCTTGCGGCAGTACGGACCAGAAACACAGAACCGCGTCATTGCTTTGCATTAAGTGTTGATATCTTGCAACCATTTCAGCTTGCACTGCAACGATTTGGCTATCGGAGAATCGGCCTTCCGGAATAGTAAAGAGCATCTTTGGCATGGTGAAATTGGCACCTGGATAAACGTGAGGTCACTAGAGTATTGAAGACACTCCGTTTGGTGTCAAATGGACGATTCGTTAATTATTTGAGGTCACCGGGGTCTGAAATGGTCGGGAAAGATGAAAAATAAAATTTACAACGTAAAATATACAATGTAAAATTTATTTATGCCGAGGAGAGCCTTAAGCCAGTTAGATATTGACAGCTTTCGCAACAGTTTTTGCGAAAAGGCTTTCGAGATCTATCAGGAGCAGGGCTACGATGCCGTCTCCATGCGTGGCGTAGCCAAATTGCTGGCCTGCAGCCCGATGATGGCCTACCGTTATTTTGATAACAAAGAAGCGGTGTTCGCGGCATTGCGAGCGATGTGGTTTGACCGACTGACGCTAGAGCTGGAAGCGGTGGATGAAAACTTGTCTGATTTTGAGTACTTACGTGAGTTGGCAACGGCCTATGCGGGTTTTGCGCGGAACAATCCGCATGCCTATCGATTGCTGTACATGGTGCCGGTGCATCAAGCCAGTGACAATCCGATGGTAATTCGTGCTCAACAGGGGACCCGGCGCGTGCTGCTAAATGCGACTCGACGTGTGGTTGCGTCCGGCAAAATTAAAGGCGACCCGGTGGTGCTGGCACATACATCATGGGCCTCTTTGCACGGCCTGATATCACTCGAACTCGCGCATCAGTTAACCCAGGGAGCCAGTTTTAATCAATTGTTTCCAGCAATGCTCGATTCAATGTTAGCTACAGGTTGACTGGTCTACTAACCGTCAAAACCATTTGCAAGAGATGCTTTAACAAACCAAAATGTCTTGAGAGGACGAGGAGAACAATATGCCTGAAATGACTATTCTAGGGTGGATACACACTATTATCGCCATCATCGCGCTGATAGCGGGTTTCTACACGCTAGCAAAATACAAGGTGATCCTGACGGAAAACCAGAGTGGACGAATATATTTAGCCTGCACTTTATTCGCAGCCGGATCGGCGCTGTTTATCTACAACCAGGGTGGATTTGGTCCAGCCCATATCCTGGCGGTGTTAACCCTTTTAGCGGTGGCTGCCGGTTACCTGGTGGACAAGATCTCGGTGTTGTCCGTCATAGCACCGTATTTCAAGGCCTTTTGCTACTCAGCCACATTATTGTTCCATATGATCCCGGCGATAACGGATGGCTTGCTACGCCTGCCAATTGGCAACCCGGTTCTTGATACCATTCACCACCCTGTGTTGCGACAGTTTTACCTGGCCTTCCTGGTAACGTTTGTGGTGGGTTACATTTGCCAGTTTATTTGGCTGAGAAAAAACACAGCAAGCTAGTATTTTTGACTGGCGGTTTAGGATCGCTGATAGTCTTTAAAAGTGGGTGGGGTAGTGATCAGCAACTCAGGGGCTGGCTCACTACTCATCTGCTTGAACCCGCGTAATGCTTTAATCAGCAACCACCAGTTCTTGGGGTTGCGCATATTGAGATTGCCGATCAGTTGCTTGAACATGGTCAGGCTATCGAAATAGATACGCTCGCAGACCAGCGTTTCAGTCTCATCAAAGATAAAAAACGCCATCACCCGGACCCGAAATTTGCCGCCTGTGGGAGGCATGCCGCCCAGTGGGCCGAGATGGGTGCCCATCAGCCAAAACTCGGTAATTACCGCATCGTCTGAATGGCGAAAGGAAATGATCTCATGATCCTGGTCAGGGAAGGCAACGCGCGTATCGATATAATAATCACGCACTTCTTCGTTACCATCATGAACCGTTAGCGTTGGGATAATCTCGTAGTGCGGGTGCGGAAATGTGGACAGCACATCGTCCCAGAGATGATCAACTTCGTCATGAAAATGGTCCAATACCAGGCGTTCACGTGCTTTGCGGGTTTCATCGTTAATCAATTTGTCTCTCCACTTCGCGCATTCGGGCTTGTGCGAATCTTTATATCATTTATCAAGGATACCAGCACAAAACTAAGCAACATGAGTAAATACCAGGAACTAAGTTTCGCGAGTGGGACCAAATTCCACTCTTCAGCCTGGCTGGGATAAATCCATATATTTGTATAAGTAGCAATATTCTCCGCAATCCAGATAAAGAGTGCCACCAAAAACCACCCCAGTAGAATTGGCATTGAACGGTATGATTGCATCACGCAAAAATAGATGTTCGTGCGATAAAACAGATAGAACGTAACAGCAAACAGAACCCATCTGAGATCCCAGAAAAAATGGTGCGCAAAGAAATTCAAGTAGATTAACGTCACCAGACAAAGAGTTGCCGTCTTGTTCGGATAGTGTGAATACTGGAAATCAAATATGCGCCAGATTCGGGCAATGTAACTACCAACCGCGCTGTACATGAACCCGGCAAACAGGGGTACATTGCCAATCCCAAAAATAAACTCCTCCGGATACTGCCAAGAGTTTATGCCATCCGAAGTCTTAAATATTTCCATAACCGTGGCGACAATATGGAAAACAACGATTACCAGCCCCTCGCGGGGCGTCTCCAGCCCTGTGGCCAGCAACGTAATTTGAAATGCGACTGCCGCGAGAAATAAAAAGTCATAGCGATGCAGGCTCTCAAGGGGGTACCAGACACTGCTTAAGATCATGACCCCCAAAAGAAAACCACCAAAGACACAAGCGTAGGCTTGTTTCATTCCGAACAACCAGAACTCGCGTGCAAATGACCTGATATTCATGCGTTATTTGTCAGGAGGCTATCCGGCATCTACAAAGAACACTGGAGGGTGAGAATAGGGATGTCAGAGATCTGTTTTCGTGGGCAGGAACTATCAAACGGTTTGGGATGAATTCCGTTGATAGAATCGTGCCAACAAAAAGATAACCAGGAAGGGAAGCCCAAACTGCATCAATAAACCGGAAATCATAAGGGCCGGAACAACCAATTGACTGCTCAGCATTTCTGTCAGACCAACCATGGTCGAACCCATTAGCCTACCGCCAAGCATGGTAGCAATAAATCCCAGGACCACTGAAGCCAGAGCAAAGGACCAGTTATCTGATAGGTTTCGTTTAATTCTCAGCCAGAAGAAAAAGGTCAGAATTAACGGCCATGCATAGGTGAAAGCCATAATAAGAAGGCCGCGCGTGCTAATTTGGTATCGGTCAAGCTGTACCTGTTGGCCCTGATCAATTTTTTCGATCCAGTCGTCAATCTGTTGTTCGTTACCTGACCAAAATCGCTTTACATCCAGCAGGTAGGTTTTAACAGCGTCCACTTCGTCTTCCAATAGCAGCTCTTGAGCTAAGTCCATTTTTGGCCCGAAGCTATTTAGCTGGGGAGAGCCGGTAGTCTTTCCCGCTGAAATTAAATAGTTAGCAGCAGCAGGGATGTCGTCATTTTCCAGTGCGATAAACCCTAGGATGCGGTTGGAATCGTGAATCGCGTTACCGTAATTCCAATTGCAACGATACACCGAGGCTAGACCCAGGTTTTCTTCGATAAGGCTTGCGGCTTGTTCAAAGTCCCCTTTTTGAAACGCCGCATCGATCAGGTCTGCCATCTCATAAAATCGTGACAGTCTAGGGGTGGTAGCCTCAACCGAAGGGTTCCAGGTAAATTCCGCTTCCTGCGCGCATTCATCGCAGGTTGACTTGTCGCAGGCGAACGCCATGGAGTGACCTAGGAATAGTGTTATGAAGATTAGTTTGATGGTGTTCACGTTCTGCAGCTTATAGGAATGTCCAGGGCACGAGTGATAGGTTTTAAAACTGTAATCAAGTAAAAAAACCAATTCCTATCAAGGCTAACAAGGACACCAATGAAATGCCGAAGATTGCAGAGCGCATGGTTTGTACATTCGCGTAGTAGCACACGGCATAGAGAATTCGAAGAATCACATAGGTCCAGGCGGCATAGGCCGTATAAACAGGGGAGGCGCCGGATAGAATGCAGAAGGCTACGGCCAAGATAAATACGGCAACACTGTCGTTGGCGTTACCAACCACGCGGCTGGCTCTGAATAGCAAGTTGCCGTGATCGGCATTCACAGGCATACCGGGCTTATGCTTGGCTTTGATGCCCACCACGTCAGCGATGATGAGCTGAGAGAGTAGAAGCGCAGCCATTACCCCGATGGCGAGAACTGTTTGATGATATGCGTCAAAAATTTCCATAGAAAACCCTGCAGTTGGTTGGTGTTAACGTCCGCCAGCAATATCAATGAATGAGCCGGTGACATACGAGGCTTCATCCGATAACAGCCAGCTTATAGCTTGTGCGACTTCTTCTGGTGTGCCGCCACGTTGCATGGGTATTTGTGGCGCCAACCTGTCCACCCGATTTGGCTCGCCACCATCGGCGTGCATATCGGTGTAGATAAATCCTGGTCGCACACTGTTTACCCTTATTTCTTTAGCCGCTACCTCTTTGGCCAGGCCTTTGGTTAAGGAGTCCATCGCGCCTTTAGATGCAGCGTAATCCACGTATTCAAACGGCGAACCGGTTTGCGCGGCCAGTGATGAAACATTGACAATGGCTGCGCCAGCGCTGGCTTGTTTGATAAAAGCCTGTGAGCACAGGAAGCAGCTGATTACATTGGTGCTAAGTATTTTTTGAAACCGCTCGACATCAATATCCGCCATCTCTGCCTGGGTGAACAGGATGCCAGCGTTATTTACCAAATGGGTAATCTCACCGAACGCTTCTCGAGTAGCCTTAAAAAGAGCGTCTACGTCCTGCTGAATCGAGACGTCAGCCCGAATAGAAATTGCCTGGCCTCCAGCACCGCGTATTTCTGCCGCCAGGGCTTCGGCTTTGTCGGAACTCCGCAAGTAATTGATACAAACCTGATACCCGGCGCCTGCCAGCAAGTGCGCAGTAGCAGCACCAATCCCTCTGCTTGCGCCAGTGATGATTACCGTCTTGTTGTTAGCCATGAAATGCTGATCTTACCAACCGCGCAAATTGCATGGCAGCACCGGCCAAGTTAAAGCAAAGTGCGGCCAGTAAGGGCGCAAAAGCCTGCCACAATAAAACGTTGACTAGCTGTAGTACTACCAGCGCAGTGAAAATAAAAAAGACGATTCGATTGGCAAACTGATCAATGTCCTGATGTTTTTCCTTATTCTCACGAATCTTGCGACTTGAGGTATACAGTGACCAGGGCATATACAAAGCCCAAAGAAAACTCGCGAGAGAGATGGCGACAGAGTCGGGGTAGGGTAGTGCATGAAACAAGATCAGAGTCAGCAGTGCAAATCCTGCCGCGGTTAAACTTGCTTCCAGCAGGAAAACCAAACGCAATCGATCGCCTGGGTGCCAGCCGCCAGAATCCCGACTCCTGAAAGCAACCACCACACCGGTAAAACCGGCAAGCGCGATTGCCAGCTCAGCAATTCCTATCAGGGTTTCAGCATGATCCAGCAACATGAGGGAAGTCCTTATTCTTTATCTGAATGCCGAAACACCTTTACCCAGAAACTTAACTCAAACACCATGCCAAGAATCAGAAATAAACCCATCCCGGGCGTAAAACCAATAATGTAGCAGAGCACTGCGGCACCAATAAGCAGCGATAAGATTAACCACCGAGGAAATTTACCCATGTGTCTGATTCTCCGTTACTGATAATTACTTTGGTTCGGTTTTCTATTCTTACACATATTCGGAGCCCAATGTATAGACTGACAGAAAAACACAACCGTCGTCCCCGCTCATGAAAGCCTTATCAATGGTGCCGGTTTCTGCTCCACTCGACCACCCGGCTGTAATCCAGTTACCATCAACTTGGGCACTGCCCTCCAGGATGTAAACAAACTCAGGCCCCACATGCACATGATCAGGAAATACCGTGTTAGGCGCACATCGATACAACTCCATCACTTGGTCATTAGCGCTGGCTAATCGTTTGATCTCAACGCCGATGGTTTCAGTTTGTTGCCACTCAATGGCGTTGGAATCAACGAAGTTATATTTGGGTTTCATAAATATACGCAACGTTTCCAGGGTTAGACAGTGCTGATATTAAATCCCTCTTCGGCTGTCGGTGCAACAAAATGCTGCGTAACCTGCTCAAACATTTCCTTCGTGTCAGTAGCCACTCGCTCAGGTTGTTCAATTCGTCGTTGTTCTATCTGCTGCAGACAAACGTCATCACCAACGTCCAAATAGATAAGTTGATGGGGAGCATCGATTTCGCTGAATAAGTTTTGGAACCAGGCTCTCTGCGATACCGTGTTCGCTGGAAAGTCCATCACAACATCAGTTCCTGTCGAAAGGACTGATTGAGCCAGCCTTTTAATCTGCGGTTTAAGGCGTCGTGAATACTCAACATAGTCGTCCAGTGTTGCGATTTGATTGGGATATAAAGCGGCTAACCATTCATCCTCTGATAACAATACCGCATTTTGTTCGGTGGCTATTTCCCTGGCCTTGGTGGATTTTCCGGCGCCCATCTTTCCGCAGAAAAAGAAAAGCGTTCCTTTGGCCATACTTAAGACAGCCCAGTGAACAACCAGCACCTTCGGCGCCAAACAGCAACCGAAGGCGACTTAGATGTACGTGGTCTGAGACTAGAGCTTTTTACCAAGGCGTTTTTCTACCTCACGTTTCTCCCAGTCCGGGCCGAGAAAATCAAATACTTCGAACACGCTTATGCCGTGTGAAACCACGCCTATTCCCCAGCCAAGCATCGCCCACAAAGCCCACCAGTACCCTGGCGACACCAGGAAATTCACAACAAACAAAAATACGATGGTGATCCCGTAGGTGATGAGATGCTGGTAAAACCCTTTTATGTCTCGGACATGCTCGAGCACCTGTTGCTCTTCAAGGGATAACTCGTTTACTGGGGTCATGGTTGCCTCCGCTGTTAGATCATTAACTTCAACTTCAAAAACAGCGGCGAGAGATTTTAACGATTCCAGGCTAGGTGTGTGGCCCCGTTCGATACGCTGGATAGTGCGGATATTAAGCCCACTCAACTGCGCTAGCTGATCTTGCGACCAGCCATTCTGAAGCCTCAATTTTCGAACTATCATTGGTATTCCTCTGTGCTGTTCGGGGCCAATTATTATCAAGATTAGTCAATGTCGGGTACGTAAGCGATGCGACTTCATTACGACAGTTGTTTTAAATCAATGGGTTAGGTGATCGGGTCGGTATTCCAAATACCGTGGTCTTTACTGTGTGTTACATTTTCAAAACCAATTTCAACTAGTGTAAACCTAAGTCCACACTCAATTGATTGCAAGTTTACTGGAGAAAAATCATGGATGTTAGCCTGACTGGTTATCGAATTGATTAGAGGGAATCAATTCGCTACTAATGCAGCGGGTTAGATTGGATCGGAATAGGGCGTTCCATAAAAACAAACAGACCGCTGGTTGATACCTTAATCAGAGATTGAGCTTTTGAATAAATTAATTCGTTGGATCTAGAACTAATCCAATCGTTGCATAATTCCCTTTACTTATATCTTCGTTTATCTTTGCTGATCGCTGAACTACATCTTCGTATTGCGATTCGGCTAACCAGTTCTCTGCAGTGATAATTGACTTCAGTTCTTCCACATCACAACTGGCCAGCGCTGAGCAATGTAAGTGTTCAATAGCAAATGATATTATTTCTTCAGGCTCAGAAGAGTAGTTATTGCTATTTCGACGATAGCTCAGCAAATGCAATAAGGCCTTAATTCGAAGGTAAGGATTCTCTCTTGATTCGTCAAAAGCCGTGCTCAGTAAGAGCTCATAATTTTCGTCCGGCCCATTTGTGTGTCCATTATTCCTTAGTTTTTGATCCAAGAGCGCAAATGGGTTTTTTCTCTGAGCTGCCGCTTGTCGCCAGGCATCTTCAAGTTTCCTGGCATCCTCATCACCGAGCTCCAAATACAGTGGCTTACACGCTTTAATCTTTTGCGCGAAATGCTGTATAGCAGCTGCTTCAAGTCCGGCTTCTCGCAGCTTTTCCATTCGGTTAGGTTCGTGCGCATAAGGCCAAGGACATTGATGAAGGACATCGGAGAGAATAAACATCGCTGTGGCATTGCCTGACTCAGCCAAAGCAAAATATCGCTTATAGACAGTGGCCGGGGAAGTTTCTATTTCAAGATCGAGAGGTAATGTCTCCTTGGAGTTATCAGCTCCATGCAGGGCCTGCGCTTGTACATCATGAATCTTTGTCGAAACTTCGCTACCAGTTTCGTCTGCAACTACATTGCGTTCGGACACACGATTATCGCGACCCGAGGTTGGATCATCTCGATGACCGAAGGGGACTGAATTCCATGCTATGAGTCCAAGGAGCAGCAAACCCAATAGAACGAGACAATGTCGGCGATTAATCATTTCTAAACGGGCGCAAAATTAGGAAGGACCTAACGAAGGATTCATAGTGTATGTGTCCTTAATTGTGGGAATGGTTCAAAGCAGATCGAGGGGCGACATCACATTTCAAGTGGCCCTCACCGTATCCGACTTAGTAGATTCTGTGTCTAAGAGGATTGGCTGGACTCTACTTCATTCCAAACGATCCAATATCTCGTGCGGAATCTCGCAACTCCGACCCTGGCCGTAATCATAGTAGACGAGCAAGCCTTCTCCCTCAGCGGCTATTCCATCTAGTCTCTCGCTATAGACTGCGTACTCCATACTGATTTTTTTGGGCGATAAGATTGTGTACCTGCCACCAATATGAACTCGGTCTGGAAAAGTCAGTGGCAGTTTGAAGTTGCAACTTGTTGACGCCAAAATCGGGCCGATACTGTGTTCTGCTTTATACTCGTTTACTCCAAACCGTTTGAAGAATTCCAGTCGCGCATCTTCAAAGTAGCGAAAATAAACCGTGTTATTGACGTGTTCGAAGGCATCCATGTCGCCCCAGATGACATCCTGAATAAGTACGATTGGATACTGTTCTTCTAATTTGCTCATATGACTTTATGTTGTTAAGAGAATGCTCCGTTAATTAGCGCTAGAGTATTAAGCATCCAACTTCATGCTGGTTTTAGTATTGGCGCCAGGGCCCCCTTTTCTTGGGCGATTCGGCAGGCAATAGTATCAAACGGACTAGGAGGTCTTGTTCAGCCAGCCGAGATAAGCACCACCAAATGCGCCGAGAAAAGAGAAGAGATAAACCAAACCTGCTTCGCCTCTGGCGGGAGACAACAAAGTCAATATAAGCACTATTGTTCCTGGGATACAACCACCTAAAAAGAAGGTAGCGAAAATTGAGGTGTGAAGTTCAAACTGCTTCAAAAAATAGGTAAGCCCAACGAAGAACGCGCAAAAGAACAAGAATAAAACTGCTCCGACTATGACGGAATAAACATGGACAAATAGCAGAAGGAATGCAGCAGGTGCGGCCGCCGGGAACAGGCTGGCCAATGATGCGTTCTTAATCACTTTTGAGCGTGTCATAAGGACCTTCTAATTTGGAAATACCTCATCTAACCTATCTACACGTCGAGCCTGACTAAGGTGGTTCAATTATGCTAGTGGCCAACGCTAACTAAACGTCTTTTCCACATAACTCCTCAGTTAGTTTAGACGCAGAAACCTCTTTGCAGCCGCTTCTGTTCTGACCAGCCCATAGGGGTGTGAAGTCGGGAAGCCCCAGTGTTTCAGCTTTGGCTCTCAAAGGCGCAAGAGCAACTGCAGCATAAGGAAATGTTGGTGCTTTATCATTTACGAAGTTTAGATCTTCCATGACTTTGTTGGTAATACCCCTGGCCAATCGACCAGAGAAAATATTTGTTAATGCGGTTTTTCTGCTGTTCGACTGGATTTCTTTTCTATGCAGCGACGAGGTTTTTGCTTCATCACAGAGCAAATATGAAGTGCCAATTTGCACGCCCGATGCTCCTAAACCAATCATTTCTCTTACTTCCACGTGCGTTGCAATTCCACCTGCTGCAACTACCGGAATGAGTAACTCACGTTTTAAGCAGGCTACAAGATCAGTGGTTGTAAGCTGTGTTGAAGGATCGGAAGTCATAAACATTCCTCTGTGGCCTCCCGCTTCAATGCCCTGCGCGATAACGATATCTGCTCCATTTTCTTGCAACCAAAGGCCTTCTTCCTGGGTTGTTGCTGAAGAGAGAATTACAGTTCCCCAAGACTTCAGTCTTTTTACTAGCTCTTGAGCGGGTAGGCCGAAATGAAAACTAATTACCGGAGGCTTATGGGGCTCGATTGCATCTGCAATACTCTGGTCAAAAGGAACTCTTAAGCCAGTAATTTCTTGTGGAGGAGCGACAGAAAGAGATTGGTAATATGAAGAAAGTTGTTCCTCCCAGGCCTTAAGTGCAGGGTGGTCAACAACCGGCATTTCATGGCAGAAAAAGTTCAGGTTATAGGGTTTTTCAGAGTGCTGTTTGAAGTTGCTGATTTCAGATAAAACCTGATCCTTAGTCAGCATCCCACAAGGAATTGAGCCAAGCCCGCCAGCGTTAGATACAGCAGCCGCCAATTCCCAGTTTTGCACACCGGCCATTGGGGCCTGGATAATTGGTTTCTCAATTCTTAGGAGGCTGCATAAATTCATTGTTGTTTATTCTGAGCGGGAATTTATATATTTGGGTTTTAGTGGCACACAGCCTGTGTTGGGGTTTGTTAGGTTCTAAGTTGTGTGATGTGAAGCAGCTCACCGCTCGGGCCCCAAAGATAGAAAACTTCGCCCCAAGGCTCTTTCTTAATGGGCGATATTTTTCTTTTGTGTACTGACTTTGAGCACAAATCGTGAGCCGTGTTTATATCATCAACACACACCTGGAGCATAAAGTTGTCGGCAAGTTCCGCGTTGTAGAATCGCTGTAAGAATAAGAAGCAATCTCCATTTTCCAGCAACGTTAAATCATCAGAAGCTTGCTCAGCATTGAAGCCGATCTCTTTATAAAAAGAAATTGAAACTTGATAATCTTTGCAGGGAACAAAGGCCTTTATGTCATTCACAATCATTGATTTACCTCGATTAACCAACGCTAAGCCAATCTGCACCTAGGTGGCCTATGGCCGCATCCGGAAATTTATTCTGATAGGTACTCACTGGTTTCATTCAGAAAATTGGCCTCCAAACCGATGCCCGAAGGCGACTTGAAGAAAACCTGCGTCATACTGTTCTCACTTAGAAATTTAATCTTGTGAGGAATGTTTAGGTCTGTCAGCCTTTTTATAAGTTCTTTCGACCCGGTCATGTCAAATGCAATGTGGTCCAAGAAACCCTGTGATTCATTTTTGAAATGGTTGTTGCTCTCGGTTAAATGCACAAGTGCTTTGCCTTCTGAATATAGCCAATAACCATTACTGGAAAAATTGGGCCTAAACCCTTCTTTCAAGCCTAAGGCATCCGAAAAGAATTGCTTTTCCTGTTCAAGATCATCTTTGGGAGCACTGATATTAATATGATCTATTTTCATTGGTCACTCTCCCGCTCATAGCTCATAGGATACATACTCGCCAGCGGTGAAAAGATGCGTAGCTGAGATGGCTCGCTCTCGTAATTCCGCCAAGGCGAAAAGCTCTGGGTCAGATCGATAACTTAAAAAGTCTTCTCGAGATTGGAATTCAAGAATGTGGACTTCATGCACGTCGCTATCTGATGACAATTCGTTCTCCGGTTTAAAGGCTGAGACTATGCGCCCAGAATGGCGCGCCATAATCTGGTTGGCATGCGTTTCAAATTCATGAAATGCCCCCGGCTCTCGAATTTTTAAGAGAACCACAATTTGTAAAGGTCTACTCAAAGCGATTTATCCCCATAACTAAAGAACGGAACTGCCATCACTTTTAGAAGCATGAGCCATTCTTCGACCAAGCCAAGCAGCAATAAGATCGTAAGCGATATGAACCACGACGGCCAGGAGGAGGCCGCCACTCACAAAGACCAGCAACTGCATTGCCAACGCAAAAAAGATGCTAGCGGGAAGGGCTCGCAAACCACTTGAGAGATGGGCCATGCCAAAGAGGAGGGCGCTCACTATGGCAGCGGGCCAGTATCCAATAGCTTCAGCAAAAAGAAGCGTTAGAACTGCTCGATAAGCAAACTCCTCGATAAAACCGGCGTAGATAGTGACGCCGATCCAGGCTGGATTCTTGGCAGACATCTCTCGCAGCCGAGCTCGTATGTGCTCGTTTGGGCCTAGTGGCTTTCTTGCCTCGGACAAAGATATGAGTACGACAACCAAAAGCACACTCACCGCGACTAGAATGGTTTGGATTGACAAGACGGGCAGCCATACAACTTCCAGCTGGGACCCATGCACGGCCAGCAAAACCAAGCCACCCACTATGGTTTGCAGAATAAAAATTTGAACTACGATTTCTTTGGTTGTCGGTACATTAGTGTCAGCCCCTTGAAGGGCCTGAGAGTGACGCAGGTTGAGCCAACCGAGAATTGGGAGAAAAACTCCTAAGACTAGAATTAATGGCAGGCTAAGCAGCATTTGGGGTGAACGAACCGTAGGCCGGTTGCTTAACTACTTTGCAAGGCGCGGACAGGCCAAGGTGTAGCCTGTTTCGCAGATGGACGTGGGCCCGGAGTAAACATCAGCAACTTGTTATGTACTTTTTGCGTGCTTGGACCAAATTTCCAGAAGCTGTTCATCAGTTTTCTTGCCGCCATTCAGTATGGCAAAGCTAAGAGCCCCTTTGTTCTCTGCATTTATGTAATAAGACTGTCCATCAATATTCAGGTAAATAGACCCTTGTTTCATCTTTAGCTCCGCATCTACCCAGTTCTCCGGCAGATCAATTCTGGATTGTTTCCAGCCTGATTCTCCAAGGGCGAGGGCCTGGTTTATTTCCAGAACCAAGCCCAAGCCCAGAGCTTTGTGAGATTGCTTGAGTTCAAAAGTAATAGCGTCTGGTTTCCATAGCATTTCTGCCCCAGCCTGCATCGAGCAAATCACCAGTAGAAATGTAATTATCTTTTTCATGATGGTTCTCATTCGATTGACGTTTGACGCCGCTGGCATCGGTGCGAACATAGTGAACGTTCAAGCACCGCATATGCGTTTTTTTAGCAAACCTTGTTATGCATTCGTTGTAACCGCCAGACCAATTAGTATTGCATTGATTAAAAGAAACCAACCCAATAAATAAAAATATTTAAATGGTTTATCCATATCGCTGCTACCAAAGCCAATCCATCTACCTTTTCTGAATTGCGATACTTTGCCGATAATTATGAGAATCAAACTCGACAGCAATAGAGAATTCCAAGATTGCATTAAGTTAGGCAGAATTATGGCCGCTAGCAGTCCAATGAACGGCAGGCCACCTAAAAGAACGATGTTAATCATTGCGGATCGTTTATTCATTTAGGTCTCCAGATATGCCTATTGGCTCTGAATCAGGCACACACGAAGTGAGCGTAGAGCTCGGCAGTTTTTGAACTTGTTAGAGGTCTTTTTCATTCAAAGGGTAACTTACAATCTTAATTTGCAGTTCTTTCGCGTTACTTTCAATTTCACTGGTATCTACGTTTGAACCAATATAGGTAACATCAAGTTTTGGAAAAATCCTTTTCTTTTTGATGCTGTACCTAAAGGCATCCGCTAAAACCTGCAATGACTTTTTGCTGTTTGGACCGCAAATTATATAAGATTGGTTTTCTTTCCTACCCTTATAGAGTACTTTCGCTAAGTCTTTACTCATCCCAGATGCGCCTTTTCTTTTCGACATTGTGATGAATGTGCCATCTGAAATCGCTCCATTGCTTCGCACAAAATACAGTAGATAATCGGCTCCTTGAGCTTCCTCTGGAATAGAATTAAAACAACGCCGCACCTCTTGCTGATCCGCAAACGCAAAATTAGCGAAAAACATAGCTGAGGCTATTACAAAGTATCTAAGGATTTTTTTCATAATACGATTGCTCCAGTTTTTGCAGCACTTATAACACCTAGTGAAAGGGCAGCAAGCCTTTGTCATCCATTTCAATACGCTTCTTGTTAAATCTTTCATCTCCAATTTTCTATGTTATTGCATCTCGATGAGTTTATGCGGCTTTTTAGAAGAGTCAGTTCATAAGCAGTTCCGGCACAAGCCCCAATCACGCTGCCCCACTTATTCCCATCTTCGGGTTGGTTAAGGATAGCGGGGATATTAGCCCGTTCTTTCTCTAAACAATTTCGCGTAGCAGATGACATCACCTCTTCACACTTCTCCGCCTCTATGTCAAAACACTGTCTAAAATACCGTTCTGATTGGCATTGATATGTTGGGAGAGCGGTTTTCATGTAATCGATCCAGGAATCCCGATCTATCTCAGTCGCCCATGAAACAGCGCAATAGAAAGTTAGGGACAGGCAGACAAACAATTTATTTTTCATATCCTGCTCTTGTAGATATAAGGCCTCGAGCACGGGCACGCAGAATGCGCTTCCGCGGCGGCACAGTTTTGGGACTTGTTATATGTTGTTAAAGCTTTCATTTTCTAGCTAATCCTTAGTTTGTTCATCTTTGCTACCTTCTCCCTCTAGTTCATTCAGCCTTCGGGATATCCTTCTAAGCTTCTTTGCCCTCTTGCCCTCTTCACTCAAATGCCTCTGAAGTATATCCGCAAGCGCAATCACTGCGATCACGGATACGATTATACCAAACAAGGTTATCAATTTACTTTCCGAGGGGTGATTACAATATACATATAACGCCTTTCAAACGGGCGCGCAGAATGCGCGTCCGAGGCAACGCCGTTTTGGAACTTGTTATGTATTTTGTTCAATGATTTTCTCAACATCCCATACATTTACGATGCTCAATTCTGTAGAACTAGTTACAGTTAACGTAAATTTTCCCTTTGGCTTTTCAAAATATTGATCCCGGCTAAGAACTACGGATCCCTCTTTGGTGTCTATTTTGCAAGCACCGCCTAAAATAAATACCAACCCTTTGTGAGAGAAACCATCAAAATTCACCCCTGGCTCGTATTTCATGGGAGAGACTCGAAATTTAGGCCTCTCATATAATTTTTCTAACAGTTGAATTGAAAGACTCTCTGCTTCGGACCACCTTATGACTTCAAGACTCATCAGTATACATAACGCCTTTCAAACGGGCGCGCTGAATGCGCGTCCGAGGCAACGCCGTTTTGGAACTTGTTATATAGCATTGTTACTAGTGATCTTTCCATTAAAGGCTTTAACTATCTCTTCAGTAGCTTCTACGCCACCGGAGGGGTATGAAAGCTGATTAAATTCAAGTTTGCCGCCAGACCAAGAAAAGTTTATATCGATAAACTCTTGCTCACAGTGTTCTAGCGCATCTACCCAAGAAAGAAAATCCCAACGATTATCTATTGATTCTCCTTTATCACCTCTGAAGAAATTACTTTTCACGTAGCCTGGTAATCTTGACCAAATTTCTTCTGAATTGAATATGCCTGCTTCCTTGGATGATTTTATCAGTTCGAACAAACTGATTAGGTCTTCTCTCCCAGACTCAGGGATTACTCTAAACTTGATCGTAGCCATGATTTTCAGACTATATAACGCCTCTCAAACGGGCGCGTTGAAAACGCGTCCGAGCCGAAGGTGGTAGTTTTGGGACTTGTTATGAATTTGTTTTGCATGTTTTACAGCGGTGATTAAATATAGAACCAAACATTAGCTTGTTACATGACTCGCATCGATGCATTAGTGAACCAACAGTTAGAGACAACAAACCCGCGCCCTGGATTATCCGAAGAGTTTTGAATTGGGGTTCTGAATTTACACCAACAAATTTCAGATAGATGAAGATAGACATAACAACTATCGCCCCACTCCAGTAGAGCAAATATTTTAACCTCCTTCGATTATCCTTGGTCATCAGCGGTTGTTCATTTTCAGAAGCATTCATAACGCCGTGAACACGGGCGCGCAGTATTGCGCGTCCGAGCGAAGCGGAAGTGTTTTGCCTTGTTAGATTTCCTCCGCATAGAATTTTCCTATGTTTCTTTCTACCCATTTAATACTAGCAAACCCCATGAATAGGGTT
>JBCCFY010000007.1:0-141986 GCA_039110515.1 Pseudomonadota bacterium
CAGGGCCAGGTAGAAGAAATCGACAATGTTGTCGCCGGCGGTAATTACGGCTGGAACTGGAAAGAGGGCGGTTTTTTCTTCTACCCTGGCGTTGCCTCAATCTACGGAGGGGGTAGATATATCAGTAATGATGCACCACCAAGCGTACCCAATGATCTGGTTGACCCAATCGCTGAGTACAGCCACTCCGACGGCATCTCGGTCATCGGTGGTTATGTGTATCGCGGTAGCGCGATACCAGAGCTGGATGGTCGGTACGTGTTTGGCGAGTTTAATCAGCGACTTTTTTATCTCGATGCCAGTGATAGTATTCGGGAGTTCAATTTAGCATCAGGCGTAGATTTCCTTGTTGCAGGCTTTGCTGAGGATGACCAAGGCGAATTGTACGTTCTGGGCCGAGAGGTTGTTGGGCCGGTCGGATTGACCGGCGTGATTAAACGTCTGGTGCGGGAGGGCATGGTGCCAAGTGCCGAGGAAATTTGCTTCCCAATCCCTATACCGAATGGTAGCGTCGCGATAATTTGCTTATAGTTTGCCGGCTAGCAATATGCCGTGAATCAGGAGACGAGAGTGAGTCTGAATTAGCAGTTAATTATCCTTATTCGATTTTATCAGCAGGTAGACCAGGTAAACGGGCAAGGCAAACACGAATACCACGATGGCGATTTTCAGCAGGGTATAGGGATCCATAGGTCTGCCTTAGAGCGCTACGCTCTGTGCTTGGCCAACACCATGCTCGGCCATTAATTTTTTGAACTTGAAGTAGATATCGATTACCTCGACGTTGCCCGCCTCGTCCTCCACGAGGAAGAACGGTGCTTTTTCGACTTTATATTGCCTGGCCAGGCGCATGCCCTCTGAATCAGCATCGCGTTCATCGGCTATAACGATGCGATCAACGCTGTTCAGTAATCCTTCAGCACTCATGCGTTCCGAGATTTCCTGGCATTTCTTGCACAGCTCGCCATTGGCAAGTATTTTCTTTACAAAGGTAATATGGCTCATGTCTGCTACCAATGTCTAGTGCACCTGGCGGCGCCGAGAAAAAATAAGTCTTCCGTCGTCAGCGGCCGGTTGATACACCTCGCTGAACTCATTGAAGGCGCGCAAGGCGGTTTCATGGTTCGCACCCTCACGCAACTCAAAGGCATCCACACCCACCCGGGTCAAAAAGGATAGCTGGTCAAAATTGACATCACCCACCGCGCGAATCTCGCCGGCGTAACCGTGACGGAGTCTTAACTTATGGGCATGCGAATATGATCGACCATCAACAAAATTGACAAATGGCAGCACGATCATATCAATCCGGTCCAGGTCATCAGCAATGTCGGCCGGGGCTTCATCGGCGGCGATTTGCACCGCGACTACCCCCCCTCTGGCGAGAATGGCTTCTTTCTCCTCCAGCCATAAACTCAGCGGCACGCTGACATTGCCCCCTGGTAAATCATTGCTCGAGAGTTCCTCGGTTTCTGCCACATGCAGAATGTCATTTGTATGGATCGCGCCCGCTTTCACATAGCGATCGTTTTGAATATTGTCCTGGATGCGATCCGGGGATGCCTTGGCGCGTGCTTTGATGGCACGATTTGCAACAGTGGTAGCCATTACGCAACCTCCTGGTAGACACGCTCTTTGAAGGGTTCGATACCGACGCGACGGAAGGTGTCGACCAGCCGTTCGCTGTCATCTCGCTGTTCCCGGTATACCTCGAGAATATCCGAGATAGCGTCACTGACTTTGTCTTTGGCAATGGCCGGGCCGAGATGGGTGCCTAGGGCAGCCTGGTTGGAAGCATCGCCGCCAACGGTCAGCTGATACCATTCCTCGCCTTTTTTATCGACGCCGAGCACGCCAATATGCCCCACATGGTGGTGACCACAGGCATTCATACAGCCAGACATTTTCAGTTTCACTTCACCGATGTCGTAAAGTTCGCTGAAGTCATCAAACTTCTCGTTGATCTGCTTGGCGATATCAATCGAAGTGGCGTTGGCCAGCGAGCAAAAATCCAGACCCGGGCAGCAAATCATGTCATTCACAGAGCCAATATTTGGAGTTGCCAGGCGTTCGGCATCCAACGCTTTCCACACCTCCAGCAAATCGCTTTCACGTACATCCACCAGCACCAGATTTTGCTCATGGGTAACGCGAATCTCACCGAAGGAGTATTGCTCAGCGATGTCTGCCATCGCGTCCATTTGTTCGTCAGTCGCGTCGCCAGGTGCTATCCCGTGCTCCTTCAGTGACACGTTTACGATGCGATACCCGGCCTGGCGGTGAGCGGTGGTGTTGTTCAAGTACCAGTCGGCAAAGCGGTTATCGAGGTTTAACCATTTTTCAACACGTGCATCGCCAGCTGACAAATCTTCATAGGCAGGCAGCGGGAAGAATTTTTGCATGGTCTCAAAATCCGTATCATGCAGTTTCAGCTCGCCATCTTTGAAATTTTCCCAGTCAGCCTCCACGGCATCGCGAAAGGCATCGATGCCCATGGCTTTAACGAGAATTTTAATGCGAGCTTTGTTTTTGTTATCACGTCGGCCATGCAGGTTGTAAACACGCAGAATGGCTTCGCAATAAGACAGAATGTCTTCGCGCGGCAGAAACTCCTTTATTACCTTACCGATAATGGGTGTACGACCGAGCCCGCCACCAACATAAACACGAAAGCCAAGTTCATTCTGCTCATTTTTAATGATTTCGAGACCAATGTCGTGAAATTGCACTGCGGCCCGATCATTGCTGGCACCGGTCACAGCAATTTTGAATTTGCGCGGCAGCCAGTAAAACTCGGGATGCAGAGTAGACCACTGGCGCAAGATTTCGCAGTAGGGGCGAGGGTCGGCGATCTCGTCGATTGCGACGCCAGCATACTGGTCGGAACTGATATTGCGAATGCAGTTGCCGCTGGTTTGGATAGCATGCATTTCTACCTTGGAAAGATCTTCCAGGATATCCGGCACATCCGCCAGTTCAGGCCAGTTGAATTGAATATTCTGCCGAGTTGTAAAGTGTCCATAGCCGCGATCATATTTACGCGCTATTTCCGCTAGAGTGCGCATCTGTTCTGCTTTTAACATGCCATAGGGTATCGACACACGCAGCATGTGGGCATGGATTTGCATATACAAGCCATTGCGTAAACGCAGGGGTTGCAAATCGGCGGCACTTAACTCGCCCGCCAAATGGCGTTGCACCTGGTCGCGAAATTGTGCGACACGTTCTGAAACTATGGTCTTGTCGACCTGGTCGTACTGATACATAAAACGGCTCTGCTCTCTCTTTGCTTACAATGCGCAACGCGCAGTTATGCGAGCAAATATAAGGGCTGACCAATAGAATAAAAAGTAATAAGAAATTATATTTATATAACGAAATTATTTGATAAGCGCTTATTTTCCACTACAACAAGGAATAGCACCTAAGTGACAGCGTTCCTACACAGAATCCATTATAATGATGCTTTAATTGATAAGTTGTCCAGTATCTTGGTGTCGGGGGACGCCATTGATCGCGCTTAATACGCCAAAAGCAGGAAATCCACTTGAACCATCTATCGACTGATTTTGCTCCCAGGCCAAATCTCGAATATCCATTCGACAGGGGTTGGCACCCGGAACCTGGCCAACCTTTCGAAGTTGCCGAAGGGGTATTTTGGTTGCATATGCCCATGCCCATCTCGCTCGATCATATAAACCTGTGGTTGCTAAAAGATGATGATGGCTGGACTATTGTAGATAGTGGCCTGGACACTGCGGCTTGTAAGGCGGTTTGGGACCAGGTGTTTGATGGCTTTTTGAGTGAGGAGTCAGTTAAACGAATCGTGGTGACTCATTTTCACCCGGATCACATTGGGTTGGCCGCCTGGTTGGCACATCGTTGCGACTGCAAAATCTGGATAACGGAAGGCGAGTTTCGCCACTACCACGCCATCCTGAATCGTGACCCGGAACAGCACGGGAAAGACGTGCGGAAAATGGTCGAGGAAATCGGCTTCGAAGAACGCTTTGTAAAAATATACCAGGCTGGCTTCAGTGTGGACGACAAACCAATCGAATCACGCGTGCTGGAGCACATGTGCCATTTTATTAAGGACCAGGATGAGCTGGTGATCGGAGGTCGCAGCTGGCGCGTGGTAATGGGTAACGGACACTCACCTGAGCACGCTTGCTTGTATTGCCCGGAACTGGAAGTGATGATTTCCGGAGACCAGGCCTTGCCGCGCATTTCGTCGAACATCAGCGTTTACATCATCAATCGGCATGAAGACCCGTTGGGCGACTGGCTCGATTCTTGTGCACGCTTGCGTGACCAGGTTCCGAACGACACCCTGGTGTTACCGTCCCACCAGGAACCATTTTATGGCCTCGACATGCGCATGCAGCAACTTATAGACGATCATCATGCTCAGCTCAATCGGCTGCGCTTGAAGATGGCGGAGCGGGTTAATGCCAACCAGGCCCGGTCAGTTCTATTCAGGCGCGAGTTAAATGATTTTGAGACCATCATGGCCACGGGCGAGACCATGGCACATATCAATTATTTGCTGCATCGAAAGGAAATCGATCAGGCTATTGCAGAAGACAAATCCATCCAGTATAAGAACGTCTGATTCACTGGACCCTAACCTTAGCCATGAAAATTATTGCCTTTGCTGCTTCCACCAGCACGCAGTCGATCAACAAAAAACTGGTCAGCTCGGTCGCTCGCCAGGCGCAACAAACCGCCCAGGAATCGGGTGCGGATGTGCAACTGGAAATCCTGGATTTAAACGACTGTGAACTGCCGCTGTTCTCAGAAGACCTGGAACGTGAAATTGGCCAACCGCAGGCCGCCAGCGACTTTATTGCCAAACTCGGCAGTGCCGACTACCTGATTGTTTCTTTTGCTGAACACAATGGACTATATAGTGCCGCATTTAAGAACCTGTTTGACTGGTGTTCGCGCCAGGCAGGTCGCAATATATATCAGAACAAAGCAATGCTATTACTGGCCACCTCGCCAGGTGGGCGCGGCGGCAAGTCAGTGCTGGAATTGGCGACCGGTATGAGTCCGCGTTTTGGTGGTGAGGTGAAGGCGAGCGTGTCAGTCCCTTCGTTCGAGGAAAACTTCGATCAGGAATCGCAGACCATCAGCAATCCAGAAATTGCCCAGCAAATCAACGCGGGTATTGCTGCTTTATTTGCAGATTGATCCGAAGAAATTTTCGCTCCGCTGGATAGGATATTTCGCTCGATAGGATAGAGAGAAGGAGCGGATTAAGGTCGTTGCAGTGACTCCAGCGCACGGATACCGCGTTCCTGCTCCCAACGATCTTCATAATTCTGCAGCGCAAGCTCGTAAACCATTTGTGCCTTGTTGGCATAGCGATCGCGCTGCTCTGCCCCAACTGACAAGGTATAAGCCTTCTTTAGTGATTTAAGCGCCGCACGGTAATCCTGTGTTTGCTGCGAGATCAGGCTTTGTAACTCGTAGAAGCGTGGGTCTTTGTGCAACTGAATGGCGCGCTTGGTTGACCTTAAAGCCGAACGAAAACTTTTCTGTTCATAGTCTTCCATGGCTTGCTGGTAGTAAAAATAGGGGTTGCGCTTGCGCGAGTGCTCAGCCTGGCGCTTGTAGCGGTCGGCCTTGTTGTGCTGCCCAAGGTCGCGGTAATAGACTTCCAGGTTGGTCGCCGCTGATCCATTGTATTTGTCCAGGAAGAGGGCATGTTCAAATGCGATGCCAGCTTTCTTAATTTCTCCAGTGCGGCGCATCACCACCCCGAAATTAACCCATAAATCCGGGTTCTCCGGACTCAGTGAAATAGCCAATTTCAATGGATGCACGGCACGTCGCAAATCGCCGGCACGAATAAACTCCACAGCCTTGTTATTGTGCAGCAGGGCCAGGGCCTGTTCTCGTGAAATGACTCGTTGCGGATAACCGCTGTCGTAGATGTTCATGGCCAGGTCAAACACTTGTCGCCGTCCATGTCGAACCAGTAGACCATTAACATGCCGATAGGACACCATGCCGAGCTCTTCATCCAGGCCCCAGGTATTGGGAATATCGACGGCATTGTAGTCGATATTGATGCCTATCTCTTCTGCCAACGAGACCAGCAAAATGGTGAAGCTCAGGCAGTTACCGCGGCGCTGGTTGTAGGCCTGTATCGGAGGTAAGCTGGCCTTGATATCGTAGGTCATATCATGGCCATCATCACTGATCAGCCATTTGGCCAGTTCCTCAGACCCTCGATGAGTACTAAGATGGGAAAAACGTGACCGTACTTCCGCACGCATCTCATCGTTGATGACTAACAGATTGCTGAGTTGATCTGGATGATCGGCGGGGAGCCGGTACTGGTAGTTCATGATTTCCTGGACCCAGTCGGCACTGGAAAATGCCTCGCTGACTGGCTTGCTGGCGCAACCACTCAGTAACCACACACAACACAGCAGGCCAGCCGCGACACGGCAGCGGTGCAGAACAATTGCCATTGGTGATTGGGTGCGGAAACGCATTTTTCGATAGTACCTACTTGCTAGCCTAAGCTTAGTACAAAATAGCTGGCAAAGATGTCAAATTTTTGCGGAATTCCAGCTTTTATGGGTGTGCCAAGGTTAGTGTGATCGTGTTCGAATTCATTGACTTTCATTAAGTGGAGCCTATAATTTCCGCCAGAACTTAGGTGAGCCATTTATTACGGATGGCACTTAAACTGGGAAGTTGGTGAGAGTCCAACGCTGCCCCCGCAACGGTATACAGGTGCAGGCAGATCGCGGAATTACCCGCATCGACCTGAAACCTGTGAGTCCGGAACCGGCCTATGTAACCTTTGCCCTATTCGCCGCTTGGACGGCGCTGGAGTGAGGTTCAGTTCTAGACCGTTGATGGAGCGGAGGGCTACCATCCAAGGCATGGCGCTGCCCACTTTTCTCACCGCACCGCCGCTCCTTGATTCCTCGCTTTATCACCTTTTAATCGATGTTGTTTGCAGGCCCGATCCGGGTATTTGCGAATGCCTCGTTTTTCAATATTTAAGGTGTTAAAAATGTTAAAGACAAAAATCATGGCAACCCGGTTTGCCATCCCCATCCTTGCTGCAGGTGTTGCCAATATTGGCTTTGCGGCCAACTCTCAAGCCGCTGATGACCAGGAAATTCCAGAAATCGTGGTCACCGCCAAAGGTAACCGCACGCTGGCAGAAACCCTGCCTACCGCACATGTGATTACCCTGGAGCAAATTGAACTGGCCCAAATTCGTGATATTCCCGAACTGCTGGATACCATCGCTGGGGTCAGCGTGCGCGACTCAGGCGGGCGCGGTTCAGCCACCAGCGTATTTGTGCGCGGTACCGCGAATTCACAGATTATTGTACTGGTTGATGGCGTTCGAGTAGGCAGTGCCAGTTTGGGTGCGGCGGCCCTGAACAGCTACCCGATTGAGGCTATCGCGCGCGTTGAAGTTGTAAAAGGCCCACTGTCAGGCATTTATGGTGCAGACGCCGCTGGCGGAGTAATTCAACTGTTCACCAAGAAGGGCGGTTCTGGCCTGGGCGTAGCAACTGCCAGTGTTGGCAGTGACTCGCTGACCGAATACGGCTTGGCGTTTAATGGCGGCAACGACCGAAATAGTTTTCATATCAGCGCACAGTTTGAAGAAACCGACGGCATCGACAGCACCAGTATTCTGACTGGCGGCAATGATGATCGCGATGGATTTGAAGAAACCGCGTTCAGCTTTGGTGGCAAATGGACCATGACCGACCGCACCGTAGCAAACCTGTCAGTGCTCTATAGTGATAGCACGGTGGATTTTGATAACACCTTCGGCGCGGACACTGGCTTTTTTACCGACAACAAGAATTTCAGTTCGGCACTGAATATTACTTCTCGTCTGAGTGACCGGATGAGCTGGTCCACAACCCTGGGTATTAATGAGGAAGAAGCAGATACCAACTCCTCGTTCCCATCGACGTTCACCACCGAGCGTGACAGCCTGGGCACCGAATTACAGATTTCTTTGAGTGGTAACAGCACGTTGACAGTGGGTGCAGATTACTATGAGGAAAACCTGGAATCGACCACGGTATTCCCAGTCAGCGATCGAGACAACACCGGCGCATTTGCCTTGTTGCAAACGCAATCCGGGGCTTTTGGTTTTGTCGGCAGCCTGCGTTACGACGATAACTCGGCCTATGGCAGCGATACCAATGGCAGCTTGGCGGTCAGTTACGATTTCACCAGCGATGTGCGCGCCGTTCTGAGCTATGGCACCGCCTTTGCGGCGCCGTCGTTTAACTTCCTGTATTTCCCGTTCTTTGGCAACCCGGACATCTTGCCGGAAGAGTCTGAGTCGGTGGAGTTGAGCATCCTGGGTAATACCGGGGCGTTTGACTGGCGCATTTCGGCCTATCAAAACGACATTGAAAACCTGTTCAGCTTTGACCCACAAACATTCCTGGCCGCTAATATCGGCGAGGCGGAAATACAGGGTCTGGAGTTTGAATTAAATACTCGTTTGGCAGAGTGGGACCTGGCGCTTGGCCTGGATTTCCTGTCCGCAGAGGACAAAGACTCTGGCACCGAGTTGGATGACCGCGCCGAGCAGACCCTGGCGTTGACCGCTTCACGCAATTTTGGAGCGCTGGATCTGCGCTTTGATGTCAAACTGGAAGACGGGCGTTTCGACAACCGTGGTACGGAACTCTCCAGCTACGGCCTATTCGATATCAGCGCTCGCTATCAGTTCAATCCACAATTCTCCGTATCCGCCAACGTCGATAATATTTTCGACAAAGACTACACGGTGAACCTGATTGGCGTAAGCGATCGCTACAATACCGAGGGCCGCCAGGCCAAACTCAGCCTGCGTTATAACTTCTAGGCTGATCAGTCTGATGCACAGGGGTTTTCATCGTTGCGAAGCGATCGAAAATCCCAAACGGACCTGACACCATGAGCAAAAAAACAGACGAAAGCGACGAGCAAAAACAGCATCGGGAAAAGATGCAGGCCCACAAAGAGAAAGTCGACGCGCATATCGCGGCGGCGGACATCGAGCGCGGGGTTGCGATATTGCTGACCGGTAACGGCAAAGGCAAGACCAGTTCGGCCTTTGGCATGGTGTTGCGAGCGCTGGGTTACGATCAAAAAATCGGTATCGTCCAGTTTATCAAGGGCGCACAGGATTGCGGTGAAGCAGACTTTATTCGCGCGCATTGCCCGCAGGTAAAACTGGAGCAAATGGGCACCGGTTTTACCTGGAATACGCAAGATAAGGCATCAGACATACAGGCTGCGGAAGCCACCTGGGTGCATGCCGAGCAGATGCTCGCCGACCCCAGCTATGACCTGGTTGTGCTGGATGAGCTGACTTATATGCTGGGTTACAAATACCTGGATCGCGACATGATTGTTGCTGCCATTAAAAATCGTCCGGGCGAACAAAGCGTAGTTGTTACTGGTCGTGGTGGCGGCCGCGAACTGCGCGAAATCATGGACACCATCTCCGACGTGAAAGATGTACGCCATGCCTATCGGGCTGGCATCAAGGCCCGCAAAGGGGTGGATTACTGAGCACTGCCTTGATTGAGTTTCAGCACAAGCCGTTCCGCAATCCACACACCTTGATGGTGCAGGGTTGCACCTCGGATGCCGGTAAGAGTGTTATGGTGGCGGGCTTGGGCAGAATGTTGCAACGCGGGGGCGTGAAGGTTGTGCCCTTCAAACCGCAGAACATGGCGTTAAACAGCGCAGTGACCGAAGACGGCGGTGAGATAGGCCGCGCCCAGGCGGTGCAGGCGCAGGCCTGCAAGTTGCCGCCACATACCGACATGAACCCCATACTGCTAAAGCCCTCCAGCGACACCGGGGCCCAGGTCATTATCCATGGCCGGGCGATCACCGCCATGCAGGCCAAGGAGTATCACGATTACAAAAAAGTAGCCATGCAGGCGGTGTTGGATTCACATGGCCGGTTGAGCCAGCAGTATCAAAGTATCGTGGTGGAAGGCGCCGGAAGCCCAGCTGAGATTAACCTGCGCGACAATGATGTGGCTAATATGGGCTTTGCCGAAGCCGTGGATTGCCCGGTCGTGTTGATAGCCGATATCGATCGTGGCGGGGTGTTCGCGCACCTGGTCGGCACTCTTGAGTTACTCTCACCCAGCGAACAGGACCGGGTAGTTGGTTTTATCATTAATCGCTTTCGTGGCGATATAAAATTGCTGGAGTCGGGCCTAAGCTGGCTGGAGCAGCGCACCGGTAAACCGGTGTTGGGTGTGGTGCCTTATTTGATGGATTTTTTCCTCGACGCTGAAGACGCCATTTCTACTGCACAGCCAGGTTCCGAAGCAGGGCAGACAAAGTTGAATGTGGTCGTTCCAGTTCTCCCACGCATCAGCAATCATACCGACTTTGACGCTCTGCGCATGCATCCACAGGTAAACCTGCAATTTGTTTCGCTTGAGCAAAATTGTCCACCGGCAGACCTGATCATTTTGCCGGGCTCTAAAAATGTCCAGGCAGACCTCACTGCCTTGAAGCGGGCAGGTTGGCAGCAACGCCTGCATCGCCATCTACGTTATGGAGGCAAGCTAATGGGCATTTGTGGTGGCTACCAGATGTTGGGTAACACGCTCTCGGATCCAGATGCGGTGGAATCTGATCTCAAGCAATCGGAGGGTTTTGGATTGCTCGATGCACAAACGACCCTGCACCCGGAAAAACAGTTAAAGCAGGTTAGCGGCGAAATCATCGCTCCAACTGTTAATAGCGACTCTACTCCCACGGCCATCGCTGGCTATGAAATTCACTGCGGGCTGACTGACCTAGCCCCGGATTTGCAGGTCTTTGCCCGCCTGGAATCGGGCTTACTGGATGGAGCAATCAGCGCTGATAACAAGGTCCTGGGGACGTATCTGCATGGTTTGTTCGATCGCGCTGAGACCTGTAATGAATTGTTGAGCTGGGCGGGCCTGCAAAGCACCACTGCTGTTGATCTGGCCGCGATACGCGAGCAACAACTCGATCGCCTCGCGGATTGCCTGGAACAGCATCTCAGCGCGGAGTTTCGGCAAAGCCTGGTAAGCGGTGATTATTCCACCAGCACCGCCTCTGACAACATGTCCGAACGGCCTCAATCCGCATGACTGCGCCCGGACACAAAATAGAGGAAGCCGATCCCTTTGCGCGTCGCACCCGAATAGTCGCGCTGACACTGGTCGCCCTGCCAGCCAGTTTCCTGGTGGCGCTCTCCTTTGGCACGGTCCCCATCGCGTTTTCCGATGTGGTGCTGGCACTGTTTGGCGGAGGTGACACCAGTCATAGCCAGTTGGTGGTTGAACAGATACGCTTGCCCCGTGCGCTACTGGCAGCACTGGTTGGGGCGCTGCTTGGCATCTGTGGTGCCACCACCCAGGGATTATTTCGTAACCCCTTGGCTGATCCCTCTCTGATTGGCGTCACCGCTGGGGCAGCAGCGGGTGCTGCAATGATGATTTTCTTTGCCGGAAATCTCTCCTCGCTGGAAGGTTTTTTTGGTCTTGGTCTTATTTCCAGCGGTGCCTTCGTCGGCGGTATTCTCACCGTGTTGTTGGTTTATTCGCTGGCCACCAACCAAAGCGGCACCTCGGTTTCCACCATGTTGCTGGCAGGCATCGCCATCACTGCAATTGCCGGCGGCTTAACCAGCCTGATCGAGTTTTTTGCTAACAACGAGATGCTGCGTCGCATCAGCCTGTGGCGCATGGGCGGTTTAGAGGGAGCGAACTATCAACGTGTTGCGGTGGCGGCCAGCTTTGCCATCATTATTTGCACTGTATTACCCCGTTTCAGTAATGCCCTGAATGCCTTGTTACTGGGTGAATCCGAAGCCCGTCACCTCGGTGTGTCAGTGCAGCGCACTAAAGTGATGATGGTGATATTGGTGGCCGCCGGGGTGGCCACATCGGTAGCCCTGGCAGGTGCCATAGCCTTTGTGGGCCTGATTGTGCCGCATATCATCCGCCTGATGATCGGACCCGACCATCGTTACCTGTTGCCCATGTCAGCGCTGGGGGGCGCGATCCTGTTGCTGTTGGCCGATGCTACCGCCCGGGCACTATTTGCGCCGATTGAATTACCGGTGGGGCTGGTCACCGCCTTGTTGGGAGCACCGTTTTTTATCTCCCTGTTACGCCATCGGCATGAATTTGGTATGTGAGCGTTTCGGCATGACGATTCTTGATATCCAACAACTGTCAGTAGCAAAGCCAGATAGCGGTCGCCTGGGCACGGTGGGTGCTGAGGCCAAGCATATGTTGGTTGATGAAGTGACCTGCTCCGTGGACGCGGGAGAAGTGCTGGCTGTGATTGGTCCAAACGGCGCGGGTAAATCAACCCTCATCAAGGCACTGTCCGGTGACCTGGAGTACAGCGGTACCGCTACTATCCAGGGCCTGGCCGATACACCCGTGTTGCGTGCGCGACAGCTTGCCGTGTTGCCTCAACTCAGCTTGTTGAATTTTCCCTACCGGGTCTCGGAGGTAGTCCACCTGGCGCGCATCCCGCACAGCACTGGTCGCCAGCGAGACGACGAGATTATTGATGAAGTGCTGGAACTGATGGACATCGGCTTTTTAAAGAATCGTCTCTACACGGAATTGTCCGGGGGTGAAAAACAACGTGTGCAGTTGGCGCGGGTCCTGGCACAAATCTGGAATGCAGGTGACGCCCCCAATGGCGCTCGATTATTACTACTCGACGAACCCACGACCGCCCTCGACCTGGGTCATCAACGCGATCTTATGCGCGCCATTCAGACCTTCGCCCGACAAGGGGTGGCGGTGGTGATGGTGCTGCATGACATCAACCTGGCCGCGCGGTATGCAGATTCCATGCTGGCCTTATTATGTAGCCAGCAAATTGCCTGCGGCACCGTGTCCGAGGTGGTGACCGAGGCAAACATCGAACGCTTGTTTGGCCTCAAGGCTGAAGTCATCCCTCACCCGCAAGCGGGCACACCGGTAGTGATAGGCTGGTAAGAGAGATGGCTCACAGACATTTAATCCTCGGGGGTGCACGTAGTGGCAAAAGTCGCCTTGCTGAACAACAGGCAGAAAGAATCGCAGCCGCCGACGGCAGGCAGTTGATTTATCTCGCTACCGCCACCGCCGGTGACCAGGAAATGCAGCTGCGTATCCTGCGCCACCAGGCGGATCGAAAACAGCATTGGCGCACCATTGAACAACCACTTGAACTTGGCGCGGAGTTACGGAAACTGCGCAGCGAACAGTGTGTCTTGATCGACTGTTTAACGCTCTGGCTGAGCAACTGCCTGCACGAAGATTGCTGGCAGGTGCAAAAACAGGCTTTCCTTGGCGCCCTCGATGATTGCCCGGCGGATGTGCTGATGGTCAGCAACGAGGTTGGGTCGGGTATTGTGCCGCTGGGCGAACTGTCTCGCCAGTTCGTGGATGAAATCGGCTGGCTGCACCAGGCCCTGGCTGCCGAGGCAGACCAGGTAACCCAGGTGATCGCCGGCTTGGCGCGCCCCTTGAAGTAGTTTGTTCTTCCGTTAACCCAAGACTTAATTGGCAGATTTTTAATGAACAGTGAATGGTATTTAGCCCCTTGCGCCAATCCCGACCAGGCGGCGGCCGAGCTGGCGCAACAACATCAGTCCGTGCTAACCAAACCACCAGGCTCGCTTGGCGTGTTGGAGGAGATAGCCATCCGTTTTGCCGCCTGGCAAGGCGTCGCACAGCCGCAGTGTGAGAACATACTGTTGCGTGTGTTTGCTGGCGATCATGGTGTTTGTAAACACGGGGTATCCGCGTTCCCGCAACAGGTCACGGCCCAGATGATCCATAACTTTATTCATGGTGGCGCCGCGATCAGTGTGCTCGCTCGCCGAGTGAAGGCGGATTTTGCCGTTGTTAACGCCGGCACGGTAGAACCCATTGATGATGCGCCAAGTCTCCACAATGCACAGCTCGCTAACGGTACCGCCGACTTTACCGAGCAGGCGGCGATGACGCCTGAAGTGTTGGCAGCAGCACTGGATTTGGGGCGACAACAGGTATCCTCGGCAGATTTGTTTGTCGGTGGCGAAATGGGCATCGGCAATACGACAGCCGCATCGGCAATCTACTGCGCGTTGCTGGATATTTCACCCGAATCTGCTGTGGGGCCGGGTACCGGTGTTGACGATGATGGTCTTGAACGAAAGAACCAGGCCATTTACCGAGCTTTGGCATTTCATGCCAACAAACTAAACAATGCCACTGACGTTCTTCAACGCATTGGCGGTTTGGAGATAGCCAGCCTGGTCGGTGCCTATATTGCCAGTGCCCAGGCGGGAGTCCCGGTGTTGGTGGATGGCTTTATCAGTACGGCTGCTGCCCTGGTCGCCGATGAAATCAATCCCGGCGTACGTGAATGGTTATTGTTTGCGCACGAGTCTGCGGAGCCCGCGCATACGGAGGCACTCAAGCATCTGCATGCCCAACCATTATTGAATCTCGGCATGCGTCTTGGTGAGGGCAGTGGCGCGGGAGTGGCGGTACCCCTGATCCAGACCGCGCTCGCCTTGCATGCTGAAATGGCCACCTTCGTCGATGCTGGCGTCAGCGAGAAAGCATCATGAACAAGCTGTTACCAGGAGTACTGATTTTCTGCCTGTGGCTGTTGTCTGGCTGCCAACAACAAGATGCGCCAGATGCAGCGAATGCGTCGTCCCAATTCAGCGTTATCGACTTTGCTGGTAATCCTGTGGAGATGTCTGCACCAGCCCGGCGCATTATCGCGCTGGCGCCGCATGTGGTAGAGAATGTCTACAGCTCCGGCGCAGGCGACTCGCTGGTGGGTGTGGTGGAGTACAGCAACTACCCACCGCAGGCGACCGAACTGCCCATCGTGGGTGGCTACGAAAAAACCAACCACGAACGTATCATCGAGTTGAATCCGGATTTGATCATCGCCTGGCAATCCGGTAATTCGCACAGCAGTGTCAAACGATTGAAGGAATTGGGATACCGTATCTATATCGATCAGCCCGACAGTTTGCGCGACGTGGCAAAGAGCATCCGTGATATAGGCACATTGTCTGGCACATCGGCTACCGCTGAGCGGGTCGTGACGGAGTATTTGGAGTCTTTATCTGCCGTTGAAGCACGCTATAAAGACGTGGACAAGATCAGTAGTTTTTACCAGGTCTGGAACAAGCCGCTGCAAACCATCAGCGGAGGGCACATCATCAGTGATGCCATCGAGACCTGTGGCGGCATCAACATCTATGCCGATGAGTTCGCCGTGGCGCCGATCGTCAACATTGAATCCGTGCTGGAACGTAACCCGGATGCGATCATTGCCAGCGGCATGTCGAGTGCGCGTCCGGACTGGCTGGACGACTGGCTGGAATGGGATTCGCTGCAAGCGGTGCAGAATAACAACCTGTTTTTTGTAGATCCTGATCATATCCAACGCCATACCGTTCGCCTGTTGCTGGGAATTGAGTCGATTTGCGAGCAATTAGACCAGGCCCGTCTGAAGAAGTCGGCACCTACGGACAACTGAAAAGGCGCAAAATCGATACCATGAGTACCGCAACATCGAACACAGGCCAGACCCATCTTGCCTATTTCTTAGCGGCGGTGATGTTTTACACCCGTTTACCGGTGCCAGAATCCGCCGCTCATTCAGAGCACATCCTGAACAAGTCACGCATCTATTTTCCGGTGATCGGTTGGATAGTGGGTGCGCTGGCGATCCTGGTGTTCTGGTTGGCCAACCAGGTTCTGCCAACCTCGGTCAGCGTGTTGTTGTCGATGATCGCCACCATCCTGGTGACCGGGGCTTTTCATGAAGACGGCTTTGCCGACAGTTGTGACGGCCTGGGCGGCGGTTGGCAAACCGAGCAGGTGCTGACCATCATGAAAGACAGCCGGGTTGGCACTTATGCCGTGGTCGGGCTGATCCTGATACTGGGCTTAAAATTGCTGGCTTTGATGGAATTGGCTCAACATCCCTTCTGGCTGTTTGCGCTGATTTACCTGGCCGCGCATACCATTAGTCGGCTTTACTCATCGCTGGTCATTGAAGTCTTTGACTATGTGCAGGATATCGACGCCAGCAAAGTAAAACCCATTACTGATCGTCGCCTGGAGCCGACCGAGATAGCCATCACCACTTGCTTTACCGCGTTGCCAGTCTTGCTGCTGTTGATAGCTTGGACCAACGCTGTGATCGCTTTGCTGTCAGCGGCGCTGATGGCCTGGGGCTTTGCGCGCTATAGCGCATATCGCATTGGTGGCTACACCGGTGATATTCTCGGCGCAGTACAGCAATTGAGTGAAGTGGTGTTTTTAGTTGCCATGCTGGCACTGGTAAATTAGCTGAGCCATGAACCGCCTATGTTGATTCACCTTATTCGCCATACCACCCCTGACATCGCTGCCGGCATTTGCTATGGCCAGGCTGATATCCCGCTCACTGCGAATTTTGCCGCAGAAAAAGACCAGGTGTTGACCAAGTTACATGGGCACTACGACGCTTTGTTTTGCAGCCCACTCAGTCGTTGCCAGCTATTGGCGGAGCACGTTAGTGCGGGGGCACGGTTTACCGAGCCACGCTTATTGGAATACGCCTTCGGAGATTGGGAGTTAAAGCCATGGAGCGAACTCAGGTCACCTGACACCCAGGCCTGGATGGACGATTTCGTGAATGTGCCAGCACCCAATGGCGAAAGCATCCTGATGATGCAAGAACGGGTTGATGAGTTCTTCGTTGAGTTATTGCAACATGACTACGACACCGTGGCGCTGGTGACGCATTCAGGTGTGCAACGACTGTTGCACGCGCGCATCCTGCACACACCGCTGCAACACCTGTTCCGCCTGCAATTACCCTTTGGTGCAGTGATAGAAGTGGTCCACAACCAGGAAAATCAATTGCAGACAGTACGACACCTCTAACTGCCAAAAAAACCACTGGATTGCGCCGTTATTTCGCTTAAAAGCGACCCATTCTATAAAGTGTGTGACTTCTTCTTTACTCGCTAATAGAGGAGCGATATCGTTGCAGACCTGATTCCCACGGCCAGCAATTAAGCACGCCCGTGGGTGATTAACGAGCAATCTCAGAGGCTGCGCAATGGCTATCAGTGTATTGGATTTATTTAAAATCGGCATTGGTCCTTCATCGTCACATACGGTGGGGCCGATGTGTGCAGCCAACTGGTTTCTCGATGCCTTAGACGAGCAGGGGTCGCTTGCCTCCGTGAGCCGGGTCAAATCCGAAATGTACGGATCGCTGGGAGCTACAGGTCGGGGCCATGGCACCCCCAAGGCCATCATTCTGGGTTTGCTGGGTGAGCGTCCTGAGACGGTTAATGTTATCGAGGCCCGTGAGCGTGTGGAAGCGGCCAAGGAAACCGGCGAACTTCTATTGGGCGCCAGCCACAAAATAGCGTTTGATTTCTCAAATGACATCATCCTGCACATGAAAAAGACCCTGCCATTTCACTCCAATGGCATGAAGTTCACTGCCTACTACGATAACGGTGCGGTATTGCTGGAGAGCATTTACTATTCCGTTGGTGGCGGCTTTGTGGTCGATGACAGTGTCGCCAGCGGCGACGATACGACGCCGATTGTGGCTGATGAAACCCGCCTCAGCTACCCATTCACCACCGCCAGCCAGCTGCTGGAATATACCAGCGAACACGGCTTAAGCATCTCGGAATTGATGCGCAAGAATGAAGAAGCCTGGCGACCCGAGGCTGAGACTCGCGAACGATTGATGGAGATCTGGGGCGTAATGCAGGAATGCGTGCGCAACGGGTTGCAGGAAGAAGGCCAGTTGCCTGGTGGTTTGCGGGTACAGCGCCGGGCCAAACAGTTGCATGCTAAATTGTTGAGCAGCCCGGAAAAATCCATTGCCGACCCACTTTGTATATTGGACTGGGTGACGCTGTACGCACTCGCCGTCAACGAGGAAAACGCCGCAGGCGGGCGGGTGGTAACCGCGCCCACTAATGGCGCGGCCGGGATTATTCCTGCCGTCTTGCACTATTATCAGCGCTTTGTACCAGGCGCCAACGAAGACGGTGTGATGCGGTTTTTATTGACTGCCGCCGCCATTGGTATCCTGTACAAAGAGAATGCCTCCATCAGTGGTGCGGAAGTCGGTTGCCAGGGCGAGGTGGGATCCGCCTGCTCGATGGCAGCGGGGGCCTTAACCGAGGTGCTCGGAGGAACGCCGGAGCAGGTGGAGAATGCAGCCGAAATAGCGATGGAACACAATCTCGGCCTGACCTGTGACCCGATCGGTGGCTTGGTCCAAGTGCCTTGCATCGAGCGCAATGCCATGGCCTCGGTAAAAGCGATACATGCGGCACGGATGGCAATGCGTGGAGATGGTTCGCATTTTGTTTCCCTGGATAAGGTGATTCGTACCATGCGTGATACCGGGCGCGATATGCAGGATAAATACAAGGAAACCGCACGTGGCGGACTGGCATTAAACGTGATAGAAGTACCGGTAAATATCGTCGAGTGCTGATTAAGGCAGCTGCTTAAACTGCAAAACTAACCATGGATTTATCGGTCCAGCTTATTCCCCAGGTGGTGGCCTGGGTCTCCACTCTGGGTGTCGCCGTGTTTGCCCTGTCGGGTGCGATCTATGCCGCGGAACGCGAGTTGGACATCCTGGGTTTTATCCTGATCGGCACGGTCACCGGCATCGGTGGCGGTACCTTCAGAGATCTATTGCTGGGGGTGCCGGTGTTCTGGGTCCAGGAACCCTTCTATATTTATCTTTGCGCGGCAGCATCAATTTTTGGATATTTCGTTGGCGGTGTGATGCGCCTGCGCAGGCGCTGGATGTTGTGGCTGGATGCAGCCGGGCTGGCAGCGTTTGCGGTGATGGGTACCCAGGTTTCCCTGCTGCACGGCGCAGCACCGGTAATCGCAGTGGTAACCGGGGTTATGAGCGCCACCTTCGGCGGCGTGATCCGCGATGTGCTGTGTGCTGAAACGATTACCCTGACGCAACCGGAGATGTACGTGACTTGCGCAGTGCTTGGCTCGGTCGCATATATTGCGCTGACGACATTGGGTCTCGACCCCGGGCTTGCCGTTGGTATTGCCTTCCTGGCTGCATTTCTATTGCGTATGGCGGCCATTATTTATGGCTTGCGGCTGCCCAAGTACTCTTCCAGGCAGTAAGCCCGCGCCCTTACATTAACTCCGTCAAACTGCGTTCACGCCAAGGATTCAAATGGTGTAAGATGTGCGCAAGTTTTTTCCTTAGAGAACACAGACAATGAAATACCCTTTATTAACAGCCGCGTTGCTGGCTATGGCCGTCGCTGGCTGCTCCCAATCTGAATCGCCTGCAGACAGTGCAGACGAAAGCACAGACACCACGGCCGAAGTGGCTAACACCGATGCCGCGGAGACAGATCAAGCCGCTGCGGAACCAGCCGTGTTTGACGCCAGTAACCCATTTTATGCAGAGAGCACTCTGTATATGAAGTTACCCCCATTCGACAAAATCAAGAATGAGCATTATGCCCCGGCCTTCGAGGCAGGCATGCAACAGCAACTTGATGAGATCGACGCCATCATTAACAACCCGGATGCGCCCACAGTAGAAAACACCCTGGTGCCGATGGAGCGTAGCGGAGCTGTACTTGATCGCGTGGCCCGCGTATTTTTTGCCCTGGCATCGGCGGATACCAATGACGATATCGAAGCGCTGCGCAGCGAAATAGCGCCGAAACTGTCTGCCCACTCCGACTCCATTTTATTAAACGGCGATCTCTTTAAACGCGTTAAAGCGATCTACGAGCAACGTGATGAGCTCGATCTGGATGCGGAAACCGCACGCCTGGTCAGCGAGACCTATAAAGACTTTGTGCGCCTGGGTGCGGATTTATCCGATGAGGATAAAGAAAAACTCAAAGCCATGAATGCCGAGCTGGCGACCTTACAAACCCAATTCAGTCAGAATGTACTGAAGGAAGTGAACGACAAAGCCATTATTGTGGACAGCGCCGAGGAGCTGGTTGGCATGTCGGAAGCTCAAATTGCTTCGGCTGCTGAGGCGGCGAAATCGAGAGACCTGGAAGGCAAGTACGTTTTGCCACTGCTGAATACCAGTGGTCAGCCGTCCATGTCCTCACTGGACAACCGCGCCTTGCGTGAGCGTATTCACAAAGCATCATTGTCTCGTGGCAGTTCAGGTGGTGAATTCGATAATCGCGAAATACTCACTTCGGTGGCCAGGATTCGCGCCGAACGTGCGCAATTGATGGGCTTTGAGAATCACGCCGCTTATTCATTGAGTAATCAAACCGCGCAAACCACCCAGGCCGTGAACGAACGACTGGCTACTCTCACGCCTCCCGCAGTGGCCAATGCCAATCGGGAAGCGGCAGACTTGCAGAAGATGATTGAAGCCGAAGGCGGCGATTTCGAACTGGCCTCCTGGGACTGGGATTATTACACCGAAAAGCTACGCGCCGAGCGTTACGACTTTGACGAATCGCAACTCAAGCCGTACCTGGAAATGGAAAATGTGCTGGTTAACGGCGTATTCTTCGCCGCAGAGAAGGTCTTTGGCCTGACCTTCAAACCGCGCCCAGATCTGCCAACCTATCACCCGGATGTAAAAGTGTGGGAAGTGTTCGATGCGGACGGTTCCACGTTGTCGCTTTTCGTGCAGGATTTTTATGCACGTGAATCCAAACGCGGTGGCGCCTGGATGAATGCCTATGTTCCACAATCAGGTCTGCTGGGTAATTTGCCGGTTGTGGCAAACCATCAGAATGTGGCCAAGCCGCCCGCGGGCGAGCCAGCGCTGTTAACCTGGGATGAAGTGGTCACCATGTTCCATGAGTTTGGACATGCACTGCACGGCATGTTCTCCGATGTTCAATATCCATCATTTGCCGGCACTTCAGTGCCACGCGATTTTGTTGAGTACCCATCGCAGGTCAATGAGATGTGGGCTGATTGGCCGGAGATTTTGGCCAATTACGCGGTCCACTATGAAACCGGTGAACCGATGCCGCGCGAATTGCTGGATAAGGTGTTGGCCAGTTCGAAGTTCAACCAGGGCTTTGGCACCACCGAGTACCTGGCTGCGTCCTTGCTTGATCAGGCCTGGCATCAGCTGAACCCGGATGAAGTGCCCGATGCTGATGGCCTGCTGGCGTTTGAAGCCAAAGCGCTGGAAGACGCCGGTGCCTCGTTGGCCGCTATTCCGCCGCGCTATCGCAGTACTTATTTTTCCCATATTATCGGCGGCTATTCTGCTGGCTATTACTCCTATATCTGGAGTGAGGTGCTGGATGCTGATTCGGTTGAGTGGTTTAAAGAGAACGGTGGCATGACGCGGGAAAACGGGGATCACTTCCGTAAAACCCTGTTGTCTCGTGGTGGCGCAGAAGATGCCATGAAGATTTTTAAAGACTTCCGTGGCGCTGAGCCGAATATCCAGCCGCTATTGATACGCAAGGGTTTAACAACCGAGTAGTCCACGCGGAACCGTGTGATAAAAGGGGTAGTACGATTGCGTGCTACCCCTTTTTTATGTCTTCCGCTGCTTGCAGCACATGCAGATACCAGACTGATCCCGATCCTGGTAACGAGAGCAGGAAGGCCGCAGAATATACTGTTGTTGAAGCCGCATTATTTGTAAAACTGGGGCCAAAACAGCAGCGTAAATAGCAGGAAATTTTGCTACCTTTCTGAAATGATTACGGTTCCTTGATCGACTACGCCAATCACACACCACCATGAATCACATCGAAGTCAGTCAATCATCCGACACGCTGATGGCCTTGCGTGATCGTCTCAGAAAACAGGTTCACGCCGAGGAAAATAGCTGTGTCGCGGAATTGCTGGACAGCTCCAGTGCCAGCCGCGCCCTGCGTGATGCAGCCCAACAACGTGCCACCGCGTTCGTCGAGAGTTGCCGCGCACAGGGCAGCAAACATAATTTACTCGATGCCTTCCTGCAGGAGTTCAGCCTGTCTAACCAGGAAGGTATTGCGCTTATGTGCCTGGCCGAGGCATTGTTGCGTATTCCGGACAAAGACACTGCGGATGCATTGATTAATGAGAAAATCAGTGCTGGCGATTGGGGCAAGCATTTTCGCCAATCCGATTCCAGCCTGGTGAACATGGCCACGGTGGGCTTGATGCTGACTGGCGGTTTTGTGCGCCTGGAAGATGAGTTCACTGGCAACCCTTCCAGTTGGTTACCAGCGATCAGTAAAAAGGTTGGCGAACCGGTGGTGCGTCAGGCCATTCGTCAGGCCATGGGCATCATGGGTGGTCAATATGTGCTGGGCCGAAGCATTGACGAGGCAGCGCGCATTGGTCGAGAGGACAACCACGAGGCGACGCGCTTTTCCTTTGACATGCTGGGTGAGGGCGCGCGCACCTATCGCGATGCGAAAAAATATTTTGAGGCCTATCTGGCAGCGATCGAATCCATTGGTGGCATGATCGATGATGGTCGCGCAGATAGCGTGATTGAGGCTGACGGCATTTCCGTGAAACTGTCGGCTCTGCATCCCCGCTACCATTACTCGCACCAACACACTGTGATGCTGGAATTGTTGCCAATGTTGAAACAATTGGCCGCACGTGCACATCATTTCAATATTGGATTCACCATCGACGCCGAAGAGTCTGAACGCCTGGATATCTCACTGGACTTGTTTGAGTCGCTGGTGCGTGATCCGGAACTGAACAACTGGGATGGCCTGGGCCTGGTAGTGCAGGCTTATCAAAAACGCGCGCCGCTGGTCATTGAGTGGCTGGCAAACCTGGCGCGTGAAACCGATACCCGTTTAATGGTACGCCTGGTTAAGGGCGCCTACTGGGATCGTGAAATCAAGTTTGCCCAGGAGATGGGTTATGCGGATTACCCGGTGTACACGCGCAAAACCAATACGGATTTAAGTTACCAGGTGTGCGCCGAGCACCTGTTGAACGCGCAAGATGTGATCTTCCCGCAGTTTGCTACCCACAACGCCCACACCGTGGCCATCGTCTGGGAAATGATCGAGGCACAGAAACAAAAAGATGGCCAGGCACCGCGCTATGAATTTCAGCGGCTGCATGGCATGGGCGATTTGTTGTATGACGAGGTTGATGCCAGCACCGAGAAAGCCGTTCTGCCGTTGCGCGTGTATGCGCCAGTCGGTGCACATAAGGACTTGCTGCCTTACCTGGTACGTCGCTTGTTGGAGAATGGCGCCAACAGTTCATTCGTAAACCAGTTCCTGGACAAAGACACGCCGATCTCCGAGATCGTGCAAGACCCGGTGCGCGAGGTCAGCCAGTACGATAGCTACCGACACCCTGACATTGCGCTGCCGGTGGATATCTACCGGGCCTCATCGCAGGTGGATGATAAGCGGGACAACTCCCTCGGAATCGATCTGGATAATCCGCTGGCCGTTGAGGAGCTGTTTGCTGCCATGGCAGAGGCCACAGATACACCGATCGCTGCACCCATCGTGAATGGCGAAGTCCGGGTAAATGCAGAGCAACAACCGGTGATGAGTCCGGCGCATGATGACAAGGTGGTTGGCTACTGCGTGGACGCCACTGACCAGGACATCGACGATGCACTTAATGCCGCGCAGCGCGCGCATGCCGACTGGGATGCATTGGGTGGAGTGGCCAGGGCAGAAATACTAACCCGCGTTGGTGATTTACTTGAGCAACACCGCGCACGCCTGATGAAGTTGGTGGGTGATGAAGCCGGGCGTATCCTGGTAGACCGAATCTCGGAAGTGCGCGAAGGTGCGGATTTCTGCCGATACTACGGGCTACAAGCGGCGAAAAACTTCGAAGGTTCACAAGCCCTGCCTGGGCCAACTGGCGAACAAAACCTGCTTAGCCTGCACGGGCGTGGGACTTTCCTGTGCATCTCGCCCTGGAATTTTCCGCTGGCGATATTTTGCGGCCAAATCGCTGCTGCCTTGGCTGCGGGTAATTGCGTTATCGCCAAGCCGGCAGAGCAAACACCATTGGTGGCATTCGAAGCTATCAAGCTATTTCATGAGGCTGGTGTGCCCACCGACGTGTTGCACCTGGTACCGGGTGAGGGCAGCGCGATTGGGCCCAAGCTGGTGCTCGATGAACGTATTTCCGGAGTGTGTTTCACTGGCTCTACCGCAGTGGCGAAACTGATTCATCGCCAGCTTGGTGAACGCGATGGCGCGATTGTGCCGCTGATTGCCGAAACCGGGGGTCAGAACGCCATGATCGTGGATTCTTCGGCTTTGCCTGAGCAAGTTGCCGATGACGTAATCAATTCAGCGTTTAATAGCGCCGGTCAGCGTTGCTCAGCCTTGCGCGTTTTGTATCTGCAGGAGGAAGTCGCAGATGAGATGATCGAAATGCTGAAAGGGGCGATGGAAGCACTCGAGTTGGGTGACCCGGCATCATTGTCTACCGATATCGGCCCGGTGATCGACGCGGATGCCCTGGCCATGCTGCAGCAACACATCGACACCATGCAATCGCAAGCCGACGCCAAATTGATCGCCCGTTTTGATGCAGAGCGGCTGCCATCCGAGGGTTCGTTTTTTGCACCGACGATTATCGAGATCGACTCCATTGCCAGTCTCAAACAAGAGGTGTTTGGCGCAGTTTTGCATGTGGTGCGTTATAAATCCAAACATCTGAAGACCGTGCTGGAAGACATTAATAATTCTGGCTTTGGCCTGACATTGGGCGTGCACAGTCGTCGCGAAGAATTTGCTGACGAAATCTTCAACGCAACGCGGGTAGGTAATACCTACATCAATCGCAACGTAGTGGGTGCCGTGGTGGGCGTGCAACCCTTTGGTGGTCAAGGCTTGTCCGGCACCGGCCCTAAAGCAGGTGGTCCGCACTATCTATACCGATTTGCCACGGAGAAAACGCGCACCACCAACCTGGTTGCTACCGGTGGTGATGTGTCGTTGCTCAACCTCGAATAAACCGTGCAACTGTTCATCATTTAACCATTAGAGAAAAAGAGTGAGGCCGCCATGTCGTACGAAATTGATCCTCGATTGAATACTATTTTTGATCTTAAGGGCAAGCTCACCATGGTGGGCTGGCTGGCCTTGGCGACTGCCCCACTGTGGTCCTGGGCAACCATGGTAGCGAGTTTGGTCATCGCCTTGCTCTGTCTGATATACGTCTATTTATTGGCGTTTGGCCGCAAGTATGATGGCGGTGCTCCGGAGCCCGGCCCCAGAGATTTCTTCAGTTTAAAAGGCGTGTTGCGCGTATTCCAAAACCCGCGCACGACGTTGGCAGGCTGGACCCATTTCCTGGCCTTTGATTTGTTTGTGGGTTTATTTATCGTGATGGATTCACAGCAAATCGGGCTGTCTCACTGGCTGGTCTTGCCGTTGTTGTTTGCCACCCTGATGTTCGGCCCGGCAGGCCTGTTGTTGTACATTATTCTGCGCGTGATCATGAGCGGCGACTTGGCCGAACTGGATCTCGCGGTTTTTTAAGGCACCACTCACGATAGTTGTGCTGAATCATAAAAATTCTAACCACACGAGGAGCACTATGTTAAACCCCCTGAAATTATTCCGCAGACCTGGCCTGATACTGAGTATCGTTGCGGCCACGCTGTTAAGCGCCTGTGGTGGCGAAGAACAGGCGGACGAAGCCCCAGTAGCAGAGACGGCAACTCCCCAGGAGTCGGTAGCCACCGAAACCGGTAATACCGCTGCCGCCATCGAGCAGGCGTCCGAGCAAATCGAAGAAGCCGGCTTCATGCAGCACCTGAACACCCTGGCGTCAGACGAATTTGAAGGTCGCGCGCCTTCCACCCCCGGTGGTGAAAAAACCATTGCCTTCCTGATAGACGAGATGCAGAAAATAGGTCTCAAGCCGGGCTTTGGTGACACCTATAAACAACCGGTCGAGCTGATTGAGCAAGCCGTTACCAATGGTCCTGCGCTCACCTTCACCAACAAGGATGGCAGCAGTGATACCTTGCCATACAGAAGAAACTCCATCGTCTGGACCACTCGGGTGAGCGAGGCAGAAGCGATCGAAAACTCTGAGTTGGTATTCGTTGGTTATGGCGTCGTGGCTCCTGAGTTTGGCTGGGACGATTATGCTGGCGTGGACATGACCGGCAAAACCGCCGTCATCCTGGTGAACGATCCCGGTTTCCGCAATCCTGATACCGAGTTGTTCAAAGGCAGAACCATGACCTACTACGGTCGCTGGACTTATAAATATGAAGAAGCCGCACGTCAGGGCGCAGCAGGCGCCATCGTTGTCCATGAAGATGCAGCGGCAGGCTATCCGTGGGCGGTGGTCAGCGGAAGTTGGTCTGGTGCTCAGTACATGTTGTATACCGAAGATGGTAACCAGGGCAATGTGGCAGTTGAGGGTTGGATTACCCAGGATGCAGCAGAATCCCTGTTTGCCAAGAGCGGCATGGATTACAAGGAAATGGTGGCACAGGCCAGCAAACCGGGCTTCAAACCGGTTGCCATGGGCTCGCAAGCCTCTGCGAGCCTGGAAAATACCAATCGTAAATCCAAGTCTTACAATGTGGGCGGCATGATCGAGGGCAGTGAGCGCCCGGACGAAGTGTTTATCTATACTGCGCATTGGGATCACTTGGGGGTTAAACAGGTGGAAGACGGTGAAGACGGCATTTTTAATGGCGCTTTAGACAATGCCACAGGTACGTCAGCGCTGCTGGAAATAGCCCAGGCGTTTTCGGCGTTGCCTGAAGCCCCAGAGCGTTCAGTAATGTTTTTGGCCGTGACCGCTGAAGAATCGGGTCTGTTGGGGTCGCGGCAATATGCCTCTACCCCAGCCATCCCGATGGCTCAAACGGTGGCCGGTATTAATATGGATGGCCTGACCACCACCGGCGCGACCGATGATGTCGTGGTGATTGGTTATGGCAATTCTCAAATGGACGATTATTTGAAAGCCGCGGTCGAGCCACAGGGGCGCGTGCTGGTTGAGGAACCAACCCCGGAGAAAGGCTTTTTCTACCGTTCAGATCATTTCAACCTTGCTAAAAAAGGTGTGCCAATGCTGTACGCCAAGGCGGGGATTCAAGTGCGTGGAAAACCCGAAGGCTATGGAAAAGTCCAAGCGGCCAAGTACACTGTGGAGCGCTATCACAAGGCCAGTGATGAAGTGCATCCCGAATGGGACAATGGCGGCATCATGCAGGATATGAATGCGTATTTCCGCATTGGTGTAGCGATCAGCGACAGCGAAGACTGGCCGCAGTGGTCAGAAGGGAATGAGTTTAAGGCGATTCGCGAAGCCAGCCTGGCGGGTGGTGATTCTGCCAGTGCGGCCGCAGAGCAGTAAGTTTTTCAGTCATTAAAAAACCCGGCAACGTTACTGCGACGTTGCCGGGTTTTTTTTGCGAGGTGCCTGATCAACAAGGTACGACTAGCGATCAGCAATCGGTGTGCTGGTAAACGGAATGACTTTCACCCAGATATTGTTATAGCGCATGGTGATAATTCCCTTGGTATTACAACGGAATTGACCAGGGATATAACTTAGCTGTCGTTTCTCGCCGCTGCCTACGTGCTGTACCCAGAGTCCGCGTTTGGTATAGCCATCACCGGATCGACCTGACAGGGTCAGCGATTTAAGTTTTACTTCGCCGTCCAGCAAATCGGCAATCTCGAGTTTCTGGTTAGTGCCGCGCGGCCCTTTGGCATAAAACTTCAATTTTCCATCCAGCTCATTGTCAGCCACGCGTACTTCGTACACCAACTTCTCCTCGGCGGTGCCATCACAGCGGCCTGGAAATGCCAGCTGTTCTACTTCCTTGACCTGCAAGACCGAAGCAGAGTCGATACCCTCTGCGGCGGCGTTGCCAGTGGGAAGCAGGTTGGCCAGGCAAATGAGTGTCATGCTCAACAAACCAGCCGTGGAAAATGGTTTGCCAATGTTAAATCGGTTCATGGGATAGCACCTTGGATAGAATTTTTATTATTGACCCGCCAAACGCGCTTGTTATCCCACCAGTTTGAGCATGCAGACTTCTCAACAAGTGGGCAGCGGGCGGCGCTACTATAGTACAAATCGAGGCTTCGGGAAATGCCAACAATGCCCGTTAAACACTCTGTCTCAAACCGATTGTTACAGTGGCTTGAAGCGCTGCAACAACATCGGCAACATCAGCAGATTGGCGATCAGTGCGGTGACCATGGCAATGGCGGTCAGGATGCCAAAATACATGGTCGGCACAAAATTGGAGAAGACCATGATCAGGAAACCCGCGGTGATCACCAGCGTGGTGTAAAACATGGCCTGGCCCACATTGTCTGTGGCGGAATTGATAGAGTGTGCATAGGCACCCCCGGCGCGGATTTCATCCCCAAAGCGAGCGACAAAGTGGATCGAATTATCCACCGCTATTCCCACGCTGATCGCTGCGATGGTAATGGTCATCAAATCCAGCGGTATCGAGAAAATCCCCATCAGGCCCAGGACGACGCCGGCAGAAAATACATTTGGAATTAAGGTAATCAAGGCCAATTTGATATTGCGGAACAGCACCGTAAACATCAGCAGTATCACCAGGAATACCGTGCCCAGCGTGAGTATTTGTGAACTGAACAGGGAATTCAGCATGTTGTTGTATAGCACCAACATGCCCGAGATCTTGATCTGTTCGTCTTCGATTCCGTGCTTGTCGATCAACAATTGGCGAATGTCATCAATCAGCTTGTTGCGGTCCAGGCCCTTATGCGACTCGAATACCCGGATGCTGATGTGGAGCTGGTTACCGTCCTCCGACATATACGGCACGAACAGCGTATTCTTATTCTCCTCGGAAAGCACGGAATACATAAAACCCAGGTCAATATTGTCCATCGGCTCCGCATCCTTGAGATTGTCAAAAATGCTCATGGATGTGGCCAGTGACAACACCTTGCCGGTTTCCGGCAGAGCTTCCAGCGATGCTTGGATTTCGCGCACGCGTTGCAGACCGTCTTCGTTAAACCAGTAACTGGAAAAAGCCAGATTGCTGGCAGGGGTCTCCTCTTCGTCACCAAACTCATCGGCGAAATCATCTTCGAAGTCGTCCACAAAATCGTCTTCAAAGTCATCAGCAAATTCGTCGGCGAAGTCTGCTTCTGTATCTTCATAGACCGCTGCAGGTTCAGCCGCTTGGTCTACCTCTGCGTTTGCTTCTTCGAAGAAGCTGGCGGGCGCGTCAATGATGATATCCAGAGGCGTTGTGCCACCGAGTTTTTCATCAATCTTATGCATGCCCTGGTAGATTTCCGTTTCCGGTTTGAAGTAATCGATAAAACGATTTTCCACGGTGAGATTAGTCAAGCCATAGCCTGCCGCCAGGGCGGCCAATACAAACATGACCGTGGCCCCGCTGGCCTGTGTATACAGCTTTCTGGCAGTCGCCAGGATTATTTTACTCAGAGCATCACGATTGGCCTTGGCCTGTTTCGGTTTGAGCAGCAAGGCTAATGCAGGAAACAGAATGAATGTGGTAAACAGGGCCACGAAAATACCCAGGCACATGATGTAGCCGAAATCGATCACCGGGCGTATGCCGCTGACTATTAAAGAGGCAAAGGCAACGATCGTCGTCAATGCTGTATACAGGCACGGGATAAACTTGGAGCGTACGGTTTCGCTGACCAGCTGCATCTGGTCTTTCTCTGGGGCGAGTTTGTTCAGCTCTCGGTAGCGCACAATCAAATGGATATTGAGCGACAGGGTAATGATTAATAACAGTGAGAGAAAATTCGAGGAGACCACCGAGATCGGCCAGTTCAACAAACCCAACAGGCAAATCATGATATAGCCGGTGGTGAAACAGGTGATCAACGGCATCACGACCCAGCCTAGTTGGCGAAAGGCAATTGTTAATATCAGGATAATTACCAACAGGGCAGCAGAGCCGAACACCACTACGTCGTCCTGGATAAACTGGATCGAGTCGGTCACGATCATCGGCAGGCCGCCAAGAAATATGGTGGCCTTGTCCTGGTGCTCTGCAATCGCGGCTCTTACATCGCGAATCAGCTTGTCCTGGCCTTGTTGGAACACCGCCGATTTTGCCTGGTGCTCCAGGGTAATGCGCTCCAGTTCGGCTTTCTCTTCATTGCTCAAACCCGACTCGGCTCTGATTTCCCTCAGTTCATTGCGACGATCCAGCAGGGCAGCCACTTCCTCATCCGAGTTCAATGAAATGATAATGGCGGTGGTTGAGTAGTCGTCGCTGACTAACAGGTCGCGATATAGCTGGCTACTGCGCAGTTCCTCGCGAGCGAGCTCCCGATCCGTCTGTTCGCCCAAGAGTAAGCGTGGCTTGCCATTTAACTCAGCGAGGGTCAGGGGCGGGCTTTGCGTCAGGGGTACATCCAGGATTGAGATGATTGACTTGATGTTGTCCAGCTTAAGGACTTTTTCCCGCAACTCACTGAGATCAGCCAACACTCCATCACTGAACAGTTTGCCGGATTCCGGTTTTGGGGAGTACGTGAGTACCAGGAAGTCGGCAGTGTTGTATTTGCCCACAATCTCGCGAAAATACTTCAGTGATTTATCGTTCTCCAGGGTCAGTGAGTCCGACGACGCATCCAGGCGAAAATTGCCGGCATACTGCGACAAAAATGCCACCAGCAAGGCAATGATTAACAACACGGCTTTTGAGTGTTTAAAAACCGCGTTTTCGTAAAGATTAATAAGACTATTTTTCATAAACGTTGATAAGTCACCAGCGACAACATGGGAACAGACTGCTTGTGATTATTGTGCGAGGATAGCGAAACAAACTGCGAATGTCTTGCTTAAGAAAATGGTATCCGAGAGTGCTCTATGATGCGTGATAAACCAGCCCAAATTCAGGCTTCGTTAACCTGGATGCGCTGCTCATACATCGCCTCGTAGTAGGGCAGACATTCATCGACCACCGCTTGTTCCTGCTGGCTGAGCGACACTTGTTTCTTTTTAAAAGGCGCAAAGCCCGTGGACTTCTCCACATTGTGATACCAGTGCGGTGCCCAGGCGCCGTCAGACTCCCTGGGTCCAGCTGGCCAGTGCAGCATGTTCTCGTCAAACTCAACACCAAGATGTATGCACAATTGGCTGAGGCAATCCCGCGGGTTTTTCAAGACATCGGCTGCATCAATTACGGGCGGTGTATCGCCCAGCATTACGGCCAGATCGTACAGCACTTTTTGCTTCCTGAAACCAATGTCATCAGCATTCACCGATTCGCGTTTTTCACTGTAAGAAGACACCACATCCGCCGGATGCCGAATCAGGAATGCATGCCTTAGCGACGCAAACCAGGCCTGGTCGATCTCGCTGATCATGTGGTGAGTCATCTGCTTCTGATATTGAATATTCTGCCCAGGCCCGAGTTCGCCACTCAGGTCTTGCTGGATAACGGCTTGCCAGTCATGGGGTTGGCTGGCTAACACTTCCTCCTGCATTGGGTGGCGGATTCCCGAGTGGGTGAGAAAGCAGGCATAGAACGGTTCGTCGATGACGGCAGTATCCGCGCGGTTCTCCCAGGAGCGCATCATTGCCGTTGAGAGGTTGCGCGGACCGGACCACATCGCAATCCGGGTAACGGCCGGCTTACTCACCGCTGCACTCCCGTTCCAGCATTTGCATGTAAAGTTCCTGTAGGCGTTCTACCATTGGGCCGCGTTTGCCGCTGCCGATGGTGCGACCATCCACGCTGCATACCGGCACCAGCCCGGCGAACGTGCCAGTCACGAAGGCTTCGTCGGCGCTGTACACATCCGACAGGGAAAAGTTGGTCTGCTCGGCGGTTATGCCCTCGGCGGCACAGATGCTCAGCACTGCACCTCGAGTCACGCCGTCGATACAATACTGACCGGTGGAAGTCATCAAGGTGTCATCCTTAACGATAAAGAAATGGGTGCTGTTGCAGGTAGCGACAAAACCATGCGGGTCCAGCATCAGGGCTTCGTCGGCACCGGCCTTAGTGGCCTGGATACAAGCCAGGATACAGTTAATTTTAGAATGACTGTTTAGTTTTGGATCCTGCACATCCGGGAATCCACGCCGTACATGCACGGTAAAGAGATCAATCCCCTTTTCCACCGTTTCTGGCAGGGCCTCTTTGTATTCCGGCACAATCACAATGGTGGGTGGAGTCACCGTGACGCGCGGGTCCTGGTAGGGCGTGGACTTAGTGCCCCGGCTGACCATCAGCCGCATGTGCACACCATCGTGCATGCCGTTTTGTTCCATGGTGTGATAAATGCGCTCGGTCAGTTCTTGTTGGCTGATGCCAGGGTGAAAATCCAGAGCCTTGGCACCGGCGTATAAACGGTCGAGATGGGTCTGCAAGAATGCGATCTTGCCGTGGTGGGCACGCAGTCCTTCCCACACACCATCACCCAGCATAAAGGCCGAGTCGAATACCGAAACTTTAGCTTCATCGCGTGGAAATAATTCACCATCAATGTTGATCAGGATTGAGGCGTTTCGATCATCCTTCTTATAAGTGTGTGTAGAGGTTTGGCTCATAGTGGTATCCGAAAGTGTTGACCGCCGATTCTACCAGCATGCACAGCCCGCTTTAAGCAATTCTTACGCTGCTTAGCCGAGTAAATTTCTATGCGGAAAACCGCGCGTCTGGAGGCAACTTGATTTAAGCTATGTGTATAAATAGAAAATAACGTTCGGAGCCGCACCATGCGAAAAACCAACAGTCTCTTACCGCTCATTATCTTATTCATCAGTCCGCTGGTGGTTGCTGAAAGTGAACTATCCAAACAAATAGACCAGGAGTATGAAAGCTACCTGGAGCCATTGTTTAAACACTTTCATGCCAACCCGGAATTGAGCCTGGTGGAAAATGAAACCGCGGCTCGCATGGCAAAAGAATTAGCCGCCGCTGGTTTCGAAGTCACCGAAGGTGTTGGCGGCACTGGTGTGGTTGCCATCATGAAAAATGGTGATGGCCCGATGGTGAGCATGCGCGCCGATATGGATGGCCTGCCGGTGGAAGAAAAATCCGGTTTGAGCTATGCCTCCAAAGCGACCCAGACCGATCCGATCACCGGTAACGTGGTGCCAGTGATGCATGCCTGCGGTCATGATGTCCATATCACCAGCCTGGTTGGCACAGCACGACGTATGCAGGCCATGAAAGATCAGTGGTCTGGCACGCTGATGTTAATTGTGCAACCCGCAGAAGAACGCGTATTGGGCGCCAAGGCGATGATGGAAGATAATCTCTATGAGCGCTTTGGCACACCAGACTTTGGCCTGGCGTTCCATGTCTCTTCCGGCATTGAAGCAGGCAAGATTGGCGTGACCGATGGCAGCCCGTATGCCGGGGCTGATACGGTGGACATTGTGATCCACGGTGTTGGCGCGCACGGCGCCAGCCCACATGCCGGAAAAGACCCGGTGGTGCTGGGCGCGCAAATCGTGATGGCCCTGCAAACCCTGGTGGCGCGCGAATTGCCACCGCGGGACCCAGGTGTGGTCACCGTCGGTTCGTTTCACTCTGGCACCAAGCACAACATCATCTCTGATCGTGCCGTGCTGCAACTGACCGTGCGCAATACCAGCCTGGAAACGCGAAAAACCTTGCTCGATGGCATCAAGCGTATCGCCGAAAACATGGGGCGTGTCGCAGGCCTGCCTGAGGACAAGCTGCCAGAGGTGACTGTCTCTAATGAAAGCGTGCCTCCTACCATCAATGATGCCAAACTGGCCCAGCGTCTGCGTGCACTGTGGGTTGATAACATGGGTAAGGGGATTCTCACTGAGAAACCCAATAAGGGCATGGGTGCAGAAGATTATCCGTTCTTCACCATCGACCCGTATATCCCGAGCGTTTATTTTGCCGTGGGCGGAACCCCGGAAACCGACTTCAAGATCGCCGAAGCAGGTGGCCCTCCGGTGCCAAGCCATCACAGCCCGTTATTCAAGATCACGCCAGAACCAGCGGTGACCAGCGGGGTGGAAGCAACGGTGCTGGCTCTGCTCGACCTGATGCCTAAATCGTAGCAACGAACTGATAGCAAAAAACTGGAGAAGCCTATGCGAGCGATGTTTAACATGGTTGCCAGCTTGATGTTGATGCTGGGAATGACCGTTCCAGTTCAGGCCGCCGACAATCACTACCACATTACCTTGTTGCGAGCCTCGATTGGAACCATGCCGGCCATGATCGATGCGGTAAAAGAGCGCAAGTCGGCCCTGGATGGCGAGATGCTGATTATGCGACATAGCCAGGGCGACCATTGGGACCTGATGCTATTAGCGCCAGCTTCCGAAGCTTTTCCGGATCAAGCCAACTATCAGAGCCAGGCTGATTTTCAGCACGACTTCCTGGCCACCAGTGACGCCGACTGGCAGACCGTCAAAAAGATGGCCGAAGGTGCCAACCTGTTTCATGTCGAAATGTTCCAGGCTGCCAGTGGTCTGTATGACAAGTTACTTGAACAGCGCATTATGGAAAACAACTACCTGGTAGCGACCGAGCGCGAGGCCAACCTGATCTTTGAAACCCGCTTTGGTAGTGATGTGGATTTGTTTACCCTCGGCATCTACCAGGATATGCAGGCGTTTGCGGCCTCGCCTGTTCTTACACCGGAGGCTTTTGAAAAAGCGGCGGTGGATGCTGGTTTTAAGGCCCGATCGGATATCGGCTTTTACCTGCGCAAATTCATTATTGGGCACCAGGACACGCTGGCCTCACAAATCGAGTAAGCCCTTGGCGGACAGCATTGCCAATACCCCCAGGCCACCGTACTACGCGGTGATTTTTTCCAACACGCTGTCAGAAAATACCGAGGGTTATGAGGCGACGGCCGCACGCATGGTTGAGCTGGCACAAGACGCGCCCGGATTTTTAGGGATTGAGTCGGTGCGTGAAGAAATGGGGGTAACCGTATCGTATTGGCGAGACCTTGAATCAATTCGTGCCTGGAAGGCCAACCTGGAACATCGCGAAGCGCAAAAGCAGGGGCGCGAACAATGGTATGCAAGCTTCAAGGTGCGAATCGCGAAAGTGGAGCGGGATTACGCTTTGTAAGCGAAGTTAAACTTAATAGAGGTATTGATCATGTGTCGCAATATAAAAACCTTGAGTAACTTCGAGCCACCTGCCACGGACACCGAGATTCGGGCCTCGTCTCTGCAATATGTGCGCAAGCTGAGTGGCTACAACAAACCGTCGATGGCCAACCAGGAAGCCTTCGACAAGGCGGTGGATAAAATTGAGGCAGCAACCCGTGAGTTGATCGATTCACTGGTTACCTTGTCACCGCCCAGGAATCGCGATGAAGTCGCCCGCAAGGCGGCCATGCGCAATGCTAAACGATTTAATCGAATATCTTAGGATTGTTCGTTTTCACTCGCTAAGTACTAGCCAGCAAAATCTCAGAATCCCCCTCAAATCGGGTGGCAGCTCACGCCTGTGCTATAGTGGTTTCATCTTCGGCAAGTTCTTGCCGCCGAAAATATCAATCAAATATGTCTAATCAGGGCGATGGATCCCCTCGGTTTGCAGTTTGAGCTCGGGGTTATCGCCTGTCTTAAAACTACAGGAGGAATCCCTTATGCGTGCACTTTATCTCGCAATTTCACTTTTCTTTGTTTCAGCAATCGTTTCATCAACTGCCATAGCAGACCTGACTCCTTGGGAGGATTATGAGCCCAGTGAAGCCGTGTATTCTGTTACCACTATCCGGGTTGATTCCAATATGGGTGACGCCTATCTGGAGGGAATTGCCAATACCTGGGTGCCTGGCAATGAAGTGTCAAAGAAGTTGGGCCAGATTGAGGAGTACTGGATTTATCGTAGCGATTTACCAGACAGTGGCGACTTCAATCTGATGTTGATAGTGAAGTTCGCTAACACTTCCGATCTTGCCCCCAACAAAGAGCGTTATGATGCTTTTATGAAAGAGTTCACCAAACAACGATCTGATGAAGCGACCGAGTTCGCACAGAAGAATTACCCGGCGATGCGAGAGATTACCGGCAGCTACCTATTCAGAGAAATAAAACTCAAATAAAATCCCTAGATTGACAAAAAAACCACCTTCGGGTGGTTTTTTTGTGGGCAGCCAGTATTCGAGCGCAATGAACTGTGCAGTACAGCGAATTCCTGTTTTGTGCATTGATCAAACTATGGAATTACGGCAATCTGGTAAGACTGATCATCAATCGATTCAAGGCCTGACAGCAGGCGATAGCACTATGACCACACAGATTCGAGCAGCCACTCAGGAAGACGCCCAAGCCATTGCCACGATCTATAACTACTATATTGATAATTCAATCATCACATTTGAAGAGGAGCAGGTAACTGCGGCCGAGATCGCCGAACGGATCAATGAAACCGCCACCGAGCAATTGCCCTACCTGGTGCTCGAGAAAGAAGGGGTCGTGCAGGGATATGCCTACGCGAGCAAGTGGAAAGGGCGCTGTGCCTATCGCTACTCAGTGGAAACCACGGTCTACCTGGCCCACGATGCAGGTGGTAACGGCTTTGGGACACAACTGTACGAAACTTTGTTCGACGAGCTGCGTGAGCGTTCCTACCACATTGCCATTGCCGGGATTTCTCTGCCCAATGATGCCAGCGTTGCGCTGCACGAAAAATTTGGTATGGAGAAAGTCGCTCACTTCAAAGAGGTTGGCTTCAAGTTCGGCGATTGGGTAGATGTCGGTTACTGGCAGTGCTCGCTTTCAGCATAGATTTTAAACCCGTCGCCGAACATCAGCTTCCAGCCGTCCTCGATGGTACTGGCGCGGGCGTCAGTCACATTCCCCAACAGGGCATCTGCCACCGTTAGCACGCATCCCTCACCATCTGCTTCCAGGGATAGTTTCAGCATGGAAACCGTGGGCCCACCCCAGTCCGGCGCCAGGTAACCAACCAGGTAGAGCGACTCTCCCGGCACCACCATCTGCACCTTGTACCATTCCAGGCTGCCCCCACTGTCGTTTGATTCCAACAGGCTGCCACCAGGCTCCAGTGCCAATGACATACTTGAATCTGTGCCCAGCGCGCGAAAATCCTGCATCCACCAGCTGTTTACATCCTGGGTCATTAAGGCCCACACATTCTGAGTTGAATTGGCGATGCGCACATTGAATTGAAATTTGAATATCTTGCTTTCCAGCGTTTCTGTGTCAGTCATGATCGTCTCCGTCAATGTTTGTTCGTTGGTTCTGCTAACGCCTTGAGATGGGCAATCGACGTGGTCAGTCCATCGATATGACGCTTAATCCACGGGCTGCAGGTTTTTTCTATTTGCTCCGGGTTCAGGTAGTTCCAGCGCACGCAACCTTCGCGGCGAATTTCAATCAAGCTGGCGTTTTCAAGTACCTGGATGTGCTTCATTACGCCAGTACGGCCGATTGTGGGAAACAGCTTTACCAGGTCACCGGTAGACCGCGGGCCTTGGCTGAGCTCGTCCAGAATGCGACGTCGCTTACCGTCGGCCAGAGCCTTCCAGACCTGGTCTTCTACCTCGGAATATAATGTCACCATTTGGTGACATTAACAATATCGATGACGCAAGTCAATACCATGCGCGGTCGTTTAATTGTTTATAATAGCGCGCTGATAGACGACCCCGTTTCCGCAAATGGCTGAACGAATCACTTATTTCCATATTGGTTATGCGCGTGCCGCATCGACCTTCTTACAAAAGTCGGTGTTTCCGGCGCTTACCGGATTGCAGTACATTCCCCGCAATCGCTTTCGCGTGCGTGAACGGGAAAAGAAGCGCTTTAAGGCGGATAAAATCCTGATGTCGCGGGAATCGGGTAAGCATATATTCACGCGCGCAGACGATGTAAAACGGGTGTTTGGGAGCCGCATAATCATTTCACTCAGACGGCAGGATACGCTGGCAGCGTCCAACTACCGACTTCATGCTAAGAAAGGGCATACCGTGCGCTTCGATAAGTTCCTGGACCTGGAGAATGATCAGGGCACCTGGAAACTGGAGCAGTTCGAGTACATGCGTTTAATACGCTATATCGAAGAGAGCACCGGGGAAAAACCCATTGTATTGATCTTTGAGGACTATATAGCCAACCCGGATGCTTACCTGGACACCTTGTGTGCAGCCCTGGAATGCGGAATCGACAAATCCCAGGTGGGTCGTGAGGTTGTACATAAATCCTACTCCGACAAACAGTTGCGCTTACGTCGTCAGTTTGCGGATTTCTTTAACGGCAATGACCCAAGCAAGAATATCCATAAGGACAAGACCCCGCAGGGAGACAGCGTGATCAACTTCATCCGCTACCGCGTACTGTTATGGTCGTCTGCCATCTTCATGCGCCTGGCAAACCTGGCACCGGATTCCTGGTTGTCCGATGAACCTTTGATAGAGCCAGCACGCTTGGAACAAATCAAAGAGTATTACAAGGATGACTGGCAAGCCTGCAATGATTATGTGGCCGAGCAGAATAGGGCGCTGGGATTGTAATCGGCTTGGCGACCATGAGAGTCGCAGGCTTTCCCCTGAGATGGATGTAGTTCTCTGGCCTTAGCTGGAAATCGGCACTCGCAGACCCTGGATAAATTGCCGCAACAAGGTCTCGATCTTGGCGATCGAGGTGCGCGAACTACTGTGCAGGCCAGCCATAGCAGCTTCGGTCAGCATGGCATTAATAAAGCGCGCCGCCAATTCCACTGATTGCACCTGGATCCAGTCTTCCGCCACTGCGCGTTCAAGTGCTTGGCGCATGGGTTTGAAACTGGTTTTACCTTCCAGTTCCCTGGCGCGTTTCCAGCCCAACACCCTAGGCCCCTGGTCAATCAGGATTGACGCTACTTCGGGTTGCCTGACCACCCGCAACCAGGCCATGCACGATGAGATCAAGGACTCCAGCGCGTTCTCTCCATCGGCGCCCTTGCTGATGGCGTAGTCAACCGACTCAACAGAGGCGGCGAGAAAGACCGCCTCGAACAGCTCCTGCTTGCTGCCAAAGTGATGATAAAGCGCGCCGCGTGATAAGCCGATATCGTCCAGGATGTCATTGGTATGTGTGTCATCAAAGCCGTTTCGCGCGAAGTGTTCACGCGAAGTGCTGATCAATTTGGCGCGGGTAGCCGCGCGACGTTCTGCTTGAGTTGCCATTTTTTACTTTACAGACTCTGTGTCGGTTTGTTAGTATACACCGAAGTTGCCGACACTGTGTCGGTTTTATTAAATAAAGTAGGAGTTAATCATGTCTGACTATCCAACCTCTTTTGATTCAATGCTGGCGGCCTGGAATGAGCCTGATCCGGATAAAGTGCGCGCCTTGCTCGACGAAGCATTGGCGCCGAACGTGCGTTTTGTTGATCCATCCATCGATCTGACTGGTATTGATGCCTTTGCTGAAAATGTCTTTCACGTGCAATCGCAAATACCGGGGGCGGTGTACTCACGCACAAGCGGCGTGGATTCGCAACGTGGGTTCCATCGTTATCATTGGGCCATTCACCATGATGGCAAATTAATTCAACCAGGTTTCGATGTTGCAGAAACGGATGAATCAGGGCGGGTGGTAACTGTGATAGGCTTCTTCGGAGAAGTTCCCGAATTGTAATCACAAAGATACACTATGACCGTACATGTAGAAAAGCAAGGCAAGGTAACCACCGTTATTATCGATCGGCCGCAGGCACGAAATGCCGTAGACGGCCCAACTGCGGACGCCCTGATTAAGGCATTTAATGCTTTTGAGGCAGATGATGAGTCTGCGGTGGCGGTGTTGTGTGGCGCCAACGATACCTTCTGTGCTGGCGCAGATTTAAAGGCGGTATCGCAATCTTCCCCGGATGCGATCCCGTTGCGATTTGCGCCTGATGGTGAGGGCCCGATGGGGCCTTCACGAATGCTCTTAAGTAAACCAGTGATTGCAGCGGTATCAGGTTACGCGGTTGCAGGCGGTTTAGAACTGGCCCTATGGTGCGATCTGCGGGTTGCGGAAGAGAGCTCGGTGTTCGGTGTATTCTGCAGACGCTGGGGAGTGCCACTGGTGGATGGCGGCACTATCAGGCTACCGCGCCTGATTGGCTTGAGCCGAGCGATGGATATGATCTTGACCGGCCGACCTGTGGAAGCGCAGGAAGCCCTGACTATGGGCCTGGCAAACCGCGTGGTTGAAGATGGCCAGGCTCGTCAAGAGGCGGAAAAACTGGCCGCAGAAATTGCCGAGTTCCCGCAACTGTGTATGCGTGCCGATCGCTTAAGTGCACACGAACAATTTTCGATGGATTTGCCTGCTGCTTTGCTTAACGAGTATCACCGTGGCAAGGGTGTAATCGATAGTGGCGAAACGCTCGCGGGTGCTGCGCGTTTTGCCAAAGGCGCGGGTCGGCATGGATCATTTGAGAAGTAGTTTTACTCCCTGATATTTTCCAGTGAACTGGCCAGCAAGAATAATTTGCATGACCGAGGAAACGGTCGAGACCCTGTATCTGCTGGGGGAACAGGATCGAATTGCCGGGATATCCGGGTTTACCGTCAGGCCGCCAGAAGCACGAAAGGAAAAACCCAAGGTATCGGCCTTCACCAGTGCCAAGATTCCCAAAATCCTGGAATTAAATCCAGACCTGGTACTCGGGTTTTCAGATCTGCAAGCGGATATCGCAGCCGAGTTGATCAAACACGGCATCGAAGTATATGTGTTTAATCAGCGCACGGTGGCAGGGATTCTGAGAATGATTCGAACCCTGGGGCGATTGGTCAACGCTGCCGAGAAGGCTGACGCATTAGCTGATTCTTACCAAGACAGGATAGATCGCATACAAGCTGATGTAGCAAATTGGCAACATCGGCCCACAGTGTATTTTGAAGAATGGTACGATCCCGCCATCAGTGGCATCGGTTGGGTTAGCGAGCTGATTGAAATTGCCGGCGGTGTCGATTGCTATGTCGAGAATGCCAAGCACCAGGGTGCCGCCAAGCGCATTATCGCTGACCCCTTAGAGATAGCGGCCCGGCGCCCGGATATTATTATTGGATCCTGGTGCGGTAAACGCTTTCACCCAGACAAAGTGAAGGAACGACCGGGTTGGGAAGAGGTGCCTGCTGTGTTGAATGATGAGATTTACGAGATTAAGTCCGCTTACATTCTGCAGCCGGGGCCAGCCGCAGTCACTGAAGGCCTGGATCAACTAGCCGCAATCACGTCAAGTTGGTATCGGCGGTTCCACCAAGCAGATAGTTGATTAGTGAAGCCGCCATGGAAGTAGCTTCTCGCATGCCCTGCTGATTAGCGCGGCATGCTTGCAGTAATATCTTCTAAGCCAAGAGGTTTGCCCTTTCTGTTGCGCACCTCTATGCGTGGCAGTGGCTGATTGTTTTCGGCATCTTTAACAACGAGGATGTTTCTCTTTTCAGGCTCGATCCATTTGTCTGCCCACTGCCGAATGGTTATAACAATAGGGAGCAGGTCGCGTCCTTTCTCGGTTAACACGTATTCAAAACGAGTGCCGTACTCCCCGACATTAACCTTGTCCAGTATGCCGTTTTCAACCAATGTGTTGAGCCGGTCGCGCAAGATGTTTTTGGCGATGTCGAGTTTGCGTTGAAAGTCGGAATAACGGCGCACACCAAACATGGCTTCTCGGATGATCAAAAAAGACCACACGTCACCGACTTCTGTTAAGCCACGCGCAACTGAGCAATCCGCTGATGAGAAATCTGTTCTAGCCATCGCCTAATTTTCCCAAAATTAGTTGCTTAAAGCAACCATATAATATAGTCTTTTAAAGAAACCAAATTAAAGAACCCATCAGACCACAGATTTTTACTGGTGGTTAGTCCACAAAGTCCATGCGAGGCAGTTAGCAATGAGTGATAAAACATGTTTAATCACCGGGGTTGGCCCGGGTACCGGCTCCCAGTTGGTAAAGAGATTCAGTGAGGATGGCTACACCGTTTTTATGTTGGCCCGCAACCAGGAGCGATTGGACGAACTGGAAACTCAATATCCAAACACCAAGGCTTATCCCTGTGATGTCAGCGATCAGGAACAGTTAAGCCAGGTGGTGGCCAAAATCAAAGCGGAGTACGGTTGCCCGGATGTGGTCATTCACAACGCAGTAGGTGGTGCATTTGGTGATTTCCTAACCATTGAACCAAGTGCTCTAGAGCAAAACTTTCAGATCAACACCTTGGCTTTACTGCATCTTGGCCAGCTACTTGCCCAAGATATGATCGCGCGTGGCAGCGGGGTGTTCTTATGCACTGGCAACACTTCGGCCTATCGTGGCAAAGCCAACTTCGCGGGATTCGCGCCGTCAAAGGCGGCCCAACGTATCTTGGCGGAATCGATGGCGCGCCGATTGGGCCCGGAAGGTATTCATGTCGCCTACATCTGTATTGATGCGGTAATTGATGTGCCCTGGACACGCGAACGCTTTTCCGAGGCGCCCGATGAGTTTTTCTGCCGGCCGGCCGATATCGCCGATGAATGTTTTCGCGTGGCACATCAGCCTCGATCTGCCTGGTCTTTCAATGTGGAAATCAGGCCATTTGGTGAGACCTGGTAAATAAACCATGTCGCACTGCAACAGCTAATCGTCGTTAAAAGAACTTAACAATCTAAAGGAGGTGCATCACTATGCTAGAAATTAGTTCAGCCTCATTGTCGGCCGCCGGATTATGGACGGCTTTGAATCTTGGACTCATGATGTTGCTGGGTTTTAACGCCTCCCGGGTAAGGGTGAGAGAACGGGTGGTCGTTGGCACCGGCCAGAACCAGGTATTGGAGCGCGCGGTACGAGCACATGGCAATAACACCGAGTGGGTGCCGGGCTTGATTATCTGTTTGCTGGTAGCGGCTTTGCTGGGTGAGACCGAAACAATGATTCACCTGTTTGGTGTGAGCCTGTTGCTGGCAAGGATCTGTCACGCACACGGTATGCATGTCTTGGATAAGCCTGTACCGCCCACCCGACTCATAGGCAACGTTCTATCCTGGGTAATTTTTATTGCAGTGGTACTAAGGTTGCTCTATTTGTCGTTGCAATACTACCTGTAGGTACGCCGTCTTTGGGCTTGTGTTAAGAGAATGGTATGCTCATGAGGCGAATATCTTTACCAGAGACATGCATGAATCAGCAGACCAGGCAGGAAGAAATCAAGACATTAGCCAGGGTAATCCTGGAGTTCTACAAGAAGAATCCAGAGGCTGGTGAGACTGTCGACGGCATCATTTATTGGCTAGCACGATCTCGCTACGACGATAGCCGCGACCTTGTTCAAGCGGCGCTTGATTACATGGTGGATCGAGGTGAGTTAGTTAAAAAGGTACTCAAAGAGCACACTTTATATTTTTACGTCGAAGTACCGGTGCCACCAAGCCGTTCATAGAGTGCCGCTTGGCCTTTCATAGAGAGCCGCCCCGCCATTTTTAGAGAGGCGCCTGGCGATGCATAAACAAGCCACTCTGGAAAGTTAGAGTTCAGCGAGAATCTGTTCAATAATATCGAAGCCGCTGCCCCAGCCTTTATCCATGCCTTTCATCATTTCGGCGAAGCAGGTTATTTCGGCCTCGCTGGCGTCCATCGGAACCTGGGTTAAACAGACGGCGGTTCGATCACCCAACTCTGTGAAAGTTACCGTGGTGAGCAGTAGAGCGGGCCAGTCCGGCATCATTGGATTCGGCGCGGTATTCCATTCTGCATCAGTCGCGGAATAGTGGTGCCAAACCATTTTCTCTGGCTCGTTTACTTCCTGAAACACCACTCTTTGATAATTGGAATTGCCTCCCCATTTCATCTCGTTGAGCCATTCGCCCCCTACTTGCAGATCAAATTTATGGATGATGGTTTCAACTCCTGGGCCATACCATTGTTGCAGTAGCTCGGGATCGGTCCAGGCGCGCCAGACCAATTCGCGAGGGGCATCGAACGTGCGCTCTAGTTTGTATTCAGGTAAGTCACTCATTGTCAGGTTCCTCGTTGTCTGTTCGTTTCATTGTTGCGAGCACCTGGTCGAGCTGGGCGAAGCTGCCACCCCAAAATGCTCTGAAATTGATCAACCAATCTACCGCCGCTGCCATGTGCTCAGCCTTCAGGCGGGCTGGACGACGCTGTTGGTCAATCGCACGTTCCACTAATCCAGCGTTTTCCAAAACTTTTAGGTGTTTGGAGACCGCAGGCTGACTCATCTTATACGGCGCGGCAATCTCGTTAACGGAGGCTTGTCCATCCATTAAGCGAGAAAGAATCTCGCGCCGGGTTGGATCGGACAGGGCAGCAAAAATCGCATCGAGATTTGGGCTTGTATTTATATTACTACTTAGTTCCATAACTATATGGTTATATATATGGGAAGGAAAGTCAAGCTCATAGATATGGAGGGGCAGATAGCGAGAGTGCTAGAACTGCAAGTGCTTGACGGTGTGCGCGTTGGTGCTCAGCTGTTTTAAGCTATCGATGCCAATAGTCACATGGGCAGAGGCGAAGTTTTCAGTAATCTTGGCGTCACTTGATTCGGTTTTTACCCCATCTGGAATCATCGGGATATCACTCACCAGTAACAAAGCTCCAGCCGGGATTTCATTGCGAAAAGCAGCAGAGAACAAAGTGGCGGTTTCCATATCGATGGCCATGGAGCGAGTTTTCTGCAGGTATTTTTTAAACTTCTTATCGTGTTCCCATACCCGGCGGTTAGTGGTGTAAACCACGCCGGTCCAGTAGTCACGTTTGTGTTCACGAATCGTGGTGCTGATGGCCTTTTGTAGTGCGAAGGCGGGCAGCGCCGGTACCTCGGGCAACATGTAATCATTACTGGTGCCTTCGCCACGAATGGCCGCAATTGGCAGGATTAAATCCCCCAGGTTGTTCTTTTTCTTCAAGCCGCCACACTTGCCCAGGAATAGCACTGCCTTCGGTGCAATGGCGCCCAGCAGGTCGCAAATCGTTGCCGTGTTGGGTGAACCCATGCCGAAATTAATCATGGTGATGTCATCCGCAGTTGCACACGGCATGGGCCGGTTGCTGCCAATGATTTCTACGCCTGCCTGTTCTGCGAAGAGCTCTAAATAACTCCCGAAATTGGTTAATAATATATAGTCACCAAAGTCATCTAACTCCATGCCAGTGTAACGGGGCAACCAGTTTTCAACGATTTCAGCTTTGGTTTTCATAGTGGTTTACTCCTTTGTAGGTGCCAAGGGAAGTGATCTCAAGGAGCTTTTTTCAGAGCCATTAATTTGCGTTGGTAACGCATCCTGGTGTTCTGGTTGTTACTTAGATCAATGGCGGATTGTAAATGTTTTTCTGCCAATTTGGGTTGCGCACTTTGCACGTAGGCCATGGCCAGGTACAGCTCCACCTGATGCATATGAGGCGCGATTTCCAGCGCCTTTTGATAGGAGTTGATTGCCTGTTCAAAATCTCCATGTTGGTGCTCGGTACGTCCCGCCACCAGCCACTGCCAGGGGTTGCGACTTTCAATCTCTGATATCCGTTTTTGCACGGCGGCCAATTCTTCACTTCGTTCTTGTTGCTGCAGCAATAGGCTCAGGTTACGCAAAAAGGTTGGGTTTTCCGGAAACTGCTTGGCTGCATGCAGATAAATCGCTTCTGCCCCCGCCAGGTCTCCCATCCGGCGATGCAGTACGCCCAGAGTGTTGTAGGCCGATGCATTCGCGTTCGAAATCGCCAAGGCTTTTTGCGCATGAGCGAAGGCGCTGGCGTAGTTTTGTTGCGCCACTAATTCCACCGCGCGGTTGCTGTAATACATCGAGTACTGCAGCGCTTCAGGAATATCATCCACATACTGCAATCCGTCGGTGGGGAAATAATCCACCCTGATATCGCGACGAATTTGGAACGCTTCCGATTCCTCGCCACTCCAGTTGCCGGACAAGACTGAGCGAATATGATCGGATCGAATCAGCAGGTCGTCGGCGAAAATAAATACCGGGTTGTTTTCCAGGAAATGATAGCGAATTGGCACACCGGCCAGCCTTGCATAGGCCGTGGTCAAATTTGCCAGCGACAGGCAGTTACCCGACATCTCCAATAAGGTCTGTTCAGCGGTCAGCGTTTTCTCTTCGTAGACAAATCGATCCATGATTATGGACAGATAATTTGCCACCCGTTCATGTTCCGCGGTTTGCTGATTAACCGGGTCATTAAAGTATTCAAAAAAGGTCTGTTGCTGTTCCGCGCTCAGTTCGAACAGAGCCTCGGGTTCGATCACGGCGATATGCCCGGTAACCAGTTCATCATTAACTGGAGGCAACCCTTGAGTCGTTTGCGCAGGGCTTGGCGCAGGCGGCTGCGTGGCACAAGCCGCCAGCGCGATCAGTAAAAGAATGGTCAGTGAGCGTCTAAGCACTGAGTTCTTCCTTTAGAACGAATTTCAACACTTTACCGGCTGGGTTGCGTGGCAGTTCATCAACCAGGTGTAATCGCAGCGGCAGCTTGTAGCGCGCCAGTTCCTTCTCGGCAAATTCACGAAGTTCTTCCAGCGTGAGTTCCTTGTCTGCATGCAGGGCTGCCACAGCAGTCACGGCTTCGCCCCATTTTTCATCCGGCAGGCCAATCACGGCCACTTCTGCTATGGCTTCGTGTTTGTACAACACGCTCTCTACCTCGGCCGGATACACATTCTCGCCACCGGAAATCACCATGTCTTTGAGGCGATCACAAATAAACAGAAAACCATCTTCGTCCAGGTACCCGACATCTCCTGAGTGGAACCAACCCTCGGTATCGATGGCCTCGGCAGTGGCTTCGGGGCGATTCCAATAGCCTTTCATAATATTTGGCCCAGCAATGCAGATTTCCCCACGCTCACCGTTGGTGACAGTCTTATTGTTTTCATCAACTATCTTCAGATCGGAATAAATAGGTGGTTGTCCGGCCGAGCCGAGTTTTTTAATGGCCCATTCCGGGGTCAGGAAGGATGCAAACGGGGCGGTTTCGGTCAGACCATAGCCCTGGCAGAAATTGATCCCGAGTTCTGCATAGAGAGTAAGCAGCGACTCTGGCGGCGGGGCCGCGCCACAGACGAAGGTGTCGACATGACTGAAGTCGGTATCCGCAAATTTTTCATGCTGCGACATAAACAGGAACATGGCTGGCGCGCCAAACATATGCGTCACCTTGTGTTCATTAAAGGCGTCCAGCACCTCACCCGGCTCGAAATTCCTCATTAACACCAGGCAGGCACCCAGGGTAAAGGCGTGCAGGGTCATCACGTTTAGACCACCAATATGGAATAGCGGCGCAACGGTTAACACCACGTTATCGCGTGACCCTCCGAATGCAAAAGTGGCATTGATGTTGTTCCACATCAGGTTGCCATGGGTGAGCATGGCTCCCTTTGGCAACCCCGTGGTACCGGAGGTGTACATAATGACACTCACATCGTGTTGGTCCACGCTGACAATGTCCTTAAGTGGTTCGGCTGCAGAGCGTAAATCGAGCAGGGACTTCCAGTTGTCAGCATCGGATTCGGCGCTGTAATAGTGTCGGCAGCAGAGCCGATCGCGCACTGGCTCTATCACCTCGCGAAGTGGGTCATCGCAAACCAATGAGTGCACCCCGGCGTCATTGATAATAAAGCTGAGTTCCTCGGCGGTCAGGCGAAAATTCAGCGGTACGAATATGGCTCCAATCGCATTCGCTGCATAGATGGTTTCCAGGAACGCTGGCTGATTGAAACCGAGAAATCCGACTCGGTCGCCCACACAAACACCGTTTTCGCGCAATAACGTGGCCTGGCGTCGGACGCGGTCAGCGAACTCCTCGTAAGTCAGTTTTTGCTCTTCGAAGATCAGGGCGGTGCGTTCCGGGTTCGCCTCCGCGCGGCGTAACAGGGTATTGGCTAGATTGGGTTCGGTGACGGGTCGGTGCATATGTGCATTCTCTTTTTTGTATGATTCGTTTTAAAGACACCCCAGCACGAGGGGTCGATTAGCAATCATAATACTGGATTTTACCTGGCTTGGCATATTTCCCAGGGCATGGTTTGGGATGATTGCGACCAAATGATAGGATCAGCAGTCTATTAGTAACATCGCAAATTGCATGGAGAATCACATGCCCTTGTTAGCAAAAATTATAGTCGTTTCTTTATTCTTCCTTCCGGCCATGTCGGCGTCCGCTGACGACACGGAGAAAAAAGCAATTCTTGTCACCGGAGCCAGCACCGGGATTGGTCTGCGCATCACCGAGGTCCTGGCCAAGAATGGTTATGTTGTTTATGCCGGCGCGCGTAAAGAAGCGGATTTGAAACGCCTGGACGCAATGGAAAACGTGGAATCTGTCCGTCTCGATGTGACCGTGCAGGAAGAGATCGATGCTGCGGTAAAGTTTGTTGAGGAGAAAGGCCGAGGTTTGCATGGCCTGGTCAACAATGCGGGTATCCTGGTATTAGGCCCAATGACAGAGGTACCGGTGGAAGAATTGGAATGGCAGTTCGACGTTAACGTCTATGGCCCCTATCGGGTTACTCAGGCATTCGCGCCACTGATCATAGAGAACAAGGGGCGGATTACGACCACGGGCTCTATCTCTGGAATTCTATCTGGCACCATGTTTGGTCAATACAGCATGAGTAAACACGCGATCGAGGCGTTTACCGATTCATTATCCAGCGAGATGGCGCGTTTTGATGTGCAGGTCAGCGTGGTCGAACCGGGCAATTTCAAATCCAAAATTGGTCAAACCTTTTATGAACGCTTGAAGGAAAAGGGCTATTGGGCCGAGGGCTCGCCGTATGCCGATGAATGGGACAGCATGACTAAACGCATGGGCGCTGAGTCGCAGGCTAAAGATCCGAAAGAGGTGGCCGACGCGGTGCTTCACGCCATGTCGTCAGACAAACCAAAATTGCGTTATATGGTGACACCCAATGAAGGGCAGGCACATTTCACCGTGGGCCGTGCCATGCAGGAAATGCTGGAATTGAATCATGACCATGCCTATTCGCTCAGTCGAGACCAGTTGGTGGAAATGCTCGATTCTCAATTAGAAAAACTTGCCCAATAGCGAATCATGACCACCCTGCATACCGAGCGCCTGGTGCTTCGGCCCTGGCAGGCCGACGATTACCCGGCGCTGGCTGAATTCTACCAAGAAGATGCCAACGCGCGTTTTGTCGGTGGCGTCAAAAACGCCGACGAGGCCTGGCGCGCTTTGGCCCAGCATATGGGCCACTGGCAACTGCAGGGCTATGGCTATTTTGCCGTCGACGAGCGTGACACGGGCGAGTTTGTCGGCTGTGTGGGCTTATGGCAATCCGCCGGTTGGCCGGAACTGGAACTCGGCTACTGGGTAGTGCCGACGCATCAGGGGAAGGGCTATGCGCTGGAAGCGGCTCTTTGCTGTCGTGATTATGCGCACGACCAGCTTAAGGCAGCATCGCTGGTGAGTTATATAGATCCGGTTAATGAGCCCTCTATTCGTCTGGCAGAAAAAATGGGTGCCAGCCTGGACAACACCATTGAGCTGTTATCGTATGGTCCGCACCGGGTCTATCGACATTTTTAGATCACGTCTGTCGGCCATAGCGATATGGCTTCGGCTGGTTTCGGAATTGCTTTAGTAAGTGTTAGCATGCGCTAACAGTAATCGACAGTTTCAACCCCGATGACCCAAATACAGGTTAGCCAGTTAACCATTCACCCGGTTAAGTCTCTTCGCGGTATCGCGCTTGAGACCATGCAATTAGGGGCCAAGGGGCCTGAGTTAGATCGGCGCTGGCTGGTGGTTGATAGCAAGGGCGTGCAGCGCACGCAACGGCAATTTGCCCGCATGAGCCTGGTTGATACGGCACTGGAAGAGGGCAGGCTTACCCTGTCTGCCGAAGGCGCAGGCTCTTGCACAGTGAACAGTTTTGAAGTGCAGGCTTCCGCAACTCAGAGGGACGTTCAAGTGTGGCGCGATACGGTCTCCGCCAATGACTGCGGTGATGACGCAGCACAGTGGCTCAGCGATTTTCTCGGGGTTGACTGCCGTCTGATGTACATGCCGGATGAAAGCCAACGGTTGGTTGATCCGGACTATGCTCACCACCAGGAAACCGTCGGCTTTGCCGATGCCTTTCCTATCCTGTTGGGCAATGAAGCATCGCTGGAGGATTTTAACCACCACCTGAATGACCCGGTGCAGATGAACCGTTTTCGGCCGAATATTGTTGTCAGCGGGGCCGAAGCCTGGGCAGAAGATAGCTGGAAAACCATCCGCATTGCCGGCCTCACACTTTCCATTGCCAGCCCATGTTCACGTTGCATCATGCCCTCGATTAATCCGCAAACGGGGGAGAAGCAGATGGAGGTCATTGATGCCCTGAACAAGCATCGGCGCGTAGATCGGGCCACTTATTTCGGGCAGAACGTGTTGTACCAACAGCTTGGATCGATTTCGGTGGGTGATATCGTCGAGGTGGTGGAGTAGCATTATGAAAAAGAAAACCCGCTTGATAAGCGCCGGTCGCGAGAAAAAATTCACCGGTAAGATGGTTAATCCGCCGGTGGCGCGGGCCTCCACTGTGCTATTCGATACTGTTGCAGAGCTGGAGGACTCGCTCAAACATATTCACCAGGGTGAATTGTCTTATGGTCGGCGTGGTACCCACACCACCCAGGCGTTTACCAAGGCGATGGCTGAGCTTGACGGGGCCGCCGGTTGCTATGCCTACCCCTGCGGTACGGCGGCGATCACCAGTTCATTGTTGTCGTTTGTGGCCGCAGGCGATCATATCCTGGTGGTGGATTCAGTCTACGAACCCACCCGGAATTTCTGCAGCAATACCTTGGCCCGGATGGGTGTAGAGACCACTTTTTATGACCCTCTGGTAGGCAGCGATATCGAGCAGTTAGTCCAAGCCAATACCAGGGTGATCTTTATGGAATCACCCGGCAGTTTGTCGATGGAGATGCAGGATGTGCCAGCCATCGCTGCCGTTGCGCAACAGCACGATATTGTCACGATGATCGACAATACCTATGCGACCTCGCTGAATTTTCAGCCTCTGTCTGTTGGCGTAGATATTGCTATTCAATCAGCCACCAAGTACATCAATGGGCACTCGGACGTCATGATTGGCATTGCCTGTGCCAACGAGGCGCGCTGGCCGAGGTTAAATCATCGCAGCTATGAATTGGGTATGTGCACTTCGGTGGATGATTTGTATACCACGCTGCGGGGATTGCGCACACTGGATGTGCGTATGCGCGAGCATGAACAAAATGCATTGGAAGTAGCACAGTGGCTGGCAGAGCGAGACGAAGTCGATCACCTACGGCACCCGGCGTTTGACAGCTGCCCGGGGCATGAATTCTTTAAGCGGGATTTCTCGGGTGGCAATGGCCTGTTTTCCTTCGTGCTGAACAGAGGTGATCGGGCGGCAGTAGCCGCCATGCTGGATGGCATGCACCATTTCAAAATGGGCTTTTCCTGGGGTGGCTACGAGAGCCTGGCACTATCAGCCAGCAATATGGCCGCCAAACGCAGTACCACCGAGTGGGAAGCGCCAGGGCCGCTTATCCGTCTGCACATTGGCCTGGAAGACACTGCTGATCTAATCGCAGATCTGGACGCCGGTTTCGACCGGTTTAATGCAGCACTCTAGAGGGCCTAAATAGGCAGGGCATAAAGACACTGGGTATGACGCAGGCAGCACACTTCTCGTGATCAGAATTTTGGCCCATAATATCTTTAAGTAAAATTTAATAGACCTGAGAGGCAAGCCATGACCATTGGCGTAGGCGGCAGCACTGCCGAACAAGAACTGGCAAAGTTAAGCGATATGACGCAAGGCGTCGAGGCCATCCCGGTCGGCGAGTACCTGGCGCGTATCGATAAGGCGCAGGCATTGATGCAGGAACATGGCATCGATGCCATCTATCTAAACGCGGGCACCAATCTCTACTACTTCACCGGTACCCGTTGGGGTGCCAGCGAACGTATGGTCGGCGCGGTGCTGTCTGCCAAAGGCGAACTGCAGTACATTGCCCCACATTTCGAAATCGACACGCTTAAGGGGTATATGCTGATTGAGGGCGGCGTCAGCGGCTGGCATGAGCATGAAAGCCCCTACCTGTTGTTTGGTGAAGTGCTGAAGAGTATGGGTTTGTCAGACGCCGTGATCGGACTGGACGAGTCCTGCAGTTTTTTTATCAGTAATGGCCTGGCGCAAGCAAACCCGGGTAGCACTTTTATTGATGCCAAGGCGGTAACCGCGGGCTGCCGCATGTGTAAGTCGCCGGCCGAAATTGCCCTGCTGCAGCGCGCCAAAGACATGACGTTGGAGGTTCACAAGGCTGCCGCGCGCATTCTTCGTGAGGGTATCAGCACTGATGAAGTAACTGAATTTATTGACCAGGCGCATCGCGCGGTCGGCGCGCCGAAAGGGTCTTATTTTTGTATCGTCCTGTTCGGTGAAGATTCCGCCTATCCGCACGGCGTGAAAAGCCCTAAAGCCCTCGAGGCCAACGACATGGTGTTGATTGATACCGGGTGCCAAGTACAAGGCTATAACTCAGATATCACCCGTACCTATGTATTCGGTGAACCTAACCAACGTCAGCGCGAAGTGTGGGATATCGAAAAAGCCGCCCAGGCGGCTGGATTTAATGCAGCTAAACTGGGCCAGCCTTGCGGCAGTGTGGATGATGCTGCTCGTGGCCACCTCGTTGGTGAAGGCTTTGGACCCGGTTATGAAACACCGGGTCTGCCGCACCGCACCGGTCACGGCATTGGCTTGGATATTCATGAGTGGCCCTACCTGGTGGCCAGCGATACCACGCCACTGGACGTTGGCATGTGTTTCAGTAATGAGCCGATGATCTGTATTGCTGGCGAATTTGGGATTCGCCTGGAAGATCACTTCTATATGACCGAGCAGGGTCCAAAGTGGTTTACCGAGCCCTCCTTGTCGATTGACGATCCCTTTGGCGTCTGAGGGGTCTGACAGCGCTACTTAGCCACCCGTCTGAGGCTCAATTGCCGAGCTTGTTCTGGGCCTCTCTGGCCTCCTGTTCCTTGCGTCGTTTAATCTCGCGTTGCACCGCTGTTTCCACTTCGGCGACCGTTTCGTCGATGGTGTAATCGCCGGAGTTGGTGTATTCATCAAACAGGTTGATTACGCGGTCTGAACGTCTACCGGTGAGCATAAGTCGATAGGAAAAACTTTCTCTGACCGGTGGTCGTAACAAGGCATCCAGCAAGAAGGCTACCAGGCTGATCGGGCTGAACAACAGATCACGAAAGGCGTCTACAAACAGTTTGATTTGAAAAACGATAAAGTGCCGACCCGCCTTATGCATCGGGATGGTCTCATTGGGTGGTAAGCTTTCCAGTGGCATATCGATAGTCTCGAAGTACAGGTTTACTTAATTATACTCTGGCAAATGGGGTTCTCCAGCGGATTTACAAGTCAATTGACTGTCTCGGCAAAACACTGGTTAATCCACGCCCCGATATCGGTTATTTGTTCCAGGATCACATTGTGTTGCATGGGATATTCTCGCCAGGTCACCGAGTATCCCAATGCAGACAGATGATCAACGCTGAGCTTCCCTAACTGGATCGGCACGACTGGATCGAATGTGCCATGGCTGGCAAAGATTGGTGTGTCCAGGTTGTTGCCACTTTGTTCCTGCTCCAGTCTTGTGGCGAAAGGTAAATAGGTCGATAGGGGCAGCACCCCCGCCAGACGATGTTTGCTGCGTAGTGCAGTGTGATAAGCGACTGCGCCACCTTGGGAAAAACCGGCCACAATGATGTTCTCAGCTGGAATGCCGAGCGTTATTTGTGCCTGGATCAAGTCGTCCAGCGTAGCCCTGGATTCAGCCATGCCTTCTGCATCCTCTTTATCGGCGATATCCATGCCCTTGATGTCGTACCAGCCCGGCATTCGCATGCCCCCATTAATGGTAATTGGGCGATCCGGTGCTTGCGGGAAGATAAAGCGAATAGTTCGGCCATCGTCCAATCCAAGTTCCGGCACCACCGGCGGAAAATCGTTGGCCGTTGCGCCCAAACCGTGTAGCCAGATGATAGCGTGGGTAGCATCGTCATTGCCGTGAATGAGTTCAATAGAGGAAGACATAGCCGTTTGCTCCTATCCTTTGTGCACCTGTTTGGCACTTTCTTTGTCAGCCATGGCAGCAAGTTGCTCGAAGACATTGATAAAAACGTCCTTGGGTTGACCGCCATTTACCATGTACTTATCATTAAAGATAAAGGTCGGAACCGCAGTGATGCCTTGTTGCCAGGCAAACTCCTGTTCAGCCCGCACTTCTTTTTCATAGCGACCAGACGACAATACCTCGAGCGCGGCCTCACCATCCAGCCCCACTTGCTCTGCGTACTTCACCAGCGTTTGATGATCGTCTGGATTGCCCTGGTCTTTGAAATACAAATCGAACAGGGCCAATTTCAACTCGGTTTGCCGGCCATGCTCGCGCGCCCAGTGCAGCAGGCGGTGAGCATCAAAGGTGTTGTAGATTCGGCCTTCGGCGGCAAAATTAAAGTCATAGCCTACGGCCGCACCGCGTTGTTTGATGTTTTCCCGATTGGCGGCACTTTGTTCGGGCGTAGCACCATATTTTTGTTGCATATGTTCGCGGATATCCTGTCCTTCTGCAGGCATGGCCGGGTTCAGTTCGAACGGCAGCCAGTTGAGGTCACAGGCATCCAGCTCACCCCGTTCTTCCAATGCTGCGTGAAGAGATTGGTAACCAATGATGCACCACGGGCAGGATACGTCGGAGACAATGTCTATTTTCATTTTGCTGTTCATGGCGATGGTCCTCAGTAGCGAAAAAAGCCGGGTTTACTTTGCTCAAGGTGGAGACAGCTTGACGGGATTTCAAGCGAGGCAAATCATCTTACCGCTCCGCATTACGGCGCAAATAAGACGTCAGGCCTAGAACACAGAGCGTGGCAAGGGCTAAGCCGAACAGAGTTAATAACAAGCGGTACCACAAATCAAGTTTGCCAACATGCAAGGGATAACTGAAGTTCAGGAAACGCTCAGCCATGGGTTTTTGTAAGTCATTGCTATTTGCAGACACTGTGCCATCCAGGAAGGATATGCTGGTGTGGCCCATGCGGTTCCAACCGTCAACCTGCTGTAACCCGATGGTGGTTTGCGGGTACTTTTCCGAAGGCAGGCTGACCCAACGAATCTGCGCATCCGGGTAGTGCTGATGTGCCACCGTCAACATTTCCAGCAACGTCGTCACCGGCGTTGCGTTCGGCTCAAGTGTGCTGGTACTCGGAGCCGATGTTTGTTGCGTATCCTGGTTCCACAAGAACACGGTTCGTGCTTCAGTCGGATACACCAGGATCACCCCGGTAACGGCCACCACCAAAATGGGAACAATCGCTATCGCGCCCAGGTTGGCATGGCTGCGAATCAGCGCACCGCGTTGCAATTGCCTTGGCACCACGCCCAGCTTCAAAGTGCGCCGCCGCGGCCACCACAAACTAAAGCCCAGGATGACGAGAGGAACCAGCAATAGCCCGCCGAAACCAGCGATATTCAGTCCGACGGTATTGCCCAGCAAGAACCGGTGATGCAGATCCAGCAACCAATCCTCGAAACGCTCATTACTACCCCATTGTTGGATAAGCCGGCCATCCTGGTCATGCCAGGCGTATTGTCTATCTTGCAAAAACACTTTGTACAAAGCCAGATCCTCGGCCATGATGCGCACCAGCTGCACAGTTCCAGTCGGGTGGTGGGATTCGATCTGGCTAATAACGGTGGCGATGGCTGTCAGTTCCAGGTCTGGTGTCTGGCGCGCCTGCGGAATCGTCAGCCACAGGTACTCTTTCTTCCACACGAGTAATACGCCGGTCACGCTGATGGTCAGCATGACCAGGCACAAGACCAAACCCAGGTAGCGATGGACATTACTCAGGCGCACGACTTCTTATTCCGATCGCTCAGTTCTTTACGGTTTTTGTTGCAGGCTATTGCTATTGATTCGCGGGATGCGTGATTTGCCGGGCCAACATCACAGCTGCCAGCTTGGTGCGAGCAATCAGGCTCTGCACACTGGATTCCTCACGTGAGGAATGCGCGCCTGCGCCATCCAGGCCTACGCTATCAATGGTTGGCAAGCCCACACCTTGAGTCAGCGAACCGTCTGTGCCGCCACCGGCATAACGGGTGCCCTTGACCGGCTCACCAATCAGGGCCGACAGGCCCATGGCCTGGGCGATCAGGGCGTCGACCTCTGGATGAGGCAGCTTGGCAGGTCGGTGCAATATCGCCCAGCTATCGATAACTGGCAGGCCAGGGTGACGGCTATTGCTGGTGGTGGTTTTGGCGGCGATGGCTGCAATATTCTGCTTGAGTTGCTCACCGGCTTCCTGGGTCGGAAAGCGCATATCGATATATGCATCGGCACAGCCAGGAACGGTGTTGCGCTTCTCGCCACCCGCCATTACACCGACGTTGACCGTGGTTTGATTGTCGTAATCAGTCAGCGCTTCAATCTCGATAACTTTGTGAGCCAGTTCCAGGCTGGCGGATACGCCATCCTGGTGGGCACCGCCGGAATGTGATTCACGGCCAGTAACTTTCAGGCGCGCCTGGCCCAGCCCTTTGCGCGCTCGGGTGAAGGTGTCCTGGTATGAGCCTTCATACACCAGGCCGATATCGTGCTCCTTGGCCAGTTCCTCCAATAGGGGGCGCGAACCAATAGAGCCGATTTCTTCATCGCTATTCAACACCACGGTAATGGAGGCGTCTTTCAGAAGGCCGGCATCTTTGACGGCCCGCAGGGCATTCAGCATGACCACAATGCCACCTTTCATATCGGCCACACCCGGGCCTTTTAACGTGCCATCGGGCAGCACTTGCAAGGTTTGGAATTCATCGTCAACCGAGAACACGGTGTCCATATGACCGCTTAATAATATGCGCCGGGTTGAGGACCCCTGGCGTTTGGCAACCAGGTGATCAGCGATATTGACCGACTCGCCGCTGCAACTGAGGACCTCCTTGGATGCCGAGGCATGCAGGCTAGTGGCAAACCCGAGTGCTTCCAGCTCAGCCTGCAACAGGTCACGGTACTGGTCCAGTCCGGCAATATTTGCCGTACCGGTGTTGATATTCACATGGCTGGTGAGTTCCTCGAGGATGGCTTCTTCGCGTTCTGATACCCAGTCTATCAAGGCCTCTTCAGCAGCGCTTAAGCTGGTCGTCTCGGCGACGATTTCATCGGCCTGGACTGGAGCGGAAGCTAGTGACAGCGCCATGCCCAGCATGGCCAGCAACTTGGTGGATGATTTCATTGTGTTTCTCGTAAATAAGGGCTGCAAATAAGTGCAGCGCTAATATACCAGTGCGCGGGCGGGTCAGGTAACTTTCTCGCGCGCCTGGAAACGCGCCTCTGCATACCGTTTGGAGAGAATAATGTCGTGCAGGATTCGGCAGGCCTGCCAGATATCCCGGTAACGGATATACAGTGGGGCAAAACCGAATCGAATAATATCCGGGGCGCGAAAATCCACGATCACCCCTTCCGCTATCAGGGCCTGGCTGATCGCGAACGCCTGGGGATGAACATAGGCCAGGTGGCTACCACGTTCCTTGGCCGAAGCCGGTGATACCAACTCGAGCTGGGCATCGGCCTGAGGTTCGCTCAGGCACTGAATAAACAGTTCGCTCAACGCCGCAGACTTTTTCGCCAGCTGGTCTAAATCAACGTCGGCAAAGACATTGAGCGCGGCATCCAGTGCTGACATTGAAATTATCCCGGGGGTGCCGGTCTGAAACTGGGTCACCCCGTCAGCGGCTTGATAGTTCTCATTGAAGTCGAAGGGTGCCTGATGCCCCATCCAGCCGCTGAGGGGTTGCGATAGTGAATCCTGATGACGACTGGCAACATAAACAAAGGCCGGTGCGCCCGGCCCACCGTTCAGGTACTTGTAACCACAACCCACAGCAAAATCCACGCCAGCCTTGTCCAACTCAACCGGGAAGGCACCGGCGCTGTGGGCCAGATCCCATATTACCAGGATGTCGTGGGCATGGGCCTGTGCGGTGAGCCTGGCGATATCGTGTTTTCTGCCATCGCGAAAATTCACTTCGGTCAACAGCAATACCGCTACCGAGTCATCTAACGCAGCCTCCAGCTGGTCTGCGGCAACGGTTTTAAGTTCGCAGCGCGCTTCGCCGACCAGGCTTTGCAGACCCTGGCCAATATACAAATCGGTAGGGAAGTTATCCTGCTGTGACAACACCACGCGACGCCCTGGCCGCATGCTGAGGGCTGCGGTTAGCAACTTGAACAGGTTTACCGAAATGGAATCGCAACAGGTAAGCTGTCCTGGGGCTGCGCCTACTAAAGGGGCGATTTTCTCTCCGACGCGCTCGGGCAGGTCGATCCAGTGATGTTTATTCCAGCTGCTGATCAGGTCCTCGCCCCATTCTTCTTCTATTACCTGCGCCACGCGCTGCTTCGCCTTGTTAGGTAAAGGGCCAAGTGAATTGCCATCCAGGTAGATGGTGCTTTCAGGTAAATGAAATTCCTCTCGTTTGGCCGCGATTGGATCGACCTCATCCAGTCGGCACGCGTCTTCCCAGCTAATCATTGGTACGCCCCCGCCAGGTATTTAAGCAAGGCCTGGAAGGCCGGTGTACCGGGGTGAATCAGGTCAAAGTGGCCAGCCTCGTCGATCTGCTGCAGAGGCGATTTACTATCCTGGCTTTGTGCCAACGGCACGATCGAGTCTAACTTGCCATGCAGCAACATGGTTTCTGGGTGCAAGGTTTGTCTGGCCGGGTTAGCAGCATTGTAGACGTCAGGTAACTCGCCAGGGGTGGCGCCCATAAATTGTGGGGTGGCGGTTTGACAGCTGTTGCTGCCGAGTGCGTATGCTTCAATATCGACGATGGGTGCCAGGCCTACAACGCCAGTGATGTTGCTTTCCTTAGCAAACTCGGCGTCGGAACCGATCAGTAGCGCCAGGTGGCCCCCCGCCGAATGACCGGCAACAATCAGCTGCGACAAGTCCAGCGGATAGTCCGTCAGTGTGCCGGCAAACTGGATGGCCTGGCGGATGTCGGCATAACTGCCCGGCCAGCCACCACCGTCATCGCCGGTACGGCGATACTCAATTGAGTAGACCGCGTAACCGGCATTGGCCAGGGCGGTGCTGAAGGCATGGGTGTGCTTGATATCAAACTGGTTCAACCAACAGCCACCATGAATAAATATCAGCAGTGGAAATTTCCGTTCCTCGGACTTGTTGTATGGTAGCCACAACTCCGCAAATTGCAGCGGGTCGTCACCGTAGGAAATCACTTCGGCAGGTGAATCAACCGGTAGTTCCAGGATTGAGCTGTAGCTTACGTTACTGTTCTCAGGCAAATAACAGATCGTGCCAAATGCGGTCGAAGCCATGGCCAGCGTTGCTAACAAAGTCGTTAGCAGGGTGATTAAAAATGTCGTTGGTTTTGCTGGAACAGGTAGTGTCATAGTCGCCGCAGAATAGCTCAGCCAGCATGATGCTACAACGCTTGTGGTTTATTTGTATGCGGAGTTACCGTTGCCGCTTTTGTGCATTCCTGTGCAGGTCAGTGCGAAGGATAAATTTGTATGCGAAGGGTATTTTGGATAGATTGCTGGTATGGCAAAGAAAATAGAACTTAAGACCAGTAAAAATAATGCCAGCGTGGCGGCTTATTTAAATGGTATTGAACCGGCCGCAGCACGACGAGACGCCAAACAACTCGCCAAGCTCTTTAAGGAAACCACCGGGGTTAAACCGAAGATGTGGGGCAATAGCATTGTTGGCTATGGGGAGTACACCTACTATCGAGCCAATGGGGCAGAGGGCCAATATATGGCCTGTGGTTTTTCCAACCGCAAGAGCGGCCCTACCTTGTACATCATGCCCGGTTACCAGGATTATGGGCACTTGCTGGAAAAAATCGGCCCGCACAAATTGGGTAAATCCTGCCTGTATTTAAAAAGCCTGGACGATATTGACCAAAAAGCCCTGGCCAGGTTAATTCGCCAGGGTCTTAAGGACTTAAAGAAAACACATTCGGTGACACTATGAAGAGAATGCCTGCAAGTGGCTGGCTGGCCAGCCTGTTTATGCTGATAACGACGGTAGCCTGTTCGGTGCCTGCCGTTGCCGATCAGCAAGACACGCGAGTCCAACAGGCGGTAACCACGGTCTACCTGATACGCCATACCGAAAAAGAGCTGAATAGCGGCAAGGATCCCAAGTTGACCGAGCAAGGACATTACCGGGCAAAAAACTGGGCAAAGATTTTTTCCGATACGCGGCTGGATGCGGTGTACAGCACCGATACCATCCGCACCCGGTCCACCGCGCAACCAATCGCTGATGCGCAGGGGCGTGAGGTGACGTTGTACCAGGCCTTTGGTGTTGATTTTGCTGAGTTCGTTCAACAACACCAACACCAGGCAGTACTGGTAGTGGGGCACAGCAATACCATCCCGGCTTTTGCCAATGGCTTAATAGGCAAGGAAAAGTATTCCGAGTTGGATGAGTCGAATTACGATACCCTGTTCATCGTTGATATCACGAATGGGACACGTACTGCCAAGCTGCTAAACATCGAAGCGCAGATGCCCTAGCAAGTTTGCGCTGAATTCATACCATCACGCTCTGCTTCGCTGACTCCATACCTGCACCGCAGCATAGACTAATATCGTCACCCATCCGACGGTGTAGCCGCCACCAACCAGGTAACCGAATTGGGTGGGCATCACTAACCCCGGAATCACCAATAACACGGTCACCAGGCCCAGGGCACCTGGACCTCGCCAATACCACTTGCCTTGATGAACGGCTACCCTGCTGATAAACAGCCAGCAAGCGGCGATGGTAGCAATTGTCAGGCAGATAAACTTTATCTGAACGGGAATAATTAAATAGGGTAACAACGGGGCTTGTTCGATATCCCGGGTGATATCCAGCAGAATCAGGTTCTCCACCACGTCCGCAGCGCCTGCCACCACACAGAGCACCGTCACCCAGCGGTAGATCGGGTCGGCAACGACTGTCCGGATACCGACAAAGAAATAGGCCAGGAAGCCGGAATACAGTACAGCAAATATGAAATCCAGGTAGTGGCCGGTGTCCATCGCGGCAATTCGCTCTGCGCGCAAGGCATCATTCGGGTCACCAAAAATAGCCAAGAGATCGGCTTGGGTGCGGGCAAATTCGAAGGCGAACACCGGGGTGCCTAGATTGCTGTTATAGCCAGCGCCGGTCTGCGGAAATACGGCTAGAAGATAGGGCCCAAAGGCCAACACAGCCAGGCCTAACAACAGACAAGCCAGCCAGGGATTCCTTAGTAGGGATGAAGAGGAGGTGTTTGCAGAAGTCATTTATCAGTTTGTGGTATCGATTATTGTTTGCCTTGGTTACTATTCAGCTCACTACTTAATTGAAATCTGCTGTAGAGAACAGCAAGACTAACCAAGCTATGTTGCAATCTTATCGGAAAATACGGGTGCAGGCTCTGCTGATCACGGTTCTACTGACTGTTGCCCCTATAAAGCTGCTTGCTGCCGGCTTGCAGGTTGAGCAGATCACCGCAGACAATGTCGAACAGACTATTCAATCCGGGCCAGACGCGATTGGAGGTATCGGCGATTGGTTCCTGAGTAACGGCGTATTGTGCGCGGTGATCGCGGACATTGATCACGAAACTGAATTTTCGACCCAGGGTGGGGTATTGGTTGACCTCGGGTATTGTGATCGTGCTGACGATCATTACACCTCGGCCCAGGATATGCTGGATGGCAAACGTACGCGACCCGTTGATATTCAGCAGATTCGCCATGAACAGGATAACGACGCTGTTAGCATTATCACGCTGGGTGAGCGTGAAGGCATGCAAGTTGAGACTCGTTATACCCTGAACGCGACGCAGCCGCAGCAATTGCACATCAACAAACGTGTTCGGGTGCTGGATGAAAGCCAGGAAGGCTTCAACCTCTATACGCCTGCGACCTTTAATTACCACTCCCTACAAACTTTTACCTTTTCTTCTACAGACCTCACTCAATCCAAGGGCTTTGAGAACGAGGAATTTGTCTCGCGTGGTGTGACCTCCCTGAAAACCGCCGCCCGCAACGTGGACACTATTATCGCAGTGGGTCCAGCCGATGCTGTTTACCCGATCAGTTATGGTTGGCAACTAAAATCGGCCCGCAGGCATTCTGGTGAGTCTTCATACCCAGTCCCGCACTTTGCCCTGGCCGACGATGAATCGATGGCAATGCTGGTGTTGGTCGACGATTTCTATATCGGCGATGGCAGTCAAATCGGCTTGCTGCAACTACCCCAGGTGGCATTGATGTCACTGGACGAGGAAGATGAGCTAGTACTGGATGAGGTGATTTATGTTGGGCGCTCGGCTGATGTCGCTGCCATCACCGATCAGTTCTTTGCCGCCGCACCGACCGTATCCGGAGTGAGTGAGGTACTTGACTCAGTGCTGCATGTCGACCTGCCTGATGGTACACCGGTTACTCATGTGCGCACTGCCGAGGATGGTTCTTTTAGGTTTCGGATTCCGCCGGGTGACTATCGACTTCGACACCTGGCCTCTGCCGATCGTTCAGCTGAAAAATCCATTACGGTTGGTGAGCAGGGTTTGCAGTTGGGACAAATGCCCATGACTGATGTGGCCACGCTGGGATTACCGCGCGGACAGGCCATGCGTCTGATCTTTGTTGGTCTCGATGGCACTGAGAACCCAGATTTCGTGGATACCCTGACCAATTTCTCGGTGCTGGATGCTGACGGCATTCATTACGCTCAGGAGGTCAACCAGGTGTTCCTGGCAGGTATTGATAGCGACCTCGCTGAAGTTGCCCTGGCGCCCGGCAAGTATCGGGTCTATGCGACGCGCGGGCCGGAATATTCCCTGGAATCAACCGAACTCGAGTTACAAGCCGGAGAGCAACAGCAGTTGGTAATCAACTCACCACAACGTCTACTAAGCACACCCGGCTATATTGCAGCGGATTTTCATGTGCACGCTGGCTACAGTTTTGACAATACCTATTCCAGTCGCGAAAGAGTGCGCAGTTTTGTGGCTGAGCATGGCGAAGTGATGGTGAACAGCGAACACGATGTCAGCATAGATTTTGCACCGCTGATAGCGGAGATGGGCGTGGGTGAGAAAATCACCTCGATTTCCGGCATCGAGATGACCAGCTTGATCCCCACGGAGAAAATGCCTTACACGGGCGGCCACGTAAACTTTTTCCCGTTTAGCCCCAAACCGCACGCTTATCGCAGGGGCATGATTAATCACGAAGATCGCCGTTTACGTGCTGTCTTGCATGATGTTCAGCAGGCGAGTCCGGGCGCAGTGTCGCAGTTGAACCATCCACGCAAAAACCTGTCGCTGAGTGGTGAGTTGCCAGATGATTATCAAGATCAAATTGATGCCGGTGCCTATTTCGATCATATGGGAATAGCTGCTCATCCCTATGACCCCTCGCAACCGATCGACAGTCACCCAAACAATACGCTGATCCAGCCGCACCCACAGACGGGTTTGCGGGATATCGATGTTGATGCCGTTGAGTTGTTGAACCCAGGTGGCGAATACCACGAAGAACGCCTGCAGGCGGTGCGTAAAGATTGGTTGTCGCTACAGCAACAAGGGATTCGCATCACTGGCACTGCCAATAGTGACTCGCACCATAGTGGCGAGCAGGTGGCCGTCCCTCGTAATATGGTTGCTGTCGCTGGTGACAGCGTTGCGGAGTTCGAAGTCGAAGAGTTATTGGCGGCAGTTCGAAGTGGCAATCTTTACGGCACCACCGGGCCAATGCTCGATCTGTCGTTATCAGGCGCCAGCATGGGTGAGACCTATCAAGGGAGTTCAGCGATACTGGAGGTGTCTATAAGCAGTGTTGACTGGATTCCGGTTGAGCGGCTGAACATCCAGGTAAATGGGCAGCAGGTCGCCGAGCTGGATGTAACCCGGCAGCGAACCTTTCGTGTGGAACTCGAATTCAGCAGAGATTCGTTTGTGACTGTTGAAGTGCTCGGCACTGCCAACTCCGTGTATGAGGTGGTCTACCCCGGCATAAGCCCCTATGCATTCAGCAATCCCATTTATGTCGATTACAATGGTGACAGTAGCTGGCAACCACCAGGTCTACCGCAAAAAGATTCGTCAGAGCGGCCTGGCATAACAATATTGCCTGTCGCAAGTCAGGACAGTACCCCGAACCCAACCAACGGAGCGACTACTATGCCCGAGCATGAAAAAATAAATTACCTTGAGTATGCGGCCCGTGACATCGACGCCACCAAAGCCTTTTTTAGCCAGGTATTTGGCTGGGAGTTTGAAGACTATGGGCCGGATTACACGGCGTTTTCCAACCAGGGCGTTGATGGCGGTTTTTACCGTGCAGATCTCAGCAGCTCGGTAGACAAGGGCGCTGCTCTAACGGTGTTTTACAGTGATGAATTGGAGGCCACCGAGCAAAAAGTGATTGCAGCGGGGGGCGAAATTATCAAACCGATCTTTTCATTTCCTGGCGGCAGGCGTTTTCATTTTACCGAACCCAGCGGCAATGAGTTTGCCGTGTGGGCGTTACCAGAGCCGGAATAAACCAGCTGCTGAAACCGGGCAAAGCCAGGACTAACCTGGCTAGCGCTTCATCGAGCCAAAAAACTCGCTGTTGGCCTTGGTTGCCTTCAGTTTGTCGAGCAGAAACTCGATGGCTTCATGCTCATTCATTGGATGTAGCAATTTGCGCAGAATCCAGATTTTTTGCAGCTCTTCCGGATCGATCAGCAATTCTTCGCGACGCGTGCTCGAACTGTTAACAATGATCGATGGGTAAACACGTTTCTCGGCGATCTTGCGATCCAGGTGTACTTCCATATTACCCGTGCCTTTAAATTCCTCGTAAATTACCTCGTCCATCTTCGATCCGGTTTCAATCAGCGCAGTGGCGAGTATCGTCAGGCTGCCGCCTTCTTCAATATTTCGTGCAGCACCAAAAAATCGCTTGGGTCGTTGCAGGGCATTAGCGTCCACACCACCGGTAAGGACCTTGCCCGAGGCCGGAGCGACGGTGTTGTAGGCTCGTGCCAGGCGGGTGATAGAGTCGAGCAGAATCACTACGTCTTTCTTGTGTTCTACCAGGCGCTTGGCCTTTTCAATGACCATCTCGGCAACTTGTACGTGCCGCGCGGCAGGTTCATCAAAGGTTGATGAAATCACCTCGCCTCGCACGGAGCGTTGCATCTCGGTTACCTCTTCAGGTCGCTCGTCGATCAGCAATACCATCAATTCAACATCGGGGTTGTTGGTAGTGATCGCCTGGGCGATCTGTTGCAGCATCACGGTTTTCCCGCTTTTGGGCGACGATACAATCAGCCCGCGTTGACCCTTACCGAGCGGAGCAATCAGGTCGATCACCCGGCCGGTCAGGTCTTCCGAGGTGCCGTTTTCCTGTTCCAGCTTCAGGCGTTTGTTGGGATGCAGCGGGGTCAGGTTCTCAAACAGTATCTTGTTGCGTGCCTCTTCCGGTGAGGAACCATTGATGGTCTCTACCTTCAGCAAAGCAAAATAGCGTTCTGAATCTTTCGGTGGGCGGATCAGGCCATCAACCGTATCACCCGTGCGTAAATTGAATCGACGAATCTGGCTGGGCGAAACATAAATATCGTCCGGGCCTGCCAGGTATGAGCTGTCAGCTGAACGCAGAAAGCCAAAGCCGTCCTGCAATATTTCAACCACGCCTTGACCAACGATGTCTTCGCCGCGCTTGGCGATGGCTTTCAATATGGTAAAAATCTGGTCCTGCTTGCGCAGACGTCCAAGACCATCCAAGTCCATGGAACGGCCTATTTCGGTAAGTTCGGTGGCGGTTTTCTTCTTTAAGTCGGTAAGAGATGCTGACATGATTATGTATTTATAGAGAATTGGCTGAATGCCGATATTTGCTAGGGTGAAGGCTCGTCGTTGCTGACAAGCGAGATTGTTTCATTGATCTGGAAGGCGCAGGGTATGGCCAACAGACATGATTTATTTTTATGGGATTCTTCAGGAATGTGATTCGTCGAAGCGAATCTTGTGTAACTTTACACGCTACAGACTTCATTGTCTAGCACGTCAAATCCTGATCATTAAGGGTCGTGCCTGGTTTTAGGTTTAATACTGGTGCCTGTTAATGCGCCGATACTTCACTAATTCTATCGCTGACTAAGGGGTTGATTTTTTTGGGCTGGAATATTCGCGGCTTGCGAGATTGATCGGATAGTTCATGCTGCTGTTCAGCCTTGATTGGCACAGCAGCATGACATCCTGCTGTTTACTAAATGTTCTAAATATTCTCGTCGATAAACGCGGTTAATTGAGATTTCGACATAGCGCCGACCTTGGTGGCTGCCACGTCACCTTCTTTAAACAGCATCAGTGTCGGGATGCCCCGAATGCCAAATTTTGGTGGGGTATTTGGGTTGCTATCTATATCCAGCTTGGCGACCGTGATTTTATCGCCATACTCTGCTGCTACTTCGTCCAGTATGGGTGCCAGCATTTTGCATGGGCCACACCACTCAGCCCAGTAGTCAACCAGCACCGGTTTATCAGCATTAAGCACATCGGAATCGAAGCTAGCGTCCGTAATTTGTACAGTATTTTGAGACATAACTAAATCGCCTATTTGTTTTAGATTTAGGGTATAGTGTGCGGATTATTTCGCATATTGCAAGTGCTACTGGGTAACAACTCGGGAGCGGATAGGTTAACTGATTCCAAGGGGTTTTGGAACGAATAACTCTTAGGGTTGGGGTCAATTAATCGGTACTATGCGACTCGCTGTTTTGCAGCTCGGCATGGTTTAAACAGCCCGGGTCCTCCCTGAAAACCCATTGTCAGCCTCCCTGCCTGATCGGCTGGGTTTTTGACTTATGGCAGGCTTGAATGGGCTGCGGCTTTGGTTAGGTGTGCTTGGTGTCGAGAAGTAAGTGACCCGGTGCAACAGCAATCACAATAGCAATAAAGAACAAATAAAAAACGTTACGGCAATAGATAAATCAATGACTGAAACACACTTAAGCGAGACCCGATTCCAGGAACTCGATATTCACCCCGATGTGCTGAAAGGCGTGGAGACCCTGGGTTTTGAGTTTTGCACACCAATTCAGGCCATATCGCTGCCAATCGCGCTAGAGGGTAAAGATGTCAGTGGCCAGGCACAAACGGGCACTGGGAAGACAGCGGCATTTTTGATCGCCTGTTTTCACCGTTTGCTAAACAGTGAACCGCGCGAGTCGAAGAAAAAGAATCCCATCCGCGCGCTGGTGCTGGCACCCACTCGCGAGTTGGCAATACAAATCTTCGAGGATGGCAAACCACTGGCCTCACAAACACCTCTAAAGCTTGGCATTGCATACGGCGGGACTGATTATGACAAACAACGTATTCATATTGAAAAAGGTGTGGATGTCCTGATCGGGACGCCTGGCCGGGTCATTGACTACTTTAAACAAGGCGTGTTTGCCATGGATGCCCTGGAAGTCATTATTCTCGACGAAGCCGACCGTATGTTTGACCTGGGCTTCATCAGCGATATTCGTTACCTGTTTCGCCGTATGCCGGATCCGGTGGAGCGCTTGAATATGTTGTTTTCAGCTACTCTTTCTCACCGCGTTGCCGAGTTGGCTTATGAACATATGAGCGAACCAGAGGTGGTAAAAATAGAGGCAGAGGCAATCACCGCCGACCGTATCGAAGAAATCGCCTATATGCCCTCCAACGAGGAAAAAATTCCATTGTTACTCGGCCTGTTGAAAAAGGCTGAAGAACAAAAGTGCGTAGTTTTTGTGAATACCAAGCACATGGCGGAAAAAATCGAAGCCTGGTTGGATGCGAATGGTTTCAAAGGGGCACTATTGTCGGGGGATGTACCACAGAAGAAACGTGAAAAACTCCTCAACAAGTTTAAAGATGGGGCGTGCAATATCCTGGTGGCTACCGATGTGGCAGCACGTGGCCTGCACATTCCGGATGTGAACTATGTAGTCAATTTTGATTTACCTACCGATGCTGAAGATTATGTGCACCGTATTGGTCGTACCGCGCGAGCTGGCGCCAGTGGTACGGCGATAAGCCTGATCTGCGAAACCTTCGCGATGAATATTGTGGATATCGAGGAATTTATCGAGCATTCGATCCCCGTCGAACGAGAACTTGGCGATTTATTATTTGAAGACGCCATTGTTCCCGATTTGTCGCAATTGAAATCAAATCGCAAGGGCCGGGACAAGCGTCGCGGCGAGAAAGACAACAAGGCCAAGGGCGCGCACAAGAAGGGTGGGAAGAAATCCAGGGATAGTGGTAAACCCGCAAAAACCAAGGCCGATGCTCCGCAAAAACTCCATGAGGAGAGCCCAGAAGCATTGGATGCCAAACGGCTGGAGGAGCTGGAGAAGCGGGTCAGTGAACCCCGGCCGGCACCGCGTATCCCACTACGAGGACGACGTGGGAATGAAATACCGGCAGTGGGCTAATCGACCGGGTTGGTGAGCATGCAGACTGATATCAGGCCGCAATAAATTGATCGGGATCGTGGTCTGAATTAGATATTAACGAATATTTAAATGATCAAGCACCATGTCTGAGGCTACTGCCAACCGCGGCACAGACGCGAACACTGAATCTCACGCAACAAGGCCTGCTGCCAATTGCCGCACAGCGTTGTTATTGGGCGGTTGTGGAGCACGCGCAGCCTACCAGGTAGGTGTGCTCAAGGCGATCGCTGAAATTGTGCCGGATGGCAGTCCCAACCCATTTCCGATTGTATGCGGTACGTCGGCGGGTTCCATCAATACCGTGGCAATGGCGTCCAATGCGAAAAACTTCCACCTTGGTGTGCGCCGGATAGTGGATGTCTGGTCGAATTTTAAGCTCAATCATGTGTTTTACTCCGACAGTAAAAATTTGATCAAGCGAATACTGGGCTGGGCCTGGTCGCATTTCGGTTTTGGTAAGTGGCGCAAAGGTCCTGACTCGTTACTGGATAATGAACCACTGCGCAAGTTGCTCGGTACCTATATCAACTTTGAGAGCATCGAAGAGTCCATTGCAAGCGGTGATTTGTACGCATACTGTCTGACCTCTTGCAGCTATACATCCGGCGAATCAACTTCGTTTTTTGATGGTCATCGCGATATCAACAACTGGAAACGCACTCATCGCGAGGGGCGCCGCGCCCAAATGACACTCGATCACCTGATGGCATCCTCGGCAATACCGGTGGTGTTTCCCTCGGTACAAATAGGCGACGAGCATTTTGGCGATGGCTCGATGCGGCAGATCTCGCCGATCAGCCCAGCGGTGCACCTGGGGGCAGACAAAATCCTGATTATCGGTTTACGGATGGAAAGCCAACTGGGCTTGCATGAAGCCCCCCAGCACCGACCCTCCCTGGGTCAGATATCGGGATATATACTCGACACCCTATTTCTGAACAGCTTGTATGCAGATGTTGAGCGCATGGAACGTGTGAACCGCTTATTGGATGGAAATTCTGCTTCCGATGCGCCATTGAAGTTTATAGACCATTTGATAGTCAGCCCCTCGCAGGACATTGCCGAGATCGCATCGAAACACTATTTGAAGTTGCCCAAGCCGTTTCGGATGGCATTAAGGTTGCTGGGGTTGAATCGTGGTGGCAGTCGACGTTTTACCAGCTACCTGATGTTCATCGAGGATTTCTGCCAAGAATTAATCGAACTGGGTTATCGCGATGCGATGGCGCAACGTGAAGAATTAAATCGATTCCTGGGTTGCCAGTAGTTACAAGTCTTTGAAGCGAGCTAGCAGAGCCTTATTGCCGCGCCAGTTCTTCAGAAAACGTTTCTTATCACGCCGATTTGCGCGGCGCCAAAATAGCTTGCTTTGGTGCTGGCGTGCGGCATCCAGATCGATAAATACCAACTCACCACCTACCCATAGCAGGTTGCTGGCTTTCATGTCGCCGTGGCTGAGGCGCTCAGTGCGCATAATCTCAAACGCGCGAGTTATCGCAGCAATCACTTGGTCCTGTTGTTCGGTCTCCATATCCGGCAGTGCATCAAGGAGTATCTCCCCTTCAAGGAAGCGATTCACGAAATAGGCGTCTCCGTGCAGCCACCCCAGTCGGTGTTCATACATCAAAATTGGTTCGGCCACGTTTAATCCGGCTTGTTGGAATCGATAGCTCATCTGCCAGCACCGCCGCGCGCGAGTCTTGCGCAATGCCCGCTTGACGGTGTGCCATTTGTTGCGGGCATTGTAGCGCTTGATCACTACTTGTGTGTCGTGATCTCCAGCCAGTTCAACTCGCGCCACGGTTGTGGTGCGATCATGTTTGAACTGATTCGAGGTGTTCTCCAACAGCGCATCGAGCGCGTGGCGCGATGGTTCGATAAGGTTGACATAATCCTTGGCCAACCAGTACTTCTGTCGCCAAGCCGCCAGTTTGAGTATGCTGCGCTGCGTCCAGTCGCTGTTCATTTTGCCTTGCTATTGTTGAGCTGGTTGTACTGGATGTACTTTGAGCCGGAGAAACCTGCAGGTCAAATCAGAGGTGGGTGTTAGCAGTCGAGCCTACTTGCCGACGTAGTCGCCTGCGCCAATATTCTTTTCAGCCAGCCGCTCCGCGAGACGTTCTTTGCGCCGAGCTTCTTTGGCGATGGCTTTACGTCGTTCTGAATCGTAGAGTTTATTACCACGGCTAACAACCTTTTTCCAAAATGGCATGTCGTGTTCCAGAATTTCACGCAGTGGCTTGCCGCGATACAGTCTCATAAAACGCAGGAGGTCCCGTTTGGTCAGTCCGATGTCCTTGCTTGAGTAGTACAAGCCCGCAATATCTTTTACCGCCCAACGCTCTGGTGTTTTGCGCCGCATCTGTAAGCGGTGCAGGTCGATCAGGTATAACTTGCTCTCTGTCGAAACCTGTTGTTCCTCGTCAAAGTGCGCATCCAGCAGGAAGTGACACAGGTAAAAGTCACGGTGATTGGCGCCGTTTTCGTGGATCACGCGGGCCGTTTCCACCACCTTGTTGAGAATCCAGCGTTTCAGACGGATTTCCCTCAAAGTCTTGGGTGGGTTGTGTTTCCAATCAGCGCAATAGTCTTCCAGGCTGGTTTCGGTTGGCAGCGCTTCAGTAACTATGAAGGAGTGCTTGGTGGCGGGGTTGCGACCGCGAATCCCATAGGCCGCCACGGCCATAGTGTCAATCTCCAGGTCGTTCAATCGGTGCACGCCGTGCCATTCGTTCAGTGCGCCCACCACCGGAGCACGTAAATAGGTCAGGTTTTTAACAATCTCACCCCAGCCGACGCCCGTATGCATTTTCAGGAAGTAGTCCTTTTTGCCACGAGTGAACCGCAGGGTGCGACGTCCAAGCGCTTCGCGATACACCTTGCCTTCTATGTTCATCATTTCATAGAAGGAGTCTTCACCACGCAATGCCTGCCGAAGTTCATTGTTGATATAAAGTGACTCAGCAGGTTTTTGACGCTCGTCGGCGGCCAGGTACAAACTGCGTTGGGTGCAGGTTTGTTCGATAAAGTCGACAGCGCGTTCCGGCATCACGTACAGCGATGGGTTTTGTCCATAACGCAAGCCATTCTGCCGCCAGGTTTCTTTTTCTTCAGACAACAACATTTCATGCAGTTTGTCGTTCAGCTCCTGTTGCGAAAAGCGTTTTCGCAAAACATGGCCGGCTTCAGCATGATTGATATGCGGGGCGTACCCGCACACTGGTGTAGCTAACACCGGCAAGCCAGAAACAATCGCTTCGAGCAATACGCCTCCTGTGGTTTCTGCATAGGCCGGGTGTAACAGCATATCACCGGCTTTCATCAGTGCCGGAACGTCCTTGCGGCCACCCAGGAATATTACGTTGTCAGCCACATTATGGCGTTTGGTCTGCCGTAAAAATGGGTCGATCTTATCTTGCCCAACGACAAATAATTTGGTTTTCGCCAATAGGTCTTCTGGCAACGCAGCCATGGCAACAATAGCCCGATCCAGGCCCTTGGTGTTAAAGCCTGAACCAATCAAAAGTACCAGGTTTTCGTCTGTTTCAATGCCAAGCGATTTGCGCAGGGCATCACGATCCGGCAATTTTTCCAGGTTGGCCCAGCGCGCTTTTTCCAGGGTTGGCGGCAGGCACAGAAAGCGTGAATCCTGGGTCAGATAGTACTGTTGATAGATGGCTTTCTCGCGATCCGACAAGGACAGGATATTGGTGCGCGAGGAAGCCTCGAATACACCACGCTCAAAACTAGAGAAGTACAAAAAGCGCGGAGTGAAACGATAAAAGAAAGAGTGGCGCAAATAAGAACGGCCCACATAGCAGTAGTCACCACAATAGTAGATGTCCATGCCGGGAATCTTGTTAAACCCGACCACGACATCATAATTGGTGCCCTGCAGTTGGCGATTCAATTTAGTGTGAAAGGAACCGGCACGCGTGTGGTTGGTTAAACCAAAGTGCTTGACGATGATTACTTCAACGCCAATCGGTACATCACCTTCCCAGCTGCCCGTGTACACTGTGGCCTTGTGACCACGTTTGATGCACTCGTTAGCAATCCTCAGCATGTCCAGGGACAGGCCGCTATAGGGAAAGTGTTTATATAGACAGAACGCGAAGTGCATAAGAATCGGAATACTCGATCAAGTGTATGTCGGCATCATAGGCCGACCAGCCTGATTATACGCCTAAATTAACGGTTATTTAGACAATTTCCTGGTACAGGGCTTGCCAGATATCTGCTGGTTTAAGCGATTGGTAGCATGGCGGATCGGTCACTTGCTCAGTCAATTTATCGCATTCTTTTAAGAAACACGGAGAGCATGGGTAAGCACATTGTATATGCGTTTGATGTTTTCCGACCGCGCCGGTCAGCCGCGCATCGGTCGAACCATATACTGATACGGCTGGCACCGCCAGCGCGGCGGCCATATGGCCGATGCCAGTATCCACGGCAATACAGCCCGCATAGCCAGTTAATTTTTGCGCCAACTGCGTGAGGCTGCATTTTTCCAGCACGTGGATATCGCTGTTGCCCTGGGCAATCCAGACGGCACGCTCTCGTTCTGCTTCATTGCCCCAGGATATCTCAACCCGGTAGCCGTCTGCCAATACCTCCCTGGCAAGTTGCCGCCAGTGCTGATCTGGTAAATGCTTGCTCGCCCAGGTCGTTCCAGGCACAAACAAAATGGTTCCAGGCGTGCGAGCTGTTGGTGCCTTAAGCGTAATCGCATAGTCCGGGTCATGGGCCGGGAGCGGGTACTCAAAAGCCCGCGAAAACAACTGGCGCAATCGGTCAATAGCATGTTGTCGCCGATCCACCTCGATCTTGGTGTTGTACAGCTTTGCAGCGGGTCGTTCCTTGATGGAAGATGCACTGAAACCAACGCGCTTGCCACCTGAGGCCAACCTGGCCAGTCGCGCGATTACCGAGCTCTTCATCAAGCCCTGGGCGTCGATCACCACATGGTATTGTTGCGCGCGCAGTTGCCGGACAAAGTCTCTGAACTCACCCAGGTTCTGTCGTTTCAGTTTACGCCAACGTCGGGTGGAAACCGGGATTACCCGGCGCACGCTGGTATGCCACTCTGGGATTTCAGCGAAACTGTCTTCGATCAGCCAGTCAATCTCGGCATCTGGAAAACGTTGCTGCAAATCAGACAGGGCGGGCAATAAGTGCAATGCATCACCCATGGAGGTGAGTTTGACCACCAGTATCTGCAACCTGTTTGATGCCTGACTGCTCATGATACTTCTACGACATTGGCCGCAGCATCCAAAATCCTGTCGACACCCAGTTGTCGAAGGCAATTTAAATGCTGTAGCGGACATTCACGTTTAAAACAAGGGCTGCAATCCAGGCCCAATCGGGCGATCGCATGATTCTCGCTCAGAGGCGGTGTGTGGCCGGGATCGGTGGAACCATAGATTGCCACCAGTGGTCGCTGTAGCGCGGCAGCAATATGCATCAAGCCAGAGTCATTGCTGGCAACCAGGGATGCGCACGAGATCAGGTCGATGGCTTCTGGCAAGCTGGTTTTTCCGGCTAGTACAGAAGCGGCCGAGTGGCATGCGCTGTTAATTTCATTGCAGATCGTGAGATCATTCTGCGATCCCATCAGCCACACCTGCCAGCCCTGGGCGAGATAATGATTCGCGAGCTCGGCGTAATGGCTGGCAGGCCATTGTTTGGAGGCCCCAAACTCAGCGCCCGGGCACAACACCAGGACTGGGTCAGACAAATTCAGAGCATACTTTTCGAGTACGGTACTCACGTCGTTTGCAGCGACTTTAAGGCTGGGCGCTGGCACCGAGGGCAGGGGCCGTGGCACAGATGATTCGTCTTCTCCCAGCGCGATGAATCGCTGCACAGTCATGGGCAAGCGGGATTTGTCCAATCGGCGAATGTCGTTGACCAATCCCCAACGTTGTTCGCCGACAAAGCCGGTGCGTACTGGGATTTTGGCAATTGCTGGCACCAACGCCGATTTCAAGGAGTTGGGCAGAACGATAGCATGGGTGTAGCTGTGTGCGCGCAATTCACGGCCAAGGCGAAATCGTTCGCCGAGGCTGAGCTTTCCATGTTTGAAATCGGCCTCGATCAGTTGGCTGACTTCGGGCATGCGATCAATCAAGGCAGCGGTCCAGGCCGGTGCCAACACATCAATCTGTGCCTGTGGTTGTCGTTGTTTAAGATCGATAAACAGGCTTTGTGCCATCACCATGTCGCCGACCCAGGCTGGGCCGACTATCAGGTATTTTTGTTGCTGGTCTTGCACGACCTGGTTTGGTTCGAGGTCTCGCCCTCAAACAAAGGTCAACCAATCCAGGCGGCTTTCATCGCGACCACTCACCGCATCAAAATAGCGTTTTTGAATTTCCTTGGTGACAGGTCCGGCGGTGCCGCTGCCGATTTCCCGGTCATCCAGCTCGCGGATTGGCGTGACCTCTGCCGCGGTGCCGGTGAAAAACGCTTCATCCGCGGTATACACTTCATCGCGGGTAATTTGTTTTTCAACAATCTCCAGACCCATATCATCGCGCAGAATCTCGGCAACCGAATCGCGAGTAATTCCCTCCAGCGCTGAGGTCAGGCTCGGTGTATATACTTTGCCACGGCGCACGATAAAGATGTTTTCACCACTGCCCTCGGCAACATAACCCGAGGTGTCGAGCATCAGGGCTTCATCGTAGCCTGCGTTTTCGGCTTCCTGCAGCGCCATGATCGAGTTGGTATAGTGCCCGTTGGTTTTCGATTTGGCCATGGTGCTGTTCACGTGATGGCGGCTGTATGACGAGGTCTTGACACGAATGCCATTCTCCAGCGCACCGTCGCCAAGGTAGACACCCCACTCCCAGGCGGCAATGCTGAGGTGTACTTTTAAACCCTTGGCATGCAAACCCATCGCCTCGGACCCGTAGAACGCCATGGGTCGCAGATAGCCTGATTTCAGCTTATTGCGCTTCATGATTTCGATTTGAGCGGCATTAATTTCATCGGCCGAGAACGGAATCTTCATGCCCATGATCTTGGCAGATTGCAGCAATCGGTCGGTGTGACGTTCCAGTCTAAAAATAGCTGGGCCTTTCTCGGTAGGATAAGCACGCACGCCTTCGAACACACCGACACCATAATGCAGGGTGTGTGTTAACACATGCACCTTGGCTTCGCGCCAATCAACAAATTCACCATCCATCCAGATGAAGCCATCACGATCATCAAACGACATTGTTTTCTCCGCAGCTTGTGCTGCCTGTTGTGATTTTCAAAAATCCCAACATTCAGGTTTTTATCAGGTATAAAAAAGTCCACCCAGAATCGGAGTGGACTCTTTATTATAAACTTTTGTTGTTTTGCTTAGCAGTGTTTTTTAGCTTATCCGTAACGCTTTGCTCAGGATTGTTTTTTGCAGGCCGCGTCAATTTCCTCGACCAGCTCTGAGCGATGTGTATCTCGCAGTGAGTCCTTCACAACATCCGTACGTGGGTGGCAATGAATGCGCATTGGCATCGCCAGCGGGGCGATATCGTACTCGACAAATTCGTTATCGGTGACTTCGGCCAGCATCATCTTTGAATAGTTGTTGTCCGCCACGATTAAATCCTGATGGCCCAGGCCCTGACCCACGATAATATTATCCAGGCCGGCAAATTCGCCGCGATGGTAAATATGGATATGCCCACACAGCACGGTTCGAATGCCAGATTTTTTATAGGAGTCAATCAGCCAGTTACGCTCACCGATGCTGCCGATATCATGATCGCCTTCAGCGGCTGGGTCGAACAGGGGGCGATGGGTAAAAGCTACGGTGTGGCTGAACTTGTCAGTTTCGGCAATCATTTGATCAAACAACTTGCCACGCAATCCTGCCGAGTAGGGCAGTATGTTTGCCGCGGTGTCGATATTGGCGAACCGAACCTTGCCGATCGAAAACTGATTATTCAGCGGCCCGATATCACGCAAAAACTGTCCGTAGATACCACCATCCTGATGGAAGTCATGATTGCCGATACTGACATAACAAGGTAATGCAGCCTCGTTAAACAACTTGATCGCACTATCGTAATCACCGGGCGCGTAATTAATGTCGCCAAGATGCAATAAAAAATCTGCACCCAGCTGTTTGGCTCGTGTAATACACCAGGCCAACTCTTCCTGTCCACCACTGTCACCGATGGATGCAAATCGATAGCGTGACTGCGTGGGTATTCGCCATTCCAGCACGAGTGCAGAAGTGCTTGTTATGGAAACTTCAAGCACGCGCGAAATGCCATGAATCGATTCGGATACCATTTCACTTGATCCTTCAACGACGTGGAGTTCTGCGAGCTCGGAAACATTGTTCACGCTGAGGCGCAGTGATTGTTGCTCGTTCGCGAGAATGCGTAAGGCGGGTTCGGGTGCATAAGCCCGAAACGAAATGTCAGTTCCTTCAGCAACGGGTGTATCGGTGCGAATCAGGTCGACGATACCAATATCAAAATTAGCCAGCTTGAAGCTGCTATCCAGTGCTGTTGGTTCCCAGCTTAATGGCGGAATGCGAATTCCGCGCTTATAACTGTAGGTCGCCGTGCCTAACGCTGCCAGGCTGCCCAGTGCTATGAAGTGTCGTCGATTGATGGTGGTTGCCCGCGGCAGCCTTTACTGCCCCGAGTCCTGTTTAAACTGTTCGTAGTACTCGTAATTATAGTCGGTCGTGTAGATAAAGGCGTAACGACCTTCATCTGCATAAAACGTCTTGATCGGGAAACCGTATTTATATGCGAGTGTTTGTCGCATGGTATCCGAGTAAATCTCGTCTTGTTCGCCGATCAATACCAGGTAGTCAAAGGTCTTGATCTCGTTGGTTTCGAAGAACAGGTTGAACAAATCCAGCGAATACAACCGATCCATCAGGGTTTGGCTATCACGACCCGCGTAGTAAATCACCAATTTGTCATTACTGTAAATGTGCGCGTCACTCGGGAGATTCTCGGCCACCCACTGGCCTGCTTCCTTTATGTAGTTCTTTTTGGTGCGTACATCCAGACCTTCGATGGACACCAGGATTAACACCGCCAGCATAAACCACGTAGCGAGCTTAGCCTTAAAGTTCACATCGCCTAATAAACTGATCAAACGATCGATCGTGAACGGTGCCAGGATCAACAGGGTTAGGGCTGAGGCCATGGTGTAGCGACTGACCAGGAAATTATTGAATATGCTGAATCCAATCAGCATCAGCAAATTGGCAACCAGGTAGATGAACCAAATTTTCCGCGGGAGGGGTTCACGGAAGACATACGCCCGCATATAGGCGACCACGGCAAAGATTGCATAAAACACCGCCATGCGCCGCAACAGCTCATAACTTACCTCGCCTGTGCTCGAAAATGACAGACCCAATATTGCCATCAGGCTCAATGGCTGTTCGCCGAGACGCTGCTGAATATTAGCAAGAAACAGGTCACTCAGCCCTTGAATATCGCGTCCGGCGATCTGAGCGGCTTCCACTGAATCCATGTACTTGTCGTTGACATACCAGAACAACAAGGCAATCGAAGCGATACTGATGACAGCGGATAAGGCGGTTAGAATCTTCTTTCGATGCGGGAAATTGGTGTTACCAAACAAAAACAGGAAGTAGGGCGCAATCAGCACAAACACAATGCCTTCGAACCGAAACAAGCTGCTCAGCGCAGCAAATACCAACCAGCCGATAAGATGTTTTTTATTCGCTGTCGCACAGAAGCGAAAAATAAAGAACAGCGACCACAGGTAACAACTCAGGTAACCGAAGTCGCGAATAATAAAGGAGCGGTACTTTGTGATACTGGGGAACAGCAGAATCACCACCATGGCAATCAGGATGATGCGCCGATTGTTGTTTGATAAGTCGGCAACGATGCAAACAAAGGCCAAGGTAAGGGAGGTGGCCAGCAAGGTGTTCAGCACATGGGCTGCCATTTCGACGTCCAGCGCGAACAGCTTTGCTACTGCTGCAATGAAAATTGAGTAGAACGGCCAGCTGTAGTATTCCATGGCCGCTGCGGTCTTGCCATCCAGCAATAACTGCGCCACGGACAGGTAAGTGACGCCATCAAAGTTTATTACCGGGTCCAGGTACAAACACCAGGCAGACAGCAAAATGTTGGCAAAGATCATGCTCAACACTAGCAATGGTCGGTCGCGGTATAACTGGTACATTTTCGTGAATGACTACGGCGCGTTCAACGCTTGAGCTCAAATGAGTGACGTGACTCTAAAAGTGAACGAAAGCGATGGATAGGTTATTCTTATTGTTATATCTAGATGGCTGTGCTGCGGAATTCTGTCACTGTGCAACGGGCAGATATTACCATATTTCACGGCCTTGCAATCACCCTGAGGAAGCGCCTTTTGAAGAAAACAATTCTGGTCACAGGTGGTACCGGCTACATCGGTAGCCATACTGTGGTCGAGCTAATTGCAAAGGGATACCAGGTATTGATTCTGGACAATCTACAGAACAGTTCTGCCATGGTTTTGGAACGGATCGAGCAGATTACCGGCGTGATGCCATCATTCGTGGAGGGCGATATTCGAGATTTGGGTTTGCTGCAAACTCTGTTTCAAGAACATAACGTTGATGCGGTTATTCACTTTGCTGGCTTGAAAGCGGTGGGTGAGTCGGTTGCAAAACCGCTCTCTTACTACCAGAACAATATCAATGGATCACTTTGCCTGTTGCGTTGCATGGCAGAACACAATTGCTTTCGCCTGGTGTTCAGCTCGTCGGCAACCGTTTATGGCGACCCGCAAACTGTTCCTATCGCGGAAGACGCACAACTGTCGGTGACCAATCCCTATGGACAGACCAAGCTAACTATAGAGGAGATTCTGCGCGACCTGAGCGCGGCTGATCAGCGCTGGCAAATATCAATACTCAGATATTTTAACCCGGTAGCGGCCCACGCCAGCGGGCAACTTGGTGAAGACCCCAAGGGGATACCAAATAACTTGTTGCCCTATGTTGCCCGGGTAGCCGTGGGCAAGATGCCCCATGTGCCAGTGTTTGGAGACGATTATGATACGCCCGATGGCACCGGTGTCAGAGACTACATTCACGTCGTTGACCTTGCCAGGGCCCACATCAAGGCATTGGCCAATCTGACCGATGAACACGGTTGCCAGGCCTACAATATAGGTACAGGCGAAGGATTCTCGGTATTGGAAATAATCAAAGCATTTGAGGCCGCTAGCCAATGCAAAATCGAATACCAAATCGAAGCCCGGCGCGCAGGGGATATCGCCAGTTGCTACGCAGACACAAGCCTAGCCAAACAGAAGCTGGGATGGCAAGCCGAATACGGACTAGAGCGGATGATGCAAGACCACTGGCGCTGGCAATCCCAAAACCCTGACGGCTACGAAGGCTAAGCGAGCATAGGAGCCGGCGAGCATCCTGCTTTAGATGAATAGGATCGGTGGTAATGGGCTGGTGATTGAATCAGTGGTTGCTCGATCTTCCCTAAGCGAGCAATAAACCCCAAGCGAGCAAAGACCCGAAATCAAAAGCTTTTCGTGGCCGAGGCCTGGTGATTGAAGCAGTAGTGGCTCGGTCTTCCTTAAGCGAGCGCTAAATGAATCGAGTTTAACATCCAGCGAGCATTGCGCTTAAGATGAATAGGATTGGTGGCGAAGGACTGGTGAAGGATGGGGCTAAGACTCTCACCCCGGAAAAGCGAGCGCCCTAAAAGGGTGAGCAAAGAAGTCGCGTAGAAACCATGGTTGGGTTATTGGGTTGGGTAGGGGCCATAGCAACTGCGCAACTTCAAAGCTCGCCAACATGTTAACTGATTGTCCACTAAAAATTCAACCAAATTTGTACGTTTGCACTGAAATGGGTGATAAAAAATCACCGAAAAACCTAAATATTATCAATTGATTGAAGGATCGTTCGCCAGAGCCGGCGAGCGTTTAGACGGCAGATCTAGTCGTAGTCCACCTCTCCCTTGTCAACGCGTGAAGCAAACTCAGTCGTACCACCAGCCTCCAGGGTCTTGGCCTGATTTATCCAATCTTCTCGCTGAATACGGCCAGGAAAATCCAGCAACTCCTCGACCCAGGCTGTATTGTCTTCTGTCCAGCTGGCAATCTGGCTGAAGTGGTAGATACCCTCACGATTGAGTTTTTCCTCTATTACCTCGCCAATACCCTTTATGCGCTTTAAGTCATCTACTTGTTCGGGTGCTTGGGCGAGCATCATTGGTTTCCAGGTTTCATCGACAGTGTCCTGATTTATATTTTCCCCAGCATCTACTGGTTCAGCGCCCAGATGCATGGGCTCACTATCTTGTTCGGGCCGATTGCGGCAGCAGAGAAACCAATGGGCGAACCAGCCCAGTGCAAAGGCGATCAATAACCAAAGCCAAATTTGTAAAAACAAAAACCACATCGCTATTCCCCCTCGTCTTTAAGTTTAAACTCAATACGCCTGTTTGCTGCACGACCTGCGGCGGTGCTGTTGTCACCAATCGCCTGGCTGAGACCATAACCTTTGGCGGAAAATCGTTGTCCATCTAGCCCCATACTCACCAATCTATCTGCCACTGCCTGCGCTCGGCGCTGGCTTAAAACCAAATTGAATTCAGCTGAACCTGTAGCATCGGCATAACCGGCAACCTCGAAGCTGGCCTCTGGGCATCGCCGCGCTGTTTCCGCTATGTCTTCTATCAATGGCTGACTGTTTTTAGAGATTGTCGCGTCGCCCGTTCTGAAATTGATCCGTGCTTTAACCAGAAGTTCATCCAACAAGTCCTGGCATTCATCGTTTTCAACCGGCGGGGCATAAATCTCGATACGGTTATCCACCTGACCAGTAAAAACTTTGCTTAAGCGCTTTGAATAATCTGCACTGATTCGCCAGCTTTCAACCACCCCGTTAACAACCAAGTTGTCACCGCTAATAGCAAGCTCGCTTACCCCTTCAAGGCTGGCGCTGGTTGAAATCAAATCATTCATCGGCAGCAGAGCAGCGAAATTATTTCCCACCTGCAATTCATTATTGATGGTTCTATCAGCAAAGCTGGCGTTGGCCAATGCGGTTAACTGTTCGACCGTGTCAACATCCGCGACGGTTCCGCTCAGATTGACTGCACCATCACTAAACCCGAGAGAAAACTCAGGAGGTTTGGGCGCGCCAATTTTTCCTGCAAACGTCACTTTACGAACGCCGGTGGCGGCCAGGCTTAATTGCTTAGCCGCTTCGATTGCATCGCTATCAGGCGCTGTGCCAATTAACAAAACGTCGCGCCCGCGATTAAAGGTTTCGGCTTTCGCCCAGACTTGCTGGGTATCGAGTGATTGCTGCGCGTTCGTGGCAACCGCAGCTTCTATGGATTGCCAGGAGAAAAATAAAACAGGAATCAACAACAGTAATGGCAGCAACAGGAATGGCCAGATACCGGCACAGAATGGCGAGCAATATTTCATCGTCTATTCTCCTATGTTGTTGCTAACTGGGTGCCCACTTCGTTCTGTGGCTTAGCGTTAATCTTTATTCGTTTCTTCGTCTGCGCCGTCCAACTCCAGCAGGGAAATACTTTGTACAGCGCTGCCCGCAATGCCCTTTACCGAGTTATACATAAAATTGGTGTTTTGCAGAACCCGCTCAATTTGTTTCTCGCGTTTTTTCCAGATGCCTTGCATGGCGCGTTTCTCGCTATCCAGATCGCTCTTCAATTGGGTGAAGCCTTCGACAATGGCCTCAATTTGCATACGAAATTCAGCGCCGGTGAGAAAATCATACAACATACCCATCTTGTCGCCTTTGTTTTCCTGCACCACTAGTGCCTGGTCAATCTGGATCAGCGACTGCCGTAACACCTGGCTGAGGTTCTTGAATTCATCAAAGGTGCACACCCACACCCCATCGATTTGTCCAAGGGTTTGCATATTGTCTGGCATGGTCTGGGTAACCAACACCCCAACGTCGGCACCCTTGCTCTGGATGTCTGTTTTGAATTTTTCGATCCAGCTCGGTTGGAAACTCTTGGTGCGCTTGCTCTCGTAATAGATACGACCGCAGGCTTGGCGATGCGAGGTGTTGATGACCTGCAAGGTATCCGCGCCCATGGCGCCTTTCTTGATTTCTTCGATGTCGTCGAGCGGAAAACTCTGTTTGAGCCAGGCTTCGATTGCAAGCTCCTGGACCTCGCCCTGCAGCTGCATGGACCCTTGTTCGGCCTGTCTCTGCGCGTCGTTTAATTGTTGTTTGAGTTGATTAATTACCTGTTCGCGTTCGGCGATTTTAAGTTCGGCGTGGGATTGCAGTTGTTGCTTGATCTTGTCGCTCTCACTGGCCAGTTGTTGGTTGAACTTCTTTTCAACATCGAGCTCAATCTCCGATCTTAACGATTGCTTCTCGCGCTTCAGACGTTCGATATCCAATTGCGCCTTATTCAAGGCAACTACTTTCTGGGATTTGTCCGCCAGCTCCGCTTGTAGTGCCTTGATGCCATCGGCTTGTTCTTGCTCAAGCTGTTGTTTGAGACGGGCTTTTTCTTCACCTAAAACTTGCGCCAGCTGCTCATTAACAGTTTTCGATATTTCCTGTTGTTGCAGCGCAACTGCTTCCTGCTGCTGTTTGATCTTGGCCTGCTCAGCCGACAGTTGCTGTTGGTACTTCTGCCGCGCCTGCTCCTCGAGTTGATGGTATAGCAATTCGTTGACGTCAATATTGACACCACAGTTTGGGCAATGGGTTGATTTCGATTGGCTCATTGGCGGTAAGTGAATGAGTGCGACCAGTGGCACGCTTCAGAGAAGCTTGCCACAGTTACCCCTTGCCCGCAATTCGCCAGCCGGGATGTTGTGCGCTAATCGACTAACTGTTTAAAGAAAGATTGCAGACCATCCTTGCCTTCGGCTTCCCAGGTTTTCAGCGCCGCAGTGCCGATAACCGCAATATCTGCATGCTGCCCGATAAACTCGACGTCCTGTTTTTCGCTGACACCAAAGCCAATCGCCAGGGGCAGGTCGGTGACTTCTTTGCAGCGCGCAATAAAATCGGCCAGATCCTGGTTCATATCTGTGCTGGCGCCAGTCACACCCTTACGGGCAACGGCATAGATAAATCCGTCTGCAGCCGCCGCCAATTGCCGGAGCCGCTCATCGCTGTTGGTGGGTGCCATCAACATAATCGGGGACAGCCCCAGTTTGGCGGCGGTTTCATGCAATTCAGCGGCTTCTTCTACCGGCAAATCGGGGATGATGAACGCGCAACCACCGGCTTCCTTCAAACGCTGTAAAAATTCCGCGTGGCCGGTTTTAAAGACGGTGTTGTAATACCCCATCATGACTACTTTAAAGGGAAACGCCGCAGAGACTTTTTGCATAAAGGCGAAGCAGTCGTCGACATGCACGCCATCGTCAATGGCCTGTTGATTGGCTTTAACGAATAATGGGCCATCCGCAGAAGGCTCAGAAAACGGAAATTGCAGCTCTACCAGCTCCACCCCATTCTCGGCCATGATTTCCAGTTCCTGCCAGTTTTCTTCGAAAGAAGGATAGCCACACACGACGTGTGTCATCAGCAGCGCGCTTCGGCCACGTTCCGGCAGGGAATTTTTACGCTCTGCCAGGTAATCAGTCAGCATCGGATTAGACATCGTTCTCTCCCGCATACTGTGCAGCCTTCTGGCGGATAAACTGTTTCCAGTGCTCGTCACCCAGTGCGTCGGCAATGGTGAAAATATCTTTGTCGCCGCGACCAGACATATTAATCAGCACCACTTCGTCAGCGGCCATTTTCTCGGCCTCTGCAATCGCCTGGGCAAATCCATGCGCACTTTCGAGGGCCGGGATGATGCCTTCAGTCAGCATGCAGGTTTTCAGTGCTTCGGTCACTTGTGTGTCGGTGACCGCTTCAAAGCGAACCCGCTCCTGTTCCCACAGGTGGACCAACACCGGGTTAACGCCGATGTAGTCCAGACCGGCGGCAACGGAGTGCGTCTCCAGCATATTGCCATCGTCATTCTGCAGGAAGTAAGTTTTCATGCCCTGGGCAACACCAACGGATGCGTCTTTGTATGCCAGCCGGGCTGCGTGGTTGCCTTTTCCAGGACCAAAACCACCCGCTTCGCAGCCAACCAATTCGACCTCGGGATCATCTATAAAGCCTTGGAACAGGCCGATGGCGTTCGAGCCACCACCCACGCAGGCAAAAATTCGATTTGGCAACTTGCCTGCCTGCTCCAGCACCTGTTCCCTGGCCTCAAAACCAATGATCGATTGAAACCAACTGACCATTTCCGGGAAAGGATGCGGTCCACAAGCGGTACCCAGCACATAGTGGGTGTCATCCATATTGCTGACCCAGTCACGCAAGCATTCATTGATGGCGTCTTTCAGGGTCTGCTGGCCGTCAGTCACCGCAATCACCTCAGACCCCATATTTTCCATCCAGAACACATTTGGCCGCTGGCGAGCAACGTCTACCGCACCCATGTAAATCTTGCTGTTAAAACCAAAACGAGCCGCCATTGTAGCGGTGGCATAGCCATGCTGGCCGGCACCGGTTTCGGCGATCACGCGCGTCTTGCCCATGCGCTTGACCAGTAGCCCCTGGCCCATCACGTTGTTGATTTTGTGAGAGCCGGTGTGATTCAGGTCTTCGCGTTTGACATAAATCTGTGCGCCGCCCAATTCTTGTGACAAATTGGCAAGGTGGGTGACTGGCGTGGGACGCCCAGAGTAGGATTGCATCAACGCGACAAATTCCCGCCAAAATTCAGGGTCCTGGCGAGCATCGCGAAAGGCGACTTTTAATTCTTCAATGGTGGTATGCAGAATCTCTGGCAGAAAGGTTCCGCCATAGGCACCATAATAGCCTTCACGGCCATCGCTAAAATCAAATAAATCCATAAACCTAAATCAAACAAAAAGTACTGCGGGGAGTATTAAATCGCGCAAGCAGAACGTCAGGAAAAAGCCGGCACCATCATTGGCGCCACGGCCTTTAACAATGCGAGCGGAGCCGAGTATCCTAACATTCACAACGTCAATGAAACAGCAACAATTTTGATTAAAATACCGGCCCTGCTGAACAGGGCCTGTGCTAATCTTGCCTGCGGCAATTAATCGATTCCGAGCATGGATCAAATTCTCCTGACAAAACTCATATCGGCGCTGGTGTATCCCATCGGCCTGGTGATAATTTTTGCGTTGATGGGGTGGTTATTTTCAGCTTTCGGATGGCGGAAATTTGGCGGCACCCTGAAGTTTACCAGTGTGCTCATCCTGTTGTTGGCCAGTAATCCGATGGTCGCTCGCTCGCTGGTGGCATCACTGGAACAGCAATACCCGCAACAGGCCTTCGAGGAGATCGAAAAGCACCAGGCCATCCTGGTTCTTGGTGGTGGCCTGAGGATTCCACTGCCACCCGCACAGCAGGTGCAAATCGGCTCGGGCTCAGATCGATACTGGCATGCAGTGCAGTTGTTTCGCGCCGGATTGGCGGAAAAAATCATCGTCAGTGGTGGCAATGTGTTTAACCAGGTCGGGTTTCAGGGAGAGGCCTATTACGCCGCAGATCTGTTGCAGCAGTGGGGGGTGCCGAGCTCGGCAATCGTCATCGAAACCAGCAGCCGCAATACCCGCCAAAACTTTAGTAATACCGCTAACTATCTTCGCGAGCGAGAGATTGAATCGGTGTTACTGGTGACTTCCGCTGTCCATATGCCACGAGCGTATCAACTATTCAGTAACTTGCCGGGGAAGGTGACGCCAGCCGCCGCCGATGTGCTGATCCGGCGGTATTATCAGCCCGCTATTTTTAACTGGTTACCGTCGGCGAGTGCCCTGAGCCTGACATCTGTTGCCGCGCACGAGTACTACGGCATGTGGGCAGCTGAACTGAAAGCCCTGATGGCTAATTTTCGGTGACCTTCGTGCACCAGGCTGGCGATCAGCCGCTCACTGAGCTGAATTTGCTGTAAGCGATAATCGTTCTCTGGGGTGCTGAAGTTCAGGCAGTAATCCCCCGGACTGGCGAGATCAATGTCGCGCATGGTGAAGTTAATGCCTTTGCCGGCGGCCTTACCGTAGGCTTCCTTGCGGGTCCAATAGGCCAGGAACCGTTGTTGGTTGATATCACCTTCAGGGTTCGTAACATAGTCTTTTTCCGCATCACTGAAGCGCCTGTTCACGATGGCGGCCGCGTTGCTTTGTCGTTCCAGGCACTCGATATCGACACCCACTGCCACGTTACGTGCGAATGCGAATAAGCCGATGTTCTCCCCATTCTGCATCGTGTCAGTGAAGTTGAATTCCAGGTCCAATGGATTGGGGTTCAAATATGGCTTGTTCAGACGGCTGTAGCTCAGCATCAATTCCTGTGGTGCTATCCCACTGTATTTGGCCAGCAGGGTCATCAAAAAATAGCGACCAGCCAGGTAAGCGTGCTTGAGTTCCCTGGTGGCTCGGCGAGCGTACTTATCACGCTGGGTATCATTTAAAAAAGTCAGGGCTAATTCATGCTGTTGAGGATTTAATTTCAGCATGCATTGCCACACGTGAACCTCGCCCACTGCCAGCGCAGGAGCTTGTTCCGGTTGGGTGTGGAGCCAGTTGTAGAACTCTCCGAGCTTTTCAGTCATAGCGCCTAGTCTGTCAGCAGGGTGTTTTTGACGATTTCCGCAGGTCTGACCACTTTCTGGCTAATTATTGTGAACGTATAGCGAACACTGGCAGAGCAAAAAGAAAGGAATAATGCCAATAGAAGGTCTAGTTGTGCGTGAAATTAATCTCAACTGTTATGATACCAGCATGAAAACCAAGATTATCCTAGTTTCCGCTATCGCGGCCCTGGTCGCTGCATACTTCCTGTTTGATTTGGGACAATACCTGAATCTCGACTACCTGAAGCAGCAGAAAGATGCCCTGAATGAATTGTACGAAGGACAACCGGTGGTTGTCTCCGCCGTATTCTTCTTGATTTATCTGACGGTGGCTGCGTTTGCCTTACCGGCCGCTGCTATTCTGACCGTTGCCGCTGGTGCCATACTGGGCTTCTGGAATGGACTGCTGGTGGTGTCTTTTGCCAGTTCAATCGGAGCAACCATCGCGTTTTTGTTAACGCGCTACCTGTTTCATGACGCCATTGAAGCCAAGTTTGGCGATCGCTTGCAGGCTATTAATAATGGCATTGAACGCGAGGGCGCATTTTACGTGTTCGGCCTGCGCCTGGTGCCTTTGTTCCCTTTTGTGGTGGTGAACTCCGTGTTGGGTCTGACCAAGTTGAAGACCTGGACTTTTTACTGGGCCAGCCAGATCGGCATGCTGGCTGGCACCGCCGTTTTTGTTAACGCCGGGACTCAGCTGGCTGAGATAGAAAGCACTGGCGACATCTTGTCTCCCAAACTGTTGTTGTCCTTTGCGTTGCTGGGAATTTTTCCCATTCTCGCCAAGTATGCCCTCAAACTGTTAAAACCAGCTACCAAAGACAGCGCTGCCTGATTTCAATAAAGCGCCTGAATCCACTTTTTCCATTCAGTACAAGCATAGGAATTTCATGAGTAAATTTGAAGCAAATATTGTTGTCATCGGCGCAGGCTCGGGTGGCCTGGTCGCCGCCCTGATCGCTGCCGCGGTGAAAGCCAAGGTGATTCTGATCGAACGTCACAAAATGGGTGGTGATTGTCTCAACACCGGTTGTGTCCCCAGTAAAGCCATCCTGCGATCCGCCAAGATCGCCAATTATATGCACCGTGCAGAGGAGTTTGGTTTTGAGCCAGTCGCGGTGAAACCCGTGTTTGACAAGGTGCTGAAGCGGGTGCACAAGGTTATCGAAACCATCGAGCCGCATGATTCGGTGGAACGGTTCACTGGTCTGGGTGTGGAATGCGTGATGGGTGAAGCCGAGATTATCGACAAGCATACTGTGCAAGTGGGTGACCGCACGATTACCACCAAGAACATCATCATTGCTGCGGGTGCCAGACCGTTTGTCCCACCCATCGAGGGTCTGGACAGCATTTCCTACCTTACTTCAGACACCGTCTGGGAGGTGCAGGAACAGCCCAAGAGACTGGTGGTGCTGGGTGGTGGCCCAATTGGCTGTGAGTTAAGCCAGGCGTTCAGCAAGCTTGGTTCAGAAGTAACCGTAGTGGAAATGATGGATCAACTGATGGGCCGTGAAGACGCCGATGTGGCTGAGGTCATCGCCAAGCGTTTTGACTATGACGGCATCAAGGTCTTAACCGGTCACAAGGCGGTCAAGGTGACCAATGATGGGCAAAAGGTGCTGCACTGTGAGTCAGCCGACGGCTCGGTTGAGATACCTTTCGACGATATCCTGGTGGCAGTAGGGCGACGTCCCAACACCGACGGTATGAACCTGGAAAAACACGGCATCAAGCTGCGCCGCAATGGCACCATCGAAACGGATGATTATCTGCGTACTGCGGTGTCCAATATTTTTGCCTGTGGTGATGTCACCGGGCCTTACCAGTTTACCCATACCGCTTCGCACCAGGCCTGGTATGCGACTGTTAACGCATTGTTCGGATTTGCCAAAAAGTTTCGCGTTGATTACCGGGTCATCCCCTGGGCGACGTTCACCATGCCAGAGGTGGCTCGGGTTGGCCTGAATGAATCTGATGCACAGGAGCAGGGTGTTGACTACGAAGTGACACGTTACGGGATCGATGATCTCGACCGCGCGATCGCCGATGGCGAGGCCCATGGTTTTGTCAAAGTTATAACTCCTCGCGGCAAAGACAAAGTACTCGGAGTGACGATTGTTGGTCACCATGCGGGCGACCTGATTGCTGAATACGTTTTGGCCATGAAATACAACCTGGGCCTTAACAAAATACTGGGCACCATCCATTTATACCCCAGCCTGGCGGAGTCTAATAAGTTCGTGGCGGGTAACTGGAAACGAGAACATCAACCACATACGCTTTTAAAATGGGTTGAAAAGTTCCATAATTGGCGAAGGGGGTAGGGATCACAACTATTTGCTGAGCAAGGTCAGTAGATGAATGATGCTTAGAGTTATTGGTAAGATAACGACAATATTACTGCTGATGGGCCTGTTCGGGCCAAGCACCACCTTTGCTCAAACACCTTTACCAGCCGAGCTGATTCCGTTCTGGAATGATCGCGAAGCCAGCAGTCGTATGCGGGTGGATCACACCCGCTGGCAGGAAATCCTCACCAGCTATCTTGATGACCAGCACCCAAGCGGTATCAATCGGTTTAATTATGCGGCGGTGACGCAGGTTGACCGTCGCAAACTGAACGCTTACCTGCAATACCTGCAGGCGCTGGAACCGCGGCAATACAACGACAACGAGCAAAAGGCGTACTGGATAAACCTGTACAACGCCATGGCGGTGGCGCTGGTGGTTAATGATGGTCGCGATTTGCGCAGTATTCGACAGATCAGGGCGGGAGTGTTTACCCCAGGGCCTTGGTCACGAAAGGATCTCAATGTGGTTAGCCAGGATCTCAGCCTGGACGATATTAAAAACGGCATCCTCAGGCCTATCTGGAATGATGCGCGCGTTCACTATGCGCTGAATAGCGCCAGCCTGGGCTGCCCGAACCTGTCAAAGACCGCGTTCGATGGTGGCAATATTGAGACCTTGCTGGATGGCGCGGCCCGCGCTTATATCAACCATGCCAGGGCGGTCTCGGTCTCCAGTGGTCAGCTCACCCTGTCGCAAATCTACGAATGGTATAACACGGATTTCGGCAATAGCTACGTGGAAATGATCAACCATATTTCTCAATTTGCGGAACCCGCTCTGGCGGAAAGCCTGAAAGCGTCATTGCGCGTATCTTATAACTACGACTGGACCTTGAATCGTCCTTGATTCCAGTTTTACAGGGAGTTTTAAGCACGGATCGGGCGGTGTTAATGGACCTCCGATTCTGCTCAATTTTTGTGGTGTTAGCCCCGTCCAGACAGTAAAATAGCGGGCCTTCTTATAACCACCTGAAATTAAGATTATGACTGATGTATTCGTAGCCGTTCTAATGGGTTCGGATTCCGATTTGCCTGTAATGCAAAACACGCTGGATGTGCTGGACACACTTGGTGTGAAGTGGGAAGTTAAAGTCACTTCAGCCCACCGCACACCTGCTGCAACTCATGCCTACGTGACCAACGCCGAAGAGCGCGGATGCCGTGTGTTTATTTGTGCCGCAGGCCTGGCTGCGCACCTGGCTGGTGCCGTTGCTGGTTTGACTACCCGACCAGTGATTGGTGTTCCCATTGATGCCGGTCCCTTACAGGGTCATGATGCTTTGTTGTCCACTGTGATGATGCCTGGCGGCGTTCCCGTAGCCAGTGTAGCGATAGGCAAAGCAGGCGCTAAAAACGCTGCCTACCTGGCTGCGCAAATTTTAGGTGTTGCTGATCCAGACCAGGCCGCCCGTGTGGCAGCCGATCGTCAAGCCAACGCCGACGCGGTAATCGCCAAGGACGCAGCCCTGCAAGCAAAGCTGGCAGAAAGCTAGCGGTCTATTTTGTCGTTCAACTCTGCGCAATACTCAGCAGCAATCGAAAAGGCAGTCCAGGCTATCCGGGATGGGGGCGTAATTGCCTACCCCACTGAGTATTGTTATGGCCTTGGTTGTGATCCGCGCAACCAGGCGGCTGTGCAGCGTATTGTGCAGATTAAACGACGCCAGTTGGATCAGGGGGTGATCTTGATCGCCGCCGATGCCAAGCAGGTCAGCGCTTATGCTGATCTGCAGGCAGCGCCCATGCTGGATGCGGTGACCGCCTCCTGGCCGGGTCCGCAAACCTGGCTCCTGCCCACCCTCGATGACACACCAAGTTGGGTCAGCGGTAAACACAGCAGCATCGCCATGCGCGTAACCGCGCATCCTCACAGCCATGAGCTCTGCGCCCACTATGGTGGCGCCATTGTGTCCACCAGTGCCAACCGTCACGGCCAATCTCCGTTGATGTGCGCTGCCGCCGTGATCGAAGAGATGGGTGACGAAGTGGATTACGTGCTGGACGCACCCCTGGGCGGGGCAGAGAAGCCTTCAACCATCCGTGACAGCGTCACGGGAAATCAATTGCGTTAGGTGCCTGGGTGACGCAGTTCAGTCAAGCAAATACCGAACAGGTAAAAGCCTATTTGACCGGCTTACAGGACTCAATCTGTGATGCCTTGTCGGAAATCGATGGTAAGGAATTTGTCGAGGACCGTTGGCAACATGAAACGGGTGGCGGCGGAGGTCGCACCCGCGTGCTTGCTGACGGTAAGGTTATTGAAAAAGGCGGTGTGAATTTCTCGCATGTCGTGGGGAGTGCCTTGCCGCCTGCGGCGACACAAAAACGGCCGGAATTGGCTGGCAAGGCTTTTGAAGCTATGGGTGTATCGCTGGTGATTCACCCGCAAAACCCGTTTGCCCCGACATCGCATATGAACGTGCGATTTTTCGTGGCTGGAGCAGAAACTGAACAGCCGGTGTGGTGGTTCGGCGGTGGCTTTGACCTGACGCCCTATTACGGCTTTGCCGAGGACGCCCGGCATTGGCACCAAACCGCTCAGACTGCCTGCCAGGATTTTGGCGAGGATGTCTATCCCAGATATAAAAAATGGTGTGATGAGTATTTTTATTTGCCGCATCGACAGGAGCAACGAGGCATCGGTGGTTTATTTTTTGATGATTTAAATGCGCCAGATTTTCCCCAGTGTTTTGCTTTCATGCAAAGCGTGGGTGATCACTATCAGCCCGCTTATACGCCGATCCTGGAGCGCCGCAAAGATATCGAGTTTAACGCCGCGCATCGCGACTGGCAGCTCTTGCGTCGCGGCCGCTATGTGGAGTTTAACCTGGTACATGACCGAGGTACCTTGTTCGGGCTGCAATCGGGAGGCCGCACCGAGTCGATCCTGATGTCATTGCCGCCGCAGGTGGCCTGGCAGTATATGGCCAAACCAGAACCCGGCACCCCGGAACACGAACTACTTACCGATTATATTGTCGTCAAGGATTGGTTGGCATGATCTTGTTGTATCGATTGATCCTCAACCTGGCCATCCCTTTTGGCTTATTGGGTTTACTGTTCCGCGGATTTAGAAATCCGAAATACTGGCAACGTATTCCAGAACGCTTCGGTTTTGTGCCAGATGACATTAAACAGCAGGCCCCTTTTGACTTGTGGATTCACGCGGTGTCTGTCGGAGAGGCGCGTGCCGCCGCACCCTTAGTAAAACAGATGTTACAGGAACATCCCGAACACAAGATCCTGATCACGACCACCACGCCAACCGGTTCCGATATGGTCACACTGATGCTGCCCAACCAGGTGGCACATTGTTATTTCCCTTACGATTTGGCCTGGGCGATGAAACGATTCGCTAATAGCATTCAAGCGCGCGTCGCGCTGGTAATGGAAACCGAGATCTGGCCAAATATGATCACCGCAGTTAAAGCCTGGGGCAGCACCCTGGTGTATACCAATGTGCGCTTATCGGAACGATCCTACCAGGGCTATGCGCGCTTTCCCTCGGTAGTAGAGCCAACCCTGGCGCAGATAGATCACTTTGCCGTGCAAGGCAAGCTGGACCGCAAACACCTGCAGTTGTTAGGTGTGCCCGAACACAAGATCAGCGAAACAGGTAGTATCAAGTTCGACGTGACCATGCCCCCCAGTCTGAAGGAGTCGGCCGAGGTGTTACGCCGCCAACTGGGTCAGGACCGTTTGATCTGGATCGCCGGCAGTACCCGAGATGGCGAGGAAGGCCATATTTTGTCGGTGTATAAGCACCTGAAAACGCGTTTCCCTTCGTTGCTGCTACTGTTGGTTCCCAGGCATCCAGAGCGATTTGATTATGTGGCTCGCAAAATTGGTCGACGCGACCTGCGCGTGGTGCGTCGCAGCGACAACCCGCCTGAGCTGGATGCCAATGTTGATGTGTACCTCGGCGATACCATGGGAGAGTTATCGTTAATGTACGCCTGTTCGGATGTCGCCTTTGTCGGCGGTAGTTTGGAGCCGTTTGGCGGGCAGAACATTCTTGAGCCCAGCGCCCTTGGGGTGCCGGTGGTGTTTGGTCCGCATATGTTCAACTTCCCGGATATCAGCCGTTGGACCGTGAAAGAAGGCGCAGGGAAAATGGTGCAGAATTCCAGCGAGTTGGAGCAGGCCCTAGCTGATTTACTGAGTAACCCCACTTTGCGAGACGAGATGGGTAGCAAGGGTCTGGCACTGATCGAGGCACATCGCGGCGCTTTACTGAAAAATTACGAGATGTTGAAGTCGTTTGCCGCTAACTCCTAGAGCAGTCGCTTGTGGGTTTACTGCGCTGCGGGCTGATTGATCTTCTTGCTCATATAATTAACAGCTATGTGAAAACTCCGGCGGACAGTAGTTGCAGCAATTGGGTGTGGCATCCATTACGTAGCAGGAAAATGTAGCATTCGGTACTTTTTCGATCGCCTTGATTCCGGTTGCTGAAGGGTCACACGCTTTTTCTGGACCGCAGGCTGGAACGCTCGTTTGAGAGATATAACAGGTAGGTGCCATAGATGGGTTTATGGCAAATTTAGGAGTGCCGGCCACTCTGTCAAAACAGGCCAGGCGTTCTGAGTCATTAACAATTTTGGTACAGGCTTCCAATCCGGTTTGTGCGAGTGCCGACGGCAATCCAGCGTGGGCCAGCAGGCAAGCCAGCATGACCAGGACAGTTTTTTTCATTCTGTTATATCTCCTTTCGTTTATCGTTATGTATTTTGACACGTCCAAACCATTCTACACCTTCTTTCCAGGATTGCAGGATTCGAGTCTACCGAGATGACCAGCTCAGAAAAACAACAACATGATCGTGAGGGTGGCAAGCATGTCATGTTCGATATCGATGGTACCCTGGTGGAGTCATTGGAGTTTGACGAGACCTGTTACCTGGAGGCTGTGCAATCGGTAACCGGAGTTGCCCTGGACAATGACTGGCGTATTTATCGTCACATCACAGACGCGGGTATTTTGCACCATCATCTTGAGGTAAACGGCTTGCTGGCGAATCACCCTGCGATCCAGGCACAGGTTAAAGCTTTATTTATCGAGAAGATAGCTGCCCATTTGACACAGACGCCGGCCAGGTCAGTGCCCGGCGCCGCCGAGTTTATTCGCTACCTGGGCAAGATTCCTGGCGTGAGCCTGTCTATCGCCACCGGTGGCTGGGAAACCAGCGCTCGCATCAAGCTGGTCTCAGCGGGCATTGATGTTCAGAATATTCCGCTCTGTTCATCTGATGACCACTACGCTCGAACTCGCATCATGGGCCTGGCCGCACGCACTGCAGGGGTGGCGGTCGCGGACCGGATCAGTTATTTCGGAGACGCTGCATGGGATAAGCAGGCCTGCGAAGAATTGGGCTTTAATTTCATCCTGGTAGGGACAAGAACTGATCACCCTCAGCAGATTACCGACTTTTACGATCTGGAGGCAGCTTGCCGCTATATCGGGATTGACCTGGCCTGATCTTCTCTTCGGGAAATTGAACAGTAGGTAAGATTTAACTTACGTCTTAGTCTTTGTCGTGTAAATCCAGTAGCAACAGGATCGCCAAACTCTTGGCGTCGATAATGTCACCGCTTTTGGCCATCTCCAATACTTCAGAGCGCGGTATCCAGTGCGCCTCGAGTTGCTCGGCATCATCGAGCTTTTGCGTGCCTGCGCTGAGATTGCTTGCGGCATAAAAATACAGTACCTCGTTGCTGAAACCGGGGCTCATCGCTGACATTCCCAACTCGCGCCACTCACTCGCAGTGACCGCGGCTTCTTCTTCCAGCTCTCGTTTGGCGGTCTCCATTGGCGGTTCACCGGGTTCCAGGCAACCCGCTGGGAATTCCCAGATAAACTGCCCTATGGCGTGGCGCCATTGTTTTAACAAACAAAGTTCATCTCGATCATTAGTGGCGGCGATCACCGCACCACCGGGGTGCTTAACGATATCAAAATGCGTGTGACCACCTTGCGGGAAATCCACCCGTTCGCGATGCACCTCGATCAGGTTGCCTTTGTAACGCACGTCTTTGCTGGAATCGTTATCCATGTAATCAGCTGAAGGACAATAAACTGGGTTGATAGTCATCCGGCGCAGCAAAGCCCAGCAAGTTTAGTGCTGTGGCAGCGATATGCGTAAGCCCGGCATCCGCTGGCGGATCCAGGCGATAGTCACCTTGGTGGTTCGCATCGATAATTGCAAAGGGTACCGGGCTGAGCGTGTGACTGGTTTTTGGCGTACGCACACCATCCTTCTCTGTGTACATAATATCGGCGTTACCATGATCAGCGGTATAGATCAGAATGCCATCCTGCGCCACCACTGCATCGATAAGCCGGGCAACGCACTCATCAACCACCTCCATCGCAGCTATTGCTGCGGCCATATCGCCGGTGTGCCCGACCATATCACCATTCGCCAGGTTGAGACGGCCGAATTGATACTCTCCACTTTCGATCAGCTCTATGGTTTTGTCAGTGATCTCGCGGGCCTTCATGGCCGGTGCTTCATTAAACTCGATATTGTCCGATGGGATTTCAATATAGGTTTCCAGCGATTCATCCAGGTAACCAGATCGGTTGCCATTCCAGAAATAGGTCACGTGGCCGTATTTTTGCGTTTCGCTGATGGCGAATGATTTTATTCCTTCAGCACAGAGATACTCGCCCATGGTGCGATCAATATCTGGCGGGTTCACCAAGTATTGTTGCGGCACCAATTCGTCGCCATCGTATTGCAACATACCGGCATAGTAGACCTTGGGATGCGGGCGAACTGCGTTACGGTCAAAGTGATCGAAATCATCTCGCTCGTACGCCAGCGAAATTTCAATCGCCCGATCGCCGCGAAAATTAAAAAACACGATTGCATCGCCATCGTTGATTCTGCCGACCGGCTCGCCGTCTTCGGCAATCACAAACGCTGGCAGGTACTGATCGTCTTTACCACTGGATTCGTATAGGCTGCTAACCGCTGCTGCGGCGCTGTCAAATTGTGCCCCCACGCCGTGGGTATGGCATTCATATCCGCGGCGCACCATATCCCAATCGGCTTCATAACGGTCCATGGTGATTTCCATTCGGCCACCGCCACTGGCGATCCGGAAATTAGCTTGGTAACGCTCATTGAGTTCACGAATTAGCTGTTCGGTTTGCTCGATATAGAGCAAGGCAGAGCGCGCCGCCACATCTCTTCCATCGAGCAACAGGTGCAGACAACAATCTTTGACACCCTGTTCGGCCGCGACCTTCATTAATTGATGCAGGTGCTTGGTGTGGGCGTGGATATTACCATCTGAGTGCAGACCCATAAGGTGCAGGGTATTAGTTTTGCCATGCGCAATGGCCTGTTGCCAGACCTCGGTGGCAAAGGCATCACCACTGGCCAAGGCTCGGTTTACCAGCTTGGCACCCTGGGCAAATATGCGGCCAGCACCCAGCGCATTGTGGCCCACCTCGCTATTGCCCATATCATCATCGCTGGGAAGCCCGACAGCGGTGCCATGCGCCAGCAGTTCAGTATAAAGATCTTGTTGCGCGAGTTTATCCAGGGTGGGTGTTCGCGCTTCGCTCACCGCATTACTTGGCCCAGCCGGTGCGACGCCGACGCCATCGGCGACCAGTATTACTACTGGTCCACGACGGGCTTTAAACTGTGGATGTTTATTCAGGTTCAAAGTCATTATTGTTGCAATTGTTGTTTGAGGTTGGCCAGGGCCTTAGCTCGATGACTAATCTCTTTCTTTGTAGTTGCTGGCAGCTCGGCAGAGTTGCAGGCTTGCTCCGGCACAAAAAATATCGGGTCATAACCAAAACCATTGTCGCCAGCTGGCGTAGTCGCTATCTCACCTTCCCAAAAACCCTGACAGATCAACGGTGTTGGGTCTTTGGCATGTTGCATGAAAACGATGACACAGACAAAGCGGGCAGTGCGCTCAACGATATTGGCAAGCTCGGCAAGCAGTCGTTTGTTATTGGCCTCGTCGCCCTCGCCATATTCTGGTGTTTCCAGGGCATAGCGGGCTGAATAGATTCCGGGCGCACCTTGCAGGGCATCTACCTCAATACCCGAGTCGTCGGCAATGGCCGGGAGCCCGGTCAGCTGGCAGGCGTGTCGAGCCTTGATGAGTGCATTCTCAACAAAACTCAGCCCATTTTCGATAGCTTCGGGAATATCGAATTCACTTTGCGGCACTACCGAGAAGCCGAACTCCTGCAAAGTTATCTGCATTTCTGCAACCTTGCCGGGGTTACCCGTTGCCAGAACAACGCGAGTCATATCTGCTTATCAATGATGCCGGTTCAGGAATCCAGGGTCGAGGATTGCAGGGTAATCAGTTCGCCAATACCTTTGCTGGCCAGAGCAATCATCGCGGTCATTTCGTCAGGACTGAACGGCTGGCCTTCAGCCGTGCCCTGAACTTCGATGAAGTTGCCATCGGCATCCATAATCACGTTCATGTCGGTTTCCGCCTGGCTGTCCTCCGGGTAATCCAGGTCCAGTACCGCCTGGCCGTCGTAGATGCCAACCGACACCGAGGCGATCTGCCGAATTAATGGATTGGTCTCTATCAGCTTCTGTTCTTTCATGTGGCTAATGGCGTCTGCCAATGCCACGTAGGCTCCTGTAATCGAGGCAGTCCGGGTGCCGCCGTCGGCCTGGATAACATCGCAGTCGATGGTGATCGAGTTTTCACCCAGCAGCTGCAGGTCAACGGCGGCCCGCAGTGAGCGGCCAATCAGGCGCTGAATCTCCTGGGTTCGACCTGATTGTTTTCCGCGCGCGGCCTCGCGCGCCATGCGGCTGCCAGTGGAGCGAGGCAACATGCCGTACTCCGCGGTAATCCAGCCCTGGCCTTTGCCCTTTAAAAAACGGGGGATGCGCGCTTCCACCGATGCGTTGCACAACACCTTGGTATTCCCACAGCTGATCAGCACGGAGCCTTCAGCATGGGCGGTGTAGTTGCGTTCAATGGAAACCTTGCGGAGTTGGTCGGGCTCTCGCCCACTTGGTCGGAGTGACATGCTGCTTTGCTCTAGTTGGTGGTTGGTGTCGACTCAGTGCCGTCAGGCGACCTTAAATCTGGTCATCGAGATCGGTGATAAAACTCTCGATCTCGATAATTGTGCTGTCTAATTCATCCATGTCGAAATCAGCGGTATTAATTTGTTTGTCGTCGTCTTGCTTACGGCTACCGAGGAGCTGAATCTTATCATTATTGCGCAGCTCATTAACGGTAGGTTTGTCGTGCTGTTTAATTCCCCAGAACAGGATCACCATCGACAGGTTGTCACTGGGTGCTTTGTTCCGGTTTTCCAGCGTTTGTAGCAGGTTATCCAGACCCAGCGTCGGGTGTTCCGGATCGACATAATCTTTCAGGTCGATGGGCTCAAAGCAATGCCAGGCACCATCGGAGGCGAGCACGAAAATGTCGCCCACATCCAGTTGATGTCGCTGGCTGATGGCTGGTTTGGGTGCTTCGATGCCGCCCACACAGCGATTGATGGGGCTGTTGCCTGCGGCGCCCATCTTGTTGGAAACATGGTCGTCGGTCTGACTCACAATCATGCGCTTGCGAATCAGGTACAGGCGGCTGTCGCCCGAGTGCGCCCACTGCGCCACACCCTGGTAGACTAAGCAGACGACACAGGTAGTTTTCGGCGATTCCGGGTCGTAGCCCTGCGCGACCGCACGGCGATGGATCATATGGTGTGCGTAGTTGATCGACAGGGTCAGAAAGCTGTCGGCGTCGGCTAATTGTTCGCTGGTAGCCTTGGCAAAGGAGGCGCCCAGGGCATCCACAAAAGCTTGTGATGCCAAATCGCCGCCGGCGTGTCCACCCAGGCCGTCGGCCACCACCAGCAGGATGGCGTCATTACGCTCATACACCGCGGTGCGGTCTTCGTTATAGTCGCGACCACCCTGGTTGCTTTGTTGTGCTACAGAATATTCCATTAGTGTTTAGCGAGTCGTCATGATCTCAATAAATTCGTCAACCGATTGCGGCCGCTTGGTGCGATCCAGGCTGCTGGCTTCATCAATGGCGCGAATAAGGTTTGTTCGATAATACTTCAGATGGGTATCGGCGAGCGGTTTTAAAGTGTCTTTTTTTAAGCGCTTGGGGGCCGACGGCGGTGATTTATGGGTAATGCATGCCCGCATTGTCATCGCTACCGCGTATAAGTCTGAGCTTAAGTCCAGCTCTTTCTTCTGATGTTGCTCGGGGGCGGAGTAGCCGTGCGTCAGCGTGTGAACCTTGTGCTGCTCCTTGGCTGGGAACTTATAGGCGGCACCCAAATCCAGGATCAACGGCACCCCGCTGGCACGCAACAGGATATTACTCGGCTTGATATCCAGGTGTAAAAAATTATTCTTGTGTACTTCCTTAAGCCCTGCCAGCACCATGCTGAACACACTTAAGACGAATTCTTCATCGGGTACATAATCGGTATTCTTAATAAACCAGCGCAAATCTTTGCCATGCTCATAGCGCATGACCAGGTAGGCGGTATTGTTGTGCCGGAAAAAATTCGATACGTTGACAATGTTTGGATGGTCGATTTGCGACAGGGTGAGGCCCTCGTCAAAAAACCGCTTTAAGCCGATATGATATTTATGTTCCTCTTCAGCCGGATATATGTGCAAAGAACCATCGCGGGCGCGGCGCATGCAATTGGTGGCATAAAATTCCTTGATCGCGACCACCGTATTGCTCTTGGTATCCAGCGCGCTGTAAACCACACTGAAACCACCGACACCGATCACCTTGCCGATCTTGTAGTGTTCGACCATGGTGTCGGGGCGAAGGGGGATAGCGGGAGTAGAATCAGGCTTCGCTTTCAGGATACTCATTCAGGTATTATAGTCGCTCAGCACAAAGGGCAGCAACAAACGATCCCAATTCAAACAAAGAGTTAACTATGACTAACAGTATGACCGCCTACGGCCAGGCCGCTATTGATACTGAGCTGGGAGAGCTGAGTTGCGAATTGCGTAGTGTAAACCACCGTTATCTGGAAATTGCCCCGCGCATGCCAGAAGAGTTACGTGTGCACGAGGGTGATTTGCGTGAGGCTGTATCGGCACGATTGGCGCGAGGGCATGTCGACTGTTTTATCCGCCTGAAGGAGAATGCCGTCAGTAATCTTGAGCCCAACCCAGAGCTGGCAGACAACCTGCAACAACTGGTGGCGCAAATGCAATCGCACGTGCCGGGCATGCAGGAGATCAGGGCGATTGATGTGTTGCGTTGGCCGGGTGTGTTGCAAGCCAGAAAGGCGGATCCCGAAATCATTAAGGCAAGCCTGATGGGGGTGTTGTCACAAGCACTGGATAGTATGGTTGCCGCACGCGCACAGGAAGGCGAAAAAATGGCTCAGCTGATTCGCGACCGCTTGGCATCGGCGCGGGAAGTGGTAGCAGAAGTACAGGCATTTTTACCGGAGATAGCAGACCAGTATCGGGCTCGCCTCGATGAAAAGCTTGCCGATATCAAAGAACAACTGGACCCATCGCGACTGGAACAGGAATTGGTGATCTTCTTACAAAAAACCGATGTCGCCGAAGAACTGGATCGGCTGCTGGTACATGTTGATGAAGTAGAAAACGTGCTGGCCAAAGACGAACCCGCCGGACGACGTCTGGATTTCCTGATGCAGGAACTAAACCGCGAGGCCAACACTCTAGGCTCCAAATCACAAGACCCTCGCATGACTAAGGCCTCGGTGGACTTAAAGGTCTTGATCGAGCAGATGCGCGAGCAGGTTCAGAATATAGAGTAGTTACCAAGGGTTTTTCTGGTGGTTTCGAATAGATAGTAAATCATTGCTAGGTAGTAGGCTTTATAAGTACATCTGTTTCAGAATGATTCAATGCGTTTCAGAAATCCGTTGCGTATATGATGGTTGTTGAGCTTAGACCAGGCGTGAGTTTTCACTTTACCCAGGGCCAGTTACGCCACACATTTTTCACTGAAATGGTCAGAAATAGGTTTGAGATATCCTTGAGACGCGCTCGCCACTTCGCTATCCCATTGTTTATATGCTCTTTTCCCGGTTTTGAGACGTGGGAGTCTAGCAAGAATTGATGAGACAATGGAGCGCCCGAAAAAAGTTGAAGTCGTCGCTCGACCACCTCGTGATTAGACCATGAGTCCGCCAAATCGGTGCGTACATGCAGCACGAAATGGTCGTAGTTGTGCGTCACCGCATAGTTTGATGGCGAATATCTCTAATATCTCAGCGGCATCAAGCAGTTTTTCTTCGAGCCAATAGCGCCGACGCTCGTAGTTCACGTCGGAGTAGTGATCTATGCCGCACAGAATGGCGCGACGCACACAGCGCGAAACGCGGTGATAGAAGGGCTCAGCTGTTAATCAGGTGAGTGACTTCCGGGGTTGGGGCATATTCGTTGCTCTTATTGGGTACTACTGATTGTCCACTTTTTGCATTTGGATGTGAGTATGAGTGATGGATGTCCAGCCAAAAATCGGCAACACATTATTCGATCAACACATGAATCCAATTAATACTAATTATTGCCATATGTAAAAATCATGCGTCCTAAGTCATCATCAGCAACTTCTCTCGCAACAATCTCAAACCACCATCTTCCGGATTAGGTAAAATAAAATTACCTTCCGACAAGGCTTTTGGTGATTTTCTAAACGCATATCCATATGCAGCAAAGTCGATCATATTTTTATCGTTCATCTCATCTCCTACCGCAACTATAAATCTATGATCAATCCCGCTTTCTTTCGAAATAATATCAGCACCCTTGAAATCAGAAGAGTGTTGAGATGTGAGCTCGATATAGTTCGACTTTGAGCGAACTGAGTTGATACTGAACGCTGAGAGTTTGTGTAATGCCTCTTCAGTTCTGGTGAAACAATTTTGTTGGCTAGAAACCAAGAGCACTTTTACCGGTTTTAGACCATCAAAAAATGCTGTTTCGATTGGATTCAATCCGGACAACTGTGATTCGTGTTTTACCGCAGCCGTTATACTTTTCACATACCAGTGCTTTTCAGTGTAAATCCATGCGTCTAGCTCTAGTAAGCTGGCAATAGAGAGTATTTCTTTTAGTTCTGCAATTGTCAAATAACTACAATGAATGGTTTCGTTTGCTGGCGTTACAGAGTCGTATTGTTGTTTTGCTATCAGGGCACCCTGAAGCGCAGAAAGGTAAGTTACATTGGAGAGTTTTTGGGCTATAGACATCACTGATATTAGAGGCCTTGCTGAGCACAATCCGAATATTATTTTTGGGATCGGAGAAAAAAGCCCTACGGCGCCAGGGAATAGTCCACCATCTGAATCGATGATAGTTCCATCAATATCAACGAGTACAAGAACTTTTTGTGGCACATTATTACCCATAATTGTCAGTCATTCAGACTCGAGAGGATTCTCCTGCCAATAATCAACTTCTTCGTTCGTGTATTTGCGAAAGTGATCAAAACGGAAAAAATACTTATCAGATTCAGAAGGATTTTCAGCTTCATATCCTATTTTTTCTAGTAGAACTAAGATAGTTTTGTAATCTTCAACAAATGCTGTGGACAGTTCACCACACCTACGCGATAGACCTTTAAAATAGAAAAAGGGGTTGTCGTACCTAAATCTAACCTCAAATCCTTGAGGGTTGATTATTTTATATGCCAGTTTCCTTCCTCCAAACCTAATGTATCTGACCATCAGCGTTGCTGCTGCACGATATGCATCTTTCGTAAATATATCAGGCAATAGATTTAATGCTTGGGCGGTAAGTGGTTGTGATCCGTAGGTCCACTCGTGAAAATGAAGGCTTAGAACGTCGTCTTCAGGGCTGGTTCGGTGGATGGCTGAGGAAAAATCTATGTCTATTATTGGCGTGGATTCCCAGTAGTCAACGTCGACTTCGGTTATTTTACTAACTAAGGTTGATATGCGTTGTAGCTCTTCTGAATCATTGCTTAACTCCAATACAGGATCAGCAAAGATCATGTTCTTCGTAGTCGCATCCCTAAAAGGAATTAAATTACAATTTTCAGTCCAATAATTAGCAAATGTTACAAGTTCCCTGTCACATTGCTCAGAAACGCGGACATCGAGTATGCGAGCTAATAGATAGACTATGCTTGAAAGCTTTTCTTCCATGGGATAAGGAGAAAAAGACAGATTTTCTTCGAGATTCAATAGCGCACGCTGTACTATTTCGAGGCGGGCGCGACAACGAGCAAACAATCTGTCGGTAACAGCTTGCGCTCTTCCACAACGAGATTCGAACTCTAGCGAGCGTAGCGTTCTCAACAAATCAAATACTCTTATTCCACGAATTTTCTCTAGGTGAATACAGTTTCCATGAACCTGCGATACGTCGGGACAAATTTTTTCTTGAGAATTTTTACCAATGATTTCGATTGCAGCAAGTTCCACCTTCATGAGATCTTCGTTCAGGCAATCCTTAACGAAGACATTCTTGCTGACAGCGCTATTTCGAGGGAACTTTCTTAGATCTTTCCATAATTCGCGCTTGTAGATTTCTACATCATCTTGAGAAATGCGCCAAACCACTTTAGTTAGTGCTCGGAATGTGAATGGTAATATTTTCCTCAACGGGCACTAAGTCGTACCCTATATTTAGGTGGCCTACTTCTTCCCTATTTGTCTTCAACGATTGTTCAATTATCTCAGTTTTGAGGTCGTCTTCCTGCACAAGGTGTACATGGCTACTAGCATCTTTTTTGGTTACATACTCAATTTTTAACTCCTCTCCAATAACGTCAATAGGCACAGTATGTTCTTGAGCGCATTGCACTATTGCGTGCGTCCCACATGTATTAACGAAAGAATGTGTCTGTCCTCGCCTATTACGGAAAATTGCATGCGTTCCAATCACAATGCGAGTAATCTGTTTGGTCCCCAGCATGCTAAGCGCGACGACATCTGGGCACACGGTTAATTTGAAACTCGTCGATTCAAGTTCACGGCAAGTGGCAATTGCATCCTTGTATTGTTGTGGGCTCTTAGGTCTGCATTCAGCAACAAAGACATGAACGGTCTTTTGTACAGATCGAGGCACCCCTTTCAAAACTTGAAGAACCCTTTGGCTTTGTGAGTATATGAGTACCCGCTCATTTCTCCTAATTATTTCGCTACCAATATCATTGAAGCGAGAAATTTCGTTGTTTCTTTTACGTTTGAATTTTTCAAGCAAGAGTTCAGCTGATACGGAGTCGCTACACTCAGTGAATTGATTTTTAAGTGTTCCCCATATTCTTAACAGTGCTCCATAATTAGGTCGTTCTCTTAGAGCGCTTTTAACTGCCTTCTCAGCATCAGCCAAAACCTTATTTAATTCAGGTCTTGCCGAAATTTCGCCCAAAAGGTGATCTAAAAACGCGTCTATTACCTGGGTTTCGCTGGGTAAAACAGAATCTTTCTGAAATGAGGAAAAAAATGAGGATGAAAACCATGAGCCCTCGTTGTCAACATCCGTTGAATGAGCCTCGGCATTCCTAAACGAGTGCAACAGCCGGTTCAAAAATATTGTCATATCTTCACGAATGATTTCGAACTTTAGATTTCCCAATGTCGGCATTCGACCATCGTGATTTTTCCCGCGCAGTATATAAATTTTTGGCGCATATTCACCTAATGAATTTGTCAAATCTTTTAAAATTCTATGCAGATCTTCATCACCAAGTCCGTGCCCGACAACCAATATGTCCTTCCCGGCAAGCGAAGAAGAAATATTGTCGCGAACTAAATTTCGTTTGTCATCTAGTGCGTCGTAGTCACGCGTGGCCGCGACAAGTGTGCTTGGCCTGTTTACGCAGCCGTGATACTTAATTACTCTGGTATCCCTTCTATTAGCTTTCGCTAAATCGCTGTCTTCAACAATCACATATGGCCTTCGGCTCTGATTGCTTAATGAGAGTTCAATTAGTTCATCATAATTAGCCGAAATATATTGTGAGAAAGGGAGCCAACTTAGAAGTCCATGACAGGGTGGAACTTCAAATGATCTTTGAACTTTATAATATCTAACAAGAAATTCCTCCAATTTAGCGCGCCCATCTTGATCTACTATTCGATCGCACGTATCGTTGAACTCGAAGTGATCCTTGATATAGCCAAATTGTTTGGCAGCTATTTTCACGAATTCTTTAGGTGTGGGCAATCCCTGATATTGTCTCTTATTTGGATCCACGTAGCTTGCTGACGCAGCCGACCCTACGAGCGCAACAAGCCTATCCTCAACCAAAGCTCTAGAGAGTATTTCTGATGCATTACTTGGTTCCATGTTCTCCCCAATTCCGTATTAAATCAAATTACATTTCTTATATTTTATCCGCCTAGCTACGCTCGAATGTTAGCTCTTGTTGATATGAAGGTTTTTCATCAAAGACCGCTTCTAAAATCGCGTCAGCAATCGAATTGGGTTCGGGAAAACTAGCGCCATCTGTAGGGGGGCGGATGGATTTATTCCAGAATCCAGTGGCCATTCCGCATGGATAAATTTCAAATACTCTTATCCCCATTTTTCCGCTTTTAATAGCGTCTCTCAATGTTCTCGTATATGCTTTTGCACCCCATTTTGCTGCAGTATATGCAGACTCAGCGGCGCGGTATTTTTTAGCCGCGGTAGACATTATATTTACTATATTGCTATTTCCGTTAGTCATGTGATTAACCGCTCTGTCGGAAAAAATGATCAGCCCGGCGAGGTTCCCTTCAAGAACAGTTTGAATATCTGCTGCAGAGTACGTTCCAATTTCTCCAAAAACTCCCTGGCCAGCGGAGTTAATAAGTAGAGTTGCACCGCCTAACCCATCGGCAATCTCGAATGCTTTGTCAACTACTTCTTGATCCGCCACAGAGCCCGTAACGATATGTAGGTGGTCGCTATTGGGAATATCTAATTCGGTTGAGTTCCTTGATACTCCAATCACATTCCAAGATTGAGCTAATAACTTCTTAGTGAGACTTAAGCCTAGTCCAGATGAAAATCCGGTTACGATTGCGGTTGCGTTTTCCTTTGTCATGGGAACTCCGTTGATTTGTTATTTAGGATGGGTAACTATATGCACCTATTGTTATATTAGCCAGTTATTGGATTAAATCAAGCTTCGTGTTGTGCTGAAACATAACTTAAATGAAAGAAGATCAAATGGAAAACTTTGCCAGGCTAGAATCGTTCCTCGCTTCACAGTGGAAAGTTGCTCCAGTAGAAGAGGGCGCCTTGGACACGAATATAGATTCAATCTATAGAGCGGTAACCTCTGGAAAGTGGCGTCGTTCGAAAATGGATAGATATTCTGAGAACGACACTAGAGAAAAAATTCAAGTTGCGCTAGATCTTAAGAACGATATTGAGTTTTCTGTACCTTTTGGGGGATATAAATCATATCGTTTTCCCTCCTACCCACATGTCAATTGGGCAGATGTCTTTGCTGTCAATCATCTCAGAAAATATGGTGTTTTTGTTAAACGGAGTTACCCCTACCCAGTTAAGATAAGTTTCAGCTACTGTAGCGGAGTTTTGAATAAAGTTAATAATATGCCACTTCAAGATCAGGAAACATATTTGGGCGAATTTGAGAAACTAATCGATATGTTTTCGGATTCGCAGGTTCAGTTCAGTTTGTATGATGTTGCTTCAGCCTATGGATCACTAGGCGCAGTTTTGGATGAATTGGAGAAGAACTACATACGGATTGAGGAACAATGGGCATATATGCCTAACGAACATTTGGAGAAGAGGTTAGCGAGCGCAGAGCGAAACTTACAGATTAGTGGGGTGGAAGATCTAACTTCATTAAATAACTCCAGTTTGGCTGAGCGAATAAAGCGATCAGCCATTTATTGCGAGGCGTTAGACAATCTAAAACAACGACGCAGCTTCAATAAGTTTTCCAGTCGAATTCAGTTAGTCAACATACGTGGGCCTCAGCCTTCGATCCATATTTCGTCGTGCGAGACTTCGGCGAACCACTTTAGTGTAGGAGAGGGGGTAGTTGAGCGGCGTTCAAATAGATACCTTCAGAGAATCATTACAAGTCGGCTATTTAACTCTGATCTATCCAAAGGAAAAATTAAGAAACTAGCCACTGATAGAGAGTTGAGTAAAGGGTTTCTCGGATTGAAACACTGTTTCTATACAGCTTATGAGAATTAAGATATTAGGTCGTCGGTTTTAGAATACCTCTAATCTTTTAGGTCGGTACACACCAAACCAGGTAAACATCACCCCAGCTACGTTCTTTGATTCCATCTGAATCGATTTCCTCAAATTTAGGGAGAGGTGATATATGGCTATACGCGATCGATTGTTTGATCAGCCTAACGGAACCTTGGCGGTGGTGGTTGGTGGTATCCGTTAGTACTTACGTACCCGATATTATTGTCCGAATGGCCTGTTCTCAGCCTACCCAATGCGAAAATTCGGCTTCAAATGTTTTGGTGAACTGGTTCCAGGCTTTTCTTTCAACAAACAACTAGGACACCCATCCTAAAAGAATCCGAGCGGTTTTCTCGTTTCTGAGTGCGTATGTTCTGAGCCTATGGGAGTAGGCGAATTCTAAGAAACTCAACTGGAGAAACGGCGAACAAATGTTCGTCTGTCGTTTGAGTATCGTTCCGGGTGACCGCAAATATATTTGAGTCCGGGTTAGTAACGTTTGCCTCAATTTTCTGTTATCTAAGTAGGTTAGAGAATGTCGCTGTTCTCCGAAAAGATTGGTTTTTATCATTTAGCGATGATTTTCAGTTGGTGACATCACTGGCGACATGGATCTACTTGGATCGAACAATTCTTGTGCTAAGCCGTTGAAAATATGGGTGATATTAAAATACTCCCAAAAAGCAGGTACAGAATAACTAGTGAATTTTGGGGTTGAGGGTTTTTTGGGACCTCCGGCCATTAACCCTGCTCCTGGTATAAGGCTTTTAGCAGGCTGATGCCCATCAGGATCATGATAAAGGAAAACGGAATGGCGCCGATAATCATGGCTGCTTGAATGGCACTGATGCCGCCGGCGATTAGTAGCGCGGCGATGCAGGCGGTAATTAGCAAGCCCCAGATCAAGATTTGAGTGTTTGGCGCACGCTCTGTCTCGCCTCCGGCACTGATGATATTCGCCACCAGTGCGGCGGAATCCGCTGAGGTAATTAAATAGGTCAGTAGCAGGATGATGATCAGGAATGACATAACGATGGCCAGTGCTGAATCCAGCATAACGTTAATTACCTGGAATAACTGAGCGGTTAGGGACTTTGCATAGATGGAGCCTTCGGCGATGCCGCGCAGTTCCAGATCGATTGCCGTGCCGCCTAGCAGTGCAAACCAGATAAAGCACATGAGTGATGGCGCAATAACGGCACCCAGGACAAATTCTCGAATCGTGCGGTTACGCGATATCCTGGCCAGGAACAGGCCGACGAAGGGCGCAAACGCAATCCACCATGCCCAGTAAAAAATAGACCACCAGGCCTGCCACTCACCGGGCGAACCAGGGCCCTGCTCGGGAAACACATAAAAGCTGAGTCTTGGCAGCGCAAGCGTGTAGTCGATCAAGCTGGTTCCCATGATCCAAAAGAAAAACTGCGTTGATCCAAAGATCAGGAAAAAGCTCAGCAGGCCAAATGACAACACCATGTTCAGATTACTTAGCCATTTTATGCCTCGTCCAACTCCAGAAAGGGCAGACAAAATTGAGCACACCATGACGATGGCTAGCGCGACTAATAAGGCAGCCAAAGTTGGCTCGGGGGTTTCCCCCGTCGTCACTAACCAGCTCCACCCGGTAATGTTATGTACACCAGAGGCAAAGGTACTTAGACCAAGCCCAATGGTTTGCGATATACCCAGGATTGTGGCCACGACTGCGGTAACGTCTACCACGTGACCGAACCCACCGTTTAGTTTTGTGCCAAACAGGGGCGTGAGGGTTGAGCGAATAGTTAGCGGTTGCTGACGGCGGTAGGCAAAGAACGCCAGGGCGATGCCCACCAGGGCGTAGCAACACCAGGCGTTAATACCCCAGTGCAGAAATTCATACCGGTAAACCGATGTCACCGCGCTGACGGTCCTTGGTTCAACCAGGTTTGGCAGCGGTGTCAGCGCTTCAGACTCAACAGCGCTGTGATAGCTTGTCCAGACTTCAGCATCTTCTTCGAGTGGTAACCCGGCCGAATCAAAGGCGGATTGAATTTCCATAACACTGCGACGAATTTCCGGATTGTCATCCATGTAGGTGATTGGCTCGCCGGTGGCAAAGCCAAGCATGCCAATGCCGATGCCGGCACCGAACATCATGGAAAACCAGGAAAAGTTTGAAAACTCAGGCTTGCCATTCCCTAACCGGATGCGCCCCCACTTAGGGTGCAGGGCAATGGCCAGACACACCAAGACGAAAAATCCCACGGCCCAGTTGTAATAATATTGCAGGTTATGGAAAGACCAATTTTTGATTTCATCCAGGACCCGACCTGCGTACTCTGGGGCACTTGCGGCCCAGATGACCACAGCCAGGATGATGAATTTTGCGCTAATGGCGACAACGCGGTTAAAACCATTATAAAAACCGGACTGGTCGACCTGTATCTCAAGTTTGCTCATGGATTTCACCTTAGCGCATCACAAAAGGGTTTGTCATGGGATCGTCGGATAAATTCACCCATGTAGTGCGGGTGCGCGTATAGTCCAGCAGCGCCTCCGAGCCGGCTTCGCGCCCGTATCCCGAATCCTTAAAGCCGCCAAAGGGTGCAAGTGGTGAGATCGCGCGATAGGTGTTCACATAACAAATGCCAGCGCGAATTTTGCTGGAAACGCGATGTGCACGTGCCAGGTCGCGCGTGAACAGGCCGGAAGCCAAGCCGTATTTATTATCGTTGGCAATGCTGATCGCGTCTGCTTCATCGTCAAAGGCCAGTAAGGACATCACCGGGGCAAAAAACTCGGTATTGAAGGCGCTGATAGCCGGGCTTGGGCATTCAACAATTGTCGGTTGAAAATAATGGCCGCCGTTGAGGTCCAGAGCCTGCCCACCGGCATGAATCTGTGCGCCTTCCTCGATGGATTTTGCCAGCGTTTGTTGCGCCAGCGAAACCTGCTCTGCGGTGCACACCGGGCCGATATGGGTACGTTCATCCAGCGGGTCGCCAACCTCAATCGCCGCACACTTGTCTTTAAGCATGGCCAGCATGTCGGTGAAAATACTGCGCTGAATCAGAACTCGGGAACCGGCAACACATGATTGACCCGAGGCGCCAAAATTGCCGGCGATGACGCCGTTAGCAGCACTTTCCAGATCGGCGTCAGCAAACACCATGATTGGTGATTTGCCGCCCAACTCGAGAGACGTTACCGCGAAGTTTTCGGCAGAATTACGGACCACGTGGCGAGCGGTCTGCGGCCCGCCGGTGAAGGCGATGCGATCAATATCCGGATGGCTGGTGAGCGGTATTGCGCAGTTTTCGGCATCACCACTGATCACTGACACCACTCCAGGCGGAAACCCCGCAGCGTCAATTAACTCGGCAAATTTCAGCATTGCGCAGGGTGCTATTTCGCTGGCCTTGATAATAACCGTACAACCGGCGGCAAGCGCCGGGCCTAATTTGGTCGCGGTCAAAAACATTTGCGCATTCCAGGGTGCGATGGCGCACACCACACCGATTGGTTCCCGGCTGGTAAACACATGCATGTCGGGTTTATCGATGGGTATTACCGTGCCTTCCAGCGTCATTGCCAGGCTGGCGAAATAACGGTAGTAGTCTGCCACGTACGCGGTTTGGCTGGTGGTTTCGGCCAGGAGTTTTCCGCTGTCCTGCGTTTCGATAGTGGCGAGTTCAGTGGCATGTTGTTCGATCAAGTCGGCCAGTTTGTTTAACAGCTTAGATCTGTGTGAGGCGGTTAAGCCAGCCCAGGCTGGGTTGGAAAGAGCAGCACGTGCTGACGCTACGACTCTTTCGATGTCACCTTTGCTGGCGCAATCAAAGCTGGACCAAACCTGACCGTTGGCCGGGTTGACAGAATGCATGGTTTGGCCGTCGCCACCAGCTACGAATTCACCGTCGATATAAAGTTTGAAATGTTCTTGATTGGTCATCATTCAGGATTAGAAGTGAGGCATTACATCGTTGATAAATCGCTCGAGCGAACCGCGTTTTTGTTCGAAGCTCATACTGGAGTCTATCCACAGCGAGAATTCATCGTAACCCATGTCTTCGTATATTTTCAGGCGTTCGACCACATTGCTGGCAAGTCCGATGGGCATGTTCTGCAGCAGTTTGTCGGGAGAGTAGAGCTCCATCGCCTGCATCTCCTCTTCACTCAGTTCTTCGAGCAAGCCTTGTGACACCGCTCTTTTGTTCTGAAACCAAGAGCCGAAGTAGCAATAGAAGCGGTTTATACACTTAACGGCGGCATCAATATCGGCCTGGTCTTTGGCCACATAGCCATGCTGTAGCAGCATGATCTGGGCATTCTCACCCACGCCGGTTTCTGCCTTGGCTTGTTGAAAGTTTTTCATCAGGTGCTCGACTTCCTCCATGCCCTGCCACAAGGGTGTTACCTGCACATGGCAATCGTTTTCAATAGCGAATTGATGCGTATTGGGGTCGCGTGCAGCCAACCAAATCGGCGGCCCACCGTCTTGCAGGGGTTTCGGCGAAGACGATGTGCTGGGAAAGGAATAGAACTCGCCATCATGCTCATAGTCCCCCTGCCACAGGGCTTTGATGGCCGGCACGGTTTCGCGCAGTCGTTGACCGGCTTCCCATGCATCCAGTCCCGGTGACAGGCGTTCGTACTCGTAACTGTACGCGCCCCTGGCCAGGCCGAGCTCCATGCGACCCTGGGTGACAAGATCCGCCATTGCGGCTTCCCCGGCAAGTTTAATCGGATGCCAGAAAGGCGCCACGATGGTGCCTGTGCCCAATCGGATTTGTTTGGTTTTATTTGCGATATCGACCAGGCTGAGAAACGGGTTGGGGGCTATCGTAAAGTCCATACCATGATGTTCACCCGTCCACACGGTACACATGCCGGCTTCATCAGCGAGCTGGCAGAGTTGGATAAATTCGTCATACAGCTTGGCCTGCGAATGATCTTTGTCGACGCGCTCCATATGCGCAAAAAGAGAAAATCTCATAATTGATTCGCCTCTAGGTGTTGGGTGGTGTCACTATTTTATGGGTGGTGCCACTGGTCTCGTCACCGATATAAATGCTGTGGTTCCCAGACTCACGTTCAGCGAGAAATCGGGTTAGCATGGTCGTAATGGCATCGGATGCAAAGCTACCAGGGTCTAATTGCTCCAAAGGCATGAGAGCATAACCCGGTAAATTCACCGGGATCGGCTGGTCGAGGGTGGCGCGATAATAAATGGATGCCTTGTTGGATTGCGTATTATCAAAAACAGAGAAAACCGAGCCAACACTGACTGGTGTCTGTAATGTTTCTTCCAGGTATTGCTCAAGCAGGTCAAAGCTTGGTTGATCATCATCTATCTGGATCGAAGGAATCGATAGCTTGCCGCTTTCATCGCTGGCCAGCAGCAGGCCGTCTTCCTGCTCGATGAGTGCGCCAGCAATAACAAGTTTTGAATCATCGTGGGTTTGCAATTCGGTGGCCTTGCGCTCCATTTCCAGGCTGAAGTATCCACCCTCGCGGTAACCCAGGCCATGTTGCTCATTGCTGGCAAAAGCACAGACCTCGCCCAACATGACGATATGATCCCCGGCATCAATGCTGCGATCGCGTTTACAACTGAATGAGGCGATGGCGCCGTCGATTTTGGGGCTGCCGTACGCATCCTGGCTCCAGTCGGTGTCGCTAAAACGGTCTTCCACCGGGGAGGCGAATCGATTTGATACGGCCTGCTGATCATGCGCCAGGACGCTGATGTGGAAGTATTCACAATGCTCGAATATCTCGAAACTCGACATGGTTTTGGCCGGGCACACCAGCAACAGCGGCGGGTCGAGAGAGACCGAGGAAAAGGAGTTTGCGGTGAAGCCAACGGGCGTACCATCGTCGGCCGTGGTGGTCACAACAGTGACGCCGGTCATAAACTTGCCGAAGGCGTTGCGCAACTCAATAGGGTCAAGACTGCTCATGCCGAGGCCTCGTTCATGGGTACTGCAGAAATTGTGTGCACCAACATCTTAAGTTCGTCAACCACCTCGTCGGCATGGCTCAATGGCAGCATATGCCCGGCGTCGTCGATGATGCGTGATCTTGCTGGAAAAACAGGAAGAGGCGACGCTTCATTCATGGTGCGGGCAAGTTCTTCGCTCATTGCTGACGTTGAGTTGGGGTCCAGCGCGCCGGTCATAAAGACGCAGGGGCAGTCTATTTGCTGAAGGGTCGGTCGGCTGACTCCGGTTTGATCGGCAAAGGCTTTGTATGCTTTCGCATAACCTTCTACCGAGTTGTCTCTAAGCCAGTGTTCGCATTGATCTGCGAGCACTTTGTTTCTGGAATCCGGAGTACGTCCAAACCAGCGTTCGAGTGTTTGTTCAATGCCAATGATGGAATCAGCGGCGTACTGTGTTGCCGCCCGCTCGCGAACGGCTGCCCTGGCATCGGGGGTTCGGTCGAAAACCGTATTGAGGGCAATCAACCCATTGATCTGGCCCTTGAGTTTGGCGGCCAGCTCAACGCAGATCAATGCCCCTAAGGAATGACCGCATAATATCAGCGGTTTCTGAGTGGTCTCTTCAATAAACGCCAACAAGCTCTCGGTATAGTGTTGCAAGGTGACGTACTCGAAGCCAGCAGCAAGGTCCAGGCTGTCACCATGACCTGGCAGATCGGGTGCCAGTAGGTCGAATGAGTTCTGCAACTCGGAGATTTGCGGATACCAGCTTTCAGCTCGTAACCCGACGCCGTGAATCAGCACCAGGGTAAGGTCACTATGTTGTTTGCCCGAGCGATGGAAAGCAATGCCACCAGTTGAGTGCTGTTTTTGCAGAAACGGGGTCATTTCCTACACTGCGGCTGGGTTGTCCACGTCGTTGCCCATTTCTTTAAGATCCTGATAGCGGTCACCAATTCGATGGTGTGGCCGCCCGGAGGAGGCACCACCCAGAGCCACCACCATTTCATCCTGGCGCGGCGCGTCAGGTATCGAGAACTGCAGCGTCAGATAATGCGAGCGCTTTCCCAGGTCGTGAATATGCATCATGGGAATCATGATGGCTGCGTTCTCACCACCACGGGTATTGGTAAAAGAGAGATAACTCTTTGCGTCTAGTGCCTGGCGGTAGTAGTTGCCAAAGCGGAGCGTGTGGATCATGCCAGAGCCGTGTTCTATTTCACCCAGGCCTCCAACAACTGCTGCCTTGCCATAGGCCTCAATGTTCTCTGCGCCGCCCGCTAATTCGCAAATTTCATTAGTCAACAGCTCGCCCAGCCCGGGCGCGCTGCGCTTGATTTCCTCGGTGAGGTTCTCAACAAAGCGGCCGGCCCAGGGGTTGCTAATGACCGCCGCAACGGCAAATTGTTGCCAGGGTTTTGCTGCCGATTTGAAGCCCTCTACCAGGGTTGTCTCGCGGTAGTGAACGATTTTTCGAATCTCTGCACTCATGATTTAACGCGGCTGAATACTTGTGGTATTATGGTATACCATAATACTGAAAAACGAGTCCAGCACTAATTATCAAACGATACAGCGCCTGATTTTTCATGAAAGCCATCCAACGTCCCGCCACCCTCAAAGAACAAGCGCTCATCGAACTGCGTAACTCCATTATGCTTGGTCATATCAAACCAGGGCAGAGATTGGTAGAGCGTACCATCGGCGAGCAGCTCAATGTGAGTCGTACCGTGGTGCGAGAATGTATCCGGCACCTGGAAAGCGAGCGGCTGGTTACCATTATTCCAAATTCTGGCCCGGTGGTGACCGAGCTGTCTGAAACTGAAATTCGCGAAATCTATGCGTTGCGAGCCTTGCTCGAATCAAACGGCGTTGCGCGCTGTGCGGAACAGATCTCGCAAAAGGAATCAGTACAATTGCTGGTGCTCATGAACCAGATAGAAGACAAGCTATCACAGAAAAAAGTCATAAAGGCCCTGGAGCTTACTACTCAGCTGTACCGGAATATATTTTTAATCGGTGGATTAGAGATAAGTTGGGATTTGATCGAACAGCTAAATAGCCGCATAAACCAATTACGCATTCGCTCGCTGGGTTCGACTGAGCGCCTGCGTGCAGGCCCGAAAAGTTTACGGGTGATGGTCGAAGCGATAGTGCGCAATGATCCGCGCGCGGCATCAGCGGCCAGTGAGCGTCACGTGGAGCGGGCCATGCAAGCTGGCTTGAAACAGTCCAATATCAATACGCAGGAAGAGTGACCCCCAGGGTGACGTAAATGCAGCAGAATGGATAACCCCTGAGCGCCAGTTTTTTAACCATCCCACAACAACAGTTGTTCCGATATCCCGGAACAGAATATAGAATAGGGCAGCGATCTCCACCCAGTTAGTCCAGCCGCGCCCGGCTAATGAAAACTCCTTAAACTTCGCAGTTATGAGTCAAGACCAAGAAAAAAGCGTAATTGGTAATCAGGAATGGTGTGCCTTCCCAGAGCTGGGTATTCCGGCCATTAAGGCGCGTGCCGATTCCGGGGCCAAAACCTCGTCTATCCACGCATTCAATATTAGTCGCTTCCGTAAAAATGGCGAATCATGGGTGAGTTTTGAGGTGCATCCGATCCAGAACAATCGCCGCATTGTAATTCGCTGTGAACGACCCATCATTGACAAGCGCGTGATCAAGAATTCCAGCGGCCTAAGTGAAACGCGCTTTGTGATTTCTTCACCAGTTAGGTTGGGCAACGATGTCTGGGATATCGAGCTTACCCTGGCCAATCGAGATTCCATGGGTTTTCGTATGCTGCTGGGCCGCGAAGCAATGAACAAACGCCTGTTGGTAGATCCGTCACTGGATTGTTCGCTGGGTGATCGCAGCAAGGCAGAGATCCGTAAACTCTATGGGCATACTGAGGCAGCCAGCAGTGGCCTGAAAATAGGTTTGTTGGCGAGTAACGAGGAGTTGTACAGCAACCAGCGGTTGTTGGAAGCCGGGCAGGAACGAGGGCACGAGATGGTGTTTCTCAATGTGAAGCAATGCTATATGAAACTCGATGCAGTAGAACCGGAAGCTCACTCGCGCGGTGGCAAGCTGTTGAACGACCTGGATGCCGTGATCACTCGCATTCGCCCCAGTGTGACTTTTTACGGTACAGCGCTGGCCCGTCAATTTGAAAGCATGGGGATTTTCACGACCAATAGCTCGGCCGCGATTTCGCAATCACGCGATAAATTGTTCTCGCTGCAATTAATGTTAAAAAGCGGTATTAGCATTCCTACCACCGGCTTTGCCAACTCGCCAATGGATACCGATGATCTGATTGACATGGTGGGTGGTGCGCCGCTAATCGTAAAATTGTTGGAAGGAACACAAGGTCGAGGTGTGGTGTTAGCAGAAACCAAGAAGGCCGCACAATCGGTGATTAATGCCTTTAAGTCCCTGCGCGCAAACCTGTTGGTGCAAAAATTTATCAAAGAGGCAAACGGCAAGGATCTGCGTTGCTTTGTAATCAATGGCAAGGTAGTGGCAGCGATTGAGCGAACCGCCGCCCCCGGAGAATTCCGCGCCAACATCCATCAGGGTGGTTCGGCGGCAGTGGTGAAGATAACCAAACAGGAGCGGGCACTGGCCGTTAAGGCTGCCAAAGTCCTTGGCCTGCAGGTGGCAGGGGTGGATATTATCCGCTCTGAGTCTGGACCCTTGTTACTGGAAGTCAACTCGTCGCCGGGGCTGGAAGGCATTGAGACTGCAACTGGCAAGGATATTGCCGGTATGGTGATCTCGTCGATTGAGAAGAAGTTGCGCTGGAAGCGCGAAATTCTACAAGGTTGACTATCAGGTGATTCAGCAGGGGGAATACCTTCTGCACACCGTGTGTAAACCTGTGCCCAGATTGTGGTCTGGAATTCACAACAATAAGATCAACGCCGAGGTCGGTGATCTGGCTTACTTAGCTGGTTTTCGTCTATAGCCAAAGAACGGCCGCTCCACCCAGGAATAGGCAATGAGCGCCATTACGTACGTTACCAGGAACGAAGCCAATACGAAGCCCCAGGTACGATCTTCGAGCATGCCCATTTGCAACACGGTGTCATTGAGGTTGCGCACAATATCGATCCCGATTCCGTGCAATAGATAAAAACTGAAGCCGACCACACCAACCGATCTAAACCACCAGTTGGAAATCAGTTTGGCAAACCAGTTACCAGGCACGAGCAAGGCAAACACGATTATCATCGCCGCCAGAATGGACTTTACCCAAAACTTGTCCAGGTACATATGAACAAGCGCAGGTGGTTTGATTGGCGCTGACCACACTATGCTGAGCAGGGTAACGACGACTGAAACAAGGGCTACCAGTGCGCCATACCGTTGCAGCCAGGTTCTCAGACGTGTGGCATTGCTAATAAGATCGTAATAAACATAAGACGTCAGCACACCAAACAAAAAGGTATACAGGAAGAAGGTGTTGGAGAACCTGCCATTGTAATAAGGTTCCCAATCAACCATATGGGTCAGCCAGAAATAGCTGGCGACTGCGAGTAAAGCGATTGGTAACAGGCGATGCAGCCGATGGGCAAAGCAGGTGATTAACAGCACAAACGGCAGCAACATGTAAAAGGTAAAGATTTGCGTCATCGGCCACAAATGCCCCGCACCTTGTACAAACAGGAAATGCCGCGCAGCCGTGCTGAAATCGAAGGTTGCCACATAGGCGATAAACACATAGAGGTAGTACATCGGCAGAATGCGCTTGAGTCGCTTGGTGACATAGCGCTCAAGATTGGCCCAGCTGTAGATTTTACGGTTGTCGATGACAAAGGGTTTCGATAATAGAAAACCGCTGATCACGAACAATAACGCGAGGCCCATGCGCACATTTTCAAAACCTGGGGCGGTGTGACTGAATAGCACCAGGATTGCGGCCAGGCCGCGCACCCCGTTAATGGCATTGAATTCAGCCGCGCTGGAAATATTGTTGCCGAGAGACATATCGCTGAAGGCGGGAATCTCGGTCCAGGCAGAATTCTTTACGATTAACCAGATACCCAAGCCAATCAATATCGAGATACCAATGCTCAGCACCCAGTTTGGCTCCCCAACCGCCTGCGTGGTGTTCAGGGTAATGCGTTGCGACTCAGGATCATATTCAAATTCATTGGTTTTATTGGCGAGGTACTGTTCGCTATCAAAATAGTCACGGATGCGATTGGCCGAATAAAAAAAGCTGGTGGCATAGGGCATGCGCACCTGGATGTTGTGCAGCGCCACTGGACCAGGGTCGGCTGTTGTATCAGAACCAGATTGCTGGAACTCAATCCGCAGATAGTTCAGTGGCAAGTTTACGCGGCGTGTACCAGTGATCTGCGGCTTGCTAACGATATTGGCACCTACTTGATAGGTCTCACGCCATCGAACCTGTCCATCCTTGTTCACCGAGCTAACCGAGACTTGGGTGTCGCTCGGAAAGTAGCCGACGACCAGCACTCGGGCAACCGTATTCTGAACCCAGGTGCTGATGACAAAATACACCATCAAGGCAACCGCCAACCCAACAGCAATGGCAAGCCAGTTTGTGCGAGAACCCTGCGTCATGTCATTCGGTATTCTGACGTTGTAGTGAGCGGTGTCACGGGGCAGAAGATTGCCACGTGCGGCGATAACGAATTGCCGTCAATTATACTTAAATAAGCAAGCGGCAAATAGAGCTTGTTTAGCACCCGTTGTTCGTCCCAGAGTGCCTTGAGGATGGCAGTAGCGGTCTACTTAGTCGCCGATTTACGCAGCCGCCGCCCTTTACTGTTCTGGATTAGTAACCCGACGATAATCAGGGCCAGGCCGTAGATAGTGTTGCCGTGAATGTGCTCACCGAGCACAAAATGGATTAGCAGCAGGGAAATAAACGGCGCGAGGAATATCAGGTTGCCGATACGGCTGGCGTTTTCCGTGCGCCGCATGGCATACAGCCAGCAGACAAAGGAAATGCCCATTTCAAACACGCCTATGTAAGCGCTGGAAGCAACCGCCGGCCAGTTGGTTTCCAGGGGCCAGGCCAGGACTGCTGCTACGGGTAGTACTACCAGGAAGTTTTGAAACAAAGCGGTCACCGGGCCGCGTTCATCGCGAGAATTCAGTATCCAGTAGGCAGCCCAAATCACCGTGCTAATCAAGGCCAGGCCTACACCAAACAAATTGGCGGTTTGACCATCTGCGCTGGTGCCCATGGAAATAACCACCACCCCGGAGTAGCAGATAAACAGCGCAATAACATCAAAGCGACTCAGTTTATGGCCCAGGAATGGCACGGCCAGGAAAGCCAACATAATCGCCCAAGTATAGTTGATCGGCTGTGCGACCTGCGCAGGTAGCAAGTCATAGGCGGCCAATAACACATGGTAATAGAGCAGCGGGTTGAGCAAGCCAAAACACAGCGCGCGCACCCAGTATTGTTTCAGGCTGCTAAAGGCATGGCCCAATTTGCCTTGCACCGCCAGCAAGCCACCGAGTAATACCACTGTGGTGATGCTGGAGATAAACACCAGTGCCGAGATGCTCTGGTAGCTTAACGCAATTTTGAACGCGGTCGCCACGGTCGACCAGCACAGAACCGCGGCCAGGCCAAACATCAGTGCTTGTGATTCGTTTTTATAGTGTTCTTGCAAGGTTTGTCCTCAGGCGATTAGTCCTGATCGTATCAGAATGAAGGGAGAGATTAATGCTCTGAAATGCGATTTCGTCGGTGGCTGAGAAAGCGCGCTATTTTTTCCGTGGGTGTTAACAGGATCAGGTTGCCCAGCAGCACCATCAGGAACCCGATGAATATATTATTGGTCAACACAAAACCCTCAAACAGGCTGCTCAAAAAGACCGCAACGATGGGAAAGAATACGATCACATAGCTGGCTTTTTCTGGGCCAATATCACGCAGTAATACAAAGTAGGTAGCGAAGGCGATAACCGTGCCAAAAATAGCCAGGTACAGCAGAGAAATTATGTAGCTGGGCTGGGAGCTGATGGTAAATTCCGAACCCTGGTAGATCGCAAACATAGCCAGTGCGGCCGAGCCATACAGCATGCCCCAGGCGTTAACCGCAAGAATATTCAGACCATTATTGGAGTTGCGTACACTGACCATATTGCCAAAGGATGCTACCAGGGTGCCGCTGAGTACCAACATCAAACCCAGCACGCCACTGGCAGATAGATTGGTCGACTGCAGATCATTCCAGAACAGCACGACTATCCCTAATACGCCGATACAAGCGCCGACATAGGTGCGGGGCTCTATTCGCTTGCCGAAAAACAAGCGTGTATTGATGATGTTCATCAACAGCATGGTGGAAAAAGCGATCGAGGTCATTGCCGAGGTCAGATGCTCCTGAGCCAGGTACATCAGCATATAATTAATGCTGAAATTGCCCAGAGCCAGCAATAGAATAAAGCCATGATTGCGCAGAGAAAAGCGCAGGGGTACGCGCTTCCACAGACAGTAAGCCCACATGATCAAAGCGGCAATCGCAAACCGGTAGAATATTGACACTTCCACCGCTACCTCGCCCAGTTGAAACTCAATGGCAAGCCAGGTTGAGCCCCAAATCAGCACAGTTACGATGTATAACAAGGAATTTTTCATGGACAACGAAATACCTGATTTCACTTGCAGATGAAATGTTTGCGATCACCAGGCTGGCAGTTTAAACTCAGTACGCAACCATAACAGATACAGATAATTGATAATATGACCTATACAGATTTGTTGGGCCAAAAATAGGGTTAGAATCGGCAACTCAGCAAACTGTATTCGCAGCAACACTTACTGAGCACTCTTCGGGACAAGCAGGAATCACCATGTCTTTAGTCATCCAGCGCGATCGCAATGAATTTTTGTATCAGCAAGTCATTAGCATGATTCGCGAAATGCAAAATACCAATACCCTGCGCCCAGGGGATCGCCTGCCATCGTTGCGGGGCTTAAGTGAAAAACTCTCGGTCAGCATCCCTACGATTAAACAGGCCTACGGTGAGTTGGAGCGCCAGGGCATGATCGAAGCGCGGCCCAAATCCGGCTATTTTCTGAAGCCCGCCTCGCAGAACCTGGTACCTCCCAAACGCGTTAAGCTGGCCAAGAAACCCTTACCCGTACGTCGGCAAACCTTGATCGAACAGGTCTTTAACGCCATCCATCAACCAGGTGTGGTGCCTTTTGGAGTAGCCAACCCTTCTTCAGCACATTCCTCTGACAAGGCTTTGGCCAGGATTATGCGCCAGGTGATTGGCAAGGCTGGCGCCAAGGCGATAGCGTATGGGCCGATGTACGGTTACCCGCCGCTGAAACGGCAACTAGCCTTGCGCTACCTCGATTTTGGTTTGCAGTTGAATCCAGATGAGATCCTGATTACCAATGGTGCACAGGAAGCGCTCTCTATTGCCCTGCAGTGTGTCGCCAGTCCAGGCGATGTGATTGCGGTTGAATCGCCGGTTTATTTTGGTGTATTGGAGTTGATTGAGAGCCTGGGCATGATGGCGCTGGAAATTCCCTTATGTCCTGATGAGGGTATCTGGCTGGAAGATCTGCAGCAGGCAATTACCGAGCACCCGGTAAAAGCCTGCGTGTTTTCATCGTCGATCAGCAACCCGCTGGGTTCATTTATGTGTGAAAACAAGCTGCGTGATGTGGTGTCTTTACTCGAGGCGCATAACATCCCCCTGATCGAGGATGATGTTTATGGGGATCTGTATTTCACCGACAAGCGCGGTACCCCGGCGCAGTTGTTTTCCGGCAAAGGCCTGGTGCTCACGTGCTCTTCGTTTTCAAAAACCGTGGCCCCTGGCTATCGCATCGGCTGGTTGGTAACCTCGCGCTTTGGCGAACAGGCCAAGCGATTGAAGCGGGCCATTTCCTGCTCTTCCTCCAATTTGAATCAATGGACTTTGTCTGAGTTTATGGCCAGTGGCGAGTATGATCGGGTCACTCGCAGCTTGCGCCAGGTGTTGAAGAGCAATAAAGACCGCATGATCGCCGCCGTGTTGTCGGCGTTCCCTAAGGGGACTCGCGTCAGTGATCCAAAGGGGGCTGGTGTGTTATGGGTTGAGTTGCCACCAGGGAACGACAGCGAGACCCTGTTCCAAAAAGCGCTTGAGCACAATATCAGTATCTCGCCAGGAAGTTTGTTCTCTCCTACCGATAAGTTTCGGCGCTTCATTCGCATCAGTTATGGCATTCCATGGACACAGGAAGTAGAGGCCGGCGTGGAAACATTGGGCAAGCTTTGCGAACCAGGCTAGAGTCGAACACTGGCCCAGGAATTTGACACGGGTCAGGCCCCATTACGAAAACCTGTTTGGCACTTGGCAGAGGGTACAAATCAAGTAGAATACGCGCTAATTCTCTGAATATCAGTCCACTGACCCAAGAACAGAATAATCCAGTGAGCGGCAAACTCTTTATCATTTCAGCACCATCCGGAGCCGGTAAAACCAGTCTCGCGCAAGCACTGATAGCCAATAGTCCCAATACCCGCATGTCGGTGTCCCACACTACCCGTCAGCAACGGGCCGGCGAGGTTCATGAGCGAGATTATTTCTTTGTCGACCAGCTGGAGTTTTTGCGCATGGTGGATGAAGGGATATTCCTGGAGTACGCCGAAGTGTACGGGAACTACTACGGCACTTCGCGCCTGGCGGTGGAACAAATGCTCGAGGATGAAATCAATGTATTGCTGGATATCGACTGGCAGGGCGCACGCAAAGTCCGGGAGCAAATGCCTAACGCGATTAGTATTACTGTGCTGCCGCCCAGCATAGAAGAGTTGGAGAGACGCTTACGCAGCCGTGGCAGTGATTCAGAAGATGTGATCCAAAGTCGGATGCAGCAGGCCAAGGACGAAATGGCACATTGCAGGGAGTCGGATTTCATCGTAATGAATGATGAATTTAATCGGGCTTTAGACGATTTAACGCTGATACTTGCTGGCGAAAGTGGTAGTATCCGCCCCCTGACTGTTGACCTTGAGCAGCTATTGAGCGGGCAAAGCCCAGACTGAGCAGGTCATCGGCGTGTCGCTCCTCGTCACTGCGTGGCAGTTCAAAACGAGGGAATGCGACAGTTACACAAATTAATTGATGTCACCAATTTATAAATCCTGGTGACAGGTTTTATTGTTAGGAGTAAATCATGGCTCGAGTAACCGTAGAAGATTGTTTGTCGAACGTAGATAATCGCTTTCAACTTGTATTAGTTGCTACCAAACGCGCACGTCAAATTTCCCTGGGCGCGCAACCGTTTGTTGAAGAAGAAAACGACAAGCCAACCGTATTGGCTTTGCGTGAAATTGCCGAAGGTCACGTGACCCGTGACATCCTCGACGAGCAAATAGAAGAAGAAATCCTCGAATTCGTTGAAGAGGAAGAAGAGGCAGAAGAAGCTGCCGAAGCACCCACCGAGTTGGATGCATTAACCGCCGCACTGCAGGCTGAGTTGTCCGGTAATGCCGGCGACCCAATCCCGGTTGGCGAGGAAATCGGCGATGCCGGTGACAGCGCCACAGAGGAGCCAGCCGAGTAAACAGGTCGTTGTGGCAAAGCGATTCTTTTCGCCGTCACCTGAAAAAGCAATCCGGGCCGTCTGTGAAGGGCGGCTCGCCGATTATCTATCCAGGGAAGCGATAGACGAAATATACCGCGCGTTTCACTTCGCGGAAAAAGCCCATCGTGGGCAGGTTCGCCGTACGGGCGAGCATTATATTCACCACCCCATCGAGGTAGCCGATACGCTGGCCGAGTTGCAAATGGACTCGCTGACGATTATCGCTGCCTTGCTCCATGATGTTATCGAGGACACCCATGCGTCCAAGGGCGATATCGTAAAACGATTTGGCGAGGACGTTGCCTTGCTGGTTGACGGCGTCAGCAAGATCGGCCAGATAAAATTCGATACCAAGGAGCACGCCGAAGCAGAGAACTTTCGCAAAATGTTGATGGCTATGTCGGAAGACGTGCGGGTGATGATCATCAAGCTGGCAGATCGGCTCCATAATATGCGTACGCTGGACGTGATGACGCTGGAGAAGCAGAAGCGGATCTCAAAACAAACACTGGAGATTTATGCGCCGATTGCAGAGCGCCTGGGTTTGTATCACTGGGCTCGGGAACTGCAGGATCTGTGTTTTCGCTATCTCTATCCCAAGCGACACAGTGCCATCAGTAAGGCGCTGAAACAGCGCGAAGGCAACCGCAAGCTTGTGGTTGAGAAACTACAAAAGTCACTGCTCGATACGCTGAAACGGGCTGGCGTAGAAGATTTTGAAATCAAAGGCCGGCGAAAAACGGTGTTCAGCATCTACAAGAAGATGACCAAGAAGCGCCGCTCCTTTGACGAACTGCATGACATCTATGGCTTTCGTATCATCGTGAGCAGTGTCGATGAGTGTTACCGGGTGCTGGGCATCGTGCACAATGGGTATAAACCGATCCCTGGTCGTTTTGCTGACTATGTGGCCATACCCAAGGCCAATGGTTATCAATCACTACACACCGTAGTCTTCGGCCCCTTGGGCGATAACATCGAAGTACAGATCCGCACTGAGGAAATGGACCAGGTAGCCGAGGCAGGCGTGGCGGCGCACTGGGTGTACAAATCCGATCATGATGATGCCGAACAAAACAGCCACCTGGCGCGGCAATGGTTGCTTGACCTGCTTGACCCAGCTCACCACACGGGTAGCCCGGTGGAATTTCTCGAGCATCTAAAAACCGATTTGTATCCAGACGAAGTTTACGTATTTACCCCGAAGGGCGATATCAAGAAAATGCCACGAGGTTCCACGGCACTGGATTTCGCTTACGCGGTGCATACTGATGTCGGTACGCATTGCACGGGCGCGCGCATCAACAGGGTGCTGGCGTCACTGCCAACGGTGCTGAGTAACGGCGACAGCGTTGAGATCATCACTTCAAAACGTTCCTGGCCAACTGCGGTGTGGCTGAACTACGCCGTTACCGCGCGAGCGCGCACCAGTATCCGCAATTATCTCAAGGCACAGACCCGGGGTGATGCGCTCAAGCTGGGGCGACGTCTGTTGGCTGGTGCAACCAAGCAACGCCTGTTTGGTCGGCGACGGATCAGCAAAGATGTGCAGAATCGATTGATCGAAGAACTTGGCCTGGAAGACTGGTCGGAGCTACTGATCGATATTGGCCTTGGTAATCGCCTGCCTGATATCGTAGCCCGGCAAATCGCCCAACTCAGCGACAACAAGAATGCTGAGGGCAAGATTCTCGGTCAGGAGGCCTTGGTAATTAGGGGTTCAGAGGGGCTATTGATCACCTATTCCAAGTGTTGCTTTCCAATACCAGGCGATACCATTTTGGGTACGTTTACTGCAGGCCATGGATTAGTTGTTCACACCTCTGACTGCCCGAATATCACCGAGTTACGCAAACAGCCTGAACGTTGCCTGATGGTGGACTGGGATGACGAGTTGGACAAATACTTTGCCGTACGCTTGCAGGTGAAGTTACGGCACGAGGCGGGCGCTTTTGCCGAAGTGGCCAGCGCCATTGCCGAGAACGAATCCAATATCAATCACGTTGACCTGCATGATGGTTCTGATGATTTGCGCCAAATCGATTTTGTGATCGACGTGAAAGACCGCGTGCACCTGGCCCATATTATTAAAGCAATCAAACGAAAATCCACGGTAGCAAAAGTCAGTCGTAAAAAAGGCTGACCTTGTTTTCTGTGTAACCGGAACACCCAATGAAAAAAATTATCAATACTGAACAGGCGCCCGCAGCCATCGGTGCTTACTCACAAGCGGTAGTCGCTGGCAACACCGTGTATATTTCAGGTCAAATCCCGTTGGATCCGCAGAGCATGGAAGTGGTATCTGAGAACTTTGCAGAGCAGGCTCAGCAGGTATTCAAGAACCTTGCTGCAGTTGCCGCAGCGGCAGGATCGTCCTTGAATGATGCAGTCAAGCTAACCTGCTATTTGACCAACCTCGATGATTTCGCCGAGTTGAATACCATCATGGCCGAACATGTCGCAGAACCCTATCCGGCACGGGCCGCCGTGCAGGTAGCAGCATTGCCCAAACAGGTTCAGGTAGAGATCGACGCGGTACTGTATTTGGGCTGAGTGTTGATGCAAAATGGACTTTGCAGATGACAATAAAATCCAACAACTCGATTCAGGAACTTAAGCCGGTCACCAGCCTCAAAGGAGTGGGGCCGCAGATGGCTGCCAAGCTGGCGCGGCTGCATGTGCACACGGTACAAGATGTGCTGTTTCATTTACCTATCCGTTACGAGGATAAAACCTCGGTCACCGAAATCGGAGCCTTGCTGCCGAATGTGTCCACGGTAATCATTGGCGAGATAGAGCTTGCGCAAGTGGTGTTTGGCCGACGGCGCAGCTTGTTGGTGCGCATCAGTGATGGTACTGGCAGCCTGACCATTCGCCTGTTCTATTTTTCCCGCGCCCAGGAAAAAGGCTTCAAACGCGGTCTCTGGGTACGCTGTTTTGGCGAAGTGAGGCGCGGACCAAAAGGCTACGAGATGATTCACCCCGAGTATCGCATCCATCCAGATCGACCGGAGGGCGGACTCGACAATACCCTGACGCCGGTTTATCCCACCACAGAAGGCGTCAGCCAGACCCTGTGGCGCAATATTAGCGATCAAGCGCTGGCTGAGGCATTGCCCTCGGTGCGAGAACTGGTTGACCGACGTTGTCTCCCCGCTGCCTTGCAGACATCGCATGACACCCTATCGTTGGAGGGTGCCTTGAATGCCCTGCATCGACCAAAACAGGGCGTGGACCTGAATGCCATGTTGTCAGCACAAAGTGCCGCTCATCAACGTCTGATCTTTGAAGAATTGTTAGCCCATCATTTCAGCCTGCGCAATGCCCGGTTATTGCGTGAATCTGACACCGCGCCCGCACTGCCAGAGCCGACCGAACTTGTTAGCAACTTTACTGAGGCGCTCGGCTTTACATTGACCAATGCTCAGCAGCGCGTGTGCGCTGAAGTATCCACGGATCTGGCCGATGATACTCCCATGCTGCGACTGGTGCAGGGTGATGTCGGGTCGGGTAAAACCGTGGTGGCCGCTGCGGCAATGCTGCATGCGGTAGCGCAGAATGTTCAGTCGGTGCTAATGGCTCCCACCGAGCTGTTGGCCGAGCAGCATTTTCAAACCCTCTATCAGTGGTTTACGCCACTTGGGATTGAGGTAGGCTGGTTGGCGAGTAAAACGCCGACCAAGCAAAAAAACCTGACCATTGAGAAACTCTCCAATGGCGAGCTCCTGATCGCCGTCGGCACCCATGCCCTGATCCAGGAAGCAGTCAGTTATCGGCAGCTGGGCCTGGTGGTGATCGATGAGCAACATCGTTTTGGTGTCGACCAACGCCTGGCGCTGCGTAATAAGACGCCCGAGGGTGTGGTGCCACACCAGATGGTGATGACCGCCACGCCGATACCGCGCACCCTGGCGATGAGTTTTTATGCGGACCTCGACGTATCCAGTATTGATGAGTTACCGCCAGGTCGTAAGCCGGTAGAGACCGTGGTCATGCCTGCCGCCACCCGTCGTGAGGAAGTGATAGAGCGGGTCCGCGTTGCTTGTCAGCAAGGTCGGCAAGTGTACTGGGTTTGTCCACTCATTGATGAGAGCGAGGCCTTGTCGGCCCAGGCGGCCACTGATACCGAGCAGGAACTCAGCCAGGCCTTACAGGGCTTGCAGGTTGGGCTGGTACACGGGCGACTCAAGTCGAATGAAAAAGAAGCGGCCATGCAATCGTTCAGGCAGGGCAATATCGACGTATTGGTTGCCACCACGGTGATTGAGGTGGGTGTCGACGTACCCAACGCTAGCCTGATGATTATCGAGAATGCTGAGCGCATGGGCCTGGCACAACTGCATCAATTGCGTGGTCGGGTGGGTCGAGGCAGTGAAAAGTCCTATTGCATATTGCTCTACCAGGCTCCCTTGGGCGAGCATGCCAAAGAGCGTTTGCAAACACTGCGTGAAACCAGCGATGGCTTCGTCATCGCTGAGAAAGACCTCCAGATGCGCGGTGCAGGTGAACTGCTCGGCACTCGTCAAACAGGTAGCCTGAGTTTCAAAATCGCTGATATTATTCGTGACCAGGCTCTGCTGCCGCAAATCGACAGCGCGGCCAAGAAAGTCGCTGAACTTACGCCGCAAAATATTGACCCCCTAATTCAACGCTGGGTGGGTAGCCGCGAAGGTTATGCCAATGCCTGATAACCCTGAATCGAAAACACCATGCCCTTGTTAGAAAAACTTCCTCACTTCCTGGCTTTGATGCGATTTGAAAAACCCATTGGTTGGCTGCTACTTCTGTGGCCAACTCTGTGGGCGCTGTGGCTGGCAAGTGGCGGCAATCCTCCGGCCGAGCTGGCCTGGATCTTTGTGCTTGGCGTCATTGTCATGCGTTCCGCGGGCTGCGTGATTAACGACTATGCGGACCGAGATATTGATCACCTGGTTGAACGCACCAAGACCCGACCATTGACCGCCGGGTTCGTTAGTGAAAAAGAGGCCCTTGGCCTGTTTGTCCTCCTGGGTTTGCTGGCCCTGTGCCTATTGCTGTTGTTGCCGATGCGGGTTTGGCCATGGTCTATACCTGCGCTGTTACTGACCATCATTTACCCATTTATGAAGCGCTTTATCCAGGCTCCGCAGCTGGTGCTGGGTTTGGCCTTTTCCTTTGGCATTCCCATGGTGTTTGTCGCCCTGGATCAGTCATTCAATCCAACTTTCTGGTTGTTAGTTATCTGCAATATTTTATGGGTGCTGTTGTTCGACACGCAGTACGCCATGTCGGACCGAGAAGACGATTTAAAAATCGGCGTGAAGTCGTCAGCCATCTGGTTTGGTGAGAAAGACAAGCTCATCATCGGCACCCTGCAAATTGTGGTCATGGCCTTGTTGATCGCGCTCGGGATGCTTAATGGCTTGGCAGGAGCGTATTACTTTGGACTGCTGTTGGCCGCTGGTTTATTCGCATACCAGCAATGGCTGATCAGGAACCGTGAGCGACTGCCTTGCTTCCAGGCATTTTTAAACAATGGTTGGTTCGGTGGCATCGTCTGGTTTGGCATGCTGTTAGGCAGTTAAGGGTATCTGCATTTCAAAATGGCTCGGCCGAGACCAGCAATCGATACGGACCTCGGGGCGCCAGGTTATTAAACGGATAACAGGTCACCAGGGTAAGCCAGTCCTGGTCCTGGTGAATGCGCAGTTCTTCTTGCCGGGCATCAATCACTCTTAGTTCCACCACGCGGTAACGTGCCTGCCGACCCGAATAGTGCTCGGTATTGATGGTATGACCCGGTTTGATGTCCTTGAGAAACTCAAAATGCGAATCGCGATGCCCGGCAATGACAACATGTCCCGCCTGACCTGGCGCGGCTTCAGGATTGACATTGCCGGGCCCAAAAGCCAGTGCTTCGCCACTGGCATCCCCCATCACAAAGCTGGTGCTCTCCAGCTCAGGCACCTCCAGCCTTGCTACTGCCTGCATATCTGCCCATGCCCAGGGTTTAGCGGGAGGCTGGTTTGCTTCGCGTGCCTGCCAGGAAGCAGCAATCAGTAGTTGCGATAACTCGGCCTTGCATTGCAGGTACACACCCTTGCTCAACATCCAAACGCCAGACAGGAGACAGAGAGCGCAACAAATTCCCAACCAGCGTTCACCAATTTTGCTAAGCGCTGACATTAGACGCTCCCCTGCGGAGTGCGCGAGCTCGCCCCAACCGCCGCAGCAGGCCAGCCAGTAAAATCATCAGGCTACCTAATAAAGTCTGCAGGGTTGCTGTGGTTGCAGTTTGTGGCGCCGGCATAGTACTGCCTTTGGGCATCAGGTTTGGCACGCTGTCGTGTTTATCTTTAGTGCCTTCGGGTCGGCTGATGACCTCCTCTACTGCTACGAAGCTGGTAAAACGTGTGACCAGCTGATGTGCTATGCCAAGTTCGGTGATGGTCTGCTTAATCCCGGGTTTCTCTGTTGGGTTTGCGACCAGTTGATCAATCAAGGATTCAATTTTGCGGCGTGCCCAAAGCGTGTCGAGGTTTTCTGCATTGGCGGGCGCACTTTTGGGTGTGTCCTTACCCAATTGCACCGATTGTTGCCAAGGCTGATTCGCCAGATCTCCACTGACCTTCACCGCCGATATTGAACTGTCCGACTTGCCAATCAACACTATGGGTTCACCGGCATACAGGTCAGGGATATGCTTGGGATATTGCTCAACAGCATGTGGCCAGTCAACTTTGATATTACGCAGCCGCGGTTGATTCAGCTTTAAAAATAAATCAGCCATCCGTGACCGTACCTCGTTCAGGTTGGCCACGTAGGTATAGGTGCCGCGTCCAAACTTGGCGGCTTTGCGCATAAAGTAGGAGTTTGGCGCGTGGCCAATCCCGATGGTGAACAAGCGGGCGCTACCCAGTTTTCGATTGATCAGGCTGAACAATTCATGTTCATTGCCAATGCTGCCATCGGTGATGAAAATGATTTGCCGAAGGTATTGTTCATCCACCGCCTGGTTTAAGGCGAAGTCGAGAGCACCCAGCATTTCCGTGCCACCATCGGCATTGAGTTGCGCAATCATTTGCTGCGCAAACTGAATATTCTGCGCATTGGCTGGCTGGCTCTGCGGAAACAGGGGGCGATATGTGCTGTCGAAATCCACAACGTTAAAGCGATCATTGCTGGACAGATACTGCATGGCTTGATGCAAGCTATCTTTGGCTTGCTGCATCGACAGCCCAGCCATTGAACCAGACGAATCAATGATAAAGGTGACATCACGGGGCAAGGCCACACTCACACCCGCGGCTGGCGGTGTCACCATCAGCATGGTGTAGTGGTCTTCGCGACCTTCTATCTCAAATGCCTGTTTAAAAACAGCAGCCTGTGGCACTTGCCCAACGTTGGGTTGCCATTCAAGGCGCAGATCGCTGTTCATCAGCTCGGTGCCATTGGCCAGCGCCACTTCGACGCTGCCCGAACCATTAAAGTTACTGGTGATCGGATGGGTATTGCTCGTGACCGCGGCCAAGGGCAAACCAGCATCTAGAGATAGCTGAAAACTAAATACATGAGTTGTTTGGCCAGGCGTAGCGTGTTTCTGTGGCGGCGTAATATTAGCGGCGTCTGGTACGCTAGTAGTGTTAACTGCCCAACCAGTGGCTGCGCTAACCAACACTTTCTGGTCAGATGGTAACTGCTTGTTGTCTTCAAATGCGGGATGGTCTTGGTCATGAGCTTGCTTGGCCAGCGGCAGGCCGGGGATATAGCGTGGAGTGAGGGTAGTTGGAAAACGCAGGCTGAATTTTTCATTTTCAAAGCGCACCGTGTCGACGTAGGTGATGTGGGCAACGATGGATTCTCGCGGCGCAATGTTAGCCACGGCGATGCTGAACAGGTTGGGTCGATGCTGTTCCAGGAGTCCAGCTTTCTTGCCGGCCTTTTTGGCTTGTTGAAAGGTTTTCTGCGCCTGCTTTTTCTCTTGTACAACACCTTTGATGACCCGCTCACCCACAATGATCTGAAGGCTATCGACTGCGGCGTTTTCCGGTAAAGGAAACACATAGCGACCACTCACCCAGTCGTCGGTGTCATTTTTAAATGATTGCTTGACGCTGATAGTGGCGATCATGCCGGCAATATCCCCCTCTACATTAGTATCGAGCAGAAGTGCGGTTTGTTTGCGGCCGTCGGCCAGGGTCATCTCAAACTCACCGGCACTGTTTTGCTGACACGCCAGGATGGCGCATTCTTCGCTGGCGAAAGTCGACATTGGTCCGATGATTAGAACCACCAGACATATTAAATTGCGAAAAGCCTGGTAAGAATTTGTAGTGAAATTTGATCGCATCTGCTTCCTCATGTTGTTTTCAAAACTGTTAAGTGACGTCCCTGTCTTGCCAACTCCAACGAAATGTGAGTGTGCCGAAGCTATATGGGAGAGCCGTGAGGACTCGGTGTGTCTTTTGTGGAGAGTTTGTGAGCAGCGCTGGTAATTAATGGCGCTTAGGACTAATGTTGCTTATAGCAACAACAAAAAGGGATGAACTATGACTTCACCGGCAGATATTCTGGGCTTCTGGTTTGATGTAATCGATCCAGTCAAGTGGTGGGAGAAAGACACAGACTTTGATCAACTGATCAAGGATCGATTTGGTGCGATCTACGTGCAGGCTTTCCAATGCGAGTTATTCGAGTGGCGGCAAAGCGCAGCGGGTCGCCTGGCCGAAGTGATTGTGCTCGATCAGTTCTCGCGCAATATGTTCCGCGATACGCCAGAAGCATTTGCCGCAGACCCAATGGCATTAGCACTTGCCCAGGAGGCAGTCGCCACAGGCGCTGATCTCGAACTTGACGATCAGTACCGTGCCTTTTTATATATGCCCTATATGCACAGTGAGTCACTCCTGATACACGAAATTGCTGTGCAGCTGTTTGGTCAAATGGAAAAGAGGGACAACCTGGAGTTCGAACTTCAACACAAAGTCATCATCGAACGGTTTGGTCGCTATCCGCATCGGAATAAGATTTTGGGGCGACGCTCCACGGAAGAGGAAGAGGGATTTTTGCAACAACCGGGGTCGGGGTTTTAGGTACGGTGGTTCTGCGTGCGGAACAACTAGAGCAGCTGCACGTTTTACAATACGATTATCAGCAAAATGTAATTTGGCCTGAGAGGGATGGTCCGTAGCCGATTATGCTCCCGAGTGATCAGGATCCGCATTTTGAACGACCGTCAGCTGACTACCAGACTTGCCAATTATCTCTATGTAACACTCACCCCAATTGGTGAGTGTATTATGGATAACTCCCGGCATGAACGGCACGCTTTTGAATTGCCGATCACAACGAAAGTTGAGAGTGTTTATTTCTCCAGAATTTTTGATTAGCCTGAAGGAGCGGCTGATAAGTTTGAGGTAGGTGTAGCCCGAGTCACCTATGCGAATGCTGTTAGTGATGGGGACTCCCGATTCAGCCATGAGACTAATTTCCTCCATCTGGTCGTCAAAGGTCTTCTCCAACCAACCTGTCGGATCTCCGCGTGAGGCTAGTTTCGAGTAGAGCTTATCGTATTCTTGCAGCGCTTCGCCATAACGACCAACTGCCAAAAGTAATCTTATTAGCTCAGCCTCAGCTGCCTCCCCGTTTAGCTGCGGACTTCCCTTTCTTTGTGCATCTTGAAAGTAACTAAAAACCTTTCTGTCACCAATCCCATTAAGCCGAGCACCGGGCCAGGGATGCTTCTTATAAGCCAGGAGCAATTCTTGGATAGCATCTATTTGCATTTGGTCACTGCCATATTGCACAGCGAAATCGTATCGAGCTTTGGCCAGTGCAGGCAGGGCTATAAATGATTCATGCACAACTTCGGACATTCTCTTCAACCATTTAAGCAACTTTTGTTGATTGCGATCCGATAATTTCAGATGCCGATCAAATCGTTTTAAATAGTAAAAAAATGAATGCTTTTCTGCGCCGTTTGCTCGAATTCTGGTCAAGCTTGAAGCGCTCGTACCTTGTGGCAGGAAAACCACCATATACTCCACTGACGCTTCGACAGAATCTCCTCCCAACGTAGCTGGCTGAAAATCAGCATCAAGGAGCAAATTTGTTGCCGCTTCGACAAACCCGCCATGAGTGGTGCTTAATACCATGGGGTTGTGGGGCTTACCGTTCCTGTCGACCATCACATGGAACAACACCCTAGCTTCCTGAAACAAGGAACGATGCTGTTTCGGGTAGTGTTTCTCATGGTCAAACGATTCCAGGACGGGTAGTGGGGCGTTGGCAGACACGACAATGGACTCTTCCCCATAAACAGTGTCCGGTAATGCTAATAGGACCGAAGAAACGATTAGCAGATAACTAATCTGGTGCATAAACCTGAACTTAAAGTGGATCACAAACTTTCAAAAAGGGATAACTAGTAGTAGCTACCCAAGTAAAACTTACTGTCTTCGTACAATTTCAGTCGTTCGTCGATTTTGGGAATTTTCCAGCCTTGTTTTTCCGCCAGTTTTGCAGCCTTTAATTGAAGTTTAACCGCCTTCTTGTAATTGTCCTTTAATGCCCACGCCGCTGCTTGAGTTTCCAGGATTCGAATATCATCCTCAAATGTGTTCGGCGGATCTTTTATTAGTGCCAGGGCTTCATCTGGGTTCCACAAATTTTTCTCAGCCGAAGAAACCAGCTCCCACGCCAGCATCAGTTTGGCAGGATAGCCATACGCCTGGTCTTGTGCAGCATTTCGCAGCCAATTGACAACGGATTGTGTTTCATCACCCGCGACCGCTCTGCCCGCTAACTCAGTGCTGGCGAGATATTTTTGAGCGCGGGAATGACCTCCCACTGCTGCCGCTTTAATCCATTTAAAACCATTCTCGCGGTCTACTTCACAACCTCGACCTTCCATCATATTCCTGCCGATTTCAAACTGTGAATGAGTTAAGCCCGCTTGCGCTGATTTCGTATACCAAGTGTTGGCTTCCCGATATTGAAAATCTTTCTCCGGTAAGTATTCTCCAAATTGTCTATAGGTATTTAACTTCCTCGCATATAAAAACTGTGACACAACATCGCCGTCCTGGGCTTTCTGTTCCAGTTCCTCCATTTCTTTCACAAACGGTGCTGTTCTGACGGTGGCTCCTTTTTTCAGATCAATTTGATAAATCAGGTTTAACCGGTGTTCTTTCGGTTTGCCACTTGCTGGCGGTTCGTAAAATCGGCCCAGAACAGCCTTCCTGGCGCTCTTGGTAAAAGCTCTACTGGAAGATGAGATGACGATAATCTCGCGCGGATACCCCTCTGGCGAGATTGTATGTTCCGCGTAAACGACCCCCATGCGCCCCATTTGGAGTTCGGATTTTGGATAAATCGGAATTGTTCTGGTCAGAGCCTTGGCTTCTGGCTCGCAATCCTCATCATTTAACAATTTTGGAACAATGTTGCCAATAATGTTCTCTACTCCATAGATCGCATTCAGTTCTTTATACAGCTTTTCGGAAGCAGATTTTTGTTCATCACTTAACCTTGAAAAAACGGCCTTTTCCGTTTTCGCTAACCCTTCATCTTGTGCGCCCTCATTGGCAATCTTCATGAGTACATAGGCTTTGACCGAGTCTTTTTCTACGGCTTCGCCACGAAAATACATGACACCCAAATTAAACAATGAGGAACTGTCGCCGATAGCGGCCATGGTCTTGAATGCTTCGCGCGCTTCTTCAAATTGCCCCTTGCTATAGATCGCCATCGCCTGTTCAAAGCTGGCATGACTATTAAATGATACTGATAAGCCAAGTATGAAAAGTAATGCAAGAATTGAGCTGGCCATTTTATTAGACATTTAACTACTGCTCCTGATTCCAATCACGTGTTTGTTGTCCGTGTCGACATATATATAAAGCGTCTGATGCATCATAATTGAACAAAGCGAAAAGCAAAATACCTACCTGTGGGCTTCAAAGAATCCCAAAGCTCGATGAGGTTTGTCTGCTCCCCTGTGAGAACCGTTTGGCGGGTTCATGAGTTTCTTAATAAATTGTTGTAGAAAATTCGCTGCTAGGCCACCCATGATAGACTGACGTTGTAATTTCAATTTCAACCCTGATCCCATGAAACATGTTTTTATTGTGCTCATTGGTATGGCCTCAATGCAGGGCTGTAACGCATCTCAAATGATCGCCAAGGACACTGATATTTTGTTTACCTGTGCAGTTGACGCTCCCGCGATTGCCAGTGGGCGAGTGATACTGAATTGTTCTGCCAGCAATGTGTCAGGCAAACCTGTTAGGTTCCTGCCCTGGAACACGCCGCTGGATTCGCGACTGATGGGCAGGTTTCTCGACATCACCAGTCAAGACGGCGAAGCGCTAGAATACCAGGGCATGATGGTGAAGCGCGCGGCGCCCATACCCAGTGACTACATTAAATTGCAGGAAACTGAAGTCCGTAACAATAGTCTCGATTTAACAATAAGTTATGATTTTAATGCCAACAATTCATATACGATCAGCTATAGTACTGACCAGGTTGGAGAAGACGGCAGTGTGGTGAAACTTTATATGCCAATGGTGGAATTCTCTACAGGTGACGTAATAGGCAATGGCAATTTATAACCACGATTGGCGGTCTTCATAGAGGGGCGGCTTAGAGCTCTTTTCGGCATGAGCGGAAAGAGCCAAGGATTCATATCACATGCGACATTTAATAATTAAATTCCAAATTGTTGTAGCGGTTTTTCTTGTTGTCAGTTGGCAGCATGCTGCGGCGCATTCTCGCCCTCATGGTATAGAGGTGTCGGTAGACCTGCCATCACAGACAGTGGCACCCAGCGAGGAAATCCTGGTTCGTTTCACTTATAAAAATGTCACGCAGGAACCAATCAGGTTTCTCAAGTGGGGCACACCTTTTGAAGGACGACTGAACGAGGACCTGTTGGCAATTCTCTTCGAAGGCGCGGAGCTTCCATATGATGGCTGGCACATCAAACGCGCGCCCGCAACCGAAGCTGACTATATGGTGATCGCGGCCGGGCAGTCCAAACGAGTCACCGTCAACTTGTTGACGGCGTACAACATAGATCTCCAAGGTGAGTATCACATAACAGTAAGGGATTCAGGTCAGACAAAACAAACCGATGCAGCACTCAAGCCACTCCCGCTTACCCTTAAGTTAACGGCGGACCGTGATGTTTCTCTAAAACGAACGCCAACGGTTAGCTCCTGCCCCAACGGTGTAGCCGGTTTACCAAACAATCGTTTTCCATTAATAGACCGTGCTGTGGGAGATGCTGAAGGTATTGCATTAGTCGCGCGCAACGCGCTTCGCGACACACCTGTGGCCAGACGTGCCGAAGCCGCTCGTTATCGTGAGTGGTTTGGAGTTTATGTGGCCTCCAGATGGGACAAGGTGCAAAGCAATTTCGATAATATTTATCTCGCAGCAAGAAATCAGGTGCTCACCTTCGTTTGTGAAGACAATCAGTCTTTCTTCGCGGCGGTGTTTCCCAGCCAGCCGTATACGATTTATTTAGGCAGAGCGTTCTGGTCAGCACCCCGATTGGGCACCGATTCAAAAGCTGGTACCGTGATCCATGAGTTAAGCCACTTCTTCATTCTCGCTGGAACCCTTGATCATGTGTATGGACAAAGCGGCGCGCGGGCGTTGGCGATCAATGACCCCAATCGTGCATTTAATAATGCGGATTCACACGAGTATTTTGCCGAAAACACACCGTTCTTGAGTATGCCCGCTGGGGGGATAAATCCAGGGCCGGAACCAGATCCGGAGCCTGAGCCGGAGCCAGATCCCGTCAATATGGTTCCAATATTGGATCTTCTGCTTAAGGGGTAAGCTTTCCTTCGCAAAGAGGGATGATGTGCTTACCGTTACGCAGAATGAAATTGCACACTTCGCAAAACTGATTTCGATTCATTAGGAGCCAAATGTCATTCTACAAACTCAACCTGGCTTTGTTGGTGTTGTTGCTCAGCGCTTGCGCAACATCTACAGAACGCTTCCCGACTTTCGGAGAGCAAGCTAAATCACACCAAACAGTCGCGATTGTTCTCGATTTGTTCGTTTATCAGGACATAGCAGGGTTTGACCGCGGCGTAGATAGTACAGTCAGGTCGGAGACTGTGTCGGCAGCAACTCAAATGATTAGTGACACTATTTCAGAGCGCGGTTTTACCCCAAGGATAATTGCGTCTCTTGAAGGGGCAACCTATCAGTTTGATCCCAAAGATAAATATGTGGTCTCGTAGGATTGGAATTCCACGGGGGAGGAATACACCCCAATTGCAGATGATGAGGGTGTCTGGTACGCGAAATCGACCCGGGCATTTTTTACCCACCTGGTAGATGTCGCTAATGAAATCAATGTTAGGAAACAAATAGATCAACAGGAAGCTGAAGCAATCATATCCGCTAAAAGCGAGGTGCCTCTGGTCAGTATTTTAGACAGAGAATTGGATGAAACACTGTTCGAAAACATCGACGCGGATGTTGTACTCTTCGTTAAGGTTGAAGGCAGATTTCAGAAACTAGGGAAATACATCGCACGTGGGATATTGGTTGGTGGAATTTCTGATGCGCTTACAGGGGGATTGGTGGTGGTGCCCCCGGGTTCGTATGCAGTTGCTCAAATTGTCGCCTTGGATGTTGGTAAGAGAAACATTTTATGGCATGGCCGAGCAATGGCTGAATATAAAAATGCTTTTCCCAATGCGTTAAAGGCAGCGTTGCGTCACTACCCCTATAACGATGGAGAAACTGAATGGGAGAAAAAACGTAAGCAAAGAAGAGCACAGTGATTTCGTTAGAAAGAACTATATCGTTGCTTCAAACGATGAATTCAGGGATTGTTGAACAGGGTGGTTTCAAAGACAGTTAACAAGTAATTTACTGTCGAGATTTTCGTACGTTAGCGAGGGAATATTCGGGTCAGGTTGATTGCACTCTTTTGGATGGTTAGTTTCACCAATGCGACATTACGATGCATCTAACCTTGTGAAAATTCGTGCAGTGGAGAACTTTCGCCACACACATTCAGGCACGATTTTTGCTTCGATGTAAATCATACAGAGTTGTAAGCCGCTACTGCCGACAGTGGGGCATTGGGAGGAAGTATGTACATCGATCGATACATGGTGAATTTGTTTTTCGAGATTAGGCGAAATCTACCCTTGGCGCAGCAGAGTCACCTGCGTATTGCTGCCGTTGATCTGGGTGAGAAAATGATAGCCCTTTATCAACAAACTGAGGACGAAAACATTCGAGTACTGGTGGAACGATTCCTGGAGCGGGCTGGAGAAGACTGGCTCAGCAGAGCCTTAAAGCCTGCGCAGCGCTATCGGGGAGCGAAAGTTGATAAAGCAAAATCGCCTTCGCAAGCTGAAAAGGTTAAGGCGGCGAAAAAGCAGAAAGGGAATTACTATCGCGGGGTACTGCTTGATTAGTCAGAGCTTACTATTTCGTACCCGAATCGGGTGATGTTGCTTTTCTCTCGCGGCGTTAATTTATTACTGCGATTTTTGCAGCTCCAACTCGCGAAAGAATGGATTTGAGCTGGCCAGGCTTTCGTAGGATGCATCAATTTCGATGGCCTTATTCAACGATTCAACTGCTTCTGCTGGTTGTTCCAGCAACACCCGCACCAATGCCTTGAAATAATAGGCCTCAGCATTTTCATTCGAGAGTTCTATGGCCTTTTCGGCGTTGATCAACGCGTCCTCGTTGTTTTTCAGGTGTGATTGATACATGGCTAGCATTGCCGTGGTACGCCAATCCTTATCATTCACTTCAAGATTTTTACCCGCAAGTTCTGCCGCTCGTTGATACGCGTCCTGGGCTTTGACGTTATCGGGCAAAAAGAAATACGATTCCGCTAAGCGACCCCAGACACGGTGGTCGTTGGGAGCAAAATCAAGCGCTTTGAGTTGGCTGTCAATGGCTTTTTGAAAACGGCCAGCATAATAGTGCAACGATCCAATATTGGTGTGTGCTTGTCGTGAAGGTTTGATCTCCAGTGATGAGGTATAGGCCTCGATCGCCTTGTCATGTTCACCGAGCATCCAGAACGCTGCACCCTTGCCGGCATAGGCTGTGGCAACGCTAGGTGCTAATTCGATGGCTTTTTCGTACTCAGCAATGGCTTCGCCATAGCGGTCATGACGATAATAAAAACTGGCCAGCGCTTCGTGCGTTGCCCAATAATTTTTCCGCAAATCATGGGCTTTCTGTAGCAATTTTTCCGCCTCGTCAGTGCGGCCTTGATTGCTGCGAATTCGGCCTAATTCGATGTAGGCATCCACTGGTTCTTCGGCCAGGGTAATAGCTTTTTCCAACTGAGCTTCGGCGCGCTCAAACCAACCGCGATAGCCGTATAATTTCCCCAGGGCCAGGTTTATCTGTTCGTTTAGCCCGGGGTCGAGCTCGGCTGATCGCTCGCAGCCGGTTTCGGCGACTTCGAAATCGGCGACATTGCGATTGATCTCGTACAGCCTTAAATGTGCCTCACAGATGCCTGCGTAGGCACGAGCAAAGTTGGCATCAATATCAGTGGCCTGCTGAAAATTATTGCTGGCATCGCGCATAACATCCGCGTCCAGCGAGCTTCGCAATCGGCCGGCACCCTTTAAATAGAGCACATAGGCATCGGTGGATTCGGTGGCCTGTTGATCGAGGTGTGCTTGTGAACTGATGGATAAGACGATTTTTAGCTCGTCCACCACGCTTTGCGCTATCTCACGCTGAATCGCGAAAATATCATCCAGCGACCGTTCGTAGCGTTGTGCCCAGCGATTAAAACCTTTGTCGCCGTCAACCAGTTCGGCAGAGATGCGAACACGGTCATCCTGTTGCCTGGCACTGCCTTCCAAAACATGGCCCACGCCAAGTCGTTTGGCAATTTCGCGACTATCCACCATCTGACCTCGAAACTGGAATGACGAAGATCTTGATGCGACATTCAACTCAGGGAAACCGGACAAAAGGTGCAAAATTTCATCAGCCAGTCCCGCTGCAAAATAGTCCGTGTCATTACCCTCGTTAAAGCTTTCAAATGCCAGCACAGCAATAGAATTTGGCGCTTCAGTAGTAACAACCGTGTCATCTTGTGAGTCCGTATCGGATACTTCAAGCAACAGGTTTACCAAGTAATAGGAACCGCCAGCCAGAATTAGTACCAGTAACAAAGCAAAAAACAAATCTGACTTGCGCCGCTGGCGTGGGGCATCCTCATTGCTGACAAATAGGGGTAAGTCAAAAATTAACCCTTCCGGCGTGATATCGATCACCCAGGCCAGCACAAAGGTCACCGGGAAGCCAACAATGGCTGTCATGATCAGCGCGCGCATGGCCCAATCCGGGTAACCCATGGGTTCAAAGCTGATTTCCGCGAACTGCAAAACGATCCAGGCAGTGACAGCGTAGATAGCGACCACGCGCAGCACTTTTCGACGTCGAATTTCCGACGATAATTGCTGGAAAAATCGCGAATTGAATATCATTGTTTGTTTTGTAACCCTAACTACCTTAGCCCGATGGCGTCTCTCTGAACCGAAAAGCGAGAGCCAGCGTAGGCTGGTAATTGACAGTTCTACAGTTTAAGCTTGAGCACTGCACCAAAGCAACACGAGGATTGGGTTATGTTTCATAGTTTTCTGCAGTGGTTGAAGGGTTTGTTTGGGGGTGGTTCAAACGGTAGCGATACGGATGATCGCAGTGGTAAGCCTGATGACCGTTCGGGTAAACCAGATGATAGAAGTGGTAAGCCAGACGACCGTTCGGGTAAACCGGATGATCG